>NZ_AP023247.1:0-600000 GCF_016756535.1 Mesorhizobium sp. 131-2-1 | reverse complement strand
AGCGCCGGGTCGGCTGGCGCGATCTCCTTGATGTCGCCCGCGATCCAGCCGAAGCCCCTGGTGACGGTCTTTTCCAGCCCGCGTTCCGACATTAGCTGCATGCCGACGCAGATGCCGAGAAATGGCCGCCCCTTGGCGATCGCCACCTCTTCCACTGCTTCCCACATGCCGGCGACGGCCTTGAGGCCGGCGGCGCAGTCGGCATAGGCGCCGACGCCAGGCAGCACGATGCGGTCGGCGGTGCGGACGCGCTCGGCGTCCGCGGTGAGCTCGATTGTCGCGGCAACGCCCGCCTCGCGCGCGGCGCGCTCGAAGGCCTTGGTGGCCGAGCGCAGATTGCCCGAGCCATAGTCGATGATCGCAACCCGCATGTCAGGGCCTTCCCGGCGTGTGGGTCAGCCCCAGCGCCATGCCGGTCTGCGCCGGTCGGGCGAGGGCGGCGTCCGGCACGATGCGCGGCGCGGGCACCTGCTCGTCTGGCTGCGCGTCAGTCTCCAGCGCATGACGCGTCTCGGCGCCGTCCAGCCTGTCGGCCTCGACAACGCCCCATTCGCGCCAGCCGCGGCGGCGCAGCGCCGCGATGCGCAGGCCTTGGCCCTCCAGCCCGACATAGAGCGAGACCAGCAGCGACAGAGCCGAGCCGGCCCAGGCAAGCCCGAGCTTCTCGCCGAGCATCGACAGGATGGCCATGACGACAAAGGTCAGCGCCGCCTCGATCCACAGCCGGTGCCAGGCGAGCCACAGCGGTGAGGCCAGGAAGCCGAGCCAGGTGAAGCCGTCGCGGACGAAGGTCGTCTCATCGGCTTTTCTGGTGCCCGCCGGCGGCTCCATCACGACATAGATGGCCATCGCCTACCCTTTCAGAGATCCCTTGGTGGACGGCACGGCGTCCGGCTGGCGCGGGTCGCGCTCGAGCGCGGAACGCAGCGCCCGCGCCACCGCCTTGAAGCAGGTCTCGGCGATATGGTGGTTGTTGGCGCCGTAGTGGTTGGTAACATGCAGGGTGATGCCGGCGTTCTGCGCCAGCGCCTGGAAGAATTCGCGCACCAGCTCGGTGTCGAACGTGCCGATCTTGGGCGACGAGAAGGTCACGTTCCAGACCAGGAACGGCCGGCCCGAGACGTCGATCGCTGCCCTGGTCAGCGTCTCATCCATCGCAAGGTCGATCGAGGCATAGCGCATGATGCCGCGCCGCTCGCCCAGCGCCTTGGCCAGCGCCTGGCCGAGTGCGATGCCGGTATCCTCGACCGTGTGGTGGTCGTCTATGTGCAGATCGCCCTTGGCCTTCACCGTCATGTCGATCAGCGAATGGCGCGACAGCTGGTCGAGCATATGATCGAAGAAGCCGACCCCCGTCGAAATGTCCGACTTGCCGGAACCGTCGACATGGACCGACACCGAAATGTCGGTTTCCTTGGTCTTGCGGCTGGCTTCGGCGGAACGCGTCGGCATGATCAATTCCTTGTCCAGAGCATTGCGGCGTGCGGCAGCGCGCAGGCAGCAAACGCCCATATGCTTGAAAACGAGAGCCTTCTAGCAGCATGATCCAGCGATTGCCAGTTGCCATTCCCATGCGGTATCGGGCTGGCCGGCATGTGGTTTGCAATCGCCCACCCCATGCATACATATGGCCGATCAAAATCACTCGTACCGTGCCAATCGCCTTATTGGGATGGCGCGAATCGGAGCAGAAAATGTCGAATGAACTGACCATGCACGCCACGACGATCGTGACAGTGCGCAAGGGCAGCAAGGTTGTGATCGCCGGCGACGGCCAGGTCAGCCTTGGCCAGACCATCATGAAGGGCAATGCCAGGAAAGTGCGCCGCATCGGCACGGGCGGCAACGTCATTGCCGGGTTTGCCGGCGCCACCGCCGATGCCTTCACGCTTCTGGAGCGCCTCGAAGCCAAGCTCGAGCAATATCCCGACCAGCTGACTCGCGCCTGCGTCGAGCTCGCCAAGGACTGGCGCACCGATCGTTATCTGCGCCGGCTGGAAGCCATGATGCTGGTGGCCGACAAATCGGTCTCGCTGGCCCTGACCGGCACCGGTGACGTGCTCGAACCCGAACATGGCGTCATGGCCATCGGCTCCGGCGGCAACTACGCGCTGGCGGCTGCCCGCGCACTGATGGACACCGACAAGGACGCCGAGGAGATCGCCCGCAAGGCGATGCAGATCGCCGCCGACATCTGCGTCTACACCAACAGCAACTTCGTCATCGAAACGCTCGATGCCGCCTGAGGCGGCCGACCATGATCCCAAAAGTGGGAACCGGTTTTTGGACAAGATCATGGTCGACCAGGAAAACAGCTACGATTTCCGGCCGGTTGTGGAAAAGGACCTGCCGATGATCGCCGGCTGGCTGGCCGCGCCGCATGTCGCCGAATGGTGGGACGATCCGGAAAAGGAGATCGCCGAGATCCGCGAGCACATCGACTCGGTTTCGGTCGAGCCGCTGATCGTCGAGCTCGACGGCCGGCCGATCGCCTACCTACAGAGCTACGATCCGCATCTGGAGGACGATCACCCCTATGCCGACCAGCCGTTCGGCACGCTTGGCATCGACCTGTCGATCGGCCCGGCGGAGCTGGTCGGCGTCGGCCATGGTTCGGCCATCGTGCGGCAGTTCGTCGAGCAGCTTTTCGAGGAAGGGGCGCCGCGCGTCATCATCGATCCGCATCCGGACAATGGCCGGGCAATCCGCGCCTATGAGAAGGCGGGTTTCAGGCCGATCGGCCGCAGGCAATCGCAATATGGGGACGTCGTGCTGATGGCCGTCGATGCGGCCGAAGGCGACATGGAAGAGGGGGACTGAAGCAGATGAACGCATCCGGCGAGGACAGGACGCTTTCGGCCTATGAGGACAGCTGGCGCATGGGGCTTCTGCTCGTGCTGGCCCTGCTCATCTTCCAGGCCGGCGTCCTCTACGGCATGGGCCATCCGCCGATCTGCACCTGCGGCTATGTCAAGCTGTGGCACGGCGTGGTGCAGAGCTCGGAGAACTCCCAGCACATTTCGGACTGGTACACGCCATCGCACATCATCCATGGCTTCCTGTTCTACGCGCTGGCACGGTTCCTCTTCCCGCGTTCGCCGATCGGGCTGAGGCTCGCCTTTGCCGTCCTCATCGAGGGCGGCTGGGAGCTTCTGGAGAACAGCCCCTTCATCATCGAGCGCTACCGCGCCGGCACCATTTCGCTCGACTATTACGGCGACTCGATCATCAACTCGGTGTCGGACACCCTGGCCATGGTGCTGGGATTTGTGATGGCGCGAAAGCTTCCTATATGGGTGGTCGTTGCCCTGGCCCTCATCTTCGAGCTCGGCACGGGCTACATCATCCGGGACAATCTGACGCTCAACGTGATCATGCTGCTGCATCCGTTCGAGTCCATCAAGCAGTGGCAAAGTGGAATTTTAGTGACATGAGCACCTTCTCTCCCCGCGAAATCGTTTCGGAACTCGACCGCTTCATCATCGGCCAGAAGGACGCCAAGCGCGCCGTGGCGATTGCCCTGCGCAACCGCTGGCGCCGCCAGCAGCTGCAAGGCCAGATGCGCGAAGAGGTGATGCCGAAGAACATCCTGATGATCGGCCCGACCGGCGTCGGCAAGACCGAGATCTCGCGCCGCCTGGCCCGCCTCGCCGGCGCCCCCTTCGTCAAGGTCGAGGCGACCAAGTTCACCGAGGTCGGCTATGTCGGCCGCGACGTCGAGCAGATCGTGCGCGACCTCGTCGAGGTCGCCATCGGCCTGGCGCGCGAGAAGATGCGCGAGGACGTCGCCGCGCGCGCCCAGATCAATGCCGAGGAACGCGTGCTGGAAGCCCTCGTCGGCAAGACGGCGAGCCCGGCCACGCGCGATAGCTTCCGCAAGAAGCTGCGCGACGGCGAGCTGGACGACAAGGAGATTGACATCGAGGTGGCCGACACCGGCACCGGCGGCATGCCCGGCTTCGAGATCCCTGGCATGCCGGGCGGCAATATCGGCGTGCTCAACATCAACGACATGCTGTCGAAGGCGATGGGCGGCCGCAAGACCAAGAGCCGCAAGACCACGGTGCGCGATTCCTACGCGCTGCTGGTCAATGATGAGTCCGACAAATTGCTCGACCAGGACGAGGTGATACGGCGAGCGCTCGACGCGACGGAAAATGACGGCATCGTCTTCCTCGACGAGATCGACAAGATCGCGGCCCGAAGCGACATTTCGGGCGGGCCTTCGCGCGAGGGCGTGCAGCGCGACCTGCTGCCGCTGGTCGAGGGCACGACGGTGGCGACGAAATACGGCCCGGTGAAGACCGACCACATCCTGTTCATCGCCTCGGGCGCCTTCCATGTGTCGAAGCCGTCCGACCTTTTGCCGGAACTGCAGGGCCGCCTGCCGATCCGTGTCGAGCTGCGAGCGCTGGAGAAGGAGGACTTCGTCCGCATCCTGACCGAGACCGAGGCGAGCCTGATCAAGCAGTATGTCGCGCTGATGAAGACCGAAGGCGTCGAGCTGGCTTTCACCGACGACGCTATCGATTCGCTGGCCGGCATCGCCGTCGATCTCAACGCCAGCGTCGAGAATATCGGCGCAAGACGCCTGCAGACGGTGATGGAGCGGGTGCTGGACGAGATCTCCTACGACGCACCGGACCGCAACGGCACGACCGTCACCATCGACGCCGCCTATGTGCAAAAGCATGTCGGCGACCTCTCGAGGAACACGGATTTGTCCAGATTCATCCTGTAAGGATAGCGCTGGGCAAGGCCTCGGCTTCGGGCGGGCAAGGCATGGCGGGCAAGGTGTGGCCAAATGGAAGCATCTGGCCAGCTTTCGCCCTGGCGGGAGGTGGGCTTCTCTCGACTCTCCCACCGGCTTTACCTAGTTTGCCCGGCGACTCGGGCAGGCCCAAACGGTCGAGCGGCTTGGGCACGCATGGAAGACAACAACTTAAGGCGCATTGCGGGATCGTTCCGACCGCGATGCGCTTTAGCGGGCGGCGGCGCATGAAAAAAAGGCTTCTTCTCCTTCTCGGCCTGGCTATGGCGGCAGCTGTGGCCGTGGCCGACGCGCAGACCCTGGTGCCGCCGGGGAACCGCAACGCCGTCCAGCCCGACATCCCCGGCGCCTCCAGCCGGCGGACGCAAGCCACCAACACCACCTTCCAGGCCAAATACCGCAAGGTCTACGCGCTCTTGCAGAGCGACGCCGATCTGCGCGCCAAGATCAGGAAGGAGGCCGCCGCCTATGGCATCGACCCGATCCACATCGTCGGCGCCATCGTCGGCGAGCACACCTACAATGTCGACGCCTACGACCGACTGCAGACCTACTACGTCAAGGCGATCTCCTATCTGTCGAGCAAGCTCTCCTTCGCCTATGACGGCGAGGACATCAGCGATTTCGTTGCGCGGCCCGAATTCAGGAAATGCGCCGGCATGACCGACAGCTACGACCTCTGGGAATGCCGCGAACAGGTCTGGAACCATTCCTTCCGCGGCAAGAGCGTCGGCGGCGAAAGCTTCCCCGACGACCGCTTCGGCGCCACCTTCTTCCAGCCCTATTATGCCGGCCAGACCTTCGGCCTCGGCCAGCTCAATCCGCTGACCGCGCTGCAGATGGGCGATCTCGTGCACAAGGTCTCCGGCCTGCCGAAGCTCGACGTCGGCGATCCGAACACGGTCTACAAGACCATTATGGACCCGGACCTGACGCTGGCTTACGTCGCGGCGACGATCAGGACGTCGATCGATGCCTATAGGAGCATCGCCGGCTTCGACATTTCGGACAATCCCGGCCTCACGGCGACGCTCTACAATGTCGGCAATCCCGAGCAGCGCGCCTTTGCGCTGAAGGCCGAGAACGAGAAGCGCCGCGCCGCCGGCGAGCCGGAAAAACTGCCCGAGGAAAACTATTACGGCTGGCTGGTCAACGATAAGCTGGATGAGCTTAAGGCGCTGTTCTAGCCGCCTCGGGTTCGGACCCTTTAGCCTTCTGCTTCGAGAAATGCCTCGAACTTGCGCAATTCTTGCGCGTCCACCTCGACCATGTGGCGCGGTTCCGGATAGGCCCCGGACTGGATATCGGCGGCATATTCGCGGAAGGCGGCGATGCGCTCGTTCTGGATGCGGTCGAACTCCGCCGCGAGGTCGCGGTAGCGCTTGGCGTGGCGCGGATAGCGGCCGCGATTGGTGCCAAGCACGTCTTCCGAGAACAGATACTGGGCGTCGCAGCCGGCGCCGGCGCCCATCGAGATCATGATCAGCGGCGTGCGCCGCGAGATCGCGCTCGCCACTTCGGCCGGCACCACCTCGATCTCGGCGGCGAAGGCGCCGGCCGCCTCGAGGTCCTTGACCTGCTTCCAGACGAAAGTGGCGCTCTCCGCGGTCTTGCCAACTGCCTTGAAGCCGCCGGTCCAGGTCGAATGCGCCGGGATCAGGCCGACATGGCCGCAGACCGGGATGTGCTCGTCGCGCAGCCGGCGGATCGTCTGCAGGCTGGCCGAGCAGTACATCGCATCGGCGCTCGCCGCGCGCAGCTTCACCGCCGTGCGCAGGATCTCGTCGGTGGTGGCGCCCATCTTCGCCTGCTCGTCGCCCGGAATGGCGAAGCAGGTCGGCGCGGCGTCGCGGAAACGCGGGTCGAAGATCAGGTCATAGGTAACCGAGATGATGTCGATGCCGGCGCGTTCGGCGGCTTCCGCTTCTTCCAGCGAGAAGACGCGCAGCTTGGACAGCTGACGCTTGCCCTTCAATGCTTGCAGGTCGGCGACCGTCGGTCTGTTGCGTGCCATTTCTTGATCCCCCTCATGCCCACGAGATGCCGGCATCTTCCCCTATGCTTCACGCCGCCAACAGCGATTTGAGCTTGATCGTTTGCGAGCCGAGCGCCTCGCGCGCCGGCGCCGCGCGCTTGGCGATCAGCATTTCCGCCAGACGGATATCGCGCGCCACCGCATTGCCCGGACCGATGCCGCTCGCCGCCACCAGCCGTCCATCGTCCGCCAGGTGGAACAGGATGAAGGCGCCGTCGTCGAGGTCGCGGCGCACCATGCTCTTGCCCTCGTCGGAAAGTCCGGCGATCTGCAGCGTGAGCCCGTACTGATCCGACCAGAACCAGGGCACGGCGGCATGCACCTCGCCGGCGCCCAGCATGTTCTTCGCCGCCAGCGCGCCCTGCTCCTGCGCATTACGCCAGGCCTCCAGCCGCACCCGGCGGCCGCCATAGACGGCAAGCGGGAACGAGCAGCAATCGCCGGCGGCGAAGATGTCGGGGTCGGCGGTCCGCAGCTCGGCATCGACCGCGATGCCATTGTCGATCGTAAGCCCCGCCTCCGCCGCAAGTACGGTCACCGGCACGGCGCCGATGCCGATCACGGCAAGGTCGGCGACGATCTGCCGTCCGCCAGCAAGCGTGATGCGCACCTCGGCACCGTTATCGGCGATCGCTTCGATGCCCTGGCCGGCGAGGATGGTCACGCCTTCGGCCTCATGCGCCGCGTGGATCACCGCGGCGATCTCGGCCGGCACGCCGCGCATCAGGATGCGCGGCTGCGCCTCGATGACCGTGACCGTGGCGCCGAGCTTGCGCGACGAAGCGGCAAGCTCCAGCCCGATGAAACCGCCACCGATGATGGCGACGCGGTTTCTTGGATTGAGATGCGCGCGGATGGCCAGCGCGTCGTTGAAGGTCCGAAGATAGACACAGCGTTCGCCCAGCCCCGGCATCGGCAGCTTGCGCGGCAGCGAGCCGGTCGCCAGCAACAGCTTGTCGTAGGGCAGCGAAGAATCGTCCGACAGGCGCACGAGATGCGCGGCGCGGTCGATCGTCACGGCGCGCACCGAACGGATGTGCTGAATCGAGCGTTCGGCCAGAAGCTCCTCGCTGGTGATCGCCTTGATTGCCGGCGCCTCGCCGGTCATCGCCTCCTTCGACAGCGGCGGCCGCTCATAGGGCAGGTGCGGCTCGTCGCCGATCAGTGTCACCGCGCCCTCGAAGCCGAGGTCGCGCAAGGCGAGCGCGGCGCGCCCGCCGCATTCGCCGGCGCCGATGACGACCATTCCCCTGGACATCGCGATCACCCGATCTGAATGAGGACTTTGCCGGCGTCGACCTTGACCGGATAGGTCTTGAGGTTGACGCAGACCGGGGCGCCCCTGGCGTCGCCGGTCTTGTAGTTGAAGCGGCCATTGTGCTTCGGGCACTCGATGATGTCGTCCATCACCAGTCCACCAGCCAGATGCACCTTCTCATGCGTGCACAGCCCATCGGTCGCGAAGTATTCGTCGTCCGGGCTGCGATAGATGGCGAAGGTACGGCCGCCATGGTCGAACCGCATGACGTCTTCCTCGTCGATGTCTCCGGCCGCGCAGGCCTCGACCCAGTCACTCATGTCGTCCTCCAGCGAATTGGATTGTTCGGCGCGCCTGGGCCGGTCATTCGGCCGCAGCAGCCGTTGGATGATCGCTGTGCAGATCCTCGCGATAGGGGCGGGCCGTCGGCGGCAGCTCCCGCTTGATGAAATAGTCTTCGTGGCGAAGCTGGCGCAGGAAGGCCGGGATCATCTCGCGGTAACCGGCCAGGATCGACGGCGTCGGCGTCGGCAGGTCGTGCTTGATCAACTCGTGCAGCCTGGGCAGCGCGTGATAGGGCACCATCGGAAACATGTGGTGCTCCACGTGGTAGTTCATGTTCCAGTAGATGAACCGGCTGATCGGATTCATGTAGACGGTGCGGCTGTTGAGGCGGTGGTCGATGACGTTGTCGGCCAGGCCGCCATGCTGCAGCAGCCCGGTCATGACGTGATGCCAGGCGCCGTAGAGCCTGGGCAGGCCGACCAGCATCAGCGGCAGGAACGAGTCGAAATAGAACGCCGACGCGATCGTGGCGGCATAGATCGCCGTCCAGATGCGGGCGATGCGGATCGCCTTCGGCTGCTCCTGCTCGGGAATGAAGGTCTTTTCAGCCGCGCTGATGTTGCCGGCCGCGTTGCGCAGCATGTCGCTCATCGCATGCCAGGCGTCGAGGACGCCGACAAAGGCCAGTGCCGTGCGGATCAGGTCCGGCGGCCGCATCACGGAGATTTCCGGATCGCGGCCGACGATGATGGTGTCGGTGTGGTGGCGCGTATGGCTCCAGCGCCAGGTCACCGGGTTGCGCATGATCATGAAGCAGGCGATCTGGTAGATGGCATCGTTCATCCACTGCGTGCGGAAGGCTGTGCCGTGGCCGCATTCGTGCCAGCGGGAGTCCGTCGAGGAGCCGTAGAGGGTGCCGTAGACGAAGAAGAACGGCACGCACCACCAGCTGCCCCAGAACCAGGCGCCGCCAGCCCCGCTGAGGATCAGGGCGCCGAGCCAGATGATGGTGTCGCGGATCGCCGGCTGGTCCGAGCGCTGCATCAGTTCCTTCATCTGCTTGCGCGGGATGTCGGTGTGGTACCACTCGGCCGCCGAGAGACCGTTCTCGACCGCCAGCCTGGCGTCGCGGCCGACCAGGCTGTAGTCGCGCCGGGATGGCGCCGCGTCCATCATTGCCGTCATCGCTTCCTCCATCAGCGCCTCACGGCTCAGCCCTCGCGTAAGGTGTGGGCGCGTGCACGGTCGGCGTCGAAATGCAAAATAGCCCCAAGCCATGATAGTCTCAATATCAGAAAGATAGTTTCTATCATTTCATATCAGAATGAGGTAAACTGACTCGGCAAGCTAGGGAGTGCTCATGGCAAAGCGGCCGACCATCACCGATCTGGCGCGCGTCTCCGGTGTCAGCGTTGCCACCGTCGATCGCGTGTTGAACAACCGCCTGCCGGTGAAGGAGGAAACGGCGCGCCGCGTCTATGAGGCTGCGACCGAGATCGGCTATCACGCCGCGGGACTGATCAGGCAGCGCATGCGCCAGGAATTGCCGGAATACCGGCTGGGCTTTCTGCTGTTGCGCGGCAATGATGTCTTCTACGGCGATTTCGCGCGCGAGCTGGAACTTGCGGTCTCGCAATCGCAGCGCTTTCGCGGCGTCGCGACGATCGATTTCGCCGCGTCACTGGCCGCCGACGAGATCGCCGCCGAGACACGCAGGCTGGCCGCGAAATCCAGGGCCGTGGCCGTCGTCGGTCCCGACCACCCGACGCTGACAGCGACGGTGGAGGCCCTGAAGGCCAGGAACGTGCCGGTGTTCTCCCTGCTGTCCGACTTCGCCGCCGGCATCCGCGAGGGCTATGTCGGTCTCGACAACCGCAAGGTTGGTCGCACCGCGGCCTGGATGATCGCCAAGGCGGCCAGCAAGCCCGGCAAGGTCGCCCTTTTCGTCGGCAGCCATCGCTTCCATGGTCATGAACTGCGCGAGATTGGCTTCCGCTCCTTCTTCCGCGAGCATGCCCCGCAATTCACCGTGATGGAGACTCTGGTCAACCTGGAAGCGAACCAGGTGACCCACGATGCGATGATCGATCTTCTTGCCCGGCATCCGGACCTCGCCGGCTGCTATGTCGCCGGTGGTGGCATGGAAGGCGCGGTCTCGGCGCTACGGGCCGCGCGACCCGCACATATGCCGGTCGTCGTCTGCAACGAGATCAATGCAGAGTCGCGCGCGGCGCTGGCCGACAACATCCTCACCATGGTCATCTCCACGCCGCTCGCCGCGCTCTGCCGCGAGCTTGTCGATCTGATGGCGCATGCCATCGAGGCTGGCGCCGCCAACGCGCCTGGCCAGACCTTCCTGCCCTTCGACATCTATCTGCCGGAAAACATCTAGCCGCACCGGCAATGCGCGTGCCGGCGCGCCGACCAGCGAAAATGATAGAATCTATCAGGCGGGTCCGAAAATCCGGCGTCCGGCTTCCGATTCGCCCTTGACGTCGTCGCCAGAAATGGAATAAATATTTCACAAACTGGGTATTTTGGTTCTTTCGTTCCGGAACATCTGTTTCAAACAGAGGATTTGGCGTTCCATCACGCAAAGGGCGCCCTCCGGAACCGGAATGGAAAGCGGGAGAGATTCCTCGGGAGATCGGGGATTCCGGGCAAGATCGGTGCTGCCGGACACCAATGTGGAGGAGAAATACAATGAAGAAACTGCTTTTGGGCGTCGCGCTGTCGGCGCTTATGTGTTCGTCCGCCTTTGCCGCCAAGGTTGGCGTGTCGATGGCCAAGTTCGACGACAACTTCCTCACTGTGCTGCGCAACGGCATGATCGAGCAGGCCAAGGGCATGGACGGCGTCGAGCTGCAGGTCGAGGACGCGCAGAACGATGTCGCCAAGCAGCTTGACCAGATCAAGAACTTCGCCGCCTCGGGCGTCGACGCCATCATCGTCAACCCGGTTGACACTTCGGCCACCCAGGCGATGTCGGATGCCGCCGCCGCGGCCAAGATCCCGCTCGTCTACGTCAACCGCGAACCGGTCAACGTCGACTCGCTGCCCGAAAACCAGGCCTTCGTCGCCTCGAACGAAGCCGATTCCGGCACGCTGGAAACCAAGGAAGCCTGCCGCCTGTTCAAGGAAGCCGGCAAGAAGGAAGCCAACGTCTATGTGATCATGGGCGAGCTTTCCAACCAGGCCGCGGTGCAGCGCACCAAGGACATCGAGGAAGTGATCGCCACGCCGGACTGCAGCTTCATCAAGATCATCGACAAGCAGACCTCGAACTGGGACCGTGACCAGGCGCAGAACCTGATGACCAACTGGCTGTCGACCGGCAAGCCGTTTGACGGCGTCATCGCCAACAACGACGAAAGCGCCATCGGCGCCATCCAGGCGATGAAGGCGGCCAACATCGACATGAAGACGGTGGTCGTCGGCGGCGTCGACGCCACCCAGGACGCGCTGGCCGCGATGCAGGCCGGCGATCTCGACGTGACGGTCTTCCAGGACGCGGCCGGCCAGGGCGCCGGCGCGCTCGATGCGGCGCTGAAGCTCGCCAAGGGCGAGAAGGTCGAGCACAAGGTCTATGTGCCGTTCCAGCTCGTTACGCCGGCGAACATCGACAAGTTCCTGAAGAAGAACTGAGGCCGTCAAACGGAGCGGCGCTTCAATCGGAACAGCAGCGCCGCTCCTTCTTTCCTCCCGCCCGTACGGGCGGGAGGACGCATGCGGCCGATGGAGGAAAAGACGTGGCACAGACATCCCATGGCGTCGGCGGTCTCACCTACGATGCGAAGAAACGTGCATGGCCTGCCGAATTCAACGTTTTCCTGGCGCTCATCATCCTCGTCGGCGCTTTCGAGCTGATCGGCCGGGTCTTTCTCGGCGACAGTTTCCTGTTCAACACCCGTGACAATGTCGATGCGATCTTCAACCAGCAGCGCCTCGAAATCATCATCCTGCAGGTGTCGATCGTCGGCATCATCGCCATCGGCGTGACCCAGGTGATCATCTGCGGCGGCATCGACCTGTCGTCCGGTTCGGTCGTCGGCGCCACCGCGATGATTGCCATGAGCTTCGCCCAGGTGTCGACGGTCAATGGCAACCCGAACCCCAAGGCGATGTTCGTCGGCTGGACCGACCTGCCGGTGATCGTTCCGGTTCTTGTCGCGATCGGTTGCGGCCTGCTGGCCGGCCTGGTCAATGGCGCGCTGATCGCCTACACGCGCATTCCGCCCTTCATCGCCACGCTCGGCATGATGGTCACCGCGCGCGGTATCGCCAAATGGTGGTCGAAGGGCCAGCCGATCTCGTTTCCCACCGACGGTTTCGCAGCCATCGGCAAGGGCCTGATGCCGGTCGTCATCTTCATCTCGCTGGCGATACTGTTCCAGCTGATCCTGACCTACACCAAATACGGCAAGCACTGTTATGCCATCGGCTCCAATGAGGACGCCGCGCGCATGTCCGGCATCAAGATCGCCAACCACAAGGTGCTGGTCTATGCCATCGCCAGCATCCTGGCCGCGCTCGCCGCCGTGGTGTTGTGCTCAAAGAACCTCACCGCCCAGTCCGGCATGGGCGTGATGTACGAACTCGACGCCATCGCCATGGCGGTCATCGGCGGCGTCTCGCTGTCTGGCGGCCGCGGCTCGATCATCGGCACCGTCATCGGCTCGCTGATCTTCGGCGTCATCATCTCCGGCTTCACCTTCCTGCGCCTCGACGCCTACTACCAGGAGATGGTCAAGGGCGTGATCATCGTCGGCGCGGTGGTTCTCGATCAATGGCGCCAGCGTCGCCGCGCGATAGGAGCTTGACCATGTCGGACATCGTTCTCAAAACCGAAAACCTGACCAAGCGCTATGGCGGCGTGCATGCTCTCGAAGGCGCGAACTTCGAACTGCGCAAGGGCGAGCATGTCGCCATCATGGGCGACAACGGCGCCGGCAAGTCGACCTTCGTGCGCCAGATCACCGGCGTCGAGCAGCGCACCGACGGCAAGGTCTGGTTCGACGGCAAGGAAGTGAACTTCGCCGGACCGATCGAAGCGCGCGAGGCGGGCATCGAGACCGTGTTCCAGAACCTTGCGCTCGCCGACGATCTCGACGTGCCGTCCAACCTGTTCCTCGGCCGCGAGAAGGTGCTGTTCAATCTCGGGCCGTTCTCGATCCTCGATCGCAAGTACATGCGCAAGGCGACCGAGGCGGCACTGGTCCGCACCGCGGTGAAGATCCCAAACCTCTCCAGCACCATCCGCCACATGTCGGGCGGCCAGCGCCAGTGCGTGGCGATCGCCCGCACCGCGACCTTCGCCTCCAAGCTGATCATCATGGATGAGCCGACGGCGGCCCTTGGCGTGCAGGAGACGGCGCAGGTCGAAAACATCATCCGCACGCTGAAGGCAAATGGCGAACCGCTGATCCTGATCAGCCACAACATGCGCCAGGTGTTCGACCTGGTCGACCGCATCGTCGTCTTCCGGCGCGGCAAGATCGTCGCCAATCTGCGCAAGCAGGACACCGACGGCAACGACATCGTCGCCTACATCACCGGCGCCAAGACCGGGCAGGCGGAACTCCAGGCCGCCTGACGGGCGTCACGACGGGATAAACCAAATCGTCCGCGCCAGACAGGCGCGGACATGTTTTAGAACCACCCTCAAAGGACAATTCATGACTATCCGCTTCGCTCTTCTCGGCGCCGGCCGCATCGGCAAGGTCCATGCTCGCGCCGTCGGCTCCAATCCCGATGCAAAACTGGTTGCCGTGGCGGACGCCTTCGAGAAGGCGGCGAGCGATTTGGCCTCGGCCTATGGCGCCGAAGTGCGCAGCATCGAAGCCATCGAGAAGGCCAAGGACATCGACGCCGTCATCATCTGCACGCCGACCGACACCCACGCCGACCTGATCGAGCGTTTCGCCAAGGCCGGCAAGGCGATCTTCTGCGAGAAGCCGATCGACTTGAACGTCAAGCGCGTCGAGAAATGCCTGGCCGTGGTCGAGAAGGCCAAGGCGACGCTGATGGTCGGCTTCAACCGCCGTTTCGACCCGCATTTCGCCGCCGTGCGCAAGGCGATCGACGACGGCGCCATCGGCACGGTCGAGATGGTCACCATCACCTCGCGCGATCCGGGCGCCCCGCCGCTCGACTACATCGCCCGCTCCGGCGGCATCTTCCGCGACATGACCATCCACGATTTCGACATGGCGCGTTTCCTGCTCGGCGAGGAGCCGGTGGCGGTCAGCGCGCATGCCTCGGTGCTGGTCGACAAGAAGATCGGTGAGGCCGGCGATTTCGACTCGGTCAGCGTCATCCTGGAGACCGCGTCGGGCAAGCAGGCCGTCATCTCCAATTCGCGCCGCGCCACCTATGGTTACGACCAGCGTATCGAGGTGCATGGCTCCAAGGGCATGGTCGCCGCCGAGAACCAGCGGCCGGTGTCGATCGAGCTCGCCAACGAGAAAGGCTATACGCGTCCGCCGCTGCATGACTTCTTCATGACTCGCTACCTCGACGCCTATTCCAACGAGATCGCCGCCTTCATCGCCGCGGCAACCAAGGGCAAGAAGGCGGCGCCAAGCGGAGCCGACGGCCTTGTGGCCCTGAAGCTGGCCGATGCGGCGCTGAAGTCGGCCAAGACGGGCAAGACCGTCCGCGTCGACTGAACGTTTGAACTCGATTTCAGGAGCACAGCGATGAGCGGTTTGGCCGGTCGCAATTCAGAAACGCGCGCCATCGTCACCGGCGGCGCGCAGGGCATCGGCTTCGCCGTCGCCGAGGCGTTGGCCGACGAGGGCTGCCGCGCGCTGGCGCTGATCGGGCGTTCGCAGGAGAAGGGCGACAAGGCGGTTGCCGCTTTGAAGAAGGCCGGCGTCGACGCCATCTTCATCAGCGCCGATGTCGCCAAGGTCGCCGACTGCAAGCGCGCCGTCGACACGGCGATCGCGCATTTCGGCACGCTGAACGCGCTGGTCAATGCCGCCGCCACCTCGGCGCGCGGCTCGCTGGTCGAGACCTCGGAGGAGCTTTTCGACCAGATCTTCGACACCAATGTACGCGGGCCCTTCTTCCTGATGCAGGGCCTGGTCGCGCATCTGCTGTCGCGCAAGGCGCCTGGCTCGATCGTCAACGTGTTGTCGATGTCGGCGCATGCCGGCCAGTCGTTCCTGACGCCCTATTCGACCAGCAAGGGCGCGCTGATGACGCTGACCAAGAATGTCGCCAGCTCCTACCGGAAGAACCGCATCCGCTGCAACGCCGTGCTGCCTGGCTGGATGGATACGGAAGGCGAGGACATCGTGCAGAAGAAATGGCACGATGCGCCCGATGACTGGCTGGCAAAGGCCGAAGCTTCGCAGCCCATGGGCCAACTGGTGAAGCCGGCCCAGCTTGCCCGGCTGATCACCTACATGGTCAGCCCGCAGGCCGGCGTCATGACCGGCTCGCTGGTCGACTACGACCAGAACATAGCCGGCGTAATCGGCGAGTAGACTCCAGGGAGTTCGACACGGCGCTGGGTGATGCGTACCGCTAGGCGCGGTGCGCTTCGTGCAACGTCGCCAACTCCACCTGAACATCGGCTAGTTCTTGCTTCCAATAGGCAAGGTCCTCGAGCGTGGGGGGCGTCCCGAAAGCGTTGGCCTCGTATGCCCGGAGCATCGCTCGCGCTGTTCGTAGTCGGGCCTCCGCCGCCGCACGCAGAAGGGCGTGCACATCGATCGGTTCTTCAGGTTCTGGATCCATGCCGCCCAGCGTACATGGGTTTTGGCTAAGTCGCGAGAAGCGGCCCTCAATTTTTAGACGACGGCCCCGGAGTAGTGACAAACGCCCCCGCATCGACTATATGAGCCGCATGATCAACTTGTCCGCCACGTATTGGTACTTTAGCAGCTCGCTGGCGGCGGGAGGATTGCGCTCGATCTGAAGATTGCAGATCAAAAATCCGACAAGCCGCCAGACCTGGCGGCTTTTTTGTTTTCAGCCGGCAGGTCTCCTAAACCAGGAGCAGAAAGCCGTGTTGACCACCACAGACGACCTTCGGGTCAGAGAACTCACAGTCCTGAGCACGCCGGACGAGGTGATGCGCGAGATCCCGCGATCACTCACCGCGACGCGCACCGTCGCCGCCTCGCGCAACGCCATCCATTCCATCCTGACGGGGGCCGACGATCGACTTGTTGTCATCGTCGGCCCTTGTTCCATCCATGATCCGGTCGCCGCCGTGGACTACGCCAGCCGTCTGGCGGCGCTGCGTGAGGCCCTGGCCGACCGGCTCGAGATCGTCATGCGCGTCTATTTCGAGAAGCCGCGCACCACGGTCGGCTGGAAGGGGCTCATCAACGATCCCGATCTCGACGGCAGCTTCAAGATCGACAAGGGCTTGCGCATGGCGCGCAACGTTTTGTCGGCTGTCAACAATCTCGGTCTGCCGGCGGCGACCGAGTTCCTCGACATGACGACGCCGCAATACATCGCCGACCTCGTCGCTTGGGGCGCCATCGGCGCGCGCACCACCGAGAGCCAGATCCATCGCGAGCTGGCGTCGGGCCTGTCCTGCCCGGTCGGCTTCAAGAACGGCACCGACGGCAATCTCAGGATCGCCGCCGAGGCGGTGAAGTCGGCCGCGCAGCCGCATCATTTCATGGCGGTGACCAAGGGTGGCCGCAGCGCGATTGCCGCGACCACCGGCAACGAGGACTGCCACGTCATCCTGCGTGGCGGCGTTGTGCCCAACTTCGATGCGGCGAGCGTTGATGCTGCAGCTACGGAGCTCGCTCGCATCGGCGTCGCCCCGCGGCTGATGATCGACGTCAGCCACGCCAACAGCGCCAAGAAGCCGGAGAACCAGCCGAAGGTCGCGGCCGACGTGGCTGGCCAGGTCGCGGCTGGCGACGAGCGCATCATCGGCGTCATGATCGAGAGCAATCTCGTCGCCGGCCGGCAGGACGTGGTGCCCGGCAAGCCTCTGGTCTATGGCCAGAGCATCACTGACGGCTGCATCGACTGGGCGACCACCGAGACGGTGCTGCACGGCCTTGCCGGCGCCGTCGAATGGCGCCGCTCGGTGAAGCGAGAAATGCTCGCCAGCCGCCAGGGCGCTGCTTGACGCCAAGCAGATTCCGGAAAAGTGTCGCACGGTTTTCCAGCAAGAATCTGCGGCAAAACAAGGCGCGAAAGCGGGTGGGCGGCGGCTGTTACCGCACGTCCACCCAGCGCTGCTCCTGGAACGAGCGCGCCATCGCATGCACGGTGCGCTCGATCTCCAGCCCTTCGTCGAAATCGATGATCCGTGCCGGCTTGCCGGCGATCCGCATCGACAATTCGCGGCATTCGATGATCTTGAGATCGTTGAAGCCGAGGC
Organism: Mesorhizobium sp. 131-2-1; assembly: GCF_016756535.1. Classification (NCBI taxonomy): domain Bacteria; kingdom Pseudomonadati; phylum Pseudomonadota; class Alphaproteobacteria; order Hyphomicrobiales; family Phyllobacteriaceae; genus Mesorhizobium; species Mesorhizobium sp. 131-2-1. The sequence continues at coordinate 582,287 of NZ_AP023247.1, read as the reverse complement.
CGTGGCCGGGCGCCGGCAGGAAGGAATCGTAGGGCTTGTGATGCGGCGCTACCAGGATCGTGCGGTAGCCCTGCTCGGTCGGCCGGTCGGCGGTGAGGTAAAGCTGGAACTCGTTCATCCGCTCCTGGTCGTAGAGGATGGAGCCCTTCGAGCCGAAAATCTGGATCGCGATGCGGCCCTTGCGGCCCCAGGCCGAACGGTTGACCAAGAGCGTGCCGGCGATGCCGTTCTCGAGGTGCATCAGCACGCTGGCGATGTCGTAGGTCTCGACCGCGCGGCGCCCCCCGGATGCAACCTTGCGGTCGGCATAGGGCTTGGCCATGTCGCACATGACGCGGCCGACGCGGCCGAACAGCACCTTGATCAGCGACAGCGGATGCACGGCGAAATCGTCGAGCGCGCCGTAGCCGGAGGCCGCCTCGTGTTTCCAGAAGAACGCCGCCTCCGGATCGGCCATGAAGTCCTCGTCCATCTCGATGCGCAGATGGTTGACCTCGCCGATGGTCTTTTCCTCAAGCAGCGCGCCGATGTGGCGGATGGCCGGGTTCTGGATGTAGTTGTAGCCGAGCGCCGCCACCTTGCCGGATGTCTTCGCCGCCTTCGCCATCGCTTCGGCCTCGGCGAAGCCCGGCGCCATCGGCTTCTCGCACCATAGATGCTTGCCGGCTTCGAGGATGGCGATCGCCATTTCCGGATGGAACTGGTTGGGCGTCGTCAGCGAGACGATTTCGACCTCCGGATCGTTGACCACGGCGCGCCAGTCGCCGGAACCCCTGGCGAAGCCGAATTCACCCGCCTTGCGTCTGGCGAGCTCGTCACTGACTTCGCCCAGATGCACCAGCTTCGGCTTGGCCACGTCGGGAAACACGGTGCCGACCGCGCTCCAGGCGATGGCGTGGCACTTACCCATGAAACCTGTGCCGATGAGGCCCACTCCGACCATGTCGATTGTCTCCGCGTTGGAGCAATCCCGGGAAAGTCTGAAGCGGTTTTCCATCCGGAATTGCGTCAAAGGAACTTGCGTGGATGAATTAATCCATTTTTGTTTGGAATGGAACGTCCAAATCATTTTTTATGGTGTTCTTGCGTGAAGTCGCTATGATGAGGCAGGAGAGGGAACTATCAATATGGCCGTGGGCGGAGCGACGATGGACGAACGGGTTCCCCGCGATTTCGAGACCCTGCGCGCGACGATCCTGGAGCGGCGCCACAGCCTGCCCAAGCGCATCGCGCAGATCGCTGCCTATGCGCTCGACAATCCCGACGACATCGCCTTCGGCACCGCCGCCAGCATTGCCGCCTCCGCCGGAGTCCAGCCCTCGACCCTGATCCGCTTTGCCCAGCAGCTTGGCTTCGACGGCTTCACCAGTCTGCAGCTTGTGTTTCGCGAACGCCTGCGCGAGCGCAATTCCTCCTATGACGAACGTCTGGCCGCCTTGCGCGCCAAGGCCGAGGAAGGCGCCGGCCACCGGGCGATCTTCGACGGTTTCGTCGCCGCCGCCAGCACTTCGCTGAGCGACATTTCGCGCACGCTGAACGAGCCGCATTTCGAGGAGGCGATCGCGCTGCTGGCGAAGGCCGAGACCATCTATGTGCTGGCCAAGCGCCGCTCCTATCCGGTCGCCTCCTACATCGCCTACGCGCTGGGCAAGCTCAAGATCCGCAACCAGCTGATCGAGTCGGCCGCCGGTCTCAATGCCGAGATGATCGGCTTTGCCACGCCGAGGGACGCCGTCATCGCCATCAGCTTTTCTCCCTATGCGCCGGCGACCATCGAGGAGACGCGTTCCATCTCCGAGCAGGGCGTGCCGATCGTCGCCATCACCGACAGTTCGTTCTCGCCGCTCGCCCAGTTCGCCAAGGTCTGGTTCGAGGTCGCCGAGGCCGATTTCGCCGGCTTCCGCTCGCTGTCGGCCACCATGGCGCTGGCCATGGCGCTGACCGTCGCCGTCGGCGAGAAGCGGCGCGACCCGGGCCGCAAGCGCAAGGGCTAGAGTCAAAACCAATCACGCTGAACGATCGATTCGACCCCTTTGCGGTCGTTCGGCTGCGAGCGTCGCATGAGGCGATCTGGCCCTTTGCGGACTTCTCTGTAGCAAGCTCCCTTTGCATGGGGAGTGTTCGACCAGTGAGCCGGCATGCGCCTTTGCGGCTATTGCGGCAGGCCAGCCATCCTCATGGCGTCGGTGACGTCATCGATGATATCAGGCGCAATTCCCACGGCCGCCGACCAGCGGCCAATGCTGAAATGCGGGTCGAGCGCCATCAGCCGCGCTCCCGCCGTCTTGGCCTCCTCAAGCCGTCCAAGCCTGGCGAGGGGAGCGGCCAGCCATCCGTGCAGGATGCTGAAGCCGGGGTTCAGTTCCACCGCCCGCCCGCCGGCTGCGATTGCCTGCTCATGCCGGCCGATAAGAAAGTTGCCGAAGCCGATGATACCTTGCGGCACGCAATTCATGGCGTCCAGCGGATTGAGCCGCAACGCCTGCTCGCCCCAGTCGATGGCGCGTGGCGCATCGCCGCCATAGGCCACCGGCACACATCCGAAAGCATAGACAAAGGCGCAGGACGCGCTGAGCGCCAGCGCTTGCGTAAACGCTTCGTCGGCGAGTCTGCGGTCATGCTCGACCAGGCCGATGGTGAAGCCGGCGAGTGCCAGCGCCATGGCGTCGCCCGAACCGTGCTCGATCGCCGCATGGGCATGGCGGGACGCTTTCTCGCGGTGCTCCGCCAGCATGCCGCCGCGGATGAACAGGGTCTGGTGCGCCCAGGCGGCAAAGCCATGGGCAAGCGCATAGTTCGGCTCGATGGCGAGCGCCTGGTCGAGCAGCGGCAGGCCTTTGGCGGCGCCCTGCGGCATGAAGGTGTAGACGTCAGGCAGCGCGCGCAGAAAAAGATCGTAGGCGTCGAGACTGTCGGGTCGCTTGCGCCGCACGCGCTCGATCTCGGCACGGCGCAGATTGGGCTCTATTGCCGCGACCACGCTGACGGTGATCTCATCCTGCAGCGCGAACACATCGGTCAGGTCGCGGTCGTAGCGTTCGGCCCACAGATGACTGCCGTCCTCAGCGTCGATGAGCTGACCGGTGATGCGGACGCGGCTTCCCACCTTGCGCACGCTGCCTTCCAGCACATAACGCACGCCGAGCTCGTGCCCGACCTGCTTCACATCCACCGCGCGGCCTTTATACGTGAAGCTTGAGTTCCGCGCGATCACGAACAGCCAGCGGATGCGTGACAGGCCAGTGATAATGTCCTCGACCATGCCGTCGGCAAAATAGTCCTGATCCGCATCGCCGCTCAGGTTCACGAAGGGCAGCACGGCGATGGACGGGCGAGCGGGAATGCCCAGGCCCGACTTCGGCTGCTCGAACGGCGCGATGGCCTCGGCGCCGGCCTCCTCGCGCACGGTGCCGACGAACCGGAAGCCCCTGCGCAGGATGGTGCGCACGAGCCGCTGCTGCTCGCCATTGTCCTGGAGCGCACTGCGCGCGGCGTTGACGCGGCTGGCAAGTGTGGCGTCCGAGACGATGCGCCCCTGCCAGACCGCATCGACCAGATCGTCCTTGCTGACCACCCGCTCGCGGTTGCGGATCAGATATTGAAGCAAGTCGAATACCTGCGGCTCGACGGGAACCAGGTCGTTGCCGCGGCGCAGTTCGCGCCGGTCGCCGTCCAGGGCGAAATCCTCGAAAAGATACGGCAAATTGCTGCTCCGTAACGCGGCTACTCGCGATTCTGGACACTGTAGCCGTGTGGTGGCCGCAAAATCAAAGCCATCTCAAGGTAAAATCAAGAGGTCCTGAAGGTCGCCTCAAAGCGAGCGCGGCGGCTGCGTCGCATAGTCCTCCTGCATCAACACAAACAACGCTTTTGAAAAAGGAGAACTCAAATGTCGAACAACGCAGCAAATTCAGTCGTCCTCGTTCACGGCGGCTTCGTCGATGGCTCAGGCTGGGAGGGGGTCTATCACCAGCTCAAGAAGGATGGCTATGACGTCACCATCGTCCAGAACCCCACCACCTCGCTCGCCGACGATGTCGCGGTGACGAAGCGCGCCATCGCCGCCGCTCCGGGCAATGTCATCCTGGTCGGTCATTCCTATGGCGGCGTCGTGGTGTCGGAATCCGGCACCGATCCCAAGGTCGCAGCCGTCGTCTATATCGCCGCCTTCGCGCCGGATACCGGCGAGTCGGTTTCGTCCCTGATCGCCAACCCGCCTCCCGGCGCCCCTGTGCCCCCGATCCTGCCGCCCGTCGACGGCTTCCTGATGCTCGACAAGGAAAAGTTCGCCGCCTCCTTCGCCGCCGATGTCCGCCCGTCACTCGCCTCCTTCATGGCGGACTCGCAGGTTCCCTGGGGTGTGGCGGCGCTCGAAGGCAAGGTCACCAAGCCGGCGTGGAGAGTGAAGCCGAGCTGGTATCTCGTCGCCACCGACGATCACATGATCCCGCCGCCGGCGCAGCGCCAGATGGCAAACCGGGCTGGCGCCACGACGGTCGAAGTGCCCGGCAGCCACGCAGTCTACGTCTCCGATCCAGGCGCCGTCGCCAAGCTCATCGAACAGGCCGCCGCCGGCGTCGCCAGGAACTGAACCCGCACCATCCCTGATGAACGACCTGGACGCCTGGCGGCGCCCAGGCTACGGGATCATCCGTTGGCAGACGCTGCCGAACCCATAAAGAGCGCGGCGCGAAGACGAGTAAAAAGGCCGCACCGTGTTTGACCGCTGGTCGGCACTTTTCAGTCAGGGAATGCTCATTCCATATTGACTATGGATTGGAATTATTATTTCATAATCCCGGCATCACGCTGCCGCTCGCGCGTGTACCCCAAAATGGGGTTGCTCAACATAATAAGGCCGATGGGAGGTTCGAATGGGCGAAGCCGTGGACGCGAAACCGCTCGACGTCATCACCATCGGCCGCGCCTCGGTCGACCTTTACGGCCAGCAGATCGGCTCGCGGCTGGAGGACATCACCTCCTTCGCCAAGTCGGTCGGCGGCTGCCCGGCCAATATCTCGGTCGGCACGGCGCGGCTCGGCCTGCGCTCAGCGCTGCTCACCCGCGTCGGCGACGAGCAGATGGGCCGGTTCATCCGCGAGCAGCTGAAGCGCGAGGGCGTTTCCGTCGATGGCCTCAAGACCGACAAAGAGCGGCTGACCGCGCTGGTGCTCCTGTCGGTCGAGGACGAAGGCGTCTCGCCGATGATCTTCTACCGCTCCGACTGCGCCGACATGGCGCTGGCGCCGGAAGATATCGACGAGGCGTTTATTGCCTCTGCCCGCTCGGTCGTCGTCACCGGCACGCATTTTTCCCGCCCCAATACCGATGCCGCGCAGCGCAAGGCGATCCGCGTCATGAAGGCCAGGGGCGGCAAGGTGGTGTTCGATATCGACTATCGCCCCAACCTCTGGGGCCTTGCCGGCCATGCCGAGGGCTTCGAGCGCTATGTCAAGTCCGACCGCGTCTCGGCGCAGATGAAGACGGTGCTGCCTGATTGCGACCTCATCGTCGGCACCGAGGAGGAGATCATGATCGCCTCCGGCGCCGACGATTGCCTGAGCGCCTTGAAGACGATCCGCGCGCTGTCATCGGCCACCATCGTGCTCAAGCGCGGCGCCAAGGGCTGCATCGTCTATGCCGGGCCGATCAGCGACGACCTCGAGGACGGCATTGTCGGCATGGGCTTTCCGATCGAGATCTACAACGTGCTCGGCGCCGGCGACGCTTTCATGTCCGGCTTCCTGCGCGGCTGGCTCGGCGGCGAAGACCATGCCACCGCCGCGACCTGGGCCAACGCCTGCGGCGCCTTCGCCGTGTCGCGGCTGCTCTGCGCGCCGGAATACCCGACCTTCGAGGAGCTGCAGTACTTCCTCAAGCACGGCAGCAAGCACCTGGCGCTGCGCAAGGACGAGGCGATCAACCACATCCATTGGGCGACCACGCGCCGGCGCGATATCCCCTCGCTGATGGCGCTGGCCTGCGACCACCGCGTCCAGCTCGAGGACGTCGCCGCCAAGACCGGCGCCGACGCCGCCCGCATCGAGGATTTCAAGGTGCTGACCGTCAAGGCGGCGGCCAGGGTTGCCGTCGGGCGCGACGGCTACGGCATGCTGCTCGATGAGAAATACGGCCGCGACGCCATGTTCGAATTCGCCCGCCATCCGTTCGCCTGGCTTGGCCGTCCGGTCGAATTGCCTGGCTCGCGGCCGCTGCGCTTCGAATTCTCCCAGGACATTGGCTCGCAGCTTGTCGACTGGCCGGTCGAGCATTGTATCAAATGCCTGTGCTTCTATCATCCAGACGATCCGGTCGAGCTCAAGACCGAGCAGCAGCAGAAGCTGCGCAGCCTGTTCGAAGCCGCCCGCAAGGTCGGACGCGAATTGCTGGTCGAGATCATCGCCGGCAAGCATGGCAAGCTCGACGACACCACCATTCCGCGCGCGCTGGAGGAACTCTACGCGCTGGGCATCAAGCCCGACTGGTGGAAGCTCGAGCCGCAGGCTTCGGCAAGCGCCTGGGCAAAGATCGAGGCGGTGATCGTCAAGAACGATCCATGGTGCCGCGGTGTCGTGCTGCTTGGGCTGGAAGCGCCCCAGGACGAGCTTGAAGTGGCCTTTGCCGCCACGGCGAACGCGCCTATCGTCAAGGGCTTCGCCGTCGGTCGCACCATCTTCATCAACGCCGCCGAACAATGGCTGGCCGGCAAGATGTCGGATGACGAGGCCGTCGCCGACATGGCGTCCCGTTTCGAGCAGCTGACCGAGGCATGGCTTGCCGCGCGCGGCCGTAAAGCAGCATAAGAAAACGCGGCACAAGGACTGCGGAGGAAACAAGATGAGCAAGACAATCCGCCTGACAATGGCGCAGGCTGTGACCCGCTTCCTGTCGCGCCAGATGACCGAGATCGACGGCAAAAAAGTGCCGATATTCGGTGGCGTCTGGGCGATCTTCGGCCATGGCAACGTCGCCGGCATCGGCGAGGCGCTCTACCAGGTGCGCGACGAACTGCCGACCTTCCGCGCCCACAACGAGCAGGCGATGGCGCATGCCGCGATCGCCTATGCCAAGGCCAATTTCCGCCGCCGCTTCATGGCCGCCACCTCGTCGATCGGCCCCGGCGCGCTCAACATGGTGACGGCGGCCGCCCTGGCGCATGTAAACCGGTTGCCTGTCCTGTTCTTGCCGGGCGATGTCTTCGCCAACCGCTTGCCGGATCCGGTGCTGCAGCAGGCCGAGGACTTTTCCGACGGCACGGCCACCGTCAACGACTGCTTCCGCGCCGTGTCGCGCTATTTCGACCGCATCACCCGACCGGAGCAGATCATCCCGGCACTCAACCGCGCCATGCAGGTGCTGACCGACCCGGCCGAATGCGGCCCGGTCACGCTGTCGCTCTGCCAGGATGTCCAGGCCGAGGCCTATGACTATCCGGAAAGCCTGTTTGCCGAGCGCGTCTGGACGCCGCGCCGGGTTCGCCCGGACCGCAACGAACTGGCCGCCGCCGTCGCGGCGCTGAAGGGTGCCAAGAAGCCGCTGGTGATCGCCGGCGGCGGCGTCCTCTATTCGCAGGCTTCGAGCGAGCTGGCCAAGCTGGTGCAGGGCGCCGGCATTCCGGTCTGCGAGACGCAAGGCGGCAAGTCTTCGCTGCCGGACGATCATCCGCTCAACATGGCTGCTGTCGGCGTCACCGGCACCTCCGCCGCCAACCAGCTGGCGGAAGAGGCCGATGTGGTGCTCGCCGTCGGCACCAGGCTGCAGGATTTCACCACCGGCTCCTGGGCGCTGTTCAAGAATGCCGGCAAGACCATCGTCGGCCTGAACACGCAGGTCTTCGATGCCGGCAAGCACTGGGCGCTGCCGCTCGTCGCCGACGCAGCCGAAGGGCTCTCCGAACTCGGTGCCGCGCTGAAGGGCTGGAAGGCGCCGGCCGCCTGGACCGACAATGCGCTGAAGGGCAAGACGGACTGGCAGGCCGCCGCCGCCAAGGTGACGGCGTCGACCAACGCCGCCTATCCGTCGGACGCGCAGGTCATCGGCGCCGTGCAGCGCGCGATGGGCTCGGGCGTCACCTTGCTGCATGCGGCAGGCGGCCTGCCCGGCGAACTGCACAAGCTCTGGCAGGCCGGCGCTCCCGGCTCCTACCACGCCGAATACGGCTTCTCGACCATGGGCTACGAGATCGCCGGTGGCCTCGGCGTCAAGATGGCCAAGCCCGGCGAGGAGGTCGTCGTCATGATCGGCGACGGCTCCTATCTGATGCTCAATTCCGAGATCGCCACCTCGGTCATGCTCGGCCTCAAGCTCACCATCGTGCTGCTAGACAACCGCGGCTATGGCTGCATCAACCGGCTGCAGATGGCGACCGGCGGCGCCAACTTCAACAATCTCTTGAAGGACTCGCGCCACGAGGTGATGCCCGACATCGACTTCGCCGCGCATGCGGCAAGTCTCGGCGCCATATCCGAGAAGGTGGATTCGATCGCCGGACTGGAGACGGCGCTCGAGAAGGCGAAAGGCAACAGCAAGACCACCGTGCTGGTCATCGACACCGACCCCCTGGTCTCGACCGATGCCGGCGGTCACTGGTGGGATGTCGCAGTGCCCGAAGTCTCGGCGCGGCCGCAGGTCAATGCCGCGCGCAAGAAGTATGAGGAAGCCGTGGGCAGCCGGCAGGGCTGAGCCCGCGCCCACCTCGCAACGAACTGACATTGGAGTGACGACTTGAAAGCCAAACTGGGCATGTCCCCCATCGCGTGGTGGAACGACGATCTCGTGGAATTAAGCGATGACGTGTCGCTGGAGGAGTGTCTGCGACAGTCGCGCTCGGCCGGCTTCACCGGCATGGAGATGGGCCGCCGCTTCCCCAACGATCCCAAGGTGATGCTGCCGATCCTGAGAGAGGCCGATGTCACGCTCTGCGGCGGCTGGTTCTCCGGCACGCTGGTCGACGAGGAGATGGCCAGGAACAAGGACCGCATCCAGCCGATGATCGACCTGTTCAAGGCGGTCAACGCGCCCTGCATCGTCTATGGCGAGGTCGGCCGCTCCATCCAGGGCGACCGCTCCAAGCCGCTCGCCACCAAGCCGAAGCTGTCGGGCGACGAGATGAAGGCCTATGGCAGGCGCCTGACCGAATTCGGCGAATGGTGCGCCGAGCAGGGCATGCCGCTCTCCTACCACCACCACATGGCGGCGGTCGTCGAGACCGAGCCGGAGCTCGACGCCTTCATGCGCCATTCCGGCGAGGGCATTCCGTTGCTGCTCGATGCCGGCCATCTCGCTTTTGCCGGCGGCGACGTGCTGCGAGCCATCGACAACCACCACAAGCGCATCAACCACGTCCATGTGAAGGACGTGCGCATGGGCGTGATCGACGGGCTCGATCGCACAAAGCAGTCCTTCCTCGACGCCGTGGCGCTTGGCGCTTTCACCGTGCCGGGCGACGGCTCGCTAGATTTCGGTGCCATCGTGCAGCGCTTCGCCGACTATGGCTATGAAGGCTGGTTCGTCGTCGAGGCCGAGCAGGACCCGAAAGCAAATCCGCCGCTCAAGATGGCGCAGGTCGGCTACAAGGAGCTGATGCGGGTGATGAGCGCCGCCGGCTACACGGTGGAGACGCAAGGTTTTCCGGCCTGAACGGTGGATTCGCCACGGCGCACGGTCTATCTGATGCGCTTTGGATAAAGCCTGGATTGGCGCGATGAAAGACTATGAGCACCCCTTCTTCCGGCCTCTCTGGCGGCGCATCGCCGTGGTGGCCGTCTGCCTGGTCTGGTCGGTGATCGAGTTCGCCTCGGGCACGCCTTTCTGGGGCGTCATCGCGCTCGGCTTTGCCGGCTACGCCGTCTGGCAGTTCTTCTATCTCTACAAGCCGGCCGAAGAGGGCAAGGCCGACACCGAACCGAAGGAATGACCGTTATGTCGAAACTGCTCGTCAAAGCCGACAAGGGCCATGGCCGCGTCGCCCATGTCACGCCCAAAAGCGCCGGCTGGACCTATGTCGGCTTCGACCTTCATCGGCTCAAGCCCGGCGAGACGGCGTCCGGCGAGACGGGCGACCGAGAGGTCTGCCTGGTCTTCGTCACCGGCAAGGGCAAGGCGTCGGCCGGCGGCAAGGATCTCGGCCTGCTCGGCGAGCGCATGTCGCCCTTCGAGGGCAAGCCTTGGTCGGTCTACGTGCCCGAGGGGTCCGACTGGTCGGTCACCGCCGACACCGGACTGGAACTGGCGGTCTGCTCGGCGCCCGGCCTTGGCGGTGGCTTGCCCGTGCGCGTCATCGGACCGGCCGACCTCGGCCAGGAAGTGCGCGGCAAGGGCACCAACACACGCTACGTCACCAACATCCTGCCGGAAGGCAAGCCGGCCGACTCTTTGCTGGTGGTCGAGGTCATCACGCCCGGCGGCCACACGTCCAGCTATCCGCCGCACAAGCACGACCAGGACAATCTGCCGGCCGAGTCCTATCTCGAGGAAACCTACTACCACCGCCTCAACCCGCCGCAAGGTTTCGCCTTCCAGCGCGTCTATACCGACGCCGACAAGAATGGCGCCCGCGATCTCGACGAGGCAATGGCGATCGAGGATGGCGATGTCGTGCTGGTGCCGAAGGGCTATCACCCATGCGCCGCCTGCCATGGCTACGATCTCTACTATCTCAATGTCATGGCCGGCCCGAAGCGCACCTGGAAATTCCACAACGCGCCCGAGCACGAATGGTTGATGAAGGCATGACCGGCCGAGGCCGGTCGAAGCCGTTGGTCCAGCACGGAAAAATCGTCGGCTAAGGACCTGCCGGGCCGATTTGCCATCGAAAACCCTCATAAGCTTCGTCAATCCGTCATGGAAATCACCTATGGCAGCGGAGTTGACGAGGACTTCTTATGCGCTACGCCATCTACTTCACCCCAAGGCAGGACGAGCCGCTGGCGCGGATCGCCGCCAACTGGCTGGGACGCGACCCGTTCGGCGCCGCCACAAGGCCGGTCGAGGCCGTGGGTCAGCTGTCGGCGGCGGAAGTCGCCTTCCACACCGCCTCGGCGCGGCGCTATGGCTTCCACGCGACGCTGAAGGCACCCTTCCTGCTGGCCGGGAACGAGACGGAAGCTTCACTGCGCGCCGCGCTCGACAGCTTTGCCGAAGCAACCCAGCCGGTCATCATCCCGCGCCTCGTCGTCGGCCAGATCGACGGCTTCTTCGCCCTGGTGCCGGAAGCGCCGGTGCCGGCGCTCAACCGCTTCGCCGGCGACGTCGTGCTCGCCTTCGACCGCTTTCGCGCGCCGCTGACCGAGGCCGAGATCGAACGCCGCAGCCCCGATTCACTGAAGCCGGACGAGTTCCGCAACCTCTGCCAATGGGGCTATCCCTACGTCTTCGAGACCTTCCGCTTCCACATGACGCTGTCCGGCCGCGCCGCGCCACAGGAAAGCCCCCGTCTGCGCGCAGCAATAGAGGGCCTGTTCGCGGAGGTGCTGCTGCGGCCGGTGCCGGTCGATGCGCTGACGCTTTTCGTCGAAACCGAACCTGGCGCCCCGTTCATGGTGCTGTCCCATCACGCGCTCGGGCGCCGCTCGGCCCGAAAAACTGCTTGAGACAAAACTGCCTAAGATCAAGGACTGCCTGAAATGACCGCCGAGACCGTTCTCACCAATGCCCGCATCGTGCTTGCCGACGAGATCGTCGAGGGCTCGCTGGTGCTGCGCGACGGCCTGATCGCCGCCATCGATCCCGGTGTTGCCCGCACCGGCGAGGACATGGCGGGCGACTACATCATTCCCGGTCTGGTCGAGCTGCACACCGACCACCTCGAAGGCCACTACGCGCCGCGCCCGAAGGTGCGCTGGAATCCGATCGCCGCAGTGCTTGCCCATGATGCTCAGGTGGCGACCGCCGGCATCACCACCGTGCTCGATGCCTTGCGCGTCGGCATGGACGAGGACGCCGACCTCACCTCCGCCGACATCCGCAAGCTGGCCGACGCCATCGAGGACAGTGTCGAGCAGGAGCGACTGAGGGCCGACCACTTCATCCATCTGCGCTGCGAGGTGTCGGCGCCGGATTGCCTGAGGGCCTTCGCTAATTTCGAGACCGACGAGAGGGTGAAGCTCGCCTCGCTGATGGACCATGCGCCGGGCCAGCGCCAGTTCGTCAATCTCGAGACCTATGCCTACTACTACCAGCGCAAGCTGAAGCTCTCCGATCGCGACTTCCAGAAGTTCTGCGAAAAGCGCATGGCCGAATCGGCCGTGAATTCCGGCCCGAACCGGGTCTTCATCTCCGCCGCCTGCCGCGAGCGCGGCATCGTGCTGGCCAGCCATGACGACGCCACCGCCGGCCATGTCGAGGAAGCCATCGAGCAGGGCGTGCGCGTCGCCGAGTTCCCGACCACGGAAGAGGCCGCCCGGGCTTCGAAAGCGGCGGGTCTCGGCGTGCTGATGGGCGCTCCCAATGTCATGCGCGGCGCTTCGCATTCCGGCAACGTCTCGGCCCGCACGCTGGCCGGCGACGGGCTGCTCGACATCTTGTCGTCCGACTACATTCCCTTCAGCCTGATCCAGTCGGCCTTTTTCCTCGGCGACGTCGTCGAGGGCATTTCGCTGCCGCAGGCGGTCGCCATGGTGTCGAAAAACCCGGCCGAGGCTGTCGGCCTCGACGATCGCGGCGTCATCGAGCCGGGCCGGCGCGCCGACCTGGTGCGCGTGCGCGTCGACGACCACGTTCCGGTCGTCCGCACCGTCTGGCGCCAGGGGCTCCGGGTCGCATGATGGTATCGGCCTTGCTCGAACGCGAACTGTCGGCCGAGACGTTCCCGATCCGCAACGGCGTCTTCGTCGCCGTGGTCGGCCCGAGCGGCGCCGGCAAGGACACGGTGATCGGCTACGCCAAGAGCCGCTTCGCCGACGAGACGCGGCTGGAATTCGTGCGTCGCGTCATCACCCGTCCGAGTGATGCGGCGAGCGAGGACCACGACACGCTGGCCGACGCCGCCTTCGCCGAGGCCGAGGCCGACGGCGCCTTCGCGCTATGCTGGGACGCCCATGGCCTGCGCTATGGCCTGCCCGCCGATGTCGACTGGGCCGTCGCCAACGGCCATGTCGCCGTGGCGAATGTATCCCGCTCGGTCATCCCGGCGCTGCGTGAGCGTTACGCCAACCTGGCGGTGGTCGAGATCACCGCGACGCCGGAAATCCTCGCCGAGCGTCTGGCCGCGCGCGGCCGCGAATCGCGCGGCGAGGTGCTGGCGCGCCTGGCGCGCAGCGCCGCCGTCGCGCTTTCGGGACCTGACGTCACCTCGATCGACAACAGCGGCGCCCGTGACATCGCCGGCGAGCGCTTCGCCGAGGTGCTGCGCAAGGCGATGGCCTTTTCCGACCTGTCGAGCATGATCTGAGGCTCTTACCTTCTCCCCTTGTGGGCCTGTTGCGTAATTGGCTGGTTGTGATTCTCTGAGGGCGGAAGCCGTGGAGAGTCGCAATGGCGGTGAAGCAGACAGGTCAGTTGAGCTTGGCGGAGGCGTTTCTTGGCAGCAAGCTTCCAGGTGGCTCTTCGCCACTCGATCGGCTGTCTGGTCTGGTGAAGTGGTACCGCTTCGAGAAGCTGCTTGTCGCGCTGCGCGATGGCGGGCCGGGACGCGCGGCCTGGCCGCCGCTGGTGCTGTTCAAGGCGCTGCTGCTGCAATCGCTCTATGGGCTGTCGGATCGCGAACTGGAGGAAGCGCTGGGCGACCGGTTGTCGTTCCGCCGCTTTGTCGGGCTTGGTCTTGAGGAAAGCATCCCCGATCACACGGTGCTGTCACGCTTTCGCAATCTGCTTGTCGGCGAAGGGTTGATGGAGAAGCTGTTTGGCGAACTGGACCGACAGCTGGAGAAAGCCGGTGTGATCCTGAAGCGTGGCACGATGCTGGATGCCACGCTGATCGATGCCGTCTCGGCGCCGCCGACGCCGGAGCGGGCGTCGAAGGACGCAGACGCTCGCATAACCGCACGCAAGGGCAAGGGCGGCCTCACCTTCGGCTACAAGGCTCATGTCGGGGTGGATGAGGGATCGGGCCTGATCCGCACGGTGATCACTACACCGGCCAACGTCAACGACACAGTGCCGGCCGATCGCTTGATCTGCGGCGACGAGAAGACGGTGTGGGCGGATGCCGCCTATGACACCCATGCCCGCCGTGCCCGGCTCAAGGCTGAGGGCAAGAAGGTGCGCATTGCGCGCCGCCCCAACAAGCATCATGCGCTGCCGGCGCGGCTCAAGCATTACAATCGTCTGATCGCCAGACGGCGAGCGGCGGTGGAGACCACCTTCGCCACGCTCAAAAACCGCATGAGGCTGACCACGATCCGTTATGTCGGACTGGCCAAGGCTGCTGGTCAGGTGACGATGGCAGCGATCGCCTTCAACATGCGCCGATGGGCCGCCATCACGGGATAGGTGCGCCTAGCGACCGGCCAAAGGGCCGGACCACCACCCTTAAACCCCCAACCAGAAGCCCAATCCCAGAAGCAAAGCGAAAGCCAACGGCGAAATCGCTCCGCAAGCCTCTCCCCGATAACTACGCAACAGGCCCCTTGTGGGAGAAGGTGGCCTCGCGAAGCGAGGTCGGATGAGGGGTGCTCCAGCTTGGCACCGCCGGTTATCCGTCGCGCACCCCTCAACCGTCTCGGCGCTGCGCGCCGATCCACCTTCTCCCACAAGGGGAGAAGGAGAGGCAGCGCTGGCTACTCCGCCGGTGCGCCGGCGACGTTCCTGCGCGTCGCGTCGATCATCTGCCGCCGCGCCCGGAACACGCCCCATTGCTGGTCGACGAGCACGCCGATCAGGATAACCCCGCCCATCACGGCGAAGTTGAGCGAGGAGGGGATGCCGAGCAGGTTGACCAGGTTCTGCAATTCCTGCAGCAGCACCGTGCCGAGGATGACGCCGATCAGCGAGCCTTCGCCGCCGCGCAGCGAGAAGCCGCCGAGCACGGCGGCGGCGATGGCGTAGAGTTCGTAGAACTGGCCGTGGCTGGCCGGCGAGATCGAGCGCGTGTACATGGCGAAGTAGATCGCCGACAGCGCCGTCAGCACGCCGCAGATGACATAGGCCGCCATCACCACCCGGCCGGTGCGGATGCCCGAATATTTCGCCGCCTCCTCGTTCTTGCCGATGGCGTAGAGGTAGCGCCCGAACACCGAGCGGTGCAGCACCACCCACATGACGATGGCGATGATGATCAGCGCGATGAAGCTGTTCGGCACGCCGTAGCTGCGGCCGGCGGTGAGGAATTCGAGGTCCGGGAAATTCTGGCCGAAGGCGAAGCCCGCCGTGCCGTCGGCGGTGTAGAAGCGCGCCACGCCGCGATAGATCAGGAGGCCGCAGAGCGTCACCACGAAAGGCTGCAGCTTCAGCCGTGTGATCAGCCAGCCATGCACCAGGCCAATGATGGCGCCGAGCGCGATGATCAGCACGAAGGCCAGCGGCCAGTCCAGCTCGCGCACGGCGATGAAGTCGATGAACAGCGTGCCGAGCAGCGCGACCACTGAGCCGACCGACAGCTCGATGCCGCCGGTGATGATGACGAAGGCCTGCCCGATCGAGAGGATGCCGAACAGGCCGATCAGGTTGGACGTGTTGGCAAGGTTGATCGGCAAGAGGAAGCGCGGATTGATGATCGCCACCACCGTGCCCACCACCAGGATCAGGACCAGCAGGCCGAGATCTTTCTTGCTCATCGTCTTCTCCCCAATATCAGCGACCAGCTATTTCGGCGTCTTGCCCACTGCCAGCAGAAGCACGTTTTCCTGGCTGAAATCGTCCTTGCCGAGGATGCCGGAGATCTGTCCCTCATGCATGACGGCGATGCGGTCCGACACCCCGATCACCTCTTCCATGTCGCTGGAGATCATCAGCACCGCGACGCCGGCATCGGCGAGCGCCCGCATCAGCCCGTAGATCTCGGCCTTGGCGCCGATGTCGATGCCGCGCGTCGGCTCGTCGAGGATCATCACCTTGGGATTCATCGCCAGCCATTTGGCCAGCACCACCTTCTGCTGGTTGCCGCCCGACAGCGTGCCGGTGCGGGTCAGGACCGACGGCGCCTTGATGCCGAGATTGCTCTTCTGCTTCTCGGCGGTGGCGATTTCCGCGCTTGCCGAGACCAGCGAGCGCTTGGCATGCGCCGGCAGATTGGGCAGCGAGATGTTCTCGGCGATCGAGAGATCGAGCAGGATGCCGGTCAGCTTGCGGTCCTCCGGCACCAGGAAGATGCCGTTCGCGACAGCGTCGGCGGCCGAGCCGAGCTTCAGCGTCTTGCCGTCGAGCGTGACGCTGCCGCCGAAGCATTCGTCGATGCCGAACAGGACGCGCGCCAGTTCGGTGCGGCCGGAGCCGACCAGCCCGGCCAGGCCGAGGATTTCCCCGTGACGCACGTCCAGATCGACGGGGCGCTCCGGATAGGCGCTGGTGCGCACCGCACTGGCCGAGAGTGCCACGCCGCCCGGCGCATGCGCGGAGTCCGAGACCCGCTCGCGTTCCTTCAGCATGCGGCCGATCATCAGCTTGACCATCTGGTCGTGGTTGATCTGGTTTTTCGGCAGCGTGCCGGCGAGCATGCCGTCGCGCAGCACGACGACACGGTCGGCGACCCGCTCGACCTCGTGCAGCCGGTGCGAGATGAAGATGACGCTGATGTCTTCCGCCTTCAGCGCCTTGATGACGTCGAGCAACTTCTCGGTCTCGGCGAGCGGCAGGCTGGAGGTCGGCTCGTCGAGGATCACCAGCCGCGCCTTGATCGACAGCGCCTTGGCGATCTCGACCATCTGCTGCTGGGCGAGCGACAGCGAGGCGACCGGCGCGTCGGCCGAGAAATTGGCGCCGACGCGCTTCAGGAGCGGCGCCACCATCTCGCGCAGCTTCGAGCGGTCGACGAGCTTCAGCGGTCCAGCCTTCAGCGGCTCGCGGCCGAAGAAGATGTTGGCGGCGACGTCGAGGTTTTCGAAAAGGTTGAGCTCCTGGTGCACGAAGGCGATGCCGGAGCCGATGCTGGCCTCGACGGTGAGCCCGTCATGGGCGACGCCGTCTACGGTGATGGTGCCGGTGTCCGGCCGCGTCACGCCGCCCAGGATCTTCATCAGCGTCGACTTGCCGGCGCCGTTTTCGCCGACCAGGCCGATCACCTCGCCCGGCCGCACCTCCATCGAAAAACCGTCCAGCGCCACCACGCCGGGATAGGTCTTGCGCACGCCGTCCAGGCTCAGGAACGGAGCAATCGTGGATTGAGCGATGGATACGTCGGAATAATTCATCACGCCTGACAGCAGCCGGTGGGCGTTTGGCTTCAGACTGACGGGCCTTCGCGGGCCCGTCAATATGATCGCCGGCTCAAGGCAGATCCTTGAGCCGGCGCAACGGCGTCGTCTTACTTGCCGGCCATCGCCTTGAGGTTGGCAGCGTAGGCGTCGACATCGTCCTTGCCGATGATCTTGGTCGGCACGATGATCAGGCCGTCGGCCGGGATGCCCGACTTGTCGCCCTTGAGATAGGCCGCCATCAGCTTCATGCCCTGATAGGCCCATTCGAACGGCTGCTGCACGACAGTGGCGGCCACGGTGCCTTCCTTGACGCCGCCCAGCGTGATCGGATCGTCATCGAAGCCGACGACGGTGATCGAGCCGAGCTTGCCGGCGTCGCGCAGCGCCTCATAGATGCGCGGCGTGTTGTAGGAATAGAAGCCGACCATGCAAGTGATGTCGGGGCTGGCGACCAGCGCGTCCTCGACGTTCTTCTTGGCGCGCGCCTGGTCGATGTCGTCGCCGCGCACGTCGACCAGCTCGATCTTGGTGCCGGCCAGCCCGTCCTTCATGCCCTGGATGCGTTCCTTGGCGTTGTCGGCGCCGAGCAGGCCGACGAAGCCGAGGCACTTGCCGCCGTCCGGCATCGCCTTCTTGGCGATCTCGGCCGCCTGCTTGCCGGCATCGACGTTGGACGAGCCGATATAGGCGACGCGCTTGGTCTGCGGGGCGTCCGAGTCGGTGGTGAACAGCGCCGTTTCGGACGCGATCTTGTTCAGCCCGTCGGTCGAGGTCTTGGGGTCGACGGCGGAGACCATGATGCCCTTGACGCCGGCCGTCACCAGGTCGTCCATCAGCCGCTGCTGGATGGCGACCGACGACTGCTCGGGATATTTCAGCTCCAGATTGTAGTCGGGCAACTCGCCCTGCGCCTTCTTCACGCCGGCTTCCGCCGCCTTCCAGAAGTCGGACGCGCCGTTGACGACGAAGGCCAGCGTCGGCTTGTCGTCGGCACGCGCAATCGCGCTTGCCGACAGGCCGAGCGCCAAGGCCGCGGCGGCGATGGACGCGGTACGGATCACAGATTTCATGTTCAACCTCCCTTTTGAAACACAGATGAGAATGTGTCGCGCGCGGCGCGGACGCCCCTCTCCTCAAGGGTTGGCCCTAGGTCTGGCAACCTAACAATGGCGCCAATCCAGCCGCGACCGAAACACTAGACACTCATTCGTCGTTCGTAAATAGTCCGATTTGTCTGACATTTTCGTGAGTGTGCGGCGGCCTTCTTCCGGCAGCTTGCCGGCTCGATGGCGCGACGCATCGCACGCCTTGCCGCCACCGGCCGGTAGCTCGGGCCCGGTCACGACGAGTTGACAGTAGAACGCTTACAGATATTAGTAAATAGTATTAGTTATGGAGACGAAAGGGCGCGCCCGTAGCGGGGAGAGTGTCGGAGCGGGGTGCGCCAGGGAGGAAAGGGAGCGTCGCCGGCAGAACGCGCGTTCGTAACGAAATTTCAGTAAATCGTCAGCTTTGCTGACCTTGTTCGGCCGTTTTGTCGGCATGCGGTGCGGTTAGCGTGGATTGCGTCGCGCGAGGTAATAGTTATAATCAATCTACGTTTTCGATAAGTGCGCCAGACGAAAACGATGTTGCCGTCGCCGCCGGCCTTTGCTTAACAACCGCCGGGTTTTGGGAAACGATCATGAGCGAACCGACGGAATTGCGCGATCCCCCGGAGGCGTCCAGGCGGCGCAAGCCGGCTGCCAAGCCCAAGGGTCGCGTCACCATGACCGACATCGCGCGCGCCGCCGGCTGCTCGCAGGCGACGGTGTCGTTCGTGCTCAACAATTCGCCGGGCATCAGGCTCTCGCAGCAGACCCGCGACCGGGTGATCGAGGCAGCCAGGGCGCTGGGTTATTCGCCGCCGGTCTTTTCCGCCTTGCGACCGCCGGTGACGCCCTTCGAGGGACTGGACGGCGTCATCGGTTTCGCCGTCGACCAGCTCGCCACCAGCCCGGAGGCGGTGGTCGCCATCGAGGGCGCGCGCCAGGCTTCGTGGAATGCCGGCAACGTGCTGCTGGTGGCGCAGACGATGGGCGATGCCGTCATGGAGCCGCGCGCCATCCAGGCGCTGACCAGACGCAGCATCTCGGCGCTGATCTACATGACAATCTTCACCCGCGAGATCGTGGCGCCCGATTTCCTCTACAGCCTCGACATCCCGGTCATCCTGCTCAACTGCTATACGTCGGACTATGCCTTCCCCGCCGTGGTGCCCTCCGAGATCGCCGGCGGCCAGAGCGCGACCCGGCATCTGATCAGCCACGGCCACCGCCGCATCGCCACCATCACCGGCGAGCCCTGGATGCAGGCGGCTCAGGACAGGCTGAAGGGCTATCGCCGCGCGCTCGCCACCGCCGACATCCCCTTCGAGCCCGAATTGGTGGTCGAGGGCGACTGGTCGGCAAGTGCTGGCTATGCCGCGACCGTCAAGCTGCTTGCGTTGAAGGATCGTCCGACCGCCATCTTCTGCCAGAACGACCGCACGGCGATCGGCTGCTACGAGGCGCTGAAGGAGGCCGGCCTGCATATCCCCGCGGATATTTCCGTGGTCGGCTACGACGACGAGGAGATCGCCCGTCACCTGTTCCCACCGCTGACGACCTCGATCCTGCCACATATGGCGATGGGCCAATGGGCGATCGAGCAGCTGGAAGCGCCCCAGCCTCCCGGCCGCGGCCGCTACCCCATCACCAAGCTCGAATGCCCGCTGGTGGAAAGGGAGAGTGTGGCGACCGTGAAGTCGCCCACATAAGCGTTGCTACGCGCCGCGCTATCCTTGTTCCAGTTACGCCCGTTACCCCGCCTTGGCATCGATCCGGTCGAGGTCTAGCCTGAGATCGAGCGAAGTAAGGGAAGAGCAAGATGACGTCGAGCTTCACCGTTCATGCAGCCTCCGGCTACGAGCAGCTCATGGGCCGATGGAGCCGCAGGCTCGCGCCCAAGTTCATCGACTTCGCGGGCTTGGCCGGTGGCGAGAAGATCCTTGATGTCGGCTGCGGCACCGGCAGCCTGACCTTCGAGCTGGCCAAATCCGCCGATCTCGCGGAAATCCAGGCCATCGATTTCTCGCTCGTCTTCGTCGAGGCGGCGAGGCAGCACAACACCGACCCACGCATCACCTTCAGCCAGGCCGACGCCACCGCCTTGCCGTTCGGGGATGGCGCGTTCAACCGTGCGCTGGCTTTGCTCGTGCTCCATTTCGTGCCGGAAGCCGGCAAGGCGGTGGCCGAGATGCGCCGCGTGGTGCGGCCGGGCGGCGTGGTCGCGGCAGTGGTGTGGGACCATCTCGGCGGCATGCCCGGCATGCGCATGATGATCGACACCGTGGCGGCGCTTAGCGAAAGCGGCCGCCAGATGCGCAGCCGCTATTGCTTCCAGCCGATGATGCAGCCCGGCGAGATGAAGCGGACTTTTGTGGAGCAGGGCCTGGCCGAGGTCACCGAAACCGAGCTGATGATCCGCATGGATTACGGGAATTTCGACGACTACTGGGCGCCGATCGCCGCCGGCGAGGGGCCGCTCGGCAAATACATGACAACGCTCGACGCAGCCGAGCGGACACGCACCGAAGCCGCCGTCCGCGATGCCTATCAGGCCGGCCGCCCCGACGGGCCGCGCTCTTTCGCCAATGTCGCCTGGGCCTGCCGGGGCGTTGTTCCCTGAGGCATCGGCTGATGACTGCCGGTGGTCTACTACAATTCCGGTGACCGGATCTTATCGCAAGCCTATGCTGGGCACTGCGTACGATCCTCGTTGGTTTGGGACAGACGCTTATGTGGCCGAACCGTCGTTTATGCGATCTGCTGAAGGTCGAGCATCCGATCATCCAGGCTCCGATGGCGGGCTCGGCAACGCCGGAACTCGCGGCGGCGGTGAGCAATGCAGGCGGGTTGGGATCGCTTGGCTGCGCAATGATGCAGCCGGATGATCTGCGTGCCGTAGCGCGCCAGATGCGAGCCTCGACCGGACGTCAGTTCAACCTCAATTTCTTCGTCCACCCGCGGCCCGACACGAGCGATGCCATCCTGGCGCGTGCCCTTGAAAGGGTACGGCCCTACTACAAGGAACTGTCGCTTGGCGAACCGCCGGCGAGGCTTCCTGCGATGGGACCGGGTTTCGACGATACCAGGCTCGATCTCGTGCTCGAGATCCGCCCGCCGGTTGTGAGTTTCCACTTCGGCATGCCGGACGTGGCCAAGGTCGCCAGGCTGAAACAGGCCGGGATCGTGGTCATCAGCACGGCGACCAACGTCGCCGAGGCGCGCAAGCTAGCCGATGGTGGAGCCGACGCGGTCATAGCCCAGGGCTGGGAAGCCGGAGGCCACCGCGGCGCTCATGCCCCGACGGGTCCAGGTGACGGCGTGGGAGTGATGGCTCTGGTTCCCCAGGTCGTGGATGCTGTCGATCTACCGGTAATTGCCGCCGGAGGGATCGCCGATGGCCGGGGCATTGCGGCCGCCTTCGCCCTTGGCGCCAGCGGCGTGCAGATCGGCACCGGCTTTCTCTCCTGCGACGAAGCCGGCACCGACCGACCGCGCCGCGCCCTGATCCGCTCCGCGACGGATATGGACACGATGGTCAGCAATGCCTTTTCCGGCCGCGCGGCACGAACGAAGCGCACGCGCTACGCCCTGGAGATGGAAGAGCAGCAAACGCGCCTTCCGGATTTCCCGCAAATGTATGCCCTCAGCGGCCCGCTCGGCGATGCCGATGCGGCAATGGGGCGCGGGGACTTCGCCTTTCACCTCTATGGACAGGCGGCCGCCTTGAACAGGGAGCTTCCGGCAGCGCAGCTGTTGCGGATGCTTGTCGCTGAAGCGGATGCGATATTCCGCGCCCTCTCGCCAACTCAATGATATCGGAATGCATTGCCGTCCGAGGCGGCTGAATTCCATCCTGGCTGGCTGCTGGCCTATCCGCCGACCATCAGCTTGACGACTTCGTCGTGGTTGGTCTCGGAGATCTTGCGCTCGCCGGCCTGGACGCCGCGCCTCAGCACGACGATGCGGTCGGAGACGGCAAAAATGTCCTGCAGATTGTGCGAGATGAAGATCACGCCGCGCCCTTGCGCCTTGAGCTGGTGGATGAGCGAGATGACCTTGCGCTGCTCCGGCACGCCGAGCGCCGCCGTCGGCTCGTCCATGATCAGGATCTGGGCGTCCCAATAGACGGCGCGGCCGATGGCGACCGCTTGCCGCTGTCCGCCGGAGAAATTGCTGACCGGCGCCTCCAGCCGGCTGACGTGGAAGTCCAGCCGGCCCATTGTCGCCCTGGCGGCTTCCGCCATCGCCTTGCGGTCGAGCACCGGCAGGAAGCCGAACGCCTTGCGCATCGGTTCGCGGCCAAGGAAGATGTTGGCGCCGATCGACAGATTGTCGGCGAGCGCCAGATCCTGGTAGATGGTCTCGATGCCCTTTTCGCGCGCCTCGTGCGGTGTCGAAAAGCTCACCGGCTGACCCCTCAGCAGGATCTCGCCGCCCGTCGGCTGGAAGACGCCGGAAATCGCCTTGATCAGCGTCGTCTTGCCGGCGCCGTTATCGCCGGCCAGCGCCACCACCTCGCCCGGCCGCACGACCATGGAGAAGTCGTTCAGCGCGCGCACGGCGCCGAAGTGCTTGGAAAGGTTGCGGACTTCCAGCAGCGGAGCGGTCTGGTCTTGGCTATTCATCCTGGCGGGCTCCACTGAACCGGCGTTGCGCCTGGTCGATGAGGACGGAAATGATGATGACGACGCCGACGGCGATGAACTGCCAGAACGGCTCGACATTGACGAAGACCAGCCCGTACTGGATGACCGCGATCACCAGCGCGCCGGCGACGGTGCCGAGGATGGTGCCGGAGCCGCCGAACAGGCTGGCGCCGCCGATGACGACGGCCGCGACGCTGTCGAGCAGCAGGGGCTCGCCGGCCTGCGCCGCACCCGCGGTAAAGCGCGCGGCGTAGAGCGCGCCGCCGAGGCCGGCGCACATCGCCGACAGTACATAGAGGCGCAATATATGGTCCTTGATGTCGATGCCGGCGCGGCGCGCGGCCTGGACATTGGCGCCGATGGCGTAATTGTGCTGGCCGAACCGGGTCTGGCTGAGGATGTAGTGCATGACGACGACGAAGATCGCGGTGATGATGACCAGATAGGGCACGCCGTAGAGCTTGCCGTTGCCGAGCAGCGCGAACCAGGAGTTCTGCACCGGCACGGTGGTGCCGCCGGCAAGCAGGAAGGCCGCACCTCGCGCCACGCCGAACATGCCGAGCGTGCCGATGAACGGCGGGATCCGGAGCCGCGAGATCAGCAGCCCGTTGATGACGCCGGGCACGCCGGCGACGATGACGGCGGCCAGCATACCGGCCAGCATGGCCAAAGGCACAGGGATCACGGCTCCGGCCATGTTCGTGGCATGCGCGGCGATGACGGCGGCAAGCCCCATGATGAAGCCGAGCGACAGATCGATGCCACCCGAGATGATGACGAAGGTTTGCCCGGTCGCCAGCAGCAGCGGCGCCACGGCGAAGATCAGGATCGACTGCACATTGAACGGGTTGAGCACGAAGGTGGCGCCGAAGGCGAGGCGCGACCACACTTCGAAGCAGATGATCAGGCCGGCAAGGAACAGCCAGGCGCGCCCTTCGGCGATGCGCCCAAGCAGGCTCTTGGCCTGGTCACCGTGGTCCGCCTGCGGGGCGACATGGGTTTCGCCGGTCGATGATGTTGAAGCCATGAATGGGTCCGATCCGCGGCAATGCCTTGGTCTACAGGGTCCCGGGACACCCCGGCCTTCTCCGGCAAAGCGGAGGAGGCCGGGCCGGTTGAGCTCATTCGGAGTAAAGATACTTCGAAATGTTCGGGTCGGCGATGTTGGACTTGTCCATGATCGTGAAGCCGGTGCCGATCGCAACCGGGATCGAGTGGCCTGTCAGGTGGGCATAGGCCGAAACGACGCCGAAATAGCCGATCTCGGCCGGATGCTGGGCGATCGCCAGGTCGACCAGACCGGTGTTGATGTTATCGACGATGCTGGTCGGCGCGTCGAAGGCCACCACCTTGACGGTGCCCGTCTGCCCGGCCTGCTTGACGCCGTTGGCGGCGCCGAGCGCCGAGAACAGGTTGGCGCCGAACACGCCGACGAGATCGGGGTTGCGCGCGAACGTCGCCTGCAACTGCGAGGCCGCCTTGTTGGCGTCGTCCTCGTTGAACTGCGTCTCCAGCACCGTGATATTGGGGTGCTTGGCCATCTCCTTCTTGAAACCTTCCTCGCGCTGGTCGGTGGTCGAGATGCCGGGCTTCACGTTCGAGACATAGACCTTGCCCTTGTCGCCGATGGAAGTGGCCAGCGCCCGCGCCGCGATCTCGCCGCCGAGCACGTTGTCCGAGGCGATATAGGCGAGCGGGAAGTCGGCATCGCCGGCGCCGGTCTGGTAGACGCCTGAGCCGATGAAGGTGTCGACGGTGATCACCGGGATGCCGGCGTCATTGGCCTTGCGCAGCGGCTCGACCAGTTGGACCTTGTCGGTCGGCGCGATCAGGATCGCGTCCGGCTTCTTGGCGATGACCGCGTCGAGCACCGGAACCTGCGTCACCGGGTTGAAGTCCGGCGCGCCCTGGAACACCAGGTTGACGCCGAGCGCGTCGGCCGCCGCCTGCGCGCCCTTGCGCATGGTGATGTAGAAACCGTCGGTGGTCAGGCCGGGAATGAGCGCGATGGTGTATTTCTTGTCTTGCGCCTGGGCGGGCGCGATCAGCGCCGATGCCGAGATGGCGAGCGCCGCGAACGCGGCAACGATCTTCCTCATAAATTCCTCCTCACGTGTTGGCAGATGCTGGTGACACTGGAATGGCCGTCGGACTGGTCCTGCCGACGGCTGGCAAAAGTGTTTCGTCTGCTTGGGCTCTGCGGGCGGCTTCCTCCAGGCGCCCGGTCGTTAACTCAGCCAGCCGAAACCGACCGTTCCGATATCAGCGGTCTCGTTCCCCGCCTCCGCAAGGTCCGGACAACCGCGCCGCCCGGCACGTTCTCGTGCCAGGCTCGGCAACATGTAACACTTT
The DNA here is from genome assembly GCF_016756535.1 of Mesorhizobium sp. 131-2-1. NCBI lineage: Bacteria > Pseudomonadati > Pseudomonadota > Alphaproteobacteria > Hyphomicrobiales > Phyllobacteriaceae > Mesorhizobium > Mesorhizobium sp. 131-2-1. The sequence goes on along the minus strand of NZ_AP023247.1, from coordinate 556,910 downwards.
GCTGAAATAAATTGCAAGCGGGTGTTTGCGCGCTGACCCGCGCTGATTTCCGGACGCCATCGTCCTGCTCCACCGAGCCCCGCGCGGCGGACTATCGCGCCAACCAGTCAGCGGTACAACCGGTGATTTCGGGTCTATCGCGGCAGCAGCTTCTCGAGGATGGCCTGCGCCGTCTTGCTGTCGGTGACCAGCGCGTTGATAAGCTTAGCCCGGGCGGCGCCGATGATCGCCGTCGCCTTCTCCGGCCCGGCGGCGACGCCGATCACCAGCGGGATGGCGCGCAGCTGTGCCGGCGACATGGCGATCATCCGGCTTTCACCTTCCCAGGGGATGATGACGCCGTCGGCGTCGAAATAATGCCGCAGCACGTCGCCGGCCGCCTGCACCAGGGCCTGCTCGCTCAGCGTCGCGGCACTCGCCTCCGGCGGGTTGATGGCATGCGGCAGGCCGACGCCGACGACCGCGACGTCGGTGCGGTCCCACAGCGCGACGGCGTCGCGGATCGCCGCGTCGCCGAGGAAGACCTCGCGCAGCTCGCTCGACGGCAGATAGGGCGCGTGGATGAAATGCGGCGTGCCGCCGAACTCCTCCGCCGCCAGCCGCACGAATTCGTTGATCTGGAAGTGCGGCGCATGCTGCTGCATGCCGCCGGTGGCGGCGACGGTGAGCACGCCGGGAATGCGCGGCAGGCCGGCGCGGATCGTCTCGCGGATGGCGCGGCCCCAGCCGATCGCCACCACCGAGCCGGCCGAAAGCTCAGCCTGCTTGAGCAGGCCGCCGAGCGGTGCGGCAAGCGCCGTCAGCACGCCGGCCGCTGGTGTCTCGACGACAGCTGCCTCGCGCAGCCCCAGCGCCTCGGTGAGCTGCGTGGTGATGACCTCGGGCGTTACGATGTCCAGCACCTCGATGCGCACGATGCCTTCCGCCCGCGCCCGCTGCAGCAGCCGCGAGACGGTCGCCGTGGAGACGCCCAGCCGCCGCGCGATATCGACCTGCGACATCTCCGCCTCGTAGTGCAGCTTGGCGACCGTGTGCAGCATCGTGCGCGATGCGGTTGCATCCTGTATGGGAGGAACAGACAGCTTGCAATTCCTTTCAGCAATGTGTTACAGGCTTGCTGGCCGACGGGAGTTATCGCCCAAATTTGGCCAACCCGCAATCTGGGCCGGCTTCCACGGTACACCGCTTTTCTCGCGATCGGCAGCGCGTCGAGGCGGCAGAACCGTGCTGCCTCGAAGCAGGCAGAACAGCACTTTCCAATCCAGGGATAGGCGTCCCGGCGGCGCCAAGATCGGACAGAGACCATGACCAGGATGACCACCGCGGAGCTGCGCGGATACCAGCAGATTTGCGGCAAGGACGGCGCCATGATGGCGATCGCTTGCGACCAGCGCGGCGGCATGCGCACGCTGCTTGCCGCGGACCCGGCCGAGCAGGCCAGGATCACCAACGACATGCTGGGCGACACCAAGGCCGACATCACGAAGTATCTCGCCAGCGAGGCCTCCTGCGTGCTGCTCGACCCGCTCTGCGCGGTGCCGCGCGTCGTCGACGAGGGCGTGCTCAACCGCGACACCGCACTGCTGATCGGCCTCGACGCTTCGGGCTTCGATGTCTCGCCGGAAGGCTACCGCCTGTCGCGCCTCGTTCCCGGCATCGACGCGCGCCGCGTGCGCGAGCTTGGCGGCACCGGCGGCAAGATCATGGTCTATCTCCGCGCCGACAAGCCCGAGGCGAACGGCCACAACATCGCCATCCTCAGAGAGTGCATCGCCGACTTCGCCAAGGAGGACCTGCTGCTGGTCGTCGAGTTCCTGACCTACCAGCTCGAGGGTGAAAGCGCCGAGGACTACGCGGCGAAGATCCCCGCGCTGGTCGAGGAGGGCACGCGCATCTCGCTGGATTGCGGCGCCAAGGTGCTGAAGCTGCCCTATCCCGGCACGCCGGAGGCCTGCGCCAGGATCACCCACCTTGCCGGTGACGTGCCATGGGCGGTGCTGTCGGCCGGCGTCAACCACGCCACCTTCCTCGGCCAGGTCGAGATCGCCATGCGCAACGGCGCCTCCGGCGTCATCGCCGGCCGCTCGCTGTGGAAGGATTGCATCTCGCTCGACCGCGACGTGCAGCGCGAGAAGCTGAAGACTATCGCCGTGTCGCGGCTGCGCGAGATTCAAGCCGTGATCGGCAACTATCGCCGCAACGCCGCCTGATTCAGGTGAGGCCGGCCTGCAAACGCCGGTTTCCTGCGCTTCCGGTGCTCACGTACTTTGAGTACGCTCCGCTCCGGTTCTCGAAAACCACCGTTTTCGGCTCGGCCTGACCTGAATCTCAGGCCGGCGCCAGATAGGCACCAGACGTCATGCCACACAGGTCGTTGGCCATAGGGATCGATATCGGCGGCACCAATCTGCGCGCCGCGCTGATCTCGGGCTCGGGCGAAATCCTCAGGCGCATCTCGGAGAAGAGCGCGCCCGATCCGGAGCTGGTGCTCGGCCGCATCGCCGACATGGTGCATCGGCTCGATGGCCCGGAGGTGGCGGCGATCGGCGTCGGCGTTCCCGGCCGCGTCGATGCAAAGCGCCGCGCGGTGCTGTCCGGCGGCTATGTCGACCTCGCCTCGGTCGCGCTGGCGCAGCGCCTGGAAAGCATGGCCGGCAAGCCCGTCACCATCGACAATGACTGCAACATGGCTCTGCAAGCCGAGATGGCCAGCGGTGCCGCGACCGGCCACGACAACATCGTCATGTTCACCATCGGCACCGGCATTGGCGGCGCGGTGGCCGAAGGCGGGCGCATCGTGCGCGGCAGGGCAACGGCGGGCCAGCTCGGCCATATCGGCGTCGACCTCGACGGCGAGCCCTGCAAATGCGGCCGGCGCGGCTGCGTCGAGACCACCAGCTCGGGCACCGCGCTTGGCCGCCACATCGCCGGCGCCGGCCTCGGCCCGGACGTCACGGTCGACCAGCTCCTTGCCCGCGCCGCCGCCGGCGACGCGACGGCGCGCGCCGTGCTCGACGCCTGGGCGCGGCCGCTGCGCGCCGCGATCGACACCGCGGTCGCCATGTTCAACCCCGACCTGGTGCTGCTCGGCGGCGGCCTTGGCGGCGCGGCCCAAAAAGCGCTCGCCGAGATCCCGGCGCTCGCCCCCTGGTACCAGGCTCCGGTGCTTCCGGCCGCGCTCGGCGACGACGCCGGCGTCATCGGCGCCGGCCTGCAGGCGCTCGCCGCGCAGGGCGCGGAGACGCGACTTGCGGCGGCACCTTCGCGGCACGCGTCGGCAGCGGTCGCAGCGGCGTCGGCGCCTGTCTCGACAGCGCACGCCACCTTAGCTTCCAGCCTGTCGCCGGAATCGACGCAGCGCGCCGCCGCGCTTTCTGCCCCGCCCGCCGTGCCCGCCAGGCCAGCCGGCCGCCGCGCGGTGTTGGTCAACGGCATTCCCGCCTCGGGCAAGAGCACGGTGTCGCGCGGCATTGCCCAGCGCATGGGCTGGCCGCTGCTTTCGCTCGACACGATCAAGAACCCGTTCCTGGAAGTGCTTGACGGCGTCGACCGCGAGTTCAACCGCACGCTCGGCCGCGCCAGCTACGCCGCCATCTGGTCGATCATCGGTGAGGCCCCGGCGGGCAGCACCTTCGTGGTCGACGCCTGGTTCGGCTTCCAGCCGCGCGAACTGCTGGAGGAGCATCTGAGCCGTGCCGGTGTCGAGCAGACCTTCGAGATCTGGTGCCACGCCCCCGGCGAGATCCTCGCCGACCGCTACCGCGCCCGCCTCGCCCAGCGCCTCCCCGGCCACCCCGGCGCCGCCTACATCCCCGAACTGATCGAGTTGGCAAAACGCGCCGAACCGCTGCGGCGCGGGCCGCTGTTCGAGGTGGATACGACGCGGGCGATTGAGTTTGGGGCGATCGTGGGGTGGTTGCGGGGGTGATGGCGGGGTAGGGACCGACCCACATATTCCGATCTGCATTGGTCGCAGCACTACGATACTCCGCCCTTCAGTCGTGGGAGGCGGCTGCGAGCGTGGCGCAGTGGATCAAGGAAATCCTAGGTTGCCAACTGGGGTGCCGGAGGAGAATTCTTAAGGCTTACCACCGAATACACGTTCGGCCGCGGCACAAATGTCGGCGCGCTAGTCGCCGGCCGTTGTGCTGGCGGTGGCTCATTCGAACCGGAGGCTCAAATGTCAGTCCAGGAAGAACCTTCCCCCGCGGTCCCCTCACATCCTGAGGAAATCAAGTCGGTTTTCGATTTGCGTTTGGGTAAGCATGTTGTCTTGCAAGGCAGTGCCAGGATAACACCGGCAGGTGTGATCAGCGCCGGGATCGCGGTCGCCGTTATGACGCTTGCGCTGGGTTATCTTGCTTCGTCCGGAAGGCGTCGCAGGCAATAGGTGGAATGCCCCGGTAAGTTGGCGCACCCGACAGGATTCGAACCTGTGACCTCTGCCTTCGGAGGGCAGCGCTCTATCCAGCTGAGCTACGGGTGCTTCCCGGCAAAACGAACCAGCCGGTGAACGGCCAGCCACGGCTTCTTAGCGGAAGCTCGCGAAGGCTTCAACGGCCAATTGGGATGACGAGCATTTCAAGCCACAGGCGCGGTTGTGCGTCCTTACGGCGTGTGCGGCCATCAAGTCCGCGATGTGAGCAAACTTGCCGCTCAATCCCCTCACGCCCCCGCCTCGCTCCTCGCCACCCTCCGCCGCACCCCTCTCGCCGCCCGCTTCGGCTTCTTCGCCCCGGTCAGCTCGTGCATCGCATCCAGCTGCATCTGCTGCATTTCCGCCAGCCGCTGCCATTGGCGCGAGATCAGATAGTCGAGCTTTTCGTGCAGGTGCCGCACTTCCAGCTCGGCCTTGAGGTTCACCCGGTAGTCGTTGAAGGAGCGCAGCCGGTCTTTTGCTTCCTGCCGCTTCTGGCTCATCATGATGATCGGCGCCTGGATGGCGGCAATGCAGGACAGCAGCAGGTTGAGCAGGATGAACGGGTAGGGGTCGAAAGCGCCGACCGCGCCCTCGAACAGATTTATGGCGATCCAGATCAGCAGCACTGCCGCGAACGAGATCAGGAACCACCAGCTGCCGCCGAACTCGGCCATATTGTCGGAGACGCGATCGGCGAACGACCTGTGCTCCTCGAACTCCTCTTCCGAGTTTTCCGAAATCGTGTCCTGCCTGGCGATCGATTCGACCACCTGGCGGTCGAGCTCCGAGAATTCGCCGTGCTCCTGCTGCAGCAATTCCTCCATGTAGCGCATGCGGTAGCGGGCGAGCTCCTCGCGGCTGATGCGGGCGCCGCGCGGCAGGTCCGGATGGTCGGCGCGGATGCGGTCGGAAAGGCTGGGCCTGAGGTCGTCGATGCGCACCAGGTCGCGCTTGCGGAATTTCCGGCCGCTGATCGCCGACGGTTTTTTCTTCGGCTTTACGCGCGCAGCCGCCCCGGGCAGAGCGGGCTCGGAATCCGGCACCTCCGGCGCTTCGAGGATCTCGTCCGCCGCCTCATGCAGGTCTTCCGGCAGGGTGGAAGCCTCGAGATATTCGCCGGCCGAGTGGTTCTCGTCGTCTTCCGTCTGATGCGCCTTGGGATCGCCGGCCATGGTCAGTGCTCCTGTTTCGGCTTTTGGGTACGATACGCCAAGCCGGCGCGGCATATCCATGGTGACTGTGAAGCTGGTGTGACCGAACAAGCTGTTGTGATTGGTGGGTCGGGGGGCTGCTCGGCAGCCAGACGGCTGAAGCGCTGTCGCTGACCGAGATTCCGGTGCGGTTGTGCGGTAAAGGGGAGCTGCCCTTCAGTTCGTCATCCTAGGGCGGAGCGACGCAAAGCGGAGCGCAGACCCTAGAGCGCGTACTCAACCCTTGCACGACGTTTGAAGCAGTGATTCAACGCCTTGATTTGGAGGCGATGATGGCACGCTACGATCTAAGCGAGACGGAATGGCAAATCGTGGAGCCGCTTCTGCCGCCGCACGGTTTGGGCAAGAAGCGGGTCGATGATCGGCGGGTGGTAAATGGCATATTTTACGTTTTGAGGACCGGATCGCCTTGGCGCGATCTGCCCGAACGGTATGGCCCCTACACCACGGTCTACAATCGCTTCAACCGCTGGGCCAAGAGAGGTGTCTGGTTGGCGATGTTTGAAGCCCTGGCGGCTAAGTCACCACAGTCTTTGCACTTAATCGACAGTTCGATAATCCGCGCTCACCAGCATGCCGCGGGCGGTAAAAAGGGGGTCCGGATAACGCCATTGGCCGTTCTCATGGCGGACTAAGCACCAAGGTTCATGCCCTTGTCGATCAGGATGGTCTGCCCATCCGTTTGCTTATCACCGAGGGCAAGGCATCCGATAAGACCATCGCCCCGCAGCTGATTGAAGGGTTGCCGCCGGCAAAGGCGCTTGTCGCTGACAAAGGCTACGACAGCTGGCCGTTAGTTGCTCTCATTGCCAGAACCGGTGGCTCGGCCAACATTCCAACCCGCCGTCACGTCAAGAATAAACGTGTGGTTCCGCCAGAGCTCTACCGGGAGCGCAACCGCATCGAACGCTTCTTCTGCAGGCTCAAGCAATTCCGCCGGGCCGCAACCCGCTTTGACAAGCTCGCACGCAACTACCTGGCCATCCTCAATCTCGCATCGCTCCGAATATGGCTGCGACACGTTGAGTCCACGCCCTAGGATCCATGCCGTTACGCCTGTCGAAAAATGACACGCTGCAGAAAAGAGGGACATCTACGCTGGCGTTCCGGTGCCAGTGTCTGCATCGCGGCATCGCTCATAGGTCACGGCATGGATCCTAGAGCGCGTACTCAACCCTTGCACGACGTTTGAAGCAGTGATTCAACGCCTTGATTTGGAGGCGATGATGGCACGCTACGATCTAAGCGAGACGGAATGGCAAATCGTGGAGCCGCTTCTGCCGCCGCACGGTTTGGGCAAGAAGCGGGTCGATGATCGGCGGGTGGTAAATGGCATATTTTACGTTTTGAGGACCGGATCGCCTTGGCGCGATCTGCCCGAACGGTATGGCCCCTACACCACGGTCTACAATCGCTTCAACCGCTGGGCCAAGAGAGGTGTCTGGTTGGCGATGTTTGAAGCCCTGGCGGCTAAGTCACCACAGTCTTTGCACTTAATCGACAGTTCGATAATCCGCGCTCACCAGCATGCCGCGGGCGGTAAAAAGGGGGTCCGGATAACGCCATTGGCCGTTCTCATGGCGGACTAAGCACCAAGGTTCATGCCCTTGTCGATCAGGATGGTCTGCCCATCCGTTTGCTTATCACCGAGGGCAAGGCATCCGATAAGACCATCGCCCCGCAGCTGATTGAAGGGTTGCCGCCGGCAAAGGCGCTTGTCGCTGACAAAGGCTACGACAGCTGGCCGTTAGTTGCTCTCATTGCCAGAACCGGTGGCTCGGCCAACATTCCAACCCGCCGTCACGTCAAGAATAAACGTGTGGTTCCGCCAGAGCTCTACCGGGAGCGCAACCGCATCGAACGCTTCTTCTGCAGGCTCAAGCAATTCCGCCGGGCCGCAACCCGCTTTGACAAGCTCGCACGCAACTACCTGGCCATCCTCAATCTCGCATCGCTCCGAATATGGCTGCGACACGTTGAGTCCACGCCCTAGGGTCTGCGCTGCGTCGCTTCGCTCCTGCTTTGCCCTAGGATGACGAAGCGTTGGGCGCCCTCCGCTCGACTGCAAAGCAAACCGGGCTACTGCGCCGGCAAACCAGGCTCCGGCAAACCGGGAAGCGGCGAACCAGTCGGCTGCTGCCCCGCGTACATCAGCCGCGTCTTGGTGTCCGCCGCCATCGGCGAGAGACTGCGCTGGATCAGCGCCTCGACATGGTCGTTGCGCTGGCGCGCGCTTTCAGCGCCCATCACCACCACGATCAGCTGGCGGCCGTCGGCGCTGTAGGAGGTGACGATGTTGTAGCCGGAGGCGCGGATATAGCCGGTCTTGATGCCGTCGACGCCGCGCACCCGGCCGAGCATGTCGTTATGGCCGCGCACCAGCCGGCCGCGGAACATGAAGTCGCTCTCGGAGAAATAGTGGAAATGCTGCGGGAAGCGGTTGCGCAGCGCCATGCCCAGCACCGCCATGTCGCGCGCCGTCGTCACCTGGCCGTCGTCGGGCAGGCCGCAGGCGTTGCGGAAATTGGTACTGGTCATGCCGAGTTGCCGCGCCTTGGCGGTCATCATGGCGGCGAACTGGTCCTCGCTGCCGCCACCGAGATATTCGCCGACCGCCACCGCCACGTCGTTCGCCGATTTCACCACCATTGCGCGGATGGCGGAATCGACATCGATCGTCTCGCCGCGCCGGAAGCGCAGTTTGGTCGGCGGCTGTGAGGCCGCATGATCGGAAACCGGGATCTGTGTCTCCTTGCTCACCCGGCCGCTCTCCAGCGCCTCGAACAGGAGATAGAGCGTCATCATCTTGGTCAGCGAGGCCGGATAGCGCTGCGCCGTCGAATTGACCTCGAACAGCTGCTTGCCGGTCTTGCCGTCGACGACGATCGCCGCATAGCGCTGCGGCTGCGCCGGCACCGCCAGCACGCTTTCCGGCGGCGCGGCGGTCGTGCAGCCCGCGACCAGCGCCAGCAAGGCGAACGCCATCGTGATCTTCTGGAGGAGCGGGAAAGTGTCGGACAGGCGCAAGTCGGATCCGGCTGTTGCTGAGAGGGCCGGACCCTAGCCTAAGCCGATTGCCGCGTCCAACTGGTTAACGGCGGTATTCCCAAGCGAAGTTGCTTCGATTTGAATTCTTGGCGCCGTCGGCGAAGCCGCTGATCTCCCCCCTTGCGGGGGAGATGCCCGGCAGGGCAGAGGGGGGTGCTGTCCCGCCGACCTGTCGCCACCATCGCCGCCGGCCAGTTCACGGGTGAAAGGGGCTTAAGTCGAAAGCTGGCGATCCTTCCCACCCCCCTCTGTCCTGCCGGACATCTCCCCCGCAAGGGGGGAGATCGGATGTCGCTTCGGCCTTCGCCAACCACCGACGCCGGAAGTCAGTCGGAGGGCGGCTTAGACCTCAGCACACCCACCCGCCCCGAAAACGCCCGTTTCCTATCCTGTTTTCCCCGCGGGGCCGCGCTGCTACCATGCGCGCGGCATTGGCTTGGGGGTTTTGACAATGACAGGTGACATCGGCGCCGCCGCGCCTTCTCTTATCCGGGCATCGCTCAGCCGTACCGGCAAATGGGCCGGAAGCGTCGCTTTCGTCAGCGGCGCCGTCTCCGACGTGCTCAACCCGCTCGGGCCGTTCGCTGCCTACATCGCGCTGGTCGCTTCCGTTGCGGCCGCGATCATTGCCATCGCCATCGTGCTGAAATTGGTGCTGGCAGCCAAGGCGATGCCGGCGCTGATCTTCGCCACCAGTGCGGCGGCCATTGCCGGCGGCGTCTACGCCGTCCAGCAGGAAACGAACTCGCAGAACGGCATCATCGCCAGCCTGGTGCCGGCGGTGGCCGAGCTGCAGCAGTCGCTGGGCATCGTCTCCGAAAAAGTGGCGAAGATCGAAAAGACCGTCACCGAGACGCAAAAGACGGTCGAAGAGGTCAAGAAGTCGACCGACGCGGTGGCGCAGACGACGCAAGAGATCGCGGCGGCTGAAAAACAGCAGACCGCGCAGGGCGCCGAGACCCAGAAGACCGTCGAGGCGGTCAAGCAGTCGACCGACACCGTTGCGCAGAAGACCGAGGAGATTGCGGCCGCTGAGAAGCAGCAGAGCGAGCAGGGGACGCAGACGCAGAAGGCGGTCGAGGCAGTGAAGCAGACCACCGACACGCTGGCCGCCGGCCAGCAGCAGGCGGCCGCACAGGCCGAGAAGCTGCAGGCGACGACCGAGCAGATCGCTGCCTCGATCGACACCATCGCCAAGGGATTTGCCGCGCTCGCCGCGCAAGGCGGGGCGATCGCCGACCCCAAGCGCCCGGACGAGTTCTATCACAATGCCCGCGTCTACGAATTGTCGGGCGACATGCTCAATGCGCGCCGCTCCTATCTCGCCTTCGCCAATTTCGATGTCGACGCCATCGATCCCTACACGCGCTTCGCCACGCTGCTTCGGGTCCAGGACGGCAGGGCCGGCGCCCGCGAGGTGTTCGGCCAGCTTGCCGACAAGGGCAAGGCGCCGGCGATCAAGCTCGTCCATCTCGAGCAGTTCGATGATGCCCAGCGCCTCGACAAGCTCAACGCCTTCATAGCGGCCCATCCCGACTACGCCCCGGCCTATTTCCTGCTGGCGCAGGAGTTTTCCGAGGATCGCCTCGGCAGCCAGTCGCTGTCCGACAAGCGCAACGAGGCCGAGGCGCTGACCAGGTTCGTCTCGTATGAGAAGGATGGCGGGCTGCTCAAATATTTCGTCGACCAGACGCAATTGGCCGACTGGCTGGAGCGCAGCCGCAGCCGGCTGGCGGCGGTCGGCGAGGTGCTCGACCCGCAGCGCTTCGCCCCGACGCTGACGCCGATGCGCTCCAATGCCGGCTGGACGATCACCATCTCGCTGCCCGAGGCGGCGACCGGCATTTCCTGGCGCCTCGGCGCAAGCGGGCCGTTTACCGACACCGGCCTGATGGCGATGAACGACCAGCGGACGGGCAAGCCGATGCCCAATCCGAGCTTCGAATTGCCGGACAGCACCACGGCCACGACGATCGGCATTAAATATCTCGACATCAGAGGCCGCGAGACCGGGCCGTTCGACATAAGTTTCGATCCGGACTCGGCCCTCCAGCAGGGCGACAAGCAGATCCTCGACCAGTTCTGGACCTCGTGGATCGCCTTCGATTCCGGCGGCAACCACGGCCTGGTCTATTTCACCCAGATGCTGTCCTACCGCTGCGCCATCAAGGAGCTGCACTACGGCCTGAATGGCGCAGCACCCGACAAGGAGATCAAGATGCCGCCCTGCGACAAGAAGGATCCCTACGCCATCCCCTACGACTACCAGCCCTATTTCAAGGTCGCCGACAATGTGAAGTCGATGTCGGTGCAGGTGACCTATACCGACGGCACCAAGTCGCCGGTCAGGGAGTATAGAAGGCAGTAGGGTTTGGCCCACCCTCCCCCTTGTGGGGAGGGTCGATCCGCGTAGCGGATCGGGGAGGGGGTCAAGGGAATCTTTGTCGGACCCCCACCCCGCCGATCGATCTCCGCTTCGCTCCGACCGCTCGTCGACCCTCCCCACAAGGGGGAGGGTGGGAGTTGATGCAAATTGCCTGCCGCCCCGCTTGCGCATCGGGCATCGGGCGGGCTTTGCTGGCGCCAAAGATTCGCGAGGGTGACAGGGATGGATACGGTCACGATCAAGGCTAAGGGCATTTCGGTCTCGCTCGACCTTGCGGTCGGCCACATCGCCGACATGACCGTCGAAGCCGAGGGCCGCCGCTTGCAGCCGCTGCATCGCGCGCCCTGGGTCGGCGCGCCGCGCGAGAGCCTGCCGCAAGACCTGCCCGAGGGCACGGTGCGGCTTTCCGGCGATTTCCTCTGCGCACCGTTTTCGCGCGCCGATGTCGAGGAAGCGCCGCTGCATGGCTGGCCGGCCAACAGCGCCTGGGACCTCGTCGAGGACAGCGCCATCGCCGATGGCTGGCGCGCCAGCTTCCGGCTGCGCCGCAAGGTCATGGGTGCCGCCGTCGACAAGGTGCTGACGCTGCGCGACGGCCACCCCTTCCTCTATCAGGAGCATGTCTTCTCCGGCGGCGCCGGCGCCATTTCCGTCGCCCACCATCCGATGACGGTGATGCGCGGCGGCGGGTCTCTCGCCTTCTCGCCGAAGCGCTACGCGGCGACGCCGGCCGACCCGCTGGAGCCCGACCCGGCGCGCGGCCGTTTCCTGCTCGCCTATCCCGGGCGCTCGGCCGATCTCCGGCATTTCCCGACCGCCGCCGGCGGCACCGCCGATCTCACCGACTACCGCATGGCGGACAGGCGCGAGGATTTCCTGACGCTGGTCGAGGCCGATCATGGCGGGCCCGGCTGGACGGCATTGACCCGCCATGCCGAGCAGGACCTGGTGCTGGTGCTGAAGAACCCGGCCGAATTGCCCATCACCATGCTCTGGTTCAGCAATGGCGGCCGTGACTATGCGCCGTGGAGCGGCCGCCATCTCGGCGTGCTCGGCATCGAGGACGGCCGCGCCGCGGTCGGCCACGCCGCCTCGCTCGGCGACAACTGGCTGAAGCGCGAAGGCGTCGCCACCGCCTTTGCGCTGGCCGAAGGCCGCAGCGTGTCCTTCCGGCACGTAATCGGCGCCGTCCCCTTCTCCGGCGGCGAGCCGCCGCGCGATATCGAGACCGCCCACGACCGAATGCTCATTACCGGCGCCGGTGCCACCGTTCGGGAGGTCGCTTTCGACGGCGATTTCCTGCGCCTCGGCCGTTCCGTTCCAGCCTAGCATCAGGCATCCTCTGCGGGTTTGAAATTTCCGCCGACTGCCGCCAAGATGCGGCCGAAAATCGCTACCGGAAAGGCGCCGATGTCCGAGATCGCCCATATCACAGCCGCCATCTTCAAGCGCGCCGGCAAGGCCAAGCGCTTCATCGTCGCCATCGCCGGCCCGCCCGGCGCCGGCAAGTCGACGCTGTCCGGCAGGCTGCATGAGCTGTTGCCGGAAGGCGCTTCCGAAGTCGTGCCAATGGACGGCTTCCACTTTGACGACATCGTTCTCAACCGCCGTGGCCTACGCTCGCGCAAGGGCGCGCCGGAAACCTTCGATTTCGCCGGCTTCGAGACGCTTCTGAAGCGCGTCCGTTCGGGCGAACCGGACATTGCCATTCCCGTGTTCGACCGCAGCATGGAACTGTCGCGCGCCGCAGCCGAAATCATCAGCGCCGACACCAAGTTCATCCTAGTCGAGGGCAATTATCTGCTGCTCGACGAGGAGCCGTGGTCGCGGCTGGCGCCCCTGTTCGACTTCACCATCTTCGTCGACGTGCCGCGCAACGAGCTCGAACGCCGCCTGATGGAGCGCTGGCGTGGTCATGGCCGCACCGACGAGGATGCCCGCGCCTGGATCGCCTCAAACGACATGCCCAACATCGACCGCGTGCTGGCGCGGCGGCGGGTGGCCGATCTCGTCATCGGCGAACCGGCATAATTTGCCGCAATTTCAAAGGGGAACCTTAAGACTTTCCGGTCGTTATGCCGACACCCCGATTGTGTCGTGTGAAGGACCCGTCCGATGGCAACCAAGACAAGAAAACCCGTCAAGGGCAAGGCTGTTTTGGCCAAGGCCACCCAGGCGAAGGCTGGCGCTGGCCCGGCGATAGCCGAGCGCTCCAAGGACGCCAAGCCGGCGTTCGGCAAGGCGGCGCCGAAGAAAGTGGTGCCGGGCGCGATGCACAAGGTCGCCGCGAAGGCCGCCAAGCCTCATAAGCAGGCGGCGAGCAAATCCGGCCCGATCCGCACCGTGGCAAGCATTGCAACCGGAGCCGTGGTCGCCACCGCCCGGCTTGCCGCCTCGATGCTTGGCAGGGGCGGCGCCAAAGCCAAGGCCAAATAGCAGGGCCTAGATAACCGGCGGAGATCCGTGCGGGCTTGCCGGATCAGCCCTTGGCGGGGATGGTGAGCCCCTTCTGCACCGCCGGCCGCGCCAGTCCGCGCTCCAGCCATGCCGCCACGATCGGAAAGTCGTCGAAGCCGACGAGCTCGCGCGCTTCATAGAAGCCAATCAGGTTGCGCACCCAGCCGAGCATCGAGATGTCGGCGATGGTGTAATCGTCGTCCATGATCCAGCTGCGGCCCTTTAGCCTGGTTTCGAGCACGCCGATCAGCCGCCGCGATTCGTCGCGGTAGCGCTCCAGCGGCCGCTTGTCGGCGATCTCGCGCCCAGCGAACTTGTTGAAGAAGCCGACCTGGCCGAAGATCGGCCCGATCGCCGCCATCTGGAAGAACACCCACTGGATCGTCTCGTAGCGCCGCACGGGGTCGGCGGGGATCAGCTTGCCGGTCTTGTCGGCAAGGTAAAGCAGGATGGCACCGGATTCGAACAGGCCGATCGGCTTTCCGCCGGGGCCGTTCGGATCGATCATCGCCGGTATCTTGCCGTTGGGGTTGAGCGACAGGAATTCCGGCGTCCAGCTCTCGTTCTTGCCGATATTCACCGGATGCGGCTCGTAGGGCAGGCCGATTTCCTCCAGCGCGATCGATATTTTCACGCCATTGGGCGTCGGCCATGAATAGAGCTGGATGCGGTCGGGATGCTTGGCCGGCCAGCGCGTGGCGATCGGAAAGGCGGACAGGTCGGTCATCGAAAGCTCCTGGACGGGGAATGCACGCTGAACGGCGCGAGTAGTGGCGGGTCGCCAAGAGTTAGGCGCGCGGTTCGCCTCGATCAATATGCCGGCCACGGTTTCGCGGGCACGGATCGTCAGCGAAAAATGAGCCGGCGGGTATCGGCGCGGTCAGACCGCCTTGAACGCCAGCACCGCATTGGTGCCGCCAAAGGCGAAGCCGTTGCTGATCGCGGTGCGCACTTTGCGTTCGCGCGCGACGTTCGGCGTCACGTCGAGATCGCAATCGGGGTCCGCTTCGCGGAAATTCGCGGTCGGCGGCACGATGCCTTCGCGGATCGCCATGACGCAGGCGATCATCTCCAGCCCGCCCGAAGCGCCCAGGCAATGCGCATGCATCGACTTGGTCGAGGAGATGGAAAGCGCGTGCGCGTGCTCGCCGAAGACGCGCTTGATCGCCGCCGTCTCGATCTGATCGTTGGCCTTGGTGCCGGTGCCATGCGCGTTGAGATAGTCGACATCCTCCGGATTGAGGCCGGCATCGGCAAGGCAGAAGCGCATCGCCGCTTCCGGCCCTTCGACGGTCGGCGCCACGATGTCGGAGGCGTCGGCGGAGAGACCGGCGCCGGCGATTTCGGCAAGGATGGTGGCGCCGCGCGCCATCGCATGGTCATAGCATTCCAGAACCGCCATGCCGGCGCCTTCGCCAAGCACCAGGCCCTGGCGGTCGGCCGAGAACGGCCGGCAAGTCTCGGGCGACAGCACGCGCAGTGCCTCCCAGCCCTTCAGCACGCCCCAGACCAGCGGCGCGTCGGTGCCGCCGGCGACCATGACGTCGGCGCGGCCGAGCCGGATCTGGTCGACGGCCGAGGCGATGGCGTGGTTGGCCGACGAGCAGGCCGAGGTGACGCCGAAGACCGGCCCGCGCAGGCCGAGATTCATGCTGACCTGGCCCGAGGCGGCGCCCGGCATCACCTTCGGCACCGTGAAGATGCCGGCGCGGTTCTTCTTGTCGATCAGGATGGCGCGGTAGTTCTCCTCGATCGCCTCGAAGCCGCAGACGCCGACACCGACGATCGTGCCCATCCGGTAAGTATTGTCGGCATGCGTGGCCAGTCCGGATTGCTGCATGGCTTCGCGTGCCGCGATCACCGCCAGAAGGCTGAAGCGATCCATCGATACGAGCTGCTTGCGGTCGATGCCGTGCTCGGGCAGCTCCTTGATCTCGCAGCCGATCTTGACCTTCAGGTCGTGCAGCAGCGGATTGTCGATCGCACCGATTGCCGAGCGGCCGGCGCGCATTTCGCTCCAGATGGCGGAGGCATTGGTGCCAAGACCGCAGAGTCCGCCGATGCCGGTAATGACGACGCGCTTCAGCATGCGGTCAGGCTTTTTTCGCAATCAGCGCGCGAACCGCCTCGACCATGTCGCCGACATTCTTCAGATTGCTCCAGGCATCGACCGTGTTCATCTCGATCTCGATGCCGTACTGTTCCTCGAGATCGAAGATGATCTCGGTCAGTTCCAGCGAATGGATGCCCAGCGAGGTCAATTCGGTGCTGGTGGTGATTTCCTCGCCGCCGGGCTCGGCATGAGCCTTGATCTTCGCGATGATGTCCGTCGCCAGCTGATCAGCCATTCGGTCTCTTCCCCAAACTCTGTCGTTTCCCGACGCCAATCGATCAGCGCCCCGTTGTCCCCGGATACGCGTCTTTGTTGTCGCTTCATGCCTCGCCGGGCGTGCATGACCGTTCCAAGGTGGCTCCCTCTATAGAAACCGAAACGCTGTCAAGCAACAAGCTATATATCGACAAAGCCGCCGGAGTGCTTAACGTTGGCGGCATGGGCATTGTGACAACTCTCCCGACGCCAGCGCCGGCCGCACAGCGTGTTGCCGGCACAGCCAGGCTTTTCTGCGGCAGGAAGGACGGCCGGTCCCGGCTTGCGCGCCTTTATCAGGATGGGTCGGCCAAGATCCGCATGCCGGCCGTATCGGCGGATCCGCTTGAAGCCGTGCTGATCAACACCGCCGGCGGCCTGACCGGCGGTGACCGCCTCGCCTGGCAGGTGGAAGTCGGCCCCGGCGCCTCGGCTTCGATCACCACACAGGCCTGCGAAAAGATCTACCGCGCCGCCTCCGACCGCGCCGAAATGCGCGTGAAGCTCGATGTCGGCGCGGGTGCGCGCCTCGCCTGGCTGCCGCAGGAAACCATCGTCTTCGACCGGGCTGCCTTTGCCCGCGAGCTCGACGTCGAGCTTGCCGCCGGCGCCGAGGCGCTGTTGCTCGAGGCCACCGTCTTCGGCCGCCTGGCCATGGGCGAAAGGACGACGGACGGCAATTTCCACGACCGCTGGCGTGTCCGCCAGGACGGCGCTCTCGTTCACGCCGAGGATTTCCGCATCGGGCCCGATATCGCCGCCGCGCTTGGCCGTCCGGCCGTCGCCGGCGGCGCCGTCGCGATCGCGACGCTGCTGCTGGTCTCGCCGCGGGCCGAGGCCTTTCTCGATCCGGCGCGCGCCATCATCGGCGATGCGGGCGGCGTCAGCGTCTGGACTGTCAACCGATCTGGCAAGCTTCTTGCGAGGCTGTTCGCCGAGGACGGCTACCGGCTCCGCAAGCGGCTGGTTCCGCTCGTGGAATTGCTCAATGGGCGGGCGGGCCTGCCCAAATTGTGGTCACTCTGAGTCCGAATACGCCAATCCGGGAAGACGCATGAACCTGACGCCGAGGGAAAAGGACAAGCTGCTCATCGCCATGGCGGCGATCGTGGCGCGCAAGCGGCTGGAACGCGGCGTCAAGCTCAATCACCCGGAAGCGATCGCGCTGATCACCGATTTCGTCGTCGAAGGCGCCCGCGACGGCCGCCCGGTCGCCGAGCTGATGGAGGCCGGCGCCCATGTCGTCACCCGCGCGCAGGTGATGGACGGCATCGCCGAGATGATCCACGACGTGCAGGTGGAGGCGACATTTCCCGACGGCACCAAGCTGGTGACCGTGCACGAACCGATCCGGTGAGGCAGGAAAATGCTGGAGCTGCGCCCGAACTGCGAATGCTGCGACAAGGACCTGCCGCCGGAGGCGACGGACGCGCTGATCTGCACCTTCGAATGCACCTTCTGCGCGGATTGCGCTGAGAACGTGCTTGGCGGCGTTTGCCCGAACTGCGGCGGCAATTTCTCGCCGCGTCCGATCCGGCCGGCGGCGATGCTGAAGAAGTACCCGGCTTCCACCAAACGCGTGCTCAAGGCCGAGGGCTGCGGCCCCCGCAAGGCCGCCTGACGATCCACAGAGAAGGCATGACGATGATATCAGCTTCGACGAAACGCACCATGCTGGCCACCATCCTGCTGCTGGCAGCGGCGATGCCCGCCTATGCCCATGTCGGCGTCGGCACGACCTCTTCCTTCGCGGCCGGCTTCATGCATCCGCTGTCCGGCCTCGACCATATGACGGTGATGATCGCGGTCGGCCTCTGGGCGGCGCTCAAGGGCGGCAAGGCGATATGGGCGTGGCCGCTGGCCTTCGTCGGCGTCATGCTGGTAGGCGGCGCGCTCGGCATGCTGAATGTGCCGGTGCCCTTGGTCGAGCCGGGCATTCTTGCCTCGGTCGTGGCGCTTGGCCTGCTGGTCGCGCTGGCTGTCGACCTGCCTGTCGCGGCCGGTGTCGCCATCATCGGCCTGTTCGCGCTCTTCCATGGCCACGCCCATGGCACGGAAGTGCCCGAAAATGCGGGCGGGCTGGACTATATGGCTGGCTTTGCCGTCGCCACCGCGCTGCTTCATGCCACCGGTATCGCTGCGGCGCTCGGCCTCGGTGCGCGCTTTCGCGGCCTTGCCCGCGCCGCCGGCGCCGCTTGCGCGGCGGTCGGCCCCGGCCTCGTCTTCGGCGTGCTGTGAGGTTCGCGATGATCCCCGGCGAAATCATAACCGCCAAAGGCGATATCGAACTCAACAAGGGCCTGCCGACGGTGACGCTGAAAGTCGCCAACAGCGGCGACCGGCCGATCCAGGTCGGCAGCCACTATCATTTCTTCGAGACCAATGAAGGGCTGAAATTCGACCGCGAGGCCGCCAGGGGCATGCGCCTCGACATCGCCGCCGGCACTGCGATCCGCTTCGAGCCGGGGCAGGAGCGCGACGTCACGCTGGTGCCGCTCGGGGGAAAACGCGAAGTCTACGGCTTCCAGCAGAAGGTGATGGGCAAGCTGTGACGCCAATGGCGCCTGGAGCTGTCGGTCCATCCCGCGCCTTCGGCTCAGCCCGGCGGCTTGGCCGCCGCATAGATGACGACCTTTCCCGGATCGTCGAACGCGACGGCGACAACGTCCTCGGCCTGCACGCGCCGCGAGTCGATGGCGTTGAACAGCAGCGCGTTGGCTTCGATCTCCTTGCGCAGCTCCGCGATATCGTCGCGGTGTTGCTCGATCTTGCTCTCGATCGCCGGCGGCGGGCCGCCTTCGCTGCGCGCCGCGTCGGTGAGGAACACAATGTCGACCTTGTCGAGCTTGGAGGTCTTGCGCACCATGCCGATGTTCTCGCGGGTCCGGTCGATCGCGCTGGCAACCTTCCCGGCCTCGGCGGTGGTCCTGGCTTCTTCCAGCTTGACCTGCGAGCTGACGATCCGGTCGACCGTCTCGCTCGATTCGAGCTCTTGCGCGTTAAGCCCGGCAAGGGGAGCGGTCGCCAGGACAAGCGCCATCGTGGCGGCGTATCGCAGCGTCGTAGCGGAATAGGGGTTCATCGCCATCGCTCGCTCCTGAGGGGGATCGCTTCGGGACGCGGTGCAGCGCGAAAAGAACGAAACGGTTCCCGCCCGGCGATGGTTCCCTCTTCGGTGCCGTGGGCGGGCCAGGTGCCGGCCCGCCACGGCACGGCGTCAGCTCGCTTTCTTGGTGATCAGCGTCAGCGCGCCGGCGGTGTTCATGCTGGCGGCGACCACTTGCGCCGAAGTGAGCCCCTTGGCTTGCAGCGCCGACTTCACCTTGGGCGTCGCGTCGATCGAGCTGCGCAGTTTCTGCAGGCCGGCTTCGCCGCGCTGGGCGATCACCTGGTTGACCTGCGTCTGGGTGTCCTTGGGCAGCTCCGTGATGTCGACGATATTGACGCTCTGGATCGTCGGCACGGCCGGCTGCGCGCTGGGCGCGGCGGGAGCGGTCGGCGGCTGGGTCGGCGCCGGCTGTTGCTGGGCATGGGCTGCGCTCGCCAGTGCCAGGCCGGCTGCTGCTGCAAGAAGTGTCGTTTTGCGCATGGAGATTCCTTCCATCGATTTGGCAAACGGTCGTTTCGGGGTGACTCGCCCACCTCAACCGCCAAATGGGAACACAAGGTGTCGCCAGGCGGGTCATTGCGTGACCATAGGATGGCGCCAATGTGGAGCCCGCCATCGACCAAGCCGCTTTTCGGGAGCAAATGCTGATGGCTAGAATTACCCGCGCCGCCTATGCGCAGATGTACGGCCCCACGGTCGGCGACAAGGTGCGGCTCGCCGACACCGAACTGATCATCGAGGTCGAGAAGGATTTTACCCTCCATGGCGAGGAGGTGAAGTTCGGCGGCGGTAAGGTCATCCGCGACGGCATGGGCCAGAGCCAGGTGTCGCGCGCGCAGGGCGCGGTCGATACCGTCATCACCAACGCCCTGGTGATCGACGCCTCCGCCGGCATCTTCAAGGCCGATATCGGCCTCAGGGACGGCCGCATCGCGGCAATCGGCAAGGCCGGTAATCCGGACATGCAGGACGGCGTCACCATCATCATCGGCCCCGGCACCGAGATTATCGCCGGCGAAGGCAAGATCCTCACCGCCGGCGGCTTCGACGCGCATATCCACTTCATCTGCCCGCAGCAGATCGAGGAAGCGCTGATGAGCGGCATCACCACCATGCTCGGCGGCGGCACCGGTCCGGCGCATGGCACCTTGGCCACCACCTGCACGCCGGGACCGTGGCACATGGCGCGCATGATCCAGTCCTTCGACGCCTTCCCGATGAACATCGGCCTCTCCGGCAAGGGCAACGCCTCGCTGCCGGCGGGGCTGGAAGAGATGGTGCTTGCCGGCGCCTGCTCGCTGAAGCTGCACGAGGACTGGGGCACGACGCCGGCCGCCATCGACTGCTGCCTGTCGGTCGCCGACGCCTATGACGTGCAGGTGATGATCCACACCGACACGTTGAACGAGTCGGGCTTCGTCGAGAACACCGTCGCTGCCATTAAGGGCCGCACCATTCATGCCTTCCACACCGAGGGCGCCGGCGGCGGCCATGCGCCCGACATCATCAAGGTCTGCGGCCTGCCCAACGTCATCCCGTCCTCGACCAACCCGACAAGGCCCTACACGGTCAACACGCTGGCCGAGCATCTCGACATGCTGATGGTCTGCCATCATTTGTCGCCGTCGATCCCCGAGGACATCGCCTTTGCCGAAAGCCGCATCCGCAAGGAAACCATCGCGGCCGAGGACATCCTGCACGACCTCGGCGCCTTCTCGATCATCTCGTCCGACAGCCAGGCCATGGGCCGCGTCGGCGAGGTGGCGATCCGCTGCTGGCAGACGGCAGACAAGATGAAGCGGCAGCGTGGCGCGTTGCCTGAAGAGACCGGCGACAACGACAATTTCCGCGTTCGCCGCTACATCGCCAAATACACCATCAATCCGGCCATCGCCCACGGCCTGTCGAAGGAGATCGGCTCGGTGGCGGTCGGAAAACGCGCCGATCTGGTGCTGTGGAACCCGGCTTTCTTCGGCGTCAAGCCGGAGATGGTGCTGGTCGGCGGCTCGATCGCCGCCGCGCCGATGGGCGATCCCAACGCCTCGATCCCGACGCCGCAGCCGATGCACTACCGGCCGATGTTCGGCGCCTTCGGCAAGGCGCTGACCAACTCCTCGGTGACCTTCGTCTCGAAGGCCGCGCTCGATGCCGGCCTGCAAGAGAGGCTCGGCGTCGACAAGGCGATGGTCGCGGTCGAGAACACGCGCGGCGGCATCGGCAAGCACTCCATGGTGCTCAACGACGCCACGCCTCATGTCGAGGTCGATCCCGAGACCTATGAGGTGCGCGCCGACGGCGAGCTTTTGACCTGCGAGCCGGCGACCGTGCTGCCGATGGCGCAAAGGTATTTCCTGTTCTGACCCCGGCAGTTCGATCGACCGGGCAAAATGCGTTGCGGCGGGCACCCGGACGCCGCAATATGCGGCGCATGAAAAGCCGCATAGTGATCAGGCATGGCCACCGAAATAGCCTCCCCCCACGACGTCTTCCCGCATATCCGCATCGTCATGGGCATGGTCATCGGCCTTGGCGTCACCCGGCTTCTGTCGGGGGTCGCCCGCCTCGTCCAGCATCCCGGGCAATACAAGCTCTATCCAGTGCACCTGGCCTGGGTCGGCTCGATGCTGTTGCTGCTGGTGCATTTCTGGTGGTGGGAATTCGGCCTCTACACGCTGGCGACCTGGACCTTCGGCAAGTACCTTTTCATCATCTTCTATGCCGTCACGCTGTTCCTGCTCTGCGCGCTGCTGTTTCCGGATTCGATGCTCGATTACACCAGCTACGAGGACTATTTCTATTCGCGCCGCGCCTGGTTCTTCGGCCTGCTGGGCACCACCTACCTGCTCGACGTGATCGACACGCTGCTCAAGGGGAAGCAGCATTTCGCCCGCTACGGCCACGAATATCTGATCCGCACGCCGGTTTTCGTCGGCCTTTGCATCGCGGCCATCCTGGTGCGCGACCGCCGCTTCCACGTCGCCTTCGTCGCCGTCACGCTGATCTATCAGGTATCGTTCATCCTGCGGCTCTTCGACACCATCGTCTGAGTGCCATTGGGCTCAACGTGGCAATGGGCTAGGGTTTCAGAAAATGCAGGATCGAACCATGTACAAGGCCGTCGGGTCGCGCGGATCCAGGGTCAGTCGCGTGCTCTGGATGCTCGAGGAACTCGGGCAGCCCTATGAATTCGTCGAGGTCAAGCTGCGCTCGCCCGAAGCCTACGCGCTGAACCCGTCCGGCAAGGTGCCGATCCTGATCGACGGCGACCTCAAGGTGACGGATTCGGCGGCGATCTGCGTCTATCTGGCCGACAAGCATGCGGACAAGGGCATGGGCGCCAACCCGGGTCTCGCCGGCCGTGCCGAGATGGATTCCTGGATGCATTTTGCCCAGTCTGAATTCGAGGCGCCGCTGTGGAACAAATTGCGCCACCGCTTTCTGTTGCCGAAGGAGGTCCGGGTCGATGTCGGCCCCGCCGCGGCTCATGACTTCGCCACGGAGGTCAAGGCGCTCGACCGCCGGCTTGGCGAAAAACCCTTCGCGCTGGGCGACCGCTTTTCCGCTGTCGACGTACTGCTCGGCGACATGGGTGCCTGGGCGCGAGCCGGCAGATTCCCGATCGACTCCGGGCGCGTCGACGCATATTTCGAACGCGTGCTGTCGCGTCCGGCGCGTGCGAGGGCGCAAGCCAATGGCGGAGCCATGAGATGAAACTGAACATCAACACCGATTTCACCAAGTTCCCGCGCGCGGTCTCCGTGCTTGCCGCCGGCGCAGCCGGAGCGGCCGCCCCCTATGCCAGGGCCGTGCTTGCCCATGACGAGCGCCACCTGCGCCGCCGCGCCATCGAGACCGAGGGCGGCGACAAGGTGCTGGTCGACCTGCCCGAACCTGTCGCGCTGAACAATGGCGACCGGCTGGTGCTGGAGGATGGCCGCCAGCTTGAAATCGTCGCAGCACCCGAAGAGGTCTACGACATCCGCGCCCGCGATGCCGTGCATCTCACCGAGCTCGCCTGGCACATCGGCAACCGTCACCTCGCAGCGGCGATCGAGGCGGGCCGCATCCTCATCCTGCGCGACCATGTCATCAAGGCGATGCTGGAAGGGCTGGGCGCCACGGTGAGCGAGGTTTCCGAGCCGTTCAAGCCGGTGCGCGGCGCCTATTCCGGCCATGGTGGCCACGATCATGGCCACGCGCACAGCCATGCCGAAGCGCACTCCCATGCGCATGGCGGCGAGCATTCGCACAGCCACGCGCACAGCCATTCCCATTCGCACGATGAGGACCACCATCACCACCACCATGACTGAGCAGCCATCCGGCATCGCCCTGCTCCGGCTGATGGTATGGCTGTCGCCGGCCTTTCCGGTCGGCGGCTTCTCCTACAGCCATGGCCTCGAACGCGCCGTCCATGACGGTCTGGTGGCCGACCGGCAAAGCCTTGCGGCTTGGCTGGAGACGCTGGTCGAGATGGGGTCGGGCTGGAACGACGCCGTGCTGTTCGCCGAAGCCTGGCGGCGCGCCGGCGACGCTGGCGATCTCAACGAAGTCGCAATACTTGCCGAGGCGCTCGCCGGCTCGCGCGAGCGCCATGCCGAGACCATGTTGCAGGGTGCTGCCTTCCTCAAGGCCGCCTCGGCCTGGCCAAGCCCGGTACTGGAGCGCCTGCCAGCCGACTGCGCATACTGCGTCGCGGTCGGCGCCGTCGCCGGCGGCCACGGCATCAGCCTGGCAGACTCGCTCTCCGCCTTCCTGCAGGCCTTCTTCTCCAATCTTGTGCAGGCCGCGATCCGGCTCGGCGTCGTCGGCCAGGTCGACGCCACCGCATTGTTAGCCGGCTTCGAACCGCTGGCGTTGACGACGGCCACCCGCGCGGCGGTCTCCTCGCTCGGCGATCTCGGCGGCTGCGCCTTCGTCTCCGACGTCATGGCGATGCGGCACGAAACCCAATATTCCCGGCTGTTCCGCTCATGATCGTGCTCGCCTTCGCGCTCTCGCTCGTTCTGCTCATCATCACCGCGCTGCATGTCTATTGGGGCATCGGCGGCATCTGGCCGGGCACGGATGCCAAATCCTGCGCCCGTGCCGTCGTCGGCTTCCGCGGCGTCGACGAGATGCCGTCGCCAGGCGCAAGCTTTGCGGTCGCCGCCTGCCTTGGCCTGGCCACGCTCTGGCCGCTGGCGCTCGAGGGTGTTTTCGCCTCGCCCTTTCCCAAGGCGGGCCTTGCCGCCACTTCGCTGCTCATCGCGCTGGTCTTCCTCGGGCGCGGCATCGCCGGCTTCACGCCCTGGTGGCGTCGATTGACGCCCGAGCAACCTTTCGCGCGGCTCGACGTCAGCCTCTATTCGCCACTCTGCCTGCTGATCGGGGCAGGCTTCGCAATCCTCGCCATCACGGAGTTTTCCGCATGACCCAGGCCAATGGTCCCCTTCGCATCGGCATCGGCGGCCCTGTCGGTTCCGGCAAGACCACGCTCACCGAAAAGCTCTGCAAGGCACTGCGCGACGACTTCTCCATCGCCGTCGTCACCAACGACATCTACACCAGGGAAGACGCCATGATGCTGGCCCGCCTGCAGGCGCTGCCGGAGGAGCGCATCGTCGGCGTCGAGACGGGCGGCTGCCCGCACACCGCCATCCGCGAGGACGCCTCGATCAATCTGCAGGCGATCGCCGAGCTGAACCGGAAATTCCCCGATCTCGACATCATCTTCATCGAATCCGGCGGCGACAATCTCGCCGCCACCTTCTCGCCCGACCTTGCCGATCTCACGCTCTACGTGATTTCGGTCTGCCAGGGCGAGGAGATCCCGAGGAAGGGCGGCCCCGCCATCACCCGTTCCGACTTCCTCATCATCAACAAGAGCGATCTGGCGCCCTATGTGAACGTCAACCTCGACGTGATGGAGAGCGACGCCGCCCGCATGCGCGGCAAGCGGCCGTTCGGCTTCACCGACCTGTCGCGCGGCAAGGGCCTGCGGGAGGTGATCGACTTCATCGTCGAGCATGGCGGCCTGCAGTCGGCGCGCACGGCGGCCTGACCCATCAGTTTGCCGTTGCTGGCCGGCCTGGCGCGCGGCATTCTCGCCAAAACCGGAGGATTTTCGATGAGCATCGCCCGCCTGCAGAAGGAACCGCTGACCAACCTGCCCTTCTACGAGGAGCGGGTCGACCTCGCCTGTGCCTTCCGCTGGACGGCGCGGCTCGACATGCACGAGGCGGTGGCCAACCACTTCTCGCTGGCCGTCAACGATGACGGCACCAGATTCCTGATGAATCCCAACCAGGTGCATTTCTCGCGCATCAAGGCGAGCGACCTGCTGCTGATCGATGCCAACGATCCTGAGACGCTCTCCGGCCCCAACGCACCGGACCCGACGGCCTGGGGCCTGCATGGCGCCATCCACCGCAACGTGCCGCACGCGCGTTGCGTCATGCACGTGCATTCGATCCACGCCACCGTGCTCGCGTCGCTGGCCGACTCCCGCCTGCCACCGATCGACCAGAACTCGGCGACGTTTTTCAACCGCCATGTCGTCGACGCCAATTATGGCGGGCTGGCCTTCGATGAGGAGGGCGAGCGCTGCTCGCAGCTTCTGACCGATCCGAAGGTCAAGGTGATGGTCATGGGCAACCACGGTGTACTGGTCATCGGCGACACCGTCGCCGACACGTTCAACCGGATGTTCTATTTCGAGCGCGCCGCCGAGACCTACATCAAGGCGCTGTGGACCGGCCGGCCGTTGCGCACCCTGTCCGACGCCATCGCCGAGAAGACCGCGGCGGAGGCGAACGACTATCCCGGCCAGGCTGAACGCCACCTAGCCGAACTGAAGGCGATCCTCGACGAGCAGGAACCGGTCTACCGGAACTAGAGCATGATCCCGAACCGAACGTCCGCGCCAGCGATAAGCGGGAACCGGTTTTTGCTTCGCTGACCTGCGGTTCGGACAAGATCATGCGCAGCTAAGAGCCTTACAGCCCGAGCTCTTTGCGCAGTTCGTCCGCGCTGTTGATGACGATGGCCCCCGGCGGCCCCGCCATCGGCGCTTCCGGCCAGAACATCGTGCGCATGCCGGCCGCCAGGCCGGCCATGGCGCCGGTAATGCTGTCGTCGACCGCTACGGCCTGGGCCGGATCGACCTCTGCCAGATGCGCGGCCCGCAGGAACGGTTCGGGGTACGGCTTGCCTTCACGCACGTCGTTTCGGCTGATCGTCCTCATGCCGGGATAGATCAGGCCGACGGCGCGCAGATTGGCATCGACGATCAGCCTGTCGGAATTGGAGACCACCGCCTGCTGCACGCCGCGTTCGCGCAATTCGTTGAAGATCTCGATCGCGCCCGGACGCGGCTTCAGCGTCTCGGCCAACGGCAGATAGTGATCGTATTTGCGCACGATCCAGTCGTCGAAGGGCAGGTCGAGGCCGAACTCGTCGCGCAGCATCTCGTAGACCGGCCATGCGGCCACGCCCAGCACCCGCTCGTGCAGATTGGTCGGCGGCGCGATGCCGACGCTGCGCAGCGCCGCTACCAGCGCCGCCTCGTGCAGCGGCTCGCTGTCGACCAGCGTCCCGTCCATATCCCAGAAAACCGCTTTCGGCGTCATGCAAGGCTCCTTTGCCGATCCCCTTAATCGGTTTGCGCGCCGAGATAAACCGTCAAGCCGGCGATCCTGGTCCGCTTGGCAGCGCGAAACCTCCCCTTGCTGCCGGGGAAATGCCGCCGTCGAAGCGATCGTCCTCGCTCCGGGCCGGATAGAGGACGTTGGCAATTGCCCTGTCGATAGACAATTGCGCCTTGCCGCATTCCCCTTGTAAGCTAGGGTATCCGTTCCCCGTTGGGCGGTTTGGGAGGCAGGACGTGAATTCGCGGCAGGACAGCGGCAGCAACCGGTTGGACGACGCGGCGCGCGCCGGCTGGCTCTATTATGTTGCCGGCAACACGCAGGACCAGATCGCCGCCACGCTCGGCATTTCGCGGCAGACGGCGCAGCGGCTGGTGTCGCTGGCGGTCTCGGAAGGGCTGATCAAGGTGCGCGTCGACCATCCGATCGCCAATTGCCTCGACCTTTCGGCGCGGCTCAAATCGCGCTTCGCGCTCGATCTGGTCGAAGTAGTGCCGAGCGATCCCACCTCATCCTCGACGACGATCGGCGTCGCCGAGGCCGCCGCGGCCGAGATCGAGCGGCGGCTGCGCTCGCCCACCCCCATCGTCATGGCGATCGGCACCGGGCGCACGCTGAAGGCGGCGATCGAGCAACTGCCGCCGATGGAATGCCCCCAGCACAAGGTGGTGTCATTGACCGGCAACATCTCGCCGGACGGCTCGGCCGCCTTCTACAACGTCATCTTCACCATGGCGGACCGGGTCAAGGCGCGGTCCTTCCCGATGCCGCTGCCGGTCATCGCCTCCTCGCCGGAGGAGCGCGACATGCTGCTCAGCCAGCCAATGATCCAGCCGACGCTGGCGCTGGCGGCGGAAGCCGACGTCACCTTCGTCGGCATCGGCGATCTCGGAACCAAGGCTCCGCTCTATGAAGACGGCTTCATTTCCGAGGCCGAGTTGAAGTCGCTGCAGAAGGCTGGCGGCATCGCCGAGATCGTCGGCTGGGTGTTCGACCGCGAAGGCCGCATGATCGAAGGCATCACCAACGACCGCGTCTCCTCGGCGGCGCTGCCGTCGCGCGAGAAGTCGCTGGTCATCGCGCTTGCCATGGGCGAGCGCAAGCTGCCGGGCATTCTCGCGGCCGTGAACCGGCGGCTGGTCAACGGCCTCATCACCGATGAGCGGACCGCGGCCGCCCTGCTGGCCAGCTGACGGTCGATAAAATCTGGACGGCTATTCGTGGCGCCCGCTTGGGTCGTTGCCGTCAAGAAAACCCATGTCGCGCTGCAGATGCGGCGACAGGTCCCGGACATCGACATAGTTGCGCCTGCGGCCGGCAAACCGCAAGAATTCGCGCGCCAACAGGGAAAACCAGCCGTGCGCCGGGGTCGAAACGAGCTTTTCCTGGACCGTGGTCATGATCGTCAGCCTTCGCTATTCTTGAACTGCTTTGATCGTCGAACCCCAAATATCGGGTTGGCAGCTTCGCGCTTCCAATCAAACCTCGATCATGACCCATAAGGAGGTTTTATGCCCGATCTGAGCTCCCCGCAGCTCGCGCCGCTGCCGCCACTGCAGGCGATCCGCGTGTTCGAAGCCGTGGCTCGGCATCTCTCCTTCACCAGGGCAGCGCAGGAACTCGGCATGACCCAGGCCGCCGCGAGTTACCAGATCAAGCTGCTCGAGGAGCGCATTGGCGCGCCTTTGTTCCTGCGCCGTCCCAAGCAGATCGAACTGACCGGGCCCGGTCAGCGCCTGGCGCCCGCCGTCAGCGAGGCCTTTGCCATTCTGGGGCAGGCCTACGCCGCCGCGCGTGGCGGCGCCGACGGCCTGCTGTGCGTAACCACGGTGCTGACCTTTGCCTCGAACTGGCTGGCGCAGCATCTGGGCTCGTTCCAGATCGCCCATCCCGCACTTGCCGTGCGGCTCGATACGTCGAGCCGCCTGACCGATTTCGCGCGCGAAGATGTCGATCTCGCCATCCGCTCGGGCGGCGGCAAATGGCCGGGCCTGGAGGCGCACAAACTGCTCGACGCCGATTTCACGCCGATGCTCAGCCCGAAGCTCGCCGCGAGCATTGGCGGGGTCAATGAACCTGCCGATCTCCTGCGGCTGCCGATCCTCGATCCTGGCGATATCTGGTGGACACAATGGTTGGAGGCTGCCGGCGTGCACTCGCACGACCTTGCCAAGCGACCGGGCAGCAGCATGGGTGCGCAGGCCTACGAGGCCAATGCGGCGATCGCCGGCCATGGCGTGGCGATCCTGACCAGAGCGCTGTTCAAGGCCGAACTCGCCGACGGCCGCCTGATCCAGCCTTTCGACCTCGTCGGCGACGATGGCCATGCCTACTGGCTGGTCTATCCGACGGCGCGGCGCAACGTGCCGAAGATCCGCGCCTTCCGCGACTGGATCCTGGCCGAGATCGCCTGCCAATAGACTGACTCCCCCAAAAAGCCCGGCGCGCCGGCAAAACCTGCCGGTCTGCCTTCACGCGACTCCCTGTGCCTCGAAGGGTAGTGCACGGCCATTTGTGCTGCGCTGCAGCATCGATTCCGGCTTGACATAATTCACGCCAGGTGAGTAATTGCTCACAGCCAAGGCAAATGCTCACTTTGGTTTATGGGAGGAATTTGATGAAACTTCGCACGCTCACCCTGGGCCTGTTGTCGGCCAGCGCCCTCGCGTTCGCCGCGCATGCCGAATCCATCACCATCGCCACCGTCAACAATGGCGATATGGTCCGCATGCAGAAGCTGACCGACGACTTCACCAAGGCTAACCCCGACATCCAGCTGAACTGGGTCACGCTTGAAGAAAACGTGCTACGCGAGCGCGTCACCACTGACATCGCCACCAAGGGCGGCCAGTACGACGTCATGACCATCGGCACCTACGAGGTTCCGATCTGGGCCAAGCAGAGCTGGCTCTTGCCGCTCGATAAGCTCGGCGACGACTACGACGCCAAGGACATCATCCCGGCCATCGCCGGCGGCCTTTCGGTCGACGGCAAGCTCTACGCCGCGCCCTTCTACGGCGAGAGCTCCTTTGTCATGTACCGCAAGGACCTGATGGAGAAGGCCGGGCTGACCATGCCCGACGCGCCGACCTGGGACTTCATCAAGCAGGCCGCCGACAAGATGACCGACCGCGCCAATGGCGTGAACGGCGTCTGCCTGCGCGGCAAGGCCGGCTGGGGTGAGAACATGGCTTTCCTTACCGCCATGTCGAACTCCTTCGGCGCGCGCTGGTTCGACGAGAACTGGAAGCCACAGTTCGATCAGCCCGAATGGAAGAACACGCTGCAGTTCTATGTCGACCTGATGAAGGCCGACGGCCCGGAGGGCGCTTCGTCCAACGGCTTCAATGAGAACCTGGCGCTGTTCCAGCAGGGCAAGTGCGGCATGTGGATCGATGCCACCGTCGCTGCCTCCTTCGTCTCCGATCCGAAGAACTCCACGGTCGCCGACAAGGTCGGCTACGCTCTGGCGCCCGACAACGGCCTCGGCAAGCGCGGCAACTGGCTGTGGGCCTGGTCGCTGGCCGTTCCCGCCGGCACGCAGAAAGCCGATGCTGCCGAAAAGTTCGTGTCATGGGCCACCAGCAAGCACTACGCCGAACTGGTCGCTTCGAAGGAAGGCTGGGCCAACGTTCCGCCCGGAACGCGCACCTCGCTCTATGCCAATGCCGAGTACCAGAAGGCGGCGCCCTTCGCCAAGATGACGCTGGACTCCATCAATGCAGCCGATCCGACGCATCCGACCGTCAAGCCGGTGCCTTATGTCGGCGTGCAGTTCGTCGCCATTCCTGAATTCCAGGGGCTCGGCACCACGGTCGGCCAGCTATTCTCGGCAGCCCTCGCCGGTCAGTCGAGCGTCGACGACGCGCTGAAGCAGGCGCAGGATGCGGCCACCGCGGCGATGACCGAAGGCGGTTATATCAAGTAAGGCTCCTCCCGGTGCCGAACGCCGGTAGCGCATCATGACCGGCATTGGCCGCCCGAATCCCAGTTCGGGCGGCCACCTTCACAATCTCGAGAATTCTGGCACAACTCTGAAATCTGGCTGACCTTTGGAGGGTGACCGTCATGGCTACTCAGCAGACCCGCTCGCTTGCCCGTTTCATGATGGCGCCATCCGTGGTGCTGCTGTTCGTCTGGATGATCGTGCCGCTGGCACTCACCCTGTGGTTCTCCTTCCAGCAGTACAATCCGCTCAACCCGATCCGCGACGGTTTCGTCGGCTTCTCCAACTACGCGCTGTTCTATTCCAACCCGGCCTTCCTGCAGTCGATCCTCAACACGCTGACCATCGTCGTCAGCGTGCTTCTGATCACGGTGATCGGCGGCATCCTGCTGGCGATGCTCATCGATCAGCCGATGTGGGGACAAGGCATCGTCCGCATCCTCGTCATCTCGCCCTTCTTCGTCATGCCGCCGGTGGCGGCGCTGGTGTGGAAGAACATGATCATGCATCCGCAGTACGGCGTCTTCGCCGATATTGCGCGCTTCTTCGGCGGGCAGCCGATAGACTGGTTCGGGCAGCATCCGCTGACCGCCATCATCATCATCGTCGCCTGGCAATGGCTGCCATTTGCCACGCTGATCCTGTTGACCTCGCTGCAGTCGCTCGACGGCGAGCAGAAGGAGGCGGCGGAGATGGACGGCGCCGGCTTCCTCAGCCGCTTCATCTATCTGACGCTGCCGCACATGTCGCGCGCCATCACGGTGGTGATCCTGATCCAGACGATCTTCCTGCTCTCGGTCTATGCCGAGATCCTCGTCACCACCAATGGCGGCCCGGGCTATGCCTCCACCAACCTGCCTTTCCTCGTCTACCAGAAGGCGCTGCTGGAGTTCAAAATCGGCCAGGCATCCGCCGGTGGCGTGATCGCCGTTATTCTCGCCAACATCGTCGCCTTCTTCGCCATGCGCGCGGTCGGCAAGAACCTGGACAAGTAAGGGAGGACAAGATGGCTCGCGCAGTCACCACCCAGCACAAGACGATCGCCACCGCGGCCGCCTGGATCGTCGCCCTGCTGATCTTCTTCCCGATTCTGTATACGATCATCACCTCGTTCAAGTCGGAGCAGGAGGCGATCCAGGGCTTTGCCTTGATCCCATCGGGCACCATGGAAAGCTATTCCGAGGTCCAGGCGCAGAGCGGCTATTTCAAGTTCTTCCTGAATTCGGTGATCCTGTCGGTCGGCTCGACCATCCTGGCCCTGCTCGTCGCCATTCCGGCGGCATGGTCGATGGCCTTCTCGCCGAGCAAGCGGACCAAGGACATCCTGATGTGGATGCTGTCCACCAAGATGATGCCGGCGGTGGCGGTGCTGTTCCCGATCTACCTGATCTTCCGCGACACCGGCCTGCTCGACAGCCGCATCGGCCTGATGGTCATGTTGATGCTGATCAACCTGCCGATCGTGGTGTGGATGCTCTACACCTATTTCCGCGAGATCCCGGGCGAGATCCTCGAAGCAGCGCGCATGGACGGTGCCTCGCTGTGGAACGAGATCGTCTATGTGCTGACGCCGATGGCGGTGCCGGGCATCGCCTCGACCATGCTGTTGAACATCATCCTGGCCTGGAACGAGGCGTTCTGGACGATCCGGCTGACCACCACCGAAGCCGCCCCGCTCACCGCCTTCATCAGTTCCTTCTCCAGCCCGCAAGGCCTGTTCTGGGCCAAGCTGTCGGCGGCCTCGACGCTGGCTATCGCGCCGATCCTGATCATGGGCTGGTTCAGTCAGAAGCAGCTGGTGCGCGGCCTGACATTTGGTGCTGTGAAATAACAAGCGGCGCCGCAAGCGGCGGACGACGGACAATAATCCCTCGGGAGGAAACCATGGGAAACATCACGCTCAAGAACGTCTCCAAATCCTTTGGGTCGACGACCATCATTCCGAACATCGACCTGGTCATCGAGGATGGCGAGTTCGTCGTGTTCGTCGGCCCGTCCGGTTGCGGCAAGTCCACGCTGCTGAGGCTGATCGCCGGGCTGGAGGACACCAGCGGCGGCACCATCAACATCGACGGCCGTGATGTCACCGGCGAGGCGCCGGCCAAGCGCAAGCTGGCCATGGTGTTCCAGTCCTATGCGCTCTATCCGCACATGACGGTCGCCAAGAACATTGCCTTCCCGCTGAAGATGGCGGGCGAGGACCAGGCGACCATCGACAGGAAGGTGAAGGACGCAGCCAGAGTGCTGAACCTCACCAACTATCTCGAACGCCGGCCGGGCCAGCTCTCCGGCGGCCAACGCCAGCGCGTCGCCATCGGCCGCGCCATCGTGCGCCAGCCTTCGGCGTTCCTCTTCGACGAACCGCTGTCCAATCTCGACGCCGCCTTGCGCGGTACCATGCGGCTGGAGATCAGCGAGCTGCATCATCAGCTCAAGACGACGATGATCTACGTCACCCACGACCAGGTCGAGGCCATGACCATGGCCGACAAGATCGTCGTGCTCAATGCCGGCAATGTCGAGCAGGTCGGCTCGCCCATGGAGCTCTACAAGACACCGAAGAACCTGTTCGTCGCCGGCTTCATCGGTTCGCCCAAGATGAACCTGATAGAGGGCGCCCCGGCGGCGAAATATAGCGCCAAGACCATCGGCATCCGCCCCGAGCACATGAACATCTCGACCACGGCGGGCGACTGGAAGGCGACCGTCGGCGTCGCCGAGCATCTCGGCTCCGACACCTTCCTGCATGTCCAGGCCGACGGCGTCGGCACCTTGACGGTGCGCGCCGATGGCGAGCTGGGCGTCCGTCATGGCGACACCATCTATCTGACGCCCGACCAGGCCAAGCTGCATCGCTTCGGCCCCGACGGAAAGGCGATGGCCCGGTGAGGCTGAAAGGCAAATCGGCGCTGATCACCGGGTCGGCGCGCGGCATCGGCAAGGCCTTCGCCGAAGCCTATGCGCGCGAGGGTGCAACGGTGGCGGTTGCCGACATCGATCTGGAGGCCGCCGAAAGGACGGCGGCCGGGATCGGCGACAAGGCCTATGCCGTGAAGCTCGACGTCACCGACCAGGCCTCCATCGAGGCGGCGGTGAAGGCGGTCGAGGCCAGGACCGGCGGGCTCGACATACTGATCAACAACGCCGCCATTTTCGACCTCGCGCCGATCGTCGAGATATCGAGGACGAGCTACGACAAGCTGTTTACGGTCAATGTCGCCGGCACGCTGTTCATGCTGCAGGCGGCCGCCCGCTCGATGATCGCGCGCGGCAAGGGTGGCCGGATCATCAACATCGCGAGCCAGGCCGGCCGGCGCGGCGAGCCACTTGTTGCCGTCTACTGCGCCACCAAGGCTGCCGTCATCTCGCTGACCCAGTCGGCCGGGCTCGACCTGATCAAGCACCGCATCAATGTCAACGGCATCGCGCCCGGCGTCGTCGACAGCGACATGTGGGATCACGTCGATGCGCTGTTTGCCAAATACGAGAACCGGCCGAAGGGCGAGAAGAGGCGGCTGGTCGGCGAGGGCGTGCCGTATGGGCGCATGGGCAGGCCGGAAGACCTCGCCGGCATGGCCGTGTTCCTGGCCAGCGACGAAGCAGAATACATCGTCGCCCAGACCTACAATGTCGATGGCGGCCAATGGATGAGTTGATGGCGATGAGTTGAGGGGGAAGGCGTCTCTCCCTGCCTCCGAGGAGAAGGCGCCGTCGGGCAGGTGAGGGGCGGCCGAAGCTGGCAGGCAGGTGCCGCCCCTCACCGCCACTCCATCTTCCGGGGAACGGGAGAGGTGGAATTGTCAGGCCATGTATCGGCCAAAGGGTAAAAGCAGATGACCGTGAAACTCTCTTCCTCAAGCCTCGCCAAACTCCCCGCGAAAGTCTCCGGTCCGAAATACGACCGCGCCGGGCTCAAGGCCGGCATCGTGCATTTCGGTGTCGGCAATTTTCATCGCTCGCACCAGGCCGTTTACCTCGACGACCTGTTCAACGCGGGGCTCGGCCATGACTGGGCGCTGGTCGGCGCCGGTGTATTCGACGGCGAAAAGGTCGGCCGCGCCAAGCTCGAGGAGCAGGACTGGCTGACCACGGTGGTCGAGCAGGACTCCGGCCATATGAGCGCTCGCGTCACCGGCGCCATGATCGATTTCCTGATGCCCGGCGAACCGGCCGCGATCATCGAGCGGCTTGCCGATCCGGCGATCCGGATCGTCTCGCTGACCATCACCGAAGGCGGCTATTTCATCGATCCGGCTTCCGGTGTGTTCAACCCGACCCATCCCGACATCGTCGCCGATGCGCAAGCTGGCGCCGTGCCGAAAACCGTGTTCGGCCTTATCCTTGCCGGGCTGGTGCGCCGTCGCGCCGACGGCATCGTGCCGTTCACCGTCATGTCCTGCGACAACATCCCTCATAACGGCCACGTCACCTCGGATGGCGTCATCGGCCTGGCGCGGTTGATCGACGAGGATCTGGCCACCTGGGTGAAGGACAACGTCGCCTTTCCGAACGGCATGGTCGACCGCATCACGCCGGCCACCACCGATCGCGAGCGCGGCATCCTGGCCAGCGATTTCGGGCTGGAGGACAACTGGCCGGTGTTCTGCGAGCCGTTCCGGCAATGGGTGCTGGAGGATCGTTTCACCGACGGCCGCCCGCCGCTGGAAAAGGTCGGCGTGCAGTTCGTCAAGGACGTCGCGCCCTACGAATTGATGAAGATCCGCATCCTCAATGGCGGCCATGCCACGATCGCTTATCCGGCCGGGTTGATGGACATCCACTTCGTCCATGAAGCGATGCAGGAGCCGCTGGTACGCGGCTTCCTGGCCAAGCTGGAGCGCGACGAGATCATCCCGACCGTGCCACCGGTGCCGGATACGGTGCTGGAGGATTACTACCAGCTCATCGAGCGCCGCTTCTCCAATCCCAAGATCGGTGACACCATCCGCCGGCTTTGCCTCGACGGCTCCAACCGGCAGCCGAAATTCATCATTCCGACCATCGCCGACCGGCTGAAGGCCGGCAAGGGCGTCGCCGGCCTCGCGCTGGAGTCCGCACTCTGGTGCCGCTACTGTTTTGGCACTACCGACAGCGGCGCCGTCATCGAACCGAACGATCCGAGCTGGGACCGCATGCAGGCGACCGCGAAGGCTGCCAAGGACGCGCCCGGCGCCTGGCTGGCGATGGAGGACATCTATGGCGATGTCGGCCGCTCCGCCGCCTTCGCCGAGGCCTTTGCCCATGCGCTCAACGTCTTGTGGGCAAATGGCGCGCGCGAAACCTTGACGCGCTATCTCGCCGGGAAGCTCTGAGTCTGACGCGAAGCCATGACGCCCGAACTGGTCATCTTCGACTGTGACGGCGTGCTGGTCGACAGCGAGGCGCTGTCGGTCTCGGCCCTGCTCGGCATGATCGCGCTCGCCGGCGGCACGGTCTCGGAGGATGCCGCCTACGAGCACTTCCTCGGTAAGAGCATGAAGAGCGTGCGCGAGATCCTCGGCAGCGACTTCGGTTTGGAGATCAGCGACCAGCAGCTGACAGCCATGCGCGTCGACCTGATGCGCAAGTTCCGTGAGGAATTGAAGCCGATCCCTGGCGTCAAGGAGATGCTGCCGAAGCTTGCCCTGCCGTTCTGCGTCGCCTCATCCGGCACGCTGGAGCGCATCCGCTACGCGCTCGACGTCACCGGGCTGCTCGGGCTGATGGAGCCGCATCTCTTCAGCGCCACCATGGTGAGGCGTGGCAAGCCCGCGCCGGACCTTTTCCTCCATGCCGCCGCCAGCATGCGGGCGAAACCGCGCAAATGCCTGGTCATCGAGGACAGTCCGGCCGGCGTCGCCGCGGCCCGCGCCGCTGGCATGCGCGTCTTTGCCTTCACCGGCGGCTCACATGCCGAGAACCCTGCCTTGAAAGCGCGGCTTGCGTCGAGTGAACCGGACTTTATATTCGCTGACATGCTGCAATTGCCCGATCTGATTGCAGGCCTGGGAGCGAGAGTAAAAGCATCTTGACGAACAGTTTCGTTTGCGCGGTCGACGTCGGCACCGGGAGCGCCCGCGCGGGTATTCTCGATTCCCGTGGCACCTTGCTGGGCCGCGCCGATCACCCGATCGCCATGCATCAGCCCAAGGCCGATCATGCCGAGCATGATTCGGCGGATATCTGGGCGGCGGTCTGCAAGGCCGTGCGGGCCGCGCGCGAGAAGGCCGGCGTGACAGTGGAAGACATTGTCGGCATTTCTTTCGACGCCACCTGCTCGCTGGTGGTGCGCGACCGGCAAGGCGGCCAGCTCAGCGTGTCGGTCACCGGCGAGAGGCGCTGGGACACCATTGTCTGGCTCGACCATCGCGCCATCGCCGAGGCCGATGAGTGCACGCGAAGCGGCCACGCCGTGCTCGACTATATCGGCGGCGTGATGTCGCCGGAAATGGCGACGCCGAAGCTGATGTGGCTGAAGCGCAAGCTGCCCGGCACCTGGAATGAAGCCGGCTACCTATTCGACCTCACCGATTTCCTGACCTGGAAGGCGACCGGCTCGCTCGCCCGCTCGCAGTGCACGCTGACCGCCAAATGGACCTATCTGGCGCATGAGAAAACCGGCTGGCGGCGCGACTTCTTCGAGACCGTCGGCCTTGGCGACCTGTTTGAGCACGGCAATCTGCCGGAAAAGGCCAGTCCGGTCGGCGCCGATATCGGCCCATTGACCGCGCAAGCGGCGGCCGAACTTGGCCTGACCGAAAAATGCCGCGTCGGCGCCGGTGTCATCGACGCCTATGCCGGCGCGCTCGGCGTGCTCGGCGGTTTTGCCGGCGACGAAAAGAACATCAGCCGGCATCTGGCGCTGATCGCCGGCACCTCCTCCTGCGTCATGGCGATGTCGCCCGACCCGCAGCCTTTCGCCGGCGTGTGGGGGCCATACTACGGTGCCGCGCTGCCCACGCTCTGGCTGTCGGAGGGCGGCCAGTCGGCGACCGGAGCACTGCTCGACCACATCATCCGCTGGCACGGCGCCGGCGGCGAGCCGAATACCGCCATGCATGCCAAGATTGCCAGGCGCGTCGCCGAATTGCGTGCTGCCGAAGGCGAGGCATTAGCGGCGAGGCTGCACGTGCTGCCGGATTTCCACGGCAACCGTTCGCCATTGGCCGATCCGCACGCCGTCGGCGTCGTCAGCGGGCTGACGCTCGATTCCTCCTTCGACAGCCTGTGCAAGCTGTATTGGCGCACCGCCGTCGGCATCGCGCTTGGCGTGCGCCATGTGCTGGAGGCGCTGAACGAGAACGGCTACCTGATCGACACGCTGCATGTGACCGGCGGCCATACCAAGAATCCGCTGCTGATGGAGCTCTACGCCGACGCCACCGGCTGCACGGTCATCGAGCCGCTGGCCGACGAGGCGGTGCTGCTCGGCACCGGCATGGTAGCGGCCACCGCGGCCGGGCTCTACCCCGACCTGAACGCGGCCTGCGTCGCCATGCAGCAGGGCGGCAGGAAGCGCGCCGCCAATCCAGCGGCCGGCGCCCGCTTCGACCGCGACTACCGCATTTTTCTAGAGATGCACCGGCAGCGCCAGGCGCTCGACGCCATCCAGTAGACCGGTGGCCTGCCGCTTGCGCAGAGATGCGCCTGATGCGGCATCGAAGAGGTGGATGCTTTCCTCCTCGAATGTGTAGCGCACAGGCGCCTGCAACGCCGGGCATTCGCGCGCCGGCACCAGCGCGCTGACCTCCCTGCCGCCCGAGCCGAACGTCACCAGCGCGTCGTTGCCATGGAATTCGATGAGATCGGCCGTGCCTTGCAAGACGTTCCGGCCGGCATCGGCGCCGGCCGTCTTCAGGTCGGGCGGCCGGATGCCGAGCACAGCGCGATCGCCATGCTGGAGGTGGAACTCCTGGCCCTCGATCGAAAACACTGTCCCGGCGCCAGTGAGTGTCCAGCCGTCTCCGGCCCGGCCGATCGTCACCTCGACAAAGTTCATGTTCGGCGTGCCGATGAAGCCGGCCACGAACAGATTGCCGGGCCGGCGATAGATCTCCGCCGGCGAGCCGATCTGCTCGATGACGCCATCCTCGAGCAGCACGATGCGGTCGGCCAGCGTCATCGCCTCCAGCTGGTCGTGAGTGACGTAGACGGTCGTAGTCTTCAGCGACTGGTGCAGCCGGGCGATCTCGATGCGCATATGGTTGCGCAGCTTGGCGTCGAGGTTGGACAGCGGCTCGTCGAACAGGAACACCTTGGGCGTCTTGATCATGGCGCGTGCGATCGCCACGCGCTGCTGCTGGCCGCCGGAAAGTTCGGTCGGCTTGCGGCCGAGATAGGGTTCCAGGCCGAGCGTCCTGGCAACGGCTTCGACCCGTTTCCTGATCTCGGCCACGGGCACCTTCTGCCGCTTCAGCCCGAAGGCGATGTTGTCGAAAATCGTCATGTGCGGATAGAGCGCGTAGTTCTGGAACACCATGGCGATGCCACGATCGCCGGGCTCGAGGTCGTTGACCACCTTGCCGCCGATCGACACCTCGCCGCCGCTGATGTCCTCGAGTCCGGCCAGCATGCGCAGCAAGGTCGACTTGCCGCAGCCGGAGGGGCCGAGGAACACGACGAATTCGTGCTCCTCGATGCTGAGGTTGAGGTCGCGGATGACGGTGGTTGCGCCATAGGCCTTGTCGACATGGGAGCAGATGATTGCGGACATGATCAGCCCTTCTCGCCGGTAAGCAGGATCTGCAGCTTGACGTCCTGCGGGTTGCCTGCCGCCGCCCGCTCGAACGCCTCGATGCTGTCGGAGAAATCATAGGTGCCGGTGATCAGCGGCTTGAGGTCAACCTTGCCGGAAGCAATCAGCTGCAGGGCGCGGTCGAAGATGTTGGCGTAGCGGAACACCGTCTCGATGCGCGCTTCCTTCGAGATCGCCGCCGGCACGTCGAGGCTGACCGGCTCCACCGGCAGCCCGACCAGCACCACCGCGCCGCCCGGCCGCACGACATCGAACAGGTTGGCGAAGGCTTTCGCATTGCCGCTCGCCTCGAAGACGATGTCGGCGCCCCAATTGTCGGTCGCGGTCGCGACGGCATTGACCAGGGATCGCTCGCCGATGTTCACCGGCGCGATGCCCGCGTACTGCGCGGCGATCTCCAGCTTGGGCGCCGAGAAATCGGAGATCAGCACTTTCGAGCAGCCGCCGGCCAACGCGGCGAGCGCGATCATGATGCCGATCGGGCCGCAGCCGACGACGACGGCGACATCGCCGGGCACGATGCGCGCCCGCGCCGCCGCCTGCATGCCGATGGCGAAGGGTTCGACCATCGCGCCTTCGGCGAAGGAGACGTTGTCCGGCAGCCTGTAGGTGAAGGCCGCCGGATGGACGGTGTAAGGCGCAAGCACGCCGTGCACCGGCGGCGTCGCCCAGAAACGCACATCCGGATCGACATTGTAGATGCCGAGCTTCGTCGCGCGCGACGACAGGTTCGGCACGCCCGGCTCCATGCAGACGCGGTCGCCGACCTTCAGGCTGGTGACGTTGGCTCCGACCTCGACGATCGTGCCCGAGGCCTCGTGGCCGAGCACCATCGGTTCGCGCACGACGTAGCTGCCGATGGCGCCGTGCGTGTAGTAGTGCACGTCGCTGCCGCAGACGCCGACGGTGTGGATGGCGATCCTGACGTCGTCCGGTCCGACGTCGAGCGGCAGCGCGATCTCGCGCAGCGATAGTTCGCCCTTTTTCTCAAGTACCAGTGCCTGCATCGGGTAATCCTCGCATCAAGTCTTTTTTTGCCGGAAAACGGAATTCAGGAAGCCGCTGAGCACGCCGAGGAAAAGCAGCGGCGGCAGCGACAGAAGCACCACCGAGGCGTTGAGGATCCCCCACGGCACGTTCATGCCCTGCTGCGACAGCTCCGAGGCGACGATCGGCAAGGTCTTGGCGTTGGAACTCGACAGCATCAGCGCGATCAGGAACTCGTTCCAGACCAGCACGAAGCTGAAGGCGATGGCTCCCGCGAGCGAGCGAGCGGCGACGGGCAGCGCGATCCGCCAGAACACCGAATAGGCACCGTAGCCGTCGACGAAGGTCGCCTCCTCGATCTCCTTCGGCACGCCCTGGAAGGCAGGGATGGCGAGCCACATGATCACCGAGATGGTGAGCAGTGAATAGGTGACGATCAGCGCCGGCAGCGTGTCGTAGAGCCCGACCTGCAGCCAGATCACCATCAGCGGAATGGCCACCGCCACCGGCGGCAGGAAGCGCAGCGACAAGACGAAGAACTGGATGTCGCCGGCGAAGCGGTTGGGGTAGCGCGCCACCGCATAGGCCGCCGGCAGGCCGAGCGCGACACCGATCAGCACGGCAAAGCCGCAGGCGACCACCGAATTGTAGAGCCCGGTCAGGACGCTGTCGCGGCCGAGTATGTAGGCGATGTTGGCAAGCGTCGGGGTAAAGACCAGGCGCGGCACGCGCGTGATGATGTCGACATTGTTCTTCAGCGCATTGAGCGCCGTCCAGACCAGCGGGAACACGGCCAGGAAGCCGGCCAGCGCCAACATGGCCCTGGCGATCAGGCGGCCCAGTCTCATGCGATACGGTCTCATGCCTGCACCCGCTTCCAAAGCATGGTGAAGGTGATCACCGTCGCGATCATCATCAGCACGGCCATCGCCGAGGCGTAGGAGACCTTGCCGGACTCGATGAAGCCTTGCGAGAAAGCATACATGTCGAGCGTCTCGGTCGCCACGCCCGGTCCGCCGCGCGTCATCACATAGATCAGGTCGAAGGAGCGCAGCGATTCGATCATCTTGACGAACATCAGGCTGATCAGCGGCGCCTTGAGCATCGGCAGGGTGACATAGGCGTGGATCTGCCAGCGCTTCGCATGGTCGAGCCGCGCCGCCTCGATCGGCTGCGGCGGCAAGGTTTCGAGCAGCTTCAGCACGATCACCGCGAAGAACAGGCCCCACTGCCAGACATCGACCGAGGCGACGGCGAACAGCGCGGTCGAGGCCTTGGAGAGCGGATCGAAGATCAAGCCGCCGGTGATGAGCCGGTAGGGATAGGTGGCGATGCCATAGAGCGGGTGATAGGCGAATTTCCACACGAAGGCCGCCGACACGCGCGGCAGCAGAACCGGGATGATGAACAGCAGGCAGTAGACATTGCGCAGGCGCGGCGACGCGACCTCGAACATCAGCACGCCGAGCCCAATAGCCACCACCA
Organism: Mesorhizobium sp. 131-2-1; assembly: GCF_016756535.1. Taxonomy (NCBI): domain Bacteria; kingdom Pseudomonadati; phylum Pseudomonadota; class Alphaproteobacteria; order Hyphomicrobiales; family Phyllobacteriaceae; genus Mesorhizobium; species Mesorhizobium sp. 131-2-1. The sequence goes on along the minus strand of NZ_AP023247.1, from coordinate 515,131 downwards.
TGGTCGCCACCACGGTGACGATCTCCCATTTGACCGAGACCCAGACGGCGTTGAGGAAGCGCCGGTCGAGGAAGAGATCGATGAAATTCGATAACCAGACCCAGGAATAGCCCGACGAACTCAGCTCGCGGTTCTGCAGGGCGATGACGATGGCGTAGAGCGTCGGCACCATCGACAGCACCAAAAGGATGATGAGCGTCGGAACCAGAAATGTGACGGGCAGGGAAGAGCGTCGGCGCATGGCCTATCCTCTCGGGCCTTTCAGGTGTTGGTGGTCGTGTGAAGAACCCGCGGCGCGCAGGTCCCGGCATTCCGGCGAATGCCGCGGACCGCGCGCCGCGGGCGGGAGGACTACTTCTTCTTCACCAGATCGTTGGCGTAGGCCTCGAGCTCGTTGAGACCGCCCTTGATGTCGGTGCGCGTGCCGGTGACCAGTTCTTCGAGGATGATGCCCCAGCGGTCGCCGAGATCGGGCCAGCGCGGATCCTGCCAGAAGTTCACCGCCGTGACCTTGCCGGTTTCGGCCAGCGCCTGGCCGAGGTCGGCGCCGTAGATGTCGGCGAATTCCTTGCTGGACAGGATGCTGGTGCGGTTGAGTTCGCCGAACTGATGCGCGTCGAGCCGGCGCTTCTCGTTCTCCTTCGACGTTGCCCAGGCGACGAACAGGCCGGCGCATTTCTTCGCGGCGTCGTCCGGGTTGGCCTTGGTCGCAATGGCGAGGCCATGGCCGTAGCCGCCGCCCGGAAGCGGCGCGGGCGGCGGCAGGAAGCCGACCTTGCCGACCACCTGCGAGGTCTTCGGGTCCACCGCCATGCCGGACAGCGGCGTCGATTCGACCAGGATGGCGACCTGGCCGGAGAGGAAGGCGCCGGTCGATTCATCCCAGCTGCCGGTCTGCGTGCCGGGCGCCGAATCCTTGAACAGCTTGAGGTAGGCCTCGGTCGCCTTGACGGCGGCGTCCGAATTGAAAGCCGGCTTGTCGCCGTCGAACCACTTGCCGCCATAGGCCTTGAAGTAGGGCATCCAGCGCCAGACATTGGCGCCCGAGCCACGCGCACCACGCAGCGCGATGCCGTACATGCCCTTGTCCGGATCGGTCAGCTTCGGCACGTCGGCGATCAACTCGTCCAGCGTCTTCGGCGGCTGGATGCCGGCGGCCTCCAGCACGTCCTTGCGGTAGACCATCAGGTCGCCGCCGCCGGTCAGCGGCGCGAACCAGACCTTGCCGTCATAGGTGGCGACCTTCTGCCGGCCCGGATCGAAATCGGCGAAGTCATATTCAGCCGGGTAATAATCGGTGAGCGGCGCGATCCAGCCGGAGGACGCGAACAGCGCGACATTGGCTTCGTCGACATAGTAGACGTTGTAGTTGCCGACGGTGGAGGCGTCGGCGCGCGACTTTGCCCGGCGGTCGTTCTCGTTGAGATAGTCGATCTGGAAGCCGGCGCCGGAGAGCTTCTTGAACTCGTCCTTGGAGTCCTCCAGCAGCGTCAGTCCGTCGCGCGGCTGCGCCAGCACCTTGACCGGCGCCGAGCAGACCGGCGCCTGCGCCAGCGCGATTGTTGAAGTCGAAGCGGTAAGCACGAGAGCTGCGCCCAGGCTGGCAGCGAGCCGAGTTGATTTCATTGGTTTTTCTCCTCCAGGAATAGTCGCGGGAAGCGGCTGTCCTCGGGCTAAGCGACCCTCACCGTCGCCCGAGCGACTTGCCACCCGTCGCCAAAATGAGGAGTTGCAGGGGGCCAAGCTAGAAGCCTCGTTGCAGTAAACCTGTACTTTTATGCATTGTGCAGCGCAAAACGCGCCCCAGGCGGAGTCGGTCCGTCACATGAGTATCAGTGCCGCTTGGGAAATCGGGTCGGCCCGATCAGGCCCGCATCGCCAGCCTCTGCCGTGACAGCTTGCGATAGGATGACGGTGTCATCTTGTGCTTGCGCAGGAAGGCGCGGTTGAAGTTGGAGATGTTCATGTAGCCGACCTGGAAGCAGATGTCGGTGATCGGGATGTCGGTGTCGGAAAGCAGCTTGCAGGCCTGCCAGAGCCTGAGCTTGGCGAGGTGGTCGCTGAAGCTGTTGCCGGTGTTCTTCTGGAAGAAGCGCGAGAAGGTGCTTTCGCTCATGCCGGCGAGCTCCGCCACCTCCGGCAGTTTCAGGTCCTCGGCGAAGTGCTGGAACAGATAGGTCAGCGTGCGCTGGATGATGTCCAGCGAGGCGGCGTCGAGCAGCGGCGAGAAATCCGGCGACGACAAAAGCTCGTATTCATCGGTCCTGGCCAGCAGGTCCACCAGCTCGAGGAACAGGCAGAGCCGGGGCAGCCCATGCACCGTGCCCATCCGCTCCATCAGCGCTGCGCCCTCAACCGCCGTCCGGCCGTGGAAGAGGATCCCGCGCAGCGACCGTTCCAGGAATGGCTCCAGCTCGCGCAGCTCCGGCAGCAGCCCTGCCGATCCGCGCAGCCGCTGCGGGTCGAACTGCAGAACGATATCGCGGCCCTCGATCAGCTCGCCGGGCCGCACCGCCGTCACCCAGTCATGCGGCAGGCCGCCGCCGACGATCGCAAGATAGCCCGGCCCGAACTCGCCGATATGGTCGCCGACCAGCGCCACGCCCGAGGATTTCCTGAGCAGGTGGATTTCATATTCCGGATGGAAATTCCAGACATTGCGCTCCCATGGATAGTCGTCCAGCCGCCACAGAAAGCTGTCGCTTGCCTCGGTGACGATATGCTCGAACGAAGGCACCGTTCGCGGGATCGCGGCCGGGTTCTTTCTGCGCCTGAACGTCATCCTCACCTCCCGGCACGCTTTGCCGGTTCTTCATATCCCGGGGAATCCGTAGCAGGCTCCGGACGGCAAGTGAACGACGCGAGGACGCCGCTGGCTCAATGGTTCGCCGTCCGTCCTCCCTTGCCTTCATGTCGCATTTCGTCCAATAGACGGCGCAAACGTTGCGAAACCCTAGGGTTTTGCCGTTTGTTCGTGCGGCTTCCGGGCTCTGTCCCGACGCGCCGCGATCGGAAAGAGCGAAAAAATGTCTGCGATCGAAGCCGGCGCTCGCGCGCCGGAAAATCTTTGGCGTCAGGAAATCCGGGCAACGCTTTCGCTTGCCTGGCCGATGGTGCTGACCAATCTTGGCCAGACCGCCATGACCGCGACCGATGTCATGATGATGGGCCGGCTGGGACCTGACACGCTGGCCAGCGGCGCGCTCGGCGCCAACCTCTATTTCATGCCGCTGATCTTCGGCCTTGGCCTGATGCTGGCGACCTCGCCGATGATGGCGACCGAGCTCGGCCGCCGCCGCCATTCGGTGCGCGACCTGCGTCGCACGGTGCGCCAGGGCCTGTGGCTGGCGATCCTGATCTCGATCCCGATCTGGATCTTCCTCTGGCATGGCGAGAGCGTGCTGCTGGCCATGGGCCAGGAGCCGAAGCTGGCGCACCAGGCCGGTATCTACCTGCGCTGGCTGGAATGGGCGGTGCTGCCCTTCTATGGCTATATCGTGCTGCGCTCCTTCATCTCGGCGCTGGAGCGGCCGGGCTGGGCGCTGGTCATCGTTTTCGTCGCTGTCGCCTGCAACGCCTTCTTCAACTGGGTGTTCATGTTCGGCAATCTCGGCGTCCCGGCGATGGGCATCTCCGGCTCCGGCCTGGCCACCTCGCTGTCCAGCACGCTGATGTTCGTCGGCCTGGCGGCGGTGGTGATGCTGGAGAAGAAGTTCCGCCGCTACCATTTGTTCGGCCGCTTCTGGCGGTCCGACTGGCCGCGTTTCAAGGGCCTGCTGAAACTCGGCCTGCCGATCGCCGGCATCCTCGCCTTCGAGGTGACGATCTTCAACGCGGCGGCCCTGCTGATGGGCCTGATCGACGCGGATTCGCTTGCCGCGCACGCCATCGCCATCCAGATCGCCTCGATCAGCTTCATGGTGCCGCTCGGTCTCAACCAGGCGGTGACGGTGCGTGTCGGGCTCGCCCATGGCGCCGGCAATCCGGAAGGCGTTTCCCGCGCCGGCTGGACCGCCTTTGTCCTCGGCGTTTCCTTCATGGCACTGATGGGGCTGGTGATGATCCTCTGGCCGCATCTCCTGATCAGCGCCTTTATCGATCTGACCGACCCGGCCAATACCAGGGTGATCGCGCTTGCGGTCTCCTTCCTGGTGTTCGCGGCGCTATTCCAGATCTTCGATGGCGCGCAGGCCGTGGCCGCCGGCATGCTGCGCGGCTTGCACGACACCAAGGTGCCGATGATCTATGCCGCGATCGGCTATTGGGGCATCGGCCTGCCGCTCGGCGTGCTGCTTGCCTTCCATTTCGGCTTCAACGGCGTCGGCATCTGGATGGGCCTGTCGTCGGGACTGGCCGTGGTGGCGGCACTTTTGCTGGCGCGGTGGCTGCGGCGCGACCGCATCGTGCCGGCGCTGTCCTTCGGGCATTGAAGAACGGCCACCGGGGATCGGTGGCCGTCCTGTTTCGAGCTCAGCTGCCGTCGGACGACATCGCGCCGAGCAGCCTGCGGATGTCGCCGAAACGAGCGATCGAGCCGAAGACCAGTGCTGCGACCGCGACGAAGAAGATCGACACCGCGGCCATGGTCGGCGTGTAGCCGTAGCGCAGCGCGTTGAAGATCTTGATCGGCAGCGTCTCGGTGGTGAAGCCGATCGTCATGTAGGCGACGATGTATTCGTTGAGCGACAGCACGAAGGCGAAGGCGTAGCCCGAGACGAGATAGGGTAGGATCAGCGGCAGCACCACCGTCTTCAGCACGGTGCGGTCGTCGGCACCCATCGTCGCCGCCGCCTCGACCAGCGAGCGGTCGATCGAGGCGAAGCCCAGCGACAGCGTCACCAGCGGCAGCGTCACGAAGAAGATCGCATGGCTGATGATGGCGGTGAAGAACTGGCCGAACAGCCCGACCGTCGCCCAGAAGCTCAGGAAGCCGAGCGCCGTGATGACCGGCGGCAGGATGAAGGGCGCCAGCCCCAGCACCTGGAAGATGTTCGCCCATGGCGCGATGCGCCGCCACAGGAACCAGGCGAGCGGCAGCGCGACGGCCACCGCGATCGCCGCCGAGCAGACGGCGAGCGTCACCGAGTGGATCAGCGCCAGCCGCCATTCCGGATCGGTGAAGATCTGCGCGTACCAGGCGAGCGAGAAGCCGACCGGCGGGAAGGTCAGTTCCTGCCGCGAGTTGACCGACACGCCGGCGACGACGATGAGCGGCGCCGCCAGGAACAGCGCCACGACGGTGAAGTAGAGACGACGAAGCCAGGTCGCGGTCATAGCGCGTTCTCCCTGCGTCCAACGAGCAGCGTCATGCCGACAAGCGCCAGCGAGATCAGCACCAGGAACACCGCCATCGCCGCAGCGAAAGGCATGTTGGACTGGTAGATCGCCTGGTCGGTGATCAGCACCGACAGCGTCCAATGCTGCGGCCGGCCGAGGATCTGCGGCAACAGGTAGGAACCGAGCGCGAAGACGAAGACCATGATCAGCGTCGCCACGATGGTGTTGCGGAGCGCCGGCGCGACGACGTTGAAGAAGGCCTTGACCGGCGAGGCGCCGAGCGTGCGCGCCGCCTCCAGCAGGGTTGGGTCAAGCCGCACCAGGGCGGGATAGAGCACGAGGATCGTGTAGGGCAGCGCCTGGTAGACCATGCCGGTCAGCACCGCGCCGAAAGTCGGCAGCAGCGCCACCGGCTTGTCCATCAGCCCGATCGCCACGAACAGGTTGGTGATGCCCGCCGTGCGCGAGAACAGCGTCGACCAGGCAAAGCCGATGATGACCTCCGACAGCGACAGCACCGACAGCAGGCCCACCAGCCACAGTGTCTGCACGCGGCGCGGCCGCCGGGTCAGGAGATAGGTGAAAGGGAAGCCGATCGCCACGCAGCAGACCGCGACCAGCACCGCCAGCATCAGCGAGAAGCCGAGCACGCCACCGAAGAAGACCGACAGGAAGCGCGCATAATTGTCGATGACGAAATCCGGCGTGTAGAAGCCGGACGGATTGCGCTTGAAGAAGCTCACCGCGATCATCGTCGAGAAGGGCACGACGAAGAAGACGACGAGCATCAGGGCCGGGAAGAAGAGCGGCGTGTAGTCGGCTACCGACCTGGGGGCTTCGCGTCTCATGAGCCGAGCACCACGCAGCTCTCCGGCGGCAGCACGACGCCGACCTTGGCGCCGACCGGGACGTCGTGCCGCTCGCGCGGGGTCGTCACCGCAACGATGCTGGTGCTGCCGACCTCGATGAAGGTCTCGATGGTGCCGCCAAGATCGCGCACGAAGCTGACCTCGCCGGTGATGGCGCCGCCGGCGGGGTCGCCAAGATGGACATCCTCCGGCCGGATCGAAACCGACGCCTTGGTCATGCCGGCCGGCATGGCGAGGCCCGGAATGGCGGTGCCGAGGATGGTGGTGCGGCCGGCGCTGTCGACTTCCGCCGGCAGCAGATTGGTGATGCCGATGAAGTCGGCGACGAAGGCGTCGGCCGGCTTGCGGTAGATTTCGATCGGCGGCGCCGCCTGCAATATCCTGCCGTGGCCCATGACGACGACCAGATCGGCCATGGTCATCGCCTCGCGCTGGTCGTGGGTGACGACGATGGTGGTGATGCCGAGCCGCTGCTGCAGCTGGCGCAGTTCCACCTGCATGGCCTCGCGCAATTTGGCGTCGAGCGCCGACAGCGGCTCGTCGAGCAGGAACAGTTTCGGCGACAGCGCGAGCGCGCGGGCAATCGCCACGCGCTGGCGCTGGCCGCCCGACAGCTTGGCAACGGGTCGGTCGGCGAAGCCGGGCAGGTGGATCAAAGTCAGCAGCTCGTCGACCCGCTTCTTCTGCTCCTCCCTGGAGGCGCCGCGGATGCGCAGCGCATAGGCGATGTTGTCGCCGACCGACAGGTGCGGAAACAGCGCCAGCGACTGGAAGACCATGCCCAGATTGCGCTTGTGCGTCGGCTGCGGCGTGATGTCCTCGCCGTCGAGCACGATGGCGCCGCTGCTCGGCTCTTCCAGTCCGGCGATCATGCGCAGCAGCGTGGTCTTGCCGCAGCCCGACGGGCCGAGCAGGCACACGAAGGTACCGTGCGGCACGTTCAGCTGGACATTGTCGACGGCGGCGAAATTGCCGAATTTCTTGGTGATGGCGTTGATGTTCAATCCGGACATGCTCACCCCTCTCTCAGGACATTGCACCGTAAGGGCCGCCGGGCAGATGTCCGGCGGCCGGTTTCAGCGAGTGCTCAGCCGACGATCAGCTCGGTCCACTTCTGGTTGATCCAGTCGGCCTTCGACGTATAGAGGTCGTAGCGCGGGATGATCGGCTCGATGTCCGACGACACCGCGGCGAACTCCTCCGGCTTGAGGTCGAGCACCTCCTTCTTCAGCGTCGGCGTGGTGCCGACCTTGCGCGACATGACGCCCTGCATCGAAGGCTGGCTCATGAAGTCGATGAAGGCGTGCGCCTCCTCGACCTTGGTCGAGGCGCGCGACAGCACCCAGTTGCCGGAATCCTGGATGCCGCCTTCCTTCGGGAAGGTCGAACGGACATGGAAGCCGTCGGCGACCGCCAGCCCGGTGACGTCGTGGTAGTATTGGCCCATCGGGATCTCGCCCGACTTCAGAGCCTGCTCGAACTGCGCCTCGTCGCGATACCAGAGGCGCACGTTCGGCTTGACCTCGGCCAGTTTCTCGAACGCCTTGTTCAGCCCGTCCTCTGTGTCCAGCGCGTTGGTGCCGCCCATGAAGGTCTTGGCCGTCACTTCGAGCAGGAACGAGTTGGAGGCGAGCGCCAAGAGGCCGAGCTTGTCCTCGTTGGCCTTGTCCCAGAGGGCTGCCCACGACGTCGGCGCGTCCTTGTAGACGTCGGTATTGGTGACCAGTGTGATCCACCAGGCCACCGCGCCGATGCCGGCGACGCGGCCGTCCGGATATTTGTTGATGAAGCGGGGCAGCAACTGGTCGTAGTGCTTGAACTTCGAGGTGTCGAGCGGCGTCCACAGTTCGGTCGACTGGCCTTTCAACGTCGAGGTCTGCGACATCATCGAAAGGTCGGCCGGCGCCTGCCCGGCCTTGGCCGCCTGTTCGAGCTGCACCAGCCAGGCCTCGCCGGTCGGCTCGGCGACCGATTCCACCGCGATGCCGGTTGCCTTGGTGAATTCCGGGAAGACGTGCTCGTCGAACGATTTCTTGAAGTAGCCGCCATAGACGCCGACCTTCAGCGACTTGTCCTGCGCCCGCAGCACCGCGGGCATGGCGAGCACGCCGGCGGCGGCGAGGCCTGCGCCAAGCACGCCGCGTCGGGTGACTTGTGTTCCGATCAGTTTGTTCATTTCAATTCTCCTCTGTTTATGCCGGTTGCCCGGCGGGTTCCCTGGGTTGCGTTCCTCCGCCGCCAGGCGGGTCAGTGGGCCGCCGCTCGTTGCTCGAGCGTGCGGGCGTATTGCGTCAGCGGAAAGCACATGACGAAGAAGATCAGCGCCACCAGCCCGTAGACGGTGAAGGGCTCGAAGGTCGCGTTGTTGATCGCGTTGGAGGTCCTGACCAGCTCCTCGAAGCCGATGATCGAGGTCAGCGCCGTCGATTTGATGAGCTGCACCAGGAAGCCGACGGTCGGCGCGCGGGTGATCGAGAACGCCTGCGGCAGGATGATCAGCCGCAGCTCCTGCAGGTAGTGCAGCCCGAGGCTGGCGCCGGCGTCCCATTGGCCACCCGGCAGCGCGTCGACGCCGCTGCGCCAGATCTCGGCCAGATAGGCGCTGGCGAAGACGGTCAGTCCTAGCGCCGCCGCCGTCCACGGCTCGATGCGCAGGCCCAGCATCGGCAGGCCGAAGAACATCAGGAACAGCTGCATCAAGAGCGGCGTTCCCTGGAACAGCGCGATGTAACCCGAGGCAATGCGCCGGCTCCATTTGTTCTTGGCGATGCGCAAGAACAGCACGGCCAGCCCGACCAGCGCGCCGCCGATGAAGGCGGCCAGCGACAACAGCACCGTCCAGCGCGCGGCGAGCAGCAGGTTGCGGACAATGTCCCAGAAGGTGAACTCGATCATGACACGCCGGCTCCCAGAACGCGGCGTCCGCCGCCGACCAGCAACCGGCGCAGCCCCATCGACAGCCCGAGATAGACCAGCGTCACCACGAAATAGGTCTCGAAAGCGCGGAAGGTGCGTGCCTGCAGCATGTCGGCCTCGTAGGTCAGTTCCCGCACGGCGATCTGCGACACGACGGCCGACTCCAGCATCATGATGACGATCTGGCTGGTCAGCGCCGGGTAGATCACCTTCAGCGCCTGCGGCAGCACGATCTTGACGAACACCAGCCGTGGTCTCAGCCCAAGCGCGAGTGCGGCTTCCGTCTGTCCGCGCGGCACCGCGTCCAGCCCGGCGCCGACGATTTCGATCGTATAGGCCGCCATGTTGAGCGTCATCGCCAGCATGGCGGCCAGGATCGGATCGAGCCTGATGCCAAGGCTGGGCAGGCCGAAGAAGATGAAGAACAGCTGCACCAGGAACGGCGTGTTGCGCATCACCTCGACATAGATCGCGATCGCCAGCCGGAGTGGCTTGGGGCCGTTTCTTTTGCCGGCGGCACCCAGGATGCTGAGGAACGTTCCCGCCAGCGTGGTGACGGCGATCAGCACGATCGTCGTCGCCGCGCCGCGCGCGATCGCGCCCGCCGCACCCGCAAGCCAGCCGAAGTCGAGGCTGTAGCCCATGGCAAAGGCCCCTGTTGCTCCAAAGCATGATCCCAACCCGCGGTTCGGAAAGATCATGCTCAACCAAAAGATAGAGCCCATCCCGATACGATCGGGATGTAGGCTCGGGATCAGTCCTTGAGGTTGTCGGGATTGAGCGGCGTCTTCAGCCAGGCCTTCGAGCTCTCGTCCAGCTTGCCGTCGGCCAGCATCTTGGCGACCGCGTCGTTGATCGCCTTCTTCAGCCGGTCCTCGTTCTTGTTGAGGCCGATATGCGAAGGCGAGGTCAGCAGCTGGAACTTCTGCTCGGGCTGCAGCGCATCCTGCTTGGCCAGCACCTGGGCGCCGACATCGTTGCCCACCACCATCAGTTGGGTCTGGCCGGAGATGAAGGCCTGGATGACGGAATTGTAGTTGTCGAAGCGGCGGATGTCGGCGGATGCCGGCGCTGCCTCGGTCAGCGACGTGTCCTCCAGCGTGCCGCGATTGACGGCGATCGACTTGTCGGCAAGGTCTTCCTTGCCTTTGACCGAAAGGGCAGCCGGGCCAATGACGGCGATATAGTAGGGCGCGTAGGCGGCGGCGAAGTCGATCACCTCGGCGCGCTCCTTCGAGTAGCCGACGCTCATCAGGAAATCGACGCGCTTGTCGGTGAGATAGGGAATGCGGTTCTGGCCGGTGACGCTGACGAGGTTCAGCTTCACCTTCAGCGAGTCAGCGATGGCTTGCGCCACGTCGATGTCATAGCCCTTGATGCTCATGTCGGCGCTGGCAGAGGAGAAGGGCGGAAAGTCGGAGAAGATGCCGACATTGATCGCGCCGGCCTTGGTGATGTCGTCGATGGCATCGGCCCTGGCGGCCTGGGAGGTGAGGCCCGCGGCGCCGAGCATCAGCATTGCCGTGATGGTGGATTTCAGCGTGTTGCGAAGTGTCATTGTGGTTCCCTTCTGGAAGCTTGTTGTTGTGACCGGCCGCCGGCTCCAGCGCGGCGGCCGTATTGGTTTGGCGCTGCCTCAGCCTTTCTTGATGGCCGGGCTGAACACCATCAGGCTCAGGATCTCGAACAGGACCTGGGCGCCGACATGGGCGGTGTTGGTGGTCGCGTCGTATTGCGGCGCCACCTCGACGACGTCGCCGCCGACGATGTTGAGACCTTTGAGGCCGCGCAGCAGTTCGAGCACCTCGCGCGTCGTCAGCCCGCCGACTTCCGGCGTGCCGGTGCCCGGCGCGAAGGCCGGATCGACGCTGTCGACGTCGAAGGAGATGTAGGTCGGGCCGTCGCCGACGATCTTACGTGCCTTCTCGATGATGGCGGGAATGCCGAGGCCGGTCACCTCCTCGGCGTGCACGACGGTCATGCCGGACTCGTAGGTGAATTCCCACAGATACTCGGCCGAGCCGCGAATGCCGATCTGGATGGTGCGCGACGGGTCGAGCACGCCGTCCAGCACCGCGTTGCGGAACGGTCCGCCGTGGTGGAATTTGGTCAGGTCGAACAGGCCGCTGGTGTCGCAATGGGCGTCGATATGGATCATGCCGACCGGCGCCTTCTTGCCGACCGCCTTCAGGATCGGATGGCTGATCGAGTGATCGCCGCCGACCGAGAGAGGGATCACGCCGGCGTCGACGATCTGGTTGGTGCGGCGCTCGATATCCTCATGGCTGGTCTCCAGCCGGTAGCGGCTCTGGAACGGCACGTCGCCGATGTCGGCGACGCGAAGCTCATGCGTCGGCGCGCATTCCAGCACATGGTTGTAGGGGCCGATGCGCTCGATGGCGCGCAGCGCCCGCGGCCCGAAGCGCGAGCCCGGCCGGTTGGTGACGCCGAGGTCCATCGGCACGCCGATCATCGCCACCTGCAGGTCGCCGAAATCCGGATTGTCGGCGGCAATTTCACGGTAGGGCGCGGCAAGGAAGGTTGGGATGCCGGAATAGGGCGCGAGCCTGGTGCCTGACTTGGAAAAGATCTTGTCGGCGACCTTGCGGAACTTCGGGTCGAACATCTCGCCGCCATGGCCCTCGCCATATTTGCGACGCAACGCCTCGAGCTTGCCGCGATCGTAACCCATGTCCGTCTCCTCCGTCAGGCTGGCAGTGAAAGCTTCGGCGACGCCTATGATGCTGGCCGCCATCCGGCCGGACCTCGGTCCCGCCCTGGCTGCCTGCAGATCTCACGTCTTGATGATGTTCCGGCACAAAGTGTCCGGCAGCTCCATTGAAAAATCAATTGATATTGTTAGGGTGTTTGCTGTGAGAAAATCTCACAATGCTCGGGTGCATCATGGCCAAGCGTCTGCCCCCCTTGAATCCGCTGCGCGCCTTCGAGGCGACGGCGCGCCACGCCTCGCTGACCAAGGCGGCGGCGGAGCTGAATGTCACGCACGGTGCCGTCAGCCACCAGATCAAGGCGCTCGAGCAGTCGCTCGGCGTCAAGCTGCTGGAGCGCGCCGGTCAGCGGGTGAGGCTGACGCCGCACGGCGCCGAGCTTTTGCCGGCGGTATCGACCGCCTTCGACGGCATTGCCGCCGCCACCCAGCGCATGACGAGGCCAGCCAGCGCTGGTAAGCTCTCCATATCTTGCGTGCCGGCGCTGCTGCTGTTGTGGATGGCGCCGCGGCTGGGCTCGTTCACCGCGCAATATCCGGACATCCAGCTCACCTTGCTTCCCTCCAACGACGCCAGGGACATCCGCGCACCGCACATCGATATCTGCGTGCACTATGGCGACGGCAGCTGGAGCGATTGCTGGATGCGCAAATGGTCCGGCCTCGAACTGTTCCCGGTGGTCAGCCCGACGCTGATAAACAACCGCCCGATCCGCACCGTGCGCGATCTCGCCGATCATGTCTTCCTGCATGGCGACGACGGCCGCGAGTGGCACACCTGGCTGGCCGCCGCGGATGCGCTCGATCTGGAGCGCGGCCGCCGCCACCATCTCGGTGACGCGCGCGTGGCGATCGAGGCCGCCGTTCACGGCCATGGCGTGGCGCTCGGCGATACGGTGACCGCAAGCGGCCTGCTGGCCAGGGGCCTGCTGGTCGCGCCGTTCAGCCTGTCGGTGCCGGCGGTCGACGATTTCTACGTTGTCTGCCGCAACGAGATGAAGTCGGCGCCGATCGTCCAGCTCTTCATCGACTGGCTGTTTGCCGAGAAGGAACAGGCCGACAGCCGCGCCGACGCGCCGGTCGCGGGGCGCATCGGCAGCCGCAGGAAACGCCCGGCGCTGAGGGTGATCGGTGCCAGGACGGCGTCCTGACGGCTGGATCGTGGCGGCTTCTTTTTGTCGGGCCAGCCCGCAAAGCGGGAGGCGTTCCCGAAAATTCAGTGCTAAGAGGCTTTGGCCAAGGCAATTCCGGAAAACTGCACAGTGGTTTTCCGTCCGGAATTGCGCAAACAAACGCTAGAGTGAGCAGCGAAGGCGGTAAGACGACATGGCAAAGACCGATATTGCGCGGCGCGTCTACAACCACACCTGGAAGCTGGACCCGATCGTCCGCAGCCTGCTCGACACCGATTTCTACAAGCTTCTGATGCTGCAGATGATCTGGGGCATGTATCCCAAGGTCGACGCCACCTTCTCGCTGATCAACCGCACCACCTCGGTTCGCCTCGCCGACGAGATCGACGAGCAGGAATTGCGCGACCAGCTCGACCATGCCCGCACCTTGCGCTTCTCCAAAAAGGAGATGATCTGGCTGGGCGGCAACACCTTCTATGGCCGCAAGCAGATATTCGAGCCGGAATTCCTCGCCTGGCTGGAGGATTTCCAGTTGCCCGAATACGAGCTGTCCAAGCGCGACGGCCAGTACGAGCTCTCCTTCAGCGGCCCCTGGATGTACACGACGCTCTGGGAAATCCCGGCGCTGGCGATCATCAATGAGCTCCGTTCCCGCGCGGCAATGCGCGCCTTCGGTCCCTTCGCGCTCGACGTGCTCTATGCCCGCGCCAAGGCCAAGATGTGGGCCAAGACCGAGCGGCTGAAGGCGCTGCCGGGTATCCGCATTTCCGACTTCGGCACCCGCCGCCGCCACTCCTTCCTGTGGCAGCGCTGGTGCGTCGAGGCGCTCAAGGAAGGCATCGGCGAGGCCTTCACCGGTACCTCAAACGTGCTGCTTGCCATGGACAACGACCTCGAAGCGCTCGGCACCAACGCGCATGAGCTGCCGATGGTGTTTGCCGCCCTTGCCAATTCGGAACAGGAACTGAAGCTGTCGCCCTACAACGTGCTGCAGGATTGGCAGCGATACTACGGCGGCAATCTTTTGATCGTGCTGCCCGACACCTTCGGCACGGCTGCGTTCCTGCGCGACGCGCCGGATTGGATCGCCGACTGGACCGGCTTCCGCCCCGACAGCGCGCCGCCGATCGAGGGCGGCGAGAAGATCATTTCCTGGTGGCGCGAGAGGGGCAAGGACCCCAGGCAGAAGCTGCTGATCTTCTCAGACGGGCTCGAGGTCGAGACCATCGAGGAAACCTACCGCCACTTCCGCGGCAAGGTGCGCATGTCCTTCGGCTGGGGCACCAACCTCACCAATGATTTCGAGGGCTGCGCGCCGACCGAAACCAACCGGCTGGATGCCATCTCGCTGGTCTGCAAGGTTAGCGAAGCCAATGGCCGCCCGGCGGTGAAGCTCTCCGACAATCCGGCCAAGGCGACCGGCGATGAGAAGGAGATCAAGCGGTATCTGAGGATTTTCGGCGAGAAGGATCGCGTGAGGCAGCTGGTCAAGGTGTGAGCGGCTGACCAGACCTATTCTTGGAAAGCATGAGTTCCCGCCCACCCCCCTCTGTCCTGCCGGACATCTCCCCCGCAAGGGGGGAGATTGGCAGCTTCGGCCACCCCGCCTCCTTCTCCCGCTTTGAAAATTGGCGAAAGCCCCGGCGACATCCGATCTCCCCCCTTGCGGGGGAGATGTCCGGCAGGACAGAGGGGGGTGTGAAGGATCACGGCGGCGAAGGTTACCCCTTTCCGAAAGCAGTTCTCATCTGCGGCATCGCATCCCTCCCCACCCCCGCCTTCGCCCACGCCTCCGACCGTGGCCATGTCCTGCTCCTCCCCACCGGCTACTACGTCGCCGGCGGCGCGCTTGCGGTTGCCGTCAGCTTTCTCGTCCTGGCGCTGCTGCCGCCCGATGCGCTCGACCGCTTCTGGCGCCAGCGGTTGCCGCTCTTTGCCTTTGGCGATGGCCCGCGCGCGATCGTCAGCCTGATATCCTTTGCCGGCTTTGCAATTCTCGTCGCCGCAGGCCTGTTCGGCAGCCGCGATCCGCTGTCCAACCCGCTGCCGCTCGTCATATGGACACTGCTCTGGGTTGGCCTTGCCCTCCTGCAGGGCCTGCTCGGCGACCTCTGGTGGTGGCTCAATCCCTGGTATGGGCCGTGTCGTCTCGTCGGCCGCCTGATTGGGCGCGACGGCGAAGAACGGGACGGGCGCCTGCCCGCCTGGCTCGGCATCTGGCCGGCTGTCATCCTGTTTCTCGCCTTCGCCTGGTTCGAGCTGATCGACCCGGCGCCCGACGACCCGGCCCGGCTCGCATACGCCGCCGGCCTCTACTGGCTGCTGAGCTTCGTCCTGATGCTCGTCTTCGGCCATCGCGAGTGGAGCCGGCGCGGCGAGTTCCTGAGCGTGTTCTTCGCCATGGTCGCGCGCTTTGCCGTTGTCGAGCGCGACGCCAAGCGTCGCCTCAATCTCTGCTGGCCGGGCGCGAAACTGCTCTCCGCCGAGCCGCTGTCGGCAAGCGGCATCGCCTTCCTTTTGCTGGCGCTGTCGTCGGTCTCCTTCGACGGCCTGTCCAAGACCTTCTTCTGTCTCGGCCTGTTCGACGTCAATCCGCTGGAGTTCCCCGGCCGCACGGCGCTGATCGGCATCGGCACCTTCGGCCTCGTACTAATGTTCATGCTGCTAACGGCGGCCTTCATGCTCGCCGTTGTCCTAGGCCGGCGCCTTGCCGGCAGTGGCCATTCGCTCAGCCAAGCCGCTGGGTTGCTGGTCTGGTCGATCGTGCCGATCGCGCTCGCCTACCATTTCGCCCATTACCTGACGGCGCTGCTGGTCGACGGCCAGTATGCGCTGGCCGCCCTGTCCGATCCGTTCGGGCTCGGCTGGAACCTGTTCGGCACCGCCGATATGGAGATCGAAGCCGGCGTGGTCGCCGGCGCCGACTCGGCCTGGTGGCTGTGGAATCTCCAGGCCGGCGTCATCATCCATGGCCATATGCTGGCCGTCCTCGTCGCCCATGGTCTGGCCTGGCGGCTGCATCCGGCCCCGGCGCGCGCGGCGCTCAGCCAATTGCCGCTCACCGTGCTGATGATCGCCTATACGGTCTTTGGCCTTTGGCTGCTTGCCACGCCGACCGCCGGGTGAAAGAGGGCACCTTCTGCGCCTTTGGGAAGTTCGCTTGCCAGGTCGAGGCTTTGGTGATTTAGTTTGTACACATGCAATTTTTGCCTCGTCACAGCCATTGGTCAAAACTCAAAAAACAGGGGAACTGCCGTGTCTGACAAGAATGGGTTTTTCGATCTTTCCAAGACCACGCTTTCGCGCCGCACCGCGCTGAAAGGCCTGGCCGCCGGAGCCGGCCTCGCCGTCGCGCCGGGCTTTGTCCGCTACAGCCAGGCGCAGAGCTCGGCGCCGATCAAGATCGGCTTCCAGTCGCACCGCACCGGCATCGGCGCCGCCTATGGCCGCTGGTACGAGAAGACGAGCGCCGCAGCGGTCAAGGCGATCAACGATGCCGGCGGCATCAATGGCCGCCAGGTCGAACTGGTCATCGAGGATGACGGCACCGATCCGGCCCGTGGCGCCGAGGTGGTCGGCAAGTTCGCCACCCAGCACAAGACCGACATCGTCTTCGGCACCTTGTTCTCGCATGTCGTGATCGGCTCCGCGCCGGCCGCCGGCGAAAACAAGATCCCCTATTTCGTCGTCAGCGAAGGCCATCACGTCGCCTCGACCAAGCTCAACCGCTATGTCTTCCAGCCCGGCATCACCGACGTGAAGAGCCAGATCCAGTCGATGGCGCCGTGGATCGCCGCCAACGCCGGCAAGAAGGTGACGCAGATCTTCCCCGACTTCGCCTTCGGCTACGACCATCGCGACTACCTGCCGCCGGCGCTCAAGGCGCAAGGCGCCGACGTCATTGCACAGATCGCCATTCCGCCGACGGAATCGTCCTTCACCAAATACTTCCCGCAGATCCCGGCCGAGACCGAGGTGATCTACCACGTCATGGTCGGCCCGGCCGTGCTCACCTTCGTCAAGGAGCTCGGCGAATTCTACGGCTCGTCGCGGCCGCAACTGTTCGGCTTCATGGATTCGCTCGAGGCCACCGACATCAACAGCCCCGGCCTCGAATTCCTCGACGGCAGCCATTTCTGGGAAGGTTCGCCGCGCTATGCGCAGGCGGACGATTCCGCCGCCCAGAAGGCCTACCGTGCCGCTGTCGGCATCGACGACAATGGCGCCGCCGTCGGCGATCCCAAGGACGTCTCCACGGCCTCGCACATGTTCGGCTGCTGGGAGACGCTCTATGTCGTCAAGAAGGCGATGGAAGACGCCGGCTACAAGGGACCGGAAGACCGCGCCAAGCTGGTCGAGGCGACCGAGGCGCTGAAGGAGTTCGCCGAGGGGCCGGAGCATCCGCAGGGCCCCAAGACCTTCAACGGCAAGATCCACCAGTGCTTCGGCATCCAGAACATCTCCAAGGTCGAAGGCGGCAAGCTCAAGGTCGTCCACAAGACCAAGATCGAGGATGGCCTCTACGAGCCGGAAGGGGATTACACGACGCAGGCGCTATAGGTTTAGCTATCTAGCAAGCGTGCGCGCCAAGGCACCCCCCTCTGTCCTGCCGGACATCTCCCCCTCAAGGGGGGAGATCGGCAGTTCGTGCGATGGCGCCTATTTGCCAGCGTCGGTAGTTGCCGAAACCCGTCGCGAAATCCAATCTCCCCCCTTGAGGGGGAGATGCCCGACAGGGCAGAGGGGGGTGCACTTGGCGCCAACCTGCGTGTAATCCATGCACTTCGGACCCCACCTTCTCCTTGCCGCCCTCGAAGGCCTCGTCACCTCGGCGGTGCTGGCGCTGACGGCGCTTGGCCTGTCGCTGGTGTTCGGCGTCATGCGCGTCGTCAACGTCGCTCATGGCGAATTCTTCATGCTCGGCGCGGTGCTGGCCTGGGCGATCTCGACCGCGATTTCGGGTCATCCGGCCATTGGCTTCGTCGCCGCGCTGGTGATCGCACCGCTGATCGTCGGCGCGGTTGCGTTGCTTGCGGAGCGGCTGGTGCTGCGCCGGCTCAATTACAATCCGGAAGCCACCATCGTCGCCACCATCGGCATGCTCTACATCATCCAGCAGCTGGCGCTGACCTTCTACGGCCCCGAGGCGCGCCCGGTCGAGCCGCCCTTCAGCTACCGCATCCTTCTGCCCTGGTTCGGCTATTCCGGCTACAAGCTGTCGGTCGTCGCCGCCTCGGTGCTGCTGCTCGTCGCCACATGGCTGGTGCTGACGCGCACCAGAATCGGCCTCGTCATGCGCGCCACCCAATATGACAGCGAAACCGCGCAGGCTTTCGGCATTCCGGTTGACCGTGTCTATGCCGGCGTCTTCGCGCTCGGCGCCATGCTGGCGGCCATCGCCGCGGTGCTGATCGTGCCGATCAGCCAGGCGCACTATCTGATGGGGCAGGATCCACTGCTGCTCTCCTTCATCGTCGTCATCATCGGCGGCCTCGGCTCGTTGCGCGGCACCATCGTCGCCGCCGTGCTGATCGGCCTGTCTGACGGCATCATCTCGATGTTCTTCTCGCCGACGCTGGCCAAGATCATCGCCACGCTTGTCGTTGCCATGGTGCTGGTGTTCCGGCCGCAGGGCCTGTTCGGGACGGCGTCGCGATGACGGAAGCTTCGCCGGCAAAGGCCTACGCGCTGCATCTTGGCGTCATCGCCCTTCTCTTCGCGCTGAGCTTCGTCCTGCCGGACTACCATCACGGCCTCATCGCCCGCATCATGGTGCTGGCGGTGTTCGCCATGGGCTACAATCTCCTGTTCGGCTATGTCGGCCTGCTCAGCCTTGGCCATGCCATGTTCTTTGCCGCCGGCCTCTACGGCGCGGGCTTGAGCGTCTATCACCTCGGCTGGAGCGTGCCGGTCGCCTTCCTGGCCGGCATCGCCTGCGGCGCGCTGCTGGCCCTGGTGATCGGTGTGCTGGCACTGCGCACCTCCGGTGTCGCGTTCATGATCGTCACCATGATGTTCGCGCAGGTGTTCCTGCTCCTGATCCTCTATTTCGCCGTCTGGACCGGCGGCGACCAGGGCCTGGTCGTTCAGCAAGCGGCGCGGGTGCTGACCCTCGGCGGTACGACCCTCGACCTCACCAACCCGACCGTGCGCTACATGAGCGCGCTGGCGCTGTTCTCCATTGTCCTGCTGGCAACGCTTGCCGTCGTCCGCTCCCGCTATGGCCGCGTGCTGGTCGCCGTCCGCGAGAATGAGGAGCGGACGAAGATGCTGGGCTACGACACCTTCTCCAACAAGCTCGCTGCCGTCGTCGTCTCCGGCACCATCTGCGCGGCCTCGGGCGCCGCCTATGCACTGCTGTTCGGCTATGTCGGCTCCAGCTTCGCCTCGGTGCAGTATTCCATCCTGCCATTGCTCTGGGTGCTGCTCGGCGGCGCCGCCACCGCGCTCGGGCCCCTCATCGGCACGCTGTTCATGTACTATGTCACCGACATCACCAGCGGCTTCACCTCCGCCTATCTGCTGATCGTCGGCGTCGCGCTCATCCTGCTGGTGCTGTTCTTCCCGAAGGGGATCATGGGCAGTATCCGCCAGCGCTGGCTCGGGTGGCTGCCATGATGCCGCTTCTGACCACCAAGGGCCTGTCCCGCAATTTCGGCGGCCTGCGTGCTGTCGACGGCGTCGACTTCGCGCTGATGCCGGGCGAGATCCGCGCCGTCATCGGCCCCAATGGCGCCGGCAAGACCACCTTCGTAAGCCTGGTCAGCGGCCGCATTCAGCCATCGTCGGGCATGATCGTCTTCGACGGCGCCGACATCACCAACCTGCCGGCTTACCGAAGGGTTCGCCTCGGCGTCGCCTATACCTTCCAGATCACCAGCGTCTTCGCCAATCTCTCCGCCTACGACAATGTCGCGCTGCCAGTGCAGCGCACGCTGACCGACGGCCGCTCGAAGGGCGCGGTGCGCACCGGCGTCATGGCCGCGCTCGAGCGCACCGGCCTTGCTGATCGCGCCCATATGCCGGCAGGCCAGCTCTCCTACGGCCATCAGCGGCTGCTCGAAGTGGCGATGGGCCTGGCGCTGAAGCCGCGCCTCCTGATCCTCGACGAACCGACGCAAGGCCTGGCCGACAGCGAGATCGACAATTTCATCGAACTGGTGCGCGAGATCGCCAAGGGCGCCACCGTGCTTCTGATCGAGCACAACATGCCCGTCGTCATGCAGCTCGCCGACCGCATCACCGTCTTCAACGCCGGCCGCATCCTGGCCGAAGGCACGCCGGAACAGGTTCGCGAGAACCGCCAAGTGCAGGACGCCTATCTGGGTGGCGGCGATGACTGAGGCAGGCTCCAAAGCGCTGGCAATCTCCGGGCTCGACTGCTTCTACGGCGAGGTCCAGGTGCTCTACGGGCTCGATCTTGTCCTCAACAAGGGCGAGGTGCTTTGCCTGTTCGGCCGCAACGGCGCCGGCAAGACGACGACGCTGAAGGCGATCATGGGCCTGGTTCCGGCGGCGGCCGGCTCGATCAGCCTGGACGGCACGGAACTCACCGCCCTGGCGGCGCATGACGTGCCGAAGGCCGGCGTCGCCTATGTGCCGCAGGGCAGGCGATTGTTCGCCGAGATGACGGTGGCGGAAAACATCGAGATCGGCCTGATGACACGCGGCAAGGGCAAGGCGACCCGGGAGAGCGTGCTCGATCTCTTCCCGTTGCTGCGTCAGCGTCTCAGGCAGCGCTCCGGCACGCTATCCGGCGGCGAGCAGCAGATGCTGGCCATGGCCCGCGCCCTCTGCCTCGAACCGCAAGTGTTGCTGCTCGACGAGCCGACCGAAGGGCTGATGCCGTCGATGATCGCCAAGATCCGCGAGACGGTGGCCAAGCTGCGCGAGCGCGGCGTCTCAACCATTCTGGTCGAGCAGCGCGTCGATGCCGTGCTGTCGGTCGCCGACCGTGTCGCCTTCATCGAGAACGGCCGCAACCGCGAGACCGTCGATGTCGAGCAATTGCGCGCCGATCCGTCGGCGGTGCGGCGGTATGTCGGCGTCGGGTGAGGCAGGTAACGGTCAAGCGCTAGGCGTCCAGCGCACCGCTCGCTTTCGCGCGTACAAATGCCAGGCCGGCTATTGCGAGATCGCCGACCGCCATGCCGCGGAACGCGAACGCTGTTCGCTCACTCGCGCCTTGACGACCTGGCACGTCGCCGTTGACCAGACCCGTCAGGTCGCCGGCGACGAGTTCGGGCCTCACCATCGGCTTGCTCATCTGCGCCTCTTGCACCAGATCGTCTATGACGATGCGGTCAAAAATGGCTATGGATTCGGGCAGCCAAGGCAGGGCCAGATCGGTCATGGTCGCGAAGACTCCCGCCTTCAGCCAGCGCGCATCCAGAAATGGAACCGGCTCAGGCACCAAAGTGACTGTCGTCACCACGATGTCGGCGGATTCGACCGCCGCTTTGGCGGTATCGCTCGCTACTGCAGTCAGACCGCGCGTCTCGGCTATCTGGCACAGCGCGTCGCGACTGCCTTTGCCCCGACTAAAGGCTCGAATCTCTCGCACCGGAAAAAGATCGGCCAGAGCCTCGAGGTGAGCGCGCGCCTGAACGCCGCACCCGACGAATGCGAAACATGCCGAGCCAGCCCGGGCCAGACGCTTGGCCGCCACGCAGCTTAGGCCGGCCGTGCGCTTCGAAGTCACCCAATTGCCGTCGACCACGGCAAGCGGCAGTCCCGTCTCGGCGTCGAGAAGGGTGACCAGCGAGTTCAGGGTTGCAAGTCCCCGCTCGAGGTTACGGGGATTAACCACCAGCGATTTGGTGGCCAGCACCCGGGGCTCGGTCGCGACGGCAAGTGTCGCCATGATGTAGCGGTCGTCGCCCGGCAGCACCACCGCCTTGGGCGCACACCATACTTCGCCCCGCCTCTGACCGATGATCTGCCGCTCGATTTCGTCGACCACATCGGACGTCGAAATCGCCAAGCCATCCAGGAATTCGGCTGACAGATAGGGCAGCTTTTCGATGGTCAATGTCGCCCCCGACCTAACCCCGCATCCCCTTGACAATAGCAGAAATTGCCGGCCCGGCATACGCAAGCGCCGGTTGGCTTTTCGGCTCAACCGAAAAACAGGAAGCCGGCAATCAAAAACGTCGGGATCAGCACCAGGCCCGACCACGCCATATAGCCGAAGAAGCCCGGCATCTTCACGCCGCGATGCCTGGCAATCGCAAAGACCATGAAGTTCGGTGCATTGCCGATATAGGTGTTGGCGCCCATGAACACGGCGCCGGTGGAGATCGCGGCGAGCGTCGAGGCGGCCTCCGTCATCAGGTGCTTTGCGTCGCCGCCGGCGAGCTCGAAGAACACCAGATAGGTCGGCGCATTGTCGAGGAAGGACGACAGCGCGCCGGTCAGCCAGAAATAGGCGAGGTCGTTGGGCTGGCCGGAAGGCGAGGTGACCAGCGCGACCAGCGGTGCCAGCGCGCCGCCGGGGCCGGCTCTCAGGATGGCGATGACCGGCACTATTGCGATGAAGATGCCGGCAAACAATTTTGCCACCTCGGCGATTGGTCCCCAGCTGAAGCCGTTCGCCTCGCGATGGCTCTTGCGCGAGACGGCGAGCGAAGCGCCCGCCAGCGCCAGGATGATGGCGTCGCGCACCAGGTTCTGCAGCTCGAGGCCGATGCCGAGGATGGAGATGCTGAAGCCCGGTTTCCAGGTCGCCGACAGCAGGATCGCGCCGATCACCCCGGCCAGTAGCGGAATGTTGGGCAGACCGCGCAGGCGGACCTCTTTATCTGGCGTCGGGTCCTTGATCTTGGGCGTACCGCCTTCGCGCCGGTGCAGCATGATGTCGATGCCCAGGAAGACGATGAGCACCAGCCCACCGGTAAACAGCGTCTCGCGCCAGAGATTGGCGGTCGTCCAGAAGAAGTCGACGCCGCGCAGGAAGCCGACGAACAGTGGCGGGTCGCCGAGCGGCGTCAGCGAGCCGCCGATGTTGGAGACCAGGAAGATGAAGAAGATGACGACATGGGCATTGAACGGCCGGTTGTCGTTGGCGCGCAGGATCGGCCGGATCAGGATCATCGAGGCGCCGGTCGTGCCGATCACCGAGGCAAGCAGCGCCCCGGCAAGCAGAAGCCCGGCATTGACCAGCGGCGTGCCATGGATGTTGCCGGCGAGCAGGACACCGCCAGAGATCGTGTAGAGCGCGAACAGCAGGATGATGAAGGACATGTATTCGGTGAGCAGCGTGTGCAGCACCGCTTCTGTGGCCGAAGGCATGCCGAACACGATCGCCAGCGGCACCACCACCAGCGCTGCCCAGCCTGCTGTGATCTTGCCGTAGTGATGCTCCCAGACGTGGTGGAACACCAGGGGTCCGGTGGCGATCGACAACAGCAGCCCGGCAAATGGCAGCGCCCACCACAGCGACATCGCCTCGCCCGGCAGTTCGTGGTTCTCCGCTGCGAAGGCGAATTGCGGAAACAGAAGTGCAGCCAGGGTAGGAACGCCTGCAGCCAGAGCCTTCGCCAATTGTATGAAGCCCCCTCGACGCTCCACAGTCCGGTCAGTCCGACAAATGGTCTTCGAGCACCACGCCGGCCTCGCGCATCCGCGTCAGCATCGCATTGACCGAGCCGTTGAGGTCGATGCCCCGGCAGGCGTCGAGCCGCACCGTCGTCTTGAAACCTTGCTTGACGGCGTCCAGCGCCGAGAAGGCGACGCAGAAGTCGGTGGCCAGCCCGACCAGCGTCACCGTGTCGATGCCGCGTTCGCGCAGATAGCCGGCAAGACCGGTTTGCGTCGCGTGGTCGTTCTCGAAGAAGGCAGAATAGCTGTCGATCGCCGGGCGGAAACCCTTGCGGATCACCAGCTCCGCCTTGGTCCAGGCAAGCCCCGAGTGGAAATCGGAGCCGATGCTGCCCTGGATGCAATGGTCGGGCCACAGAGTCTGCGCTCCGTAAGCCATGTCGATAGTCTCGAACGGCTGCTTGCCCGGATGGCTCGAAGCGAAGCTCGAATGGCCGGCAGGGTGCCAGTCCTGCGTCAGCACCACATGCTCGGTGTGCCGGATCAGGTCGTTGACCAGCGGCACGATCTCGTCGCCGCCGGCCACCGCCAGCGCGCCGCCAGGGCAGAAGTCGTTTTGCAGGTCGATGACAACAAGCGCTTCGTCGGCCATGGGCCTCCTCCTCAGCGTGGGCTCAAGTAAATGCCGCTGTCGCGACCGGAGGCAGAAACTTGACCAGATGACCGGCGACGTCAACCTCCAACGGCATAACATTCGCGTGGAACCACTCGCCGATGCGGAGGCCGGAAACTCCGGCTTTGACAATTGCCGCCGACTTGATATCATTTGCATACGAATGAATTTTGACCGGTGGAGCGCCGGCAGGTTCCCTCGCAAAGGCCCCTTTTTCTGGGAAGGCAAAGCGTGATCCGTTACGCGAAACCCACCACGGTCGACGAGGCGCTCGCCTTGCTTGGCGAGGATCGCTGGCGCATCCTGGCGGGCGGCACCGATTTCTATCCGGCGCAAGGCAACAAGCCGTTTCGCGAAAACATCCTCGACATCAACGGCCTGACGGCCCTGCGCGGCATCGCTGAAAGCGAGACGCACTGGCTGATCGGCGCGCGAACCACCTGGACCGATCTGGTCCGCCATCCGCTGCCGGGCGCCTTCGATGCGCTGAAGGCGGCCGCGCGCGAAGTCGGCTCGGTTCAGATACAGAATGTCGCCTCGATCGCCGGCAATCTCTGCAACGCCTCGCCCGCCGCCGATGGCGTGCCGCCACTGCTGGTGCTCGACGCCGAGGTCGAACTGCGCTCGGCCAAGGCAGCGCGCCGTCTGCCGCTCGGCGAATTCATCCTCGGCAATCGCCGCACCGCCCTGGCGTCGGGCGAGATGGTCACCGCCATCCGGGTCCCGAAGCGGGCGGCCGGCGGCACATCGACTTTCGTCAAGCTCGGCGCGCGGCGCTATCTGGTCATCTCCATCGCCATGGCGGCGGCGCGCCTCGTCGTCGAGGACGGCGTGGTCGCCGAGGCGGCCGTCGCCGTCGGCGCCTGCTCGGCGGTCGCCAAGCGCCTTGCGGGCGTCGAGGCGGCCTTGCTCGGCCTGCCGGCCAACGACGCCATTTCCCATGCCGTGCTCGCCGCGCCGATCGACGAACTGTCGCCGATCGCCGACGTGCGCGGCAGCGCCGAATACCGGCTGGATGCGGCGCGCGAGATCGTCGCCCGCGCCGTGCTCGGCGCCATCGGCCACGCTGCTGGCGACAAGGTGGCCGCATGAGCAAAGTTCAGCCTCAGATGAACGAAGTCCATCCCGGCATGAGCGTGGAACACACCGACATCGCCTTCAAGGTCAACGGCGCTGCCGTCAGCGTCGCCGTGCCGCCGGTACGTCGCCTTTCCCAGGTGTTGCGCGACGAATTGCGGCTGACCGGCACCAAGGTCGGCTGCGATGCCGGCGACTGCGGTGCCTGCACCGTGCTGGTCGACGGCAACCCGGTCTGCGCCTGCCTGGTGCCGGCGGCTTCCGTGTCGGGCGCGGCCGTCACCACCGTCGAGGGTCTTGCGAATGGCAGGCTGTCGGCGCTGCAGGCCTCGTTCCTGGAGCATGGCGCGGCGCAATGCGGCATCTGCACGCCGGGCCTGCTGGTGGCGGCGACCGCACTTCTCGAACGCAATCCCCAGCCGAGCGAGGCCGAGACGCAGGACGCGTTGGGCGGCGTGCTGTGCCGCTGCACCGGCTACCGCAAGATCATCGCCGCCGTCATGGACGCATCGCGTCGTGTCGACAGCCTCGATCCTCGCATGCCAGAAGCTGGCCGCGCCGTCGGCGCCTCGCCGATCCGCCTCGATGGCGTGCCGAAGGTCACCGGCGACGAGAAGTTTGGCGGCGACTCCTTCCCGGCCGATGCTTTGGCCGTACTTGTGGTCCGCTCGCCGCACTACCATGCCCGCTTCGCCTTCGGCGATCTTGAAGCCTGGGCGGACGCCCGCCACGGCATCGCCGGCGTCTTCACGGCCGCCGACATTCCCGGCCACAACTGCTTCGGCGTCATCGGTCCCTTCGCCGACCAGCCGGCCCTCGCGGAAGGCTTCGCGCGCTTTCGCGGCGAGGCGGTGGCGCTGGTTGCTGGCGAGCGTGAGGCGATCCTCGATCTCGACCTGACGGACTTTCCGGTCTCCTGGACCGAACTGCCGCACGCCCTGCAGCCCTGCGATGCGAAAGCCGATGGCGCGGCGCTACTTCATCCACACCGCCTCGCGAACCTGCTCACCTCCGGCTTTGTCGAACGCGGCGATCCTGACGCCGCCCTGGCCGGTGCCGCGGTCACCGTGTCCGGCGCCATCGAAACCTCCTATGTCGAGCACGCCTATATCGAGCCGGAAGCCGGCTATGCTTACATGGACGGCGACACGCTCGTCGTCGTCGCCTGCACGCAGGCGCCCTATATGGACCGCGACGACACGGCAAAGGTGCTCGGTCTTCCCGCAGACAAGGTGCGCATCGTGCCGACCGCCACCGGCGGCGGCTTCGGCTCCAAGCTCGACGTCTCGCTGCAGCCTCTCATCGGCCTGGTGGCGATGAAGACGGGCCGCCCGGCGGCCCTTGCCTACACCCGCAACGAATCGATGGTCTCGACCACCAAGCGTCATCCCGCCGAAATGCAGGCGACGATCGGCGCCGATGTCGGCGGCCGCGTCACCGGCATGGTCTTTTCCGGCGATTTCAACACCGGCGCCTATGCCAGTTGGGGCCCGACCGTCGCCAATCGCGTGCCGGTGCATGCCTCCGGCCCCTATTTGACGCCGAACTACCGCGCCGAGGGCCGCGCCATCCACACCAACGGCCCGATCTCCGGCGCCTTCCGCGGCTTCGGCGTGCCGCAGGCGACGATCATGCAGGAGACGCTCTACGATGAGCTCGCCGGCAAGCTCGGCATGGATCGCCTCGATTTCCGCCTTAGAAACTGCCTTCGTAACGGCACCGAAACGGTGACCGGCCAGCGCCTGGAGTCTGGCGTCGGCATCGGCGAATGCCTGGAGTCGCTGCGCCCGCATTGGGCCCGCTCGCTCGCCGAGGTCGCGGCGTTCAATGCCAGCAACGAGGACAGAAAGCGAGGCGTCGGCGTGGCTTCCTGCTGGTATGGCTGCGGCAACACCTCGCTGCCCAACCCCTCGACCATCAAGGTCGGCATCTCGGCCGCGGGCGAGGTCGTGCTGCACCAGGGCGCCGTCGATATCGGCCAGGGATCGAATACCGTCATCAGCCAGATCTGCGCCGACGCGCTCGGCCTGCCGCTGGAAAAATTCCGCCTGAAGGGCGCCGATACAGCGATCACGCCCGACGCCGGCAAGACGTCCGCCTCGCGCCAGACTTTTGTGACCGGCAAGGCAGCCGAGAAGGCAGGCCGCGCGCTGCGTGAAAAAATCCTGCGCTTCGCCAATGTCTCTGACCGGGCGACCATCGCGCTCGACGGCTTCGGCGTCTTCATTCGCGAAGGCGACGCGACACGGCGGATCGACCTGTCTGAGCTGAAGGCCGATGCCGACGGGCTGGTGTTCGTTGCGGAAGAAACCTACGACCCGCCGACGCTGCCGTTGGACGCCAAGGGCCAGGGCAAGCCTTACGCCGTCTATGGCTATGGCGCGCAGATCGCCGAGCTGGAGGTCGATCTCAAGCTGGGCACCGTAAAGCTGATCAAGATCACCGCCGCGCACGATGTCGGCAAGGCGATCAATCCGCTGCTGGTCGAAGGTCAGATCGAGGGCGGCATCGCGCAAGGCATCGGCATGGCGCTGATGGAGGAATACATCCCCGGCCGCACCGAGAACCTGCACGACTACCTCATCCCGACCATCGGCGACGTGCCGCCGGTCGAGCACATACTGGTCGAGGTTCCGGACCCGGAAGGGCCCTTCGGCGCCAAGGGCCTGGGCGAGCACGTGCTGATCCCGACCGCGCCGGCGATCCTCAACGCCATCCGCCACGCCACCGGCGTGCTGGTCACCAAGGTGCCGGCGACACCGAGCCGCATCCGCGCGGCGATCCGCGACAAGGAGGCACGCCGATGAGCGAGCTCGCCGAACGTTTTGAGACGCACGACCCGGGCGAGAAGCAGGTGGCGGAGAAGATCCGCTGCGATGCCTGCCCGGTCATGTGCTACATCGCCGACGGCCGCACCGGCGCCTGCGACCGCTACGGCAATGTCGGCGGCCGCATCGTGCGCATGGATCCGCTGACCATCCTCGACCACGCGGCCGAGACCGGCGGCGCGGTCGTACCGTTCGTCGCCGAGGGCGAGGCCTGGAACGGCGAACTGGTCAACACCGGCCGGCGCTTCGTCAGCGCCATCGGCGCCGGCACCACCTATCCCGACTACAAACCCGCGCCATTCATCGTCAGCCAGGAGGTCGAGGGCGTCGATCTCGTCACCGTCGTCACCGAGGGCATCTTCTCCTACTGCGGCGTCAAGGTGAAGATCGACACCGACCGTCACATCGGTGACGAGACGGCAACCGTGCGCTCCGAAGGCGAGGCGATCGGCCATGTCACGACAGGCGAATACGGCTCGCAGATGCTGTCGCTCGGCGGCGTGCATCACCTGACCGGCGGCTCCAAGGCGGAGGGCCGCGCGACCTGCGACGCGCTGCTCAACCTCTGCAACCGCAAGCCGGTGGAGCTCACCATCGACGGCGGCGCAACGGTAATCGTCGAGGCCGGCAAACCGCCGGTCATCGACGGCAAGGTCGAGCACCGCATGCGCGTCGGCTGCGGCTCGGCCACCATCGGCATGTTCGCCACGCAATGGCGCGGTCTGGTCGACGAGGTGGTGGTGGTCGACGACCACATCACCGGCGTCGTCTCCGAGCATCAGGCCGGCAAGGTGCTGGGCTGGCAGGATACGGGGATAAAAATCATCGGCCGCCGCTCGACGCCCGGCCGCTATTTCAAGGTCTCGGAGCCCGGCCTCGGCTGGGGCGGCACCACGATTTCCGATCCGCTGTCGATCCTCGGCGAATGGAACGCCAAGAAGGGCGCGCGGCCTGGCCTGTCGCTGCTGATGGTTTCCACCACCGGCGAGCAGTTCGCCTATTACGAGCTCGACGATGAGCTAAAGCCCGTCCAAAAACCGTTCCCCGAGCGGCTGCAGAAATCGGTCGGGCTGATCGAGGACAATTGCGAGCCGGCGCTGTGCACCGTGCTGTTCATAGGCGGCGCCGGCGGCTCGCTGCGCGCCGGCGTCACCGAGAACCCGGTCAACCTCACCCGCTCGGTGCAGGGCCTGAGGACTTACGTGACGGTAGGCGGCGCGCCGGTCTATGTCTGGCCGGGCGGCGGCATCACGCTGATGGTCGACGTCACCCGCGTGCCGGAAGGCGCCTTCGGCTATGTGCCGACACCGGCGCTGGTGGCGCCGATCGAGTTCACCTTGCGCCGCGACGACTATGTCAGGTTGGGCGGCTACGAGGCGGAGATACGCAGCGTCGAGGATATCCTCGCCAGGGGCGGCGAGTATCTCAATCCCCGCCGTGGCGCCGGCGCCGCGGTCAACAACCCCTGGCCGCCGCTGGCGCAGCTGCGGCGTGCCGCGGCGAACGGGGCCGGATGATGACCGGCCCGCAGGCGCACTGGCTCGCCGACGGCAGGCGGCTTCACCTCAACCATGGGCCGATCGACCTGGTCGTCGAGGTCTTTGGCGAGGCGGGCGAATGCCGCGCCGCCTACGGTCAGGCCCTCGCGCGCTTCCAGACGATTCTGCCGGAACTGGTCGTGGAGCTTCCCGAGCTGCGCCGCCCGGCCGCCTTGCGCCTTCGCGCCTTTGCCGGGCCGACCGCGCGCCGCATGGAGGCCGCTGTCGCGCCGCTGGCGGAAACATTCATCACGCCGATGGCGGCCGTCGCCGGATCGGTAGCCGACGAAATTCTTGCGGCGCTGCTTGCCGGACGAAAGCTCGACCGCGCCTATGTCAACAATGGCGGCGACAGCGCCTTCCATCTTGGCGCCGGACAATTGATGACCTTGGCCATAGCCGGCACCGGGCATGGCCTTGCCGACCGCATCACCGTTCATGCCGAAGATGGCGTACGCGGCGTCGCGACCAGCGGCTGGCGCGGCCGCTCGTTTTCGCTCGGCATCGCCGACGCCGTCACCGTGCTGGCGCGGACCGGCGCCGAGGCCGACGCCGCGGCAACGCTCATCGCCAACGCCGTCGATCTGCCCGGACACGCTGCCATCACGCGCGTGCCGGCACGCGATCTTGCGCCCGACAGCGATCTCGGCGACCTGCTGGTGACACAGGGCGTCGGGGCGCTTTCGCAGGGCGAGGTGGCGCGGGCGCTGGACAACGGGCTTGCCGTCGCCGAAGAGTTTCGCCGGCGCGGCCTGGTCGCCGCCTCGGCGCTTTTCCTTGCCGGTGAGACACGCATCAGTGGTTCCGTGGCGCTCGTCGCGCCCAACAAGCACAAAGCGAAGGAAACTGCCCATGCCTGAATTTCCGATCCGCAAGATCGCGGTCCTGACTGAAGAGATATTTCACGACGGCGGTCCGATGGCGAAGCAGCCACGCCGCCGCGCCGCCGCCCTTGCCGTGGTGAAGAACCCCTTCGCCGGCCGCTACGTCGAAGAGCTGCAGGGCGCCATGGACGACTTGAAGCCGCTCGGCCTGATGCTGGCAGATCGGCTGATCGCGGCGCTCGGTGGCGACGTGAAGGAGATCGATGGCTACGGCAAGGGCGCCATCGTCGGCTCCGCCGGCGAGCTGGAGCACGGCGCGCTCTGGCACGTGCCCGGTGGCTACGCCATGCGCGAGCGCCTGGGCGGCGCCAAGGCGATCGTGCCGTCGGCCAAGAAGGTCGGCGCCTTCGGTTCGCGGCTCGACGTGCCGCTCGGCCACATCAACGCCGCCTATGTGCGCAGCCATTTCGACGCCATGGAGGTCGGCGTCAGCGACGGGCCGCGTCCCGACGAGATCCTGTTCTGCCTCGCCATGACCTGCGGCCCGCGCGTGCATGATCGCATGGGCGGCCTCGTGGCCGAGGACATCAAGGCGTGGGACGGGTTGAGATGAGCGGCGAGGACAATCTGCTGCGTCTCGTCGAGGCCGAGGAGCCGGACGAAAACGGCTATCATTTGCAGGATCAGGTCGGCTTCATCCTGCGCAAGGCGCATCAGCGCCACGTCGCGATCTTCGCCGCGCAAATCGCCGATCTGACGCCGCCGCAGTTCGCTGCGCTCGCCAAGCTCCACGACATCGGCGAGAGCTCGCAGAATCAGCTCGGCACCTTCATCGCCATGGACGCCGCGACGGTGAAAGGCGTCATCGACCGGCTGAAGGCGCGCGGCCTTGTGGAGGTCTCAAAGCACGAAGTCGACAAGCGCCGCCTGCTGGTCAACCTGACGGCGCAGGGCCGTGAGGCGATCGAGCGTCTGATCCCGCTTGCTCGCGCCATCACGGAGGAAACTCTGGCGCCGCTGTCGGCCAAGGAGGCCGCCACCTTCATGCGCCTTCTGGCGAAGCTGGCGTAAGGCGCGGACGGCGGGATACAAAAAGCCCGGCGCGGAGCCGGGCTTTTTCTCATGCATCTGAGGGTGCTGGCCGGATCAGTGATCCATGGCCTTGACGATTTCCTCGGTCATCTTCTTGGCGTCGCCAAGCAGCATCATAGTGCCGTCCTTGTAGAACAGCGTGTTGTCGATGCCGGCATAGCCGGAGCCGAGCGAGCGCTTCACGAACAGGCAGGTGCGGGCCTTGTCGACGTCGAGGATCGGCATGCCGTAGATGGGCGACGACTTGTCGTCGCGCGCCGACGGGTTGGTGACGTCGTTGGCGCCGATGACATAGGCGACGTCGGCCTGCGCGAACTCGGAGTTGATGTCCTCGAGCTCGAACACCTCGTCATAGGGCACGTTGGCTTCGGCCAAGAGCACGTTCATGTGGCCGGGCATGCGGCCGGCGACGGGGTGGATGGCGTATTTGACCTCGACGCCATTGGCCTTGAGCTTGTCGGCCATTTCGCGCAGCGCGTGCTGCGCCTGCGCGACCGCCATGCCGTAGCCGGGCACGATGATGACCTTCTGCGCGTTCATCATCAGATAGGCGGCATCGTCGGCCGAGCCCTGCTTGACCGTACGCTCGATGCCGTCGTCGGCAGCCGCTGCCGTCTCGCCGCCGAAGCCGCCGAGGATGACGGAGATGAAGGAGCGGTTCATGCCCTTGCACATGATGTAGGACAGGATCGCGCCCGACGAGCCGACCAGCGCGCCGGTGATGATCAGCGCCAGGTTGCCGAGCGTGAAGCCAAGCGCGGCAGCCGCCCAGCCTGAGTAGGAATTCAGCATCGACACGACCACCGGCATATCGGCGCCGCCGATCGGGATGATCAAGAGCACGCCGAGCACCAGCGACGCCGCGACGATCAGCCAGAAGACGAGCTTCGATTCGGTGGTGACGAGCAGCACGATCAGCACCACCAGCGCGATGCCGAGCGCGATGTTGATCAAGTGGCGGCCGCCGATCATGATCGGCTTGCCGGACATGCGGCCGTCGAGCTTGAGGAAGGCGATGACCGAGCCGGTGAAGGTGATGGCGCCGATGGCCACACCCAAGCTCATCTCGATCAGCGCCTGGGCATGGATGTCGGAGACGGCGCCGATGCCGAAGCTTTCCGGCGCATAGATGGCGGCAGCCGCCACCATGACGGCGGCGAAGCCGACGAGGCTGTGGAAGGCGGCGACCAGCTGCGGCATCGAGGTCATGGCGATGCGCCGGGCGGTGACCGCGCCGACCGAACCGCCGATCAGCAGTCCGAGCACGATCAGGCCGAAGCCGCCGGCCGAAGGAATAGCCAGCGCCAACGTGGTGGCGATGGCGATGCCCATGCCGATCATGCCGTAGAGATTGCCCTGCCGGCTGGTGGTCGGGTGCGACAGGCCGCGCAGCGCCAGGATGAACAGGATGCCGGAGACCAGGTAGAGGAACGAAGCGAAGTTGGCGTTCACGTCACTTGTCCTTCTTCTTGTACATCGCCAGCATGCGCTGGGTGACGAGGAAGCCGCCGAAGATGTTGACGGAGACGAGCATCAGCGCAACGAAGCCGAAGCCCGTGGCAAGGCCGGAGGCCGAGATGCCGACGGCGAGCAACGCGCCGACCACGATCACCGAGGAGATGGCGTTGGTGACGGCCATCAGCGGCGTGTGCAGCGCCGGCGTCACCGACCAGACGACATAGTAGCCGACGAAGATCGCCAGCACGAAAATGGCGAAGCGGAAGACGAACGGGTCGATGGCGCCGCCGGAGAGCGCATGGGCGGCGTCACCCGCCGCCTCGGCGCCGGGAGCGGTGGCCAGGTCCTGCACCGCGAGCCTGACGGCGGCGGTCGCCTGGTCGAGCTGGTCAAGGGCTTTCTGCAAGGCGTCCATCACGCGATCCCCTTCGGCTTGGCAGCGGTAGGTTTCTTCGCCGCGGCCTTCTTCACAGCAGGTTTGGCCGAGGCATCGGCGACCATCGTCGTCGCCGGGACTGCGGCCGGTTCGACGCGGGGCTCTTCGACCGCCTTGGCGAAGGCGGGATGCACGACCTTGCCGCCATCGGTCAGCATGGTCGCCTTGACCAGCTCGTCGTCGCGCTTGATGGCAAGCGTCTTGCTCTCCTTGTCGACCAGCGTCTCGAGGAAAGCAAAAAGGTTCTTGGCGTAGAGCAGCGAGGCCGAAGCCGCGACGCGGCCGGGCACGTTGAGATGGCCGACGATCTTGACGCCGTTCTCCGTGGTCACGACCTTGCCGGGCACCGCTCCCTCGACATTGCCGCCGCGCTCGACCGCGAGGTCGACGATCACCGAGCCCGGCTTCATCGAGGCGACCATCGCGGCCGAGACCAGCTTCGGCGCCGGACGGCCGGGGATCAGCGCCGTGGTGATGACGATATCCTGCTTGGCGATGTGCTCTGCCGTTAGCGCCGCCTGCTTGGCCTGGTATTCCTTGGACATTTCCTTGGCGTAGCCGCCCGCCGTCTCGGCCGCCTTGAACTCCTCGTCCTCGACCGCCAGGAATTTCGCGCCGAGCGACTGCACCTGCTCCTTCACCGCCGGACGCACGTCGGTCGCCGTGACCACGGCGCCGAGCCGTCGCGCGGTGGCGATGGCCTGCAGGCCGGCGACGCCGACGCCCATGATGAAGGCCTTGGCCGCCGGCACGGTGCCGGCCGCCGTCATCATCATCGGCAGCGCGCGGTCATATTCGGCAGCGGCGTCGATGACTGCCTGGTAGCCGGCGAGATTGGCCTGCGAGGACAGGACGTCCATCGACTGCGCGCGGGTGATGCGCGGCATGAATTCCATCGAGAAGGCGGTGACGCCGGCCTTGGCCAGTGCGGCGACGGCGGCATCGTTGCCGTAAGGGTCCATGATGGCGATGACGGCCGCACCCGACTTGTAGCCTTTCAGCTCGGCATCGGTCGGACGGCGCACCTTCAGCACCACATCGGCCTTCGAGGCGTCGGAGGCCTTGCCGATCGCGGCGCCCGCCTTGGCGAATTCCTCGTCGGGAATGCGCGAGCCGGTGCCCGCGCCTTTTTCGACGACGACGTCGAAACCGAGGCCCGCCAGCCGCTTCACCGTGTCCGGCGAGGCAGCGACGCGCTGCTCGTTCGCGTCGAGCTCACGAGGGATGAAAACCGTCTGTCCCACCGCATGATCCTTTCGGCTGGAACCTGTCTGCGCAAGGCGCCGGCCGGACCTCCGGTAGCGTCATCGGCAAGGGGTTTTGGAAGAGTCTACCGCAGAACGAAGGCGCCGGCGGCCAGGATCACGGCCCAGAGGATGACCGCCGAGAAGAAGCCGCCCACGAAGAAGCCGAAAGCCATCGAGATAATCACGGCCAGGCAAAAGAGCGAACCGTATTTGGCCAGCGCCAAGAAGCCCGCATAGGTGCGGTCGTGCTCGGCATAGTCCATCTTCGCGCCCAGTTCGACAGGACCGGTCGGCGTGTGATCAGCCATAGGAATACCCCTTCGAAGACATCTTGGAGGCACATAGCGAAAAGCTGGACGCAGAGCAATGGCGCTATTGCCGCATCGCCCGGCACAACAGCCTCAAATGAAAATTGAAGGCGGCGGCCTGGCAGGCCGTCGGCCGCAAGGTGGGCTATTGCGGTTTTCGGACCGTCAGCCGGCGAGATGCGGGAAGAGTCCGAGCAGGCCGGCGATGATCAGATAGAGCGCCACGATGTAGTTCAAGAGCCTGGGCATCACCAGGATCAGCACGCCGGCGATCAGCGAGATCAGCGGAGTGACGGTGAGCGCGGAAATGGTCATGTCGGTATCCTTTCCATAAGCGATGGCAGCCAGCTTGGGGCAATGCAATCCACAGGTGGTGCCCGTCGCCTTCTACAACGTCGAAAAGCCCTGAAAGCTCCAGCTGATGCATGTCGCCATGCAGCTGCTTCAGCGCGACGACGCCCGGAAGGCTCAGGCCGCTTCGAAATACTTGGCGGTGGGGAGGATGGTCAGCGGCGCCAATTCGCCCCTCTTCGGGCGCTGGTAAAGCATGCGCTGTTCGAACGTCGTGGAATTGAAGAACGGAAAACGATCCAGCGTCGCCTGCATGTTGTCGGAGCACTTCGACTGGAACAGATGCACGGGGACGGTAAGCCCCGGATAATTCCGCGGCGGCACCGCCTGCTCGGATCGGAAGATGCGATGATAGAAGGCGGAATGCTCTTCCTTGATGGCCGTCAGGCAATAGGTCGGCTTGAAGTGGCTGCAGGCAACGACCGCAAGCCTCAGCGTCACATAGGGCAGCACGCGCAGGCTGCTCGACCACTCGAGATCGGCGGCGAACCGGCTCGGATCGACGAAGGTCTCGCCGCCCGCCAGGCGCCGCGCCAGCACGTCGCCGAAGACATCGGTGCTGGGTGAGACAGGATACTTCGCATTGGCGTGGTGAATTCTGATGGTGCTGACGAGTGCGCCGTCGAAGAACACGCCAAAGCGATAGGAATTGGGAAGATCGTCGAACCTGTCCTTCACCATGCGGGAAGCATCGGACTTCACCATGCCTGCATGAAGGTAGGAATTGTAGCGAAGCCGATAGATCGCCTCCAGGTCTTCCGCACCGTCGCAAAGGCGATACTCGATGTGATCCAGAACTTCCATGATGTGATCTGAAAACACCGAGGGACGATGCTGACCCCTGGCCTTAGACGCCGCCAGAGGCGTACCCACCAACTGAGCTTCCACTTTTTTGCCCTCGTGCCACCGCAAAAGGACAATAGCGAACAGGTGGGGGAACCAGAAGCGAAATTGCGAGCTTTTTCGTTTACTCTAAATTAACGTTAACAAATGGTTAAACCGCAAACGCTGGGCTTTTGACGGATGTTCAGGTGGCGGCGAGCTTCGCGGCCGGCCGCAATTCGGCGGCGAAAGGCCAGGTCACGTTGGACATGGTCTCTATGCCCGACGCGCTCAGCGCGGCGCCGAAGAGGAAGCCCTGGACCAGGTCCGGCTTCACCGAGTGCAGCAGGATCTTGAGCTGCTCGAACGTCTCCACGCCTTCCACGGTGACGGTGAGGCCGAGGATCCGGGTCAGGTCGACGACGCCCTTCAGGAGGTCGAGCGAGCGCGGGTTCTGGGTGACGTCCATCAGGAACGATCGGTCGATCTTGATCTTGTCGAGCGGCAGCTTGTGCAGATAGCTCAGGCTGGAATATCCGGTGCCGAAATCGTCGAGCGCGATACGCACGCCGAGCTGCTTCAGCTCCTCGATGTACTGGCGCGTCAGCGACTTGTCGTCGAGCAGCGCGGTCTCGGTGACCTCTATCTCCAGGCGACCGGCGGCGAGCCCTGAAGTGGCCAGCGCATCGCGGACCTTCTGGATGACGTCGTGGTTGCGGAAGTCCTTGGCGGAAAGGTTGACCGAGACGCTGGTCTGGTCCGGCCATTTGGCGCATTCGGCGCAGGCCGCCTGCAGCACGAAGGTGCTGATCTCGGAGATGATGCCCATCTCCTCGGCCAGCGGGATGAAGATACTGGGCGAAATCGGCCCGAGATCGGGATGGTCCCAGCGGCACAGGGCCTCGCAACTGGCGATGCGCATCGTGGTCATCGACACGATCGGCTGATAGACGACGCGCAGCCCCTTGCTTTCCACGGCGCTGCGCAGGTCCGCCTTCATCAGCTGGCGGTTGCGGAAGGCGGCGTCCATCGATGCCTCGAACAGCCGCCAGTTGTTCTTGCCGAGCTCCTTGGCCTTGTAGAGCGCGAGGTCGGCCTTGACGATCATGGCGTCGACGTCGGTGTCCTCGACCTTGGACAGCACGGCACCGGCGCTGGCCTGGATGCGCAGCCCGTGGCCGGCGACGTCGACCTCGCCCTGCAGGTCGGCGAAGATCTGGTCGAGCAGGCCGCTCAAATGGCTTTCGTCCTCGATGCGGTCGAAGAAGATCATGAATTCGTCGCCGCCGAAGCGGCTGACCGTGATGCCTTGCCCGGCAACGGCCGCCAGCCGCTCGGCAACCGCATAGATCAGTCCGTCACCGACAGGATGGCCGAGCGTGTCGTTGACACTCTTGAAGTCGTCGAGGTCGACGACGGCCAGGCCGCATAGGCGATCCCGGTCGCCCGAGGCCATCAATTCCCCGACCAGCTCGTGGAAATAGGCGCGGTTGGGCAGGCCGGTGAGGTTGTCGTAGCGCGCCATGAAGCGGATCTTTTCCTCCGCCTCGACGCGCGCCGTGACATCCTCGAAGGTGATGACGCCGAGGTCCTGGCTGCCTTCGCGCGCCGAGAATTCGAAGTGCTGGCCGTTCGAGAAGGACACCAGAACCTTGCGGTCACGTCCCTCGCGCAGCGCGCGCGTCAGCTGCGCCTCGACATAGCGGCAGTCCTTCGGCGCCAGCATGCCGCCGGCAACGCCGCGCATCAGCAGCGAATGGATCGAACGCCCGAGCAGCTGGTCCGGCGATTTGAGCGACATCAGATGGGCGGCTTCGGCGTTGCCGACCACCACCTTGCCGTCGGGGCCAAGCATGACCAGGCCATGCGACATGGTGTTGAGGGCGCGATTGAAGCGCTGCGCCAGCTGCCTTGCCTGCTTGTGCCCGACGACGGCCGAGAACAGCACATTGCGGACGTGGTCGGCACTGCCCTTGATGATGAACATGAACGGGATGATCAGCAGGCCGAGCACGACATAGGGGATGTCGAACCTGAGAATGAGGGCGGCAGCGATAGGTCCGACGAAGGTCACTGCGAAGATCATGACCATGCGCGGCGAGCCGTAATTTCGGCCAACGACGGTCACCAGGGAGGCCAGCGTTACCGACAACGCGCCGATCTCGGCATAGGAATCCGAGTAGACATAGATGGATATGAAGCAAAAAATCCCCAGCAGTAGCCCTTGCAGGCTACCCTTCAGGATGTACTCGCGCTCCCATTTCGTTGCATCGGCGGCGTCGCGAATCTCGCCGCCCGAGCGATGGAAGCGCCGCAGGCTGAAGTAGCGCCAAACGCCGATGCCGAGCAACGCGCCGGCGAGAACTAGGAAAACCGGCTGGCCGTTGCGCCAGTAGACCATCAGGCTGACGACGGCGTGGCAGCTCGCGCCGATGACCAGCATGTGCGCGTTGTCGAACAACGAGCGCACAAACTGGATATAAACATCCACAGGGATGTTATCGGTTTTTGTTCTGCCCATTACTGGCGCCCATTGAGCCCCAGCCTTGGCATAGTCCCATTAAAAAACCTTTAGCCTGGGCTGAAACGCCCGTTTTTCGGGCGCTTTCCGGGTCATTCGGCGGCCTGGAGTTCAGGCCTTGCCGAGGCTTTCGCCAGGCGCTCCACCAGTCTCGAACGCTCGCCGGCGGCCTTTTCGGCGCTGGCCTTCCGGACATGGCCGTAGCCGCGGATCAGTGCCGGCACCGAGGCAAGGGCGGTGGCCGCCTCGATCCTGCCAGGCGCGAGTGCCGCCGTGATCAGTTCCAGGTCGGCCTCGTATTGCGCAAGCAACTGCCGCTCCATGCGCCTCTCCGCCGTATAGCCGAAGAGGTCGAAAACCGTGCCGCGCAGGCCTTTCAGCGCCGAGAGCAGGCGAAACCCCGTCATCATCCACGGGCCGAAGTTGGATTTCCTCGGGCGGCCGTCATTGCCGCGCCGGCCCAGCATCGGCGGCGCCAGATGGAATTCCAATTTCTCGTAGCTCTGGAACTGCTTTGACAGCTCGGCCGCGAAGGAACCGTCGGTATAGAGGCGCGCCACCTCATATTCGTCCTTGATCGCCATCAGCTTGAACAGGTTCCGGGCGGCGGCCTCGGTCACCACGGTCGAGCCCGGCACCGCCTTCGCCTCGGCCTCGCGCAGCACGGCCACCCGCTCGGCATAGCGCCTGCCATAGGCCGCGTTCTGATAGGCGCTGAGGAAGGCGACGCGCCGGGCGACGATCTCGTCCAGAGTCTCGGCGGGCGCGCTGGCCGCCTTGCCCGGCTGGCCGACGAGGCCGCGCACGAAATCCGGCTGATGCGCCGCGCGACGGCCCCAGCGGAACGCGGCGACGTTCATCGCCACAGCCTCGCCATTCAGTTCGATCGCCTTCTCGACCGCCTCGGCCGACAGCGGCAGCCCGCCATGCTGGAAGGCGAAACCGAGCATGAACATGTTGGCGCCGAGCGAATTGCCGAACAATTGGCTGGCGGTGCGGGTGGCGTCGAAGAAATGCGCCTTGCCGTCGCCGGCAGCACTACGGATCGCCTTTTTCAGCCGCTCGACCGGCAGCGAGAAATCGGCGGACCGGGTGAATTCGCCGGGCATGATCTCGGCGGTGTTGGCGAGGAAGATCGTATGGCCCTCGCGCACCGCCGCCAGCACCTTCTGCGCGCCGGATACGACGAGGTCGCAGCCGAGCACAAGGTCTGCCTTGCCGGCCGAAACGCGGATGGCGTGGATATCGTCCGGCGTGCGCGCGATGCGCACATGGGTGAACACCGAGCCGCCCTTCTGGGCAAGGCCCGCCATGTCGATCATGCCGCAGCCCTTGCCTTCGAGATGCGCCGCCATGCCGAGCACCGCGCCGATGGTGACCACACCGGTGCCGCCGACGCCGTCGATGACCCCGGCCCAGCCTTGCGCGCCGAGCGAAAATTCGGCCGGCGCGGGCACGCCGTCGAGCGGGTCGGTCCTGCCGGCGATGCCTTCGGCCTTCCTGATCCTCGCGCCGTGCACGGTGACGAAAGACGGACAGAAGCCGTTGACGCAGGAGAAATCCTTGTTGCAGCTCGACTGGTCGATCCGACGCTTGCGGCCGAATTCGGTCTCGACCGGCTGGATCGAGACGCAGTTGGACTGCACGCCGCAATCGCCGCATCCCTCGCAGACCAACTCGTTGATGAAGACGCGCTTGTCCGGATCGGGGAACGTGCCGCGCTTGCGGCGGCGGCGCTTCTCGGCGGCGCAGGTCTGGTCGTAGAGGAGCACGGAGATGCCCTTGACCCCGCGCAATTCGCGCTGGACGAGGTCGAGGTCGTCGCGATGATGGATGGTGGCGCCGGCCGGGAACTCGGCCTTGCCGGCGTATTTGTCCGGCTCGTCGGTGACGATGGCGATGCGCGCGACGCCTTCGGCCCGCACCTGCCTGGCGATCATGTCGACGGTCAATCCGCCTTCATGCGGCTGGCCGCCGGTCATTGCCACGGCGTCGTTGTAGAGGATCTTGTAGGTGATGTTGGCGTCGCTCGACAGCGCGAAGCGGATAGCCAGCGCGCCGGAGTGATTGTAGGTGCCGTCGCCGAGGTTCTGGAAGATGTGGTCGCGTTTCGAGAACGGCGCCTGGCCGACCCATTGCGCACCCTCGCCGCCCATCGCGGTGAAGCCGACCGTGTTGCGGTCCATCCACAGCGCCATGAAATGGCAGCCGATGCCGGCCGCGGCGAGCGATCCGTCCGGCACCTTGGTCGAGGAATTGTGCGGGCAGCCGGAGCAGAAGAAGGGCGTGCGCGAGCCGATATCGACGGTGTCGGCGAGCATGGCCTGGAACTGGCGCAATTTCGCCACCCGCGCCGCGATCTCCTCCGATGGGCCGATGGTGCGCAGGATCCGATCGCCGAGCGCGATCGCGATCTCGTTCGGGTCGAGCGCGCCCTTGGCCGGGAACAGCCAGTCGCCGCGCTCGTCCTTCTTGCCGACGATGACCGGCTGGCTGGCGGTGCCGTAGAGGTTTTCGCGCAGCTGCAGCTCGATAAGCGAGCGCTTCTCCTCGACGACGACGATGGTGTCCAGGCCGCGGGCGAATTCGGCGACATGCTGCAGGTCGAGCGGCCACGGGCAGCCGACCTTGAACAGGCGGATGCCGATGCGATTGGCGGCCGCCTCGTCGATGCCGATATCCTCCAGCGCCTGGCGCACGTCGAGATAGCTCTTGCCGATGGTGATGACGCCGAGCTTCGGGCTGCGGCCGCCGGAGTAGACGATGCGGTTCAGCCCGTTGGCATGGATGAAGGCTGAAGCCGCGGCGCGCTTGTACTCATGCAGCCGTTCTTCCTGGCCGAGCATGTCGATCTCGTGGCGGATGTTGAGGCCGCCGGGCGGCATGTCGAGTTCCGGGAGGACGATGTTCAGCCGTTCGATCGAGGCATCGACCGACGCCGTCGATTCGATGTTGTCCTTGACGCATTTGATCGCCGCCCATGTGCCGGCGAAACGCGACATGGCAAAGCCGTAGAGACCGTAGTCGATGATCTCCTGCACGCCGGCCGGGTTGAGGATCGGCACCATCGTGTCGACGAACAGGAATTCGGTGGCATGCGCGTTGGTCGAGGATTCGGCCATGTGGTCGTCGCCCATCAGGGCAAGCACGCCGCCATGCTTCGACGAGCCGGCGAGGTTGGCATGGCGGAACACGTCGCCGGAGCGGTCGACGCCCGGCCCCTTGCCGTACCAGACCGAAAAGACGCCGTCATGCGTGCCTTCGCCCAGCAATTCGGCCTGCTGCGTGCCCCAGCAGGCGGTGGCGGCGAGCTCTTCGTTGAGGCCGGGTTGGAAGACGATGTCGGACTGCGCCAGCTGCTTCTTGGCTCTCCACAGCTGCATGTCGAGGCCGCCGAGCGGCGATCCGCGATAACCGGAGACGAAGCCGGCGGTGTTCAGGCCCGCGCGGCGGTCACGCTCGCGCTGCATCAAAAGCATGCGGATGACGGCCTGCGCGCCGGAAAGGAAGATGCGCTCCTTGCCAAGGTCGAACTTGTCGTCGAGCGCGACGTCATGCAGCGTCATCAGGCATTTCCTTCGCGGAGGCGCACGGAATCGCACGGCCTACGTCGGAGTGGGACGC
Organism: Mesorhizobium sp. 131-2-1; assembly: GCF_016756535.1. Classification (NCBI taxonomy): domain Bacteria; kingdom Pseudomonadati; phylum Pseudomonadota; class Alphaproteobacteria; order Hyphomicrobiales; family Phyllobacteriaceae; genus Mesorhizobium; species Mesorhizobium sp. 131-2-1. The sequence continues at coordinate 472,870 of NZ_AP023247.1, read as the reverse complement.
CGCAGTCTTTCTTCCCTTGCCGGAGAGGTCAAACGAAATCGCAGGTGCCAGACGACGCGCAACAAACCGGAAAATCGGCGGCCGTTGACGCATGCAACGGCACGAAGGGCGGTTCAGCCGAGCACGAAAATTCCAGCGACTTGAACGTCAGGTAGCCTTCGAGCAGTCGGGCTTCGGCTCGCCCGGCAGCTTGCCGTCGACATGACCGACCATGTCCTTGTTGAGCTCGTAGACCGGGCCGACCACCAGCGGGCGGTCCGGCAGCACCGACTGGTCCATCGACGAGGTCAGCGTCGTCTCGAAGCTTTGCAGCAGCGTGCCTTTGGCGTCCTCGATGCGGATCGAGATTGAATAAGGCTTGTCCTTGACCACACAGGTGAGTGGCGGGCTGGTCAGCGTTATGTGCGGCAGCTTTGGCCAGATCTTCTGGTTGACGATGATCGGATCGCCCCCGGCCGGGTTCTGGAAGCTGACAACCGCGACCTGGCCCTCTCCCATCGGTCGCAGCGGATTGAGGGTGACGACATAGGTGGCGATGCCCAGCCGATAGTTGAACTCGAACAGCTTGCCGGAAATGGCGAACAACTGCTCCTTGCCGGAATCGCGGCAGGCGCCAAGCACCGCCGCCGCCAGCAGTACGGCGCCGAGAACGATCGAGCGCGAATTCTTAGACATCGATAGCCTCCCTGGCCGCCGTGCGGCGGCGATAGTAACGGTTTGCCTTCTGCCGGTTGCCGCACACCGCCATGTCGCACCAGAGGCGGCTGGAATTGCGGCTGCGGTCGACGAACAGCCAGCTGCAGTTGGGACAGATCCTGAGCCGCGCGACCGTATCGCCGCGCAGCAGCGACAGCGCCGAGACGGCAAGGGCCGCCTCAAAGGCGATCGGCGTCGCCGGATCGCCGAACGGCCGGCCCGGCCCGCCGATTTCGGTACGGCCCTCTGCCAGGCCGTCGGCGCAGGCTGCCAGGAAACCGGGCAGGTCGCTGGTGGTGATAGCGCCCTTGGCCACCGCGTTGCGGAACAGGCGGTCGGTCGTCTCGCGGATCGACAGCACCACCGGCGCGATTGCCGCCGGTGCCGGCGCCTCCAGCTTACGGCCGCCAAGCTCGGTGGCGCGGAAGCCGCTCGCCGCCTCGGCGAAGCGCGCGATCTCCGCCGGATTGTCGAAACGGTCGAAGGTCTTTTCCGGATCGTTGCGCAGCACGACGGTGTTCGCGGTGTCGAGCGCGAGAATGCCGCCGGTGAAGCGGTGCGGGGTCCAGGATACCGTCATGCCAGAAATCTAACCGATAAATCGCGTTTGACAAGTTAGATTCCGAATGCAACCTTCCGCACAGGGTCGCGAGTTGTCGCAGCCCCTGTTTCGAGCACGCCGCCGCCCCAAACCGCTTTGCACTTTGGCGACATGCTCCGAGGTTTGTGCATGCTCTATTTCTTCCAGCAGGTTCTGAACGGGCTGCATTCGGGTGCGCTCTACGCGCTTCTCGCCTTCGGCTACGTGCTGACCAACGGCATCCTGCATCGCACCAACCTGGCCTATGGCGCCGTGTTCGCCTTTTGCGGTCACACCATGATCCTGACCGCCGCCTTCGGCTATCAGGCGCTGTGGCTGACACTCTATGCCGCTGTCGCGCTCGGCGTTCTGGCCGCCTTCCTTTACGCGGCGCTGCTCAGCCATGTCCTATCGCGCAGCGTCTTCGAGCCGCTGGCCGACCGCTCGCCCAACGCTATCGTGGTGACGACGCTCGGCATATTGCTGGTCCTGTCCGAGGCCAGCCGCATCGCCGCCGACACCCATGATCTCTGGCTGCCGCCGATGCTGGCCGTGCCGGTGATCTTCGCCGAGCACGACGGCTTCAAGGCGACGCTGACGCTGATCCAATTGCTCGACTGCGCCGCCGTGCTGGCCGCCATCGTCCTTGCCGCCTGGGCTTTCGCCCGCTCGAATTTCGGCCGGCGCTGGCGCGCCGTCTCCGACGATCCCAGGGCGGCGGCGATGTGCGGCGTCGACGTGCGCGCGGTGTTCCGCCACGCAGTGCTGTTCGGCGGCTTCTGCGCAGCGCTCGCCGGTGTGCTGGCCGGCATCTACTACGGCAACATCAGCTTCGGCACCGGCCTCGTCTACGGCTTGAAGGTCCTGTTCGTGACGGCGGTCGGCGGCTACCTCTCGCCGCCGCGCGCCGCCCTCGGCGCCGCCGCCTTCGGCATGGCCGAATCGCTGTGGGCCGGCTACTTCCCGCTCGAATGGCGCGATGCCTGGATGTATCTGTTCCTCGTCGCCATGCTGGTGCTGATCGGCGCCGGCCGCGACCAGCAGAAGATCGCCTGACCCTATCAGACTTTGGTTGCATTGTGCCCCGCTTGCCGGCGGTTTGCTGGCGTCCCCGTCTCACAACCGTGTTGACCGCGCCTTTGCCGTGTTGACCCGCCGTGCCACGCACGGCATACCGTTGGGCCACTGCGGCGCGACGGAAAATAAGGGGAGCCGGCGCGCCTCCGATATTTTGAATTACGCATCGTGCTTTCCGTAAATCGAAACCGATTTTCGGGCCGATGCGAGGAGGGAGGAATGCATGGCAGGGCTGCTCGCTCTATCCAGAACGATCGACCGTGTGAACGAGTTCATCGGCAGATGGGTGTCGTGGCTGATCCTGCTGGCGATCCTGGTCAGCGCCGGCAACGCCGTCATCCGCAAGGTGTTCGATATCTCCTCCAATGCCTGGCTGGAGCTGCAATGGTATCTGTTCGGCGCCGCTTTCATGCTGGCCGCCGCCTACACGCTGAAGCAGAACGACCATATCCGCATCGACATCGTCTACGGCATGTTCTCGCGCCGCGTGCAGCACTGGATCGACCTGCTCGGCCACGTCTTCTTCCTGATGCCGTTCGTGACGCTGATGGTGATCTATTTCGTTCCCTACGCGTCGCTGTCGTTTCGCAACGGCGAGATGTCGAACAATGCCGGCGGGCTGATCGTCTGGCCGGCGAAGGCGATCCTGCTCGTCGGCTTCTTCCTGCTGGCGCTGCAGGGCATCTCCGAGATCATCAAGAAGATCGCCATCATGCGCGGCGACATGGACGATCCCAACCCGTTCATATCGGCGCATGAGCAGGCCGAACTCGAGGCGAAGGCGCTCGCCGAAGAAGCCAAGGCGCTCGCCCAGGAGGTGCGCCCATGATCGAGTTCATCGCCCAGAACATGGCGCCGATCATGTTCGCCTCGCTCATCATCTTCCTCCTGATCGGCTATCCCGTCGCCTTCTCGCTCGCCGCCAACGGCCTCATGTTCTTCTTCATCGGCGTCGTGCTGTCGCCCTATTCGGGCGGATCGATCAATCTCGCCTGGCCGCTGCTGCATGCGCTGCCCGACAATTTTTACGGCAGCCGGGTGATGTCGAACGACACGCTGCTGGCGATTCCGTTCTTCACCTTCATGGGCATAGTGCTCGAGCGATCCGGCATGGCCGAGGACCTGCTCGACACGATCGGACAGCTGTTCGGGCCGATCCGCGGCGGCCTCGCCTATGCCGTCATCTTCGTCGGCGCGCTGCTTGCCGCCACCACCGGCGTGGTGGCCGCGTCCGTCATCGCCATGGGCCTGATCTCGCTGCCGATCATGCTGCGCTACGGCTATGACCGCCGCCTCGCCGCCGGTGTCATAGCGGCGTCAGGCACGCTCGCCCAGATCATTCCGCCGTCGCTGGTGCTGATCGTGCTCGCCGACCAGCTCGGCCGCTCCGTCGGCGACATGTATGCCGGCGCGCTGATCCCCGGCCTCGTGCTTACGGGTATCTATGCCCTTTACATCCTGATCATGTCGATCGTCCGGCCTAAGTCCGTGCCGGCGCTGCCGCTGGAGGCACGTAAGCTCGGCCATGGCGTGCTGTCGCTCATCGTGGCGCTGCTGGTCGCGATCGCGGTTTCCTACGTGGCGTATCGCTATTTCGCGCCTGCGCATGGCGACAATGCCGACATCCTCGGCGCCTGCGTCGGCGTGATCCTGATCTATATCGTGGCGATTGCCGACAAGGGCCTCAACATCAACATGATGTCCCGGCTGGCGCAGCAGGTGATCATCGTGCTGATCCCGCCGCTGGCGCTGATCTTCCTGGTGCTCGGCACCATCTTCCTCGGCATCGCCACCCCGACCGAGGGCGGCGCCATGGGCTCCGTCGGCGCATTGATCATGGCGGCGGCAAAAGGGCGGCTGTCGCTGGATGTGATCAAGCAGGCGCTGACCTCGACGACCAGGCTGTCCTCCTTCGTGCTGTTCATCCTGATCGGCGCGCGCGTCTTCTCGCTCACTTTCTACGGCGTCAACGGCCACATCTGGGTCGAGCATCTGCTGACGTCACTGCCGGGTGGCGAGGTCGGCTTCCTGATCGGCGTCAACGCGCTGGTCTTCGTGCTTGCCTTTTTCCTCGACTTCTTCGAGCTCGCCTTCATCATCGTGCCGCTGCTGGCGCCCGCCGCCGACAAGCTCGGCATCGATCTGATCTGGTTCGGCGTGCTGCTCGGCGTCAACATGCAGACCAGCTTCATGCATCCGCCGTTCGGCTTCGCGCTGTTCTACCTGCGCTCGGTCGCCGCCCGCGTGCCCTATCTCGATCGCATCACCGGCAAGCAGATCGCGCCGGTCACCACCGGCCAGATCTATTGGGGTGCCGTGCCCTTCGTTTGCATCCAGGTGATCATGATCGGGCTCACCATCGCCTTCCCGCAGATGGTGATGCATTACAAGGGCGCGGTGGTCGATCCCGGCACCATCGACATTCAGGTGCCGGAAATGCCGGGCCTGGCGCCGCTCGGCACGCCGCCGGCGGATGGCGGCGCGGCCCCGGCCAATAGCGGCGCGGCACCTGCGGCGCCGGCCACCGACCTGTCGCAACCGCCGAGCTTCGGCGACACGCCGCCCGCCAAGCCGGCCGCACCCGCTACCGATCTTTCGCAGCCGCCGAAATTCAACTGATGCCGGAGGCGCCATGAAAGCGGTTCGACTGGAATCCGTCGGCAGCATCGCGCTGCGCGAGGTCGACAAGCCGTCCGCCGGTCCCGACGATCTCCTGGTACGGATCGAGGCCTGCGGCGTTTGCGGCACCGATCGTCATCTCTTCCATGGTGAGTTTCCCTGCAAGCCGCCGGTGACGCCCGGGCATGAGTTTTCGGGCATCGTCGAGGCGATCGGGTCGTCGGTGACCGGCTTCTCCGTCGGCGACCGCGTCACAGGCGACCCCAACATCGCCTGCGGGCGATGCCCGTATTGCCATGCCGGGCGGGTCAATCTCTGCCGCAACCTCAATGCCATCGGCATCCATCGCGACGGCGGCTTCGCCGACTATGTCGTGATGCCGCAGAAGCAGGCCTTCCTGCTACCCGCCAGCCTGAAGCCCACGCATGGCGCGTTCTGTGAGCCTCTCGCCTGCTGCCTGCACGGCGTCGATCTCGCCGCGATCAAACCGGGCGCTTCCGTGCTCGTTCTGGGCGGCGGCGTCATCGGCCTGCTCACCGTGCAATTGGCGAAGCTCGCCGGAGCGACGACCATCGTGCTCTCGACACGTCAGGCCTCGCGCCGTGCTTTGGCCGAGGAACTCGGCGCGACGGCGTCGGTCGATCCCGGCGCCGGCGATGTCATCGACGCCATTGCCGGGCCAAAAGGGTTGGTGCCGGGCGGCGTCGATGTGGTGTTCGAATGCGCCGGCGTGCGCGACACGGTGGAGCAGTCGATGCGGGTGGCGAGAGCCGGCGGCACGGTCGTCATCGTCGGCGTGGTGCCGCAAGGCATGCAGGTGGCGTTCGAGCCGTTCGACCTGCTGTTTCGGGAGCTGAAGGTCCTAGGCTCGTTCCTCAATCCCTACACCCATGGCCGCGCCGCCGAGCTCATCGCCTCGGGCGCGATCGAGGTCGACAGGCTGATCTCGAGACAGGTGACGCTGGAAGAGGCCCCCGCGGTGATCGCCAATCCGCCGGCGCCCGGCGAGGTCAAGGTGCTGGTGGTGCCAGGCCGAGGCTGAGCGCCTCGAACCATGTCGACAGCCAGTCGCTTGACGAAAAGGCCCCGGGGCAGGAACCCCGGGGCCTTTTGAAGATCGCTTGATGGAGCGCCTACAGCTTGCCCTGCCGCTGCTGGACCATCATGAAGGTGTCGTAGTTGTACTCGGCCACCTGGGCCCAGAGATAGTGCTCCTTGCGGAAGCCCTTGATCGAGTCCCAGATCTTCTTGAACGGCGCGTTCGAGGCTTCCATCTCGGCATAGACCTCGTTCGCCTTCTCGAAGCAGGCGGCCATGATCTCCTGGCTGAACGGACTGAGTTTGGCGCCGCCGGCCACCAGCCGCTTGACAGCCGCCGGATTGAGATAGTCGTATTTCTGCAGCATGTTGGCGTCGGTCGCCTGCGCGGCGGTCCGCAGCAGCGACTTGTAGGCCGCCGGCAGCTCTTCGTACTTGGCCTTGTTGAACATCAGGTGGACGGTCGGGCCGCCTTCCCACCAGCCGGGATAGTAGTAATAGGGCGCGACCTTGTAGAAGCCGAGCTTCTCGTCGTCATAGGGGCCGACCCATTCGGCGGCGTCGATCGTGCCTTTTTCCAGCGCCGGATAGATATCGCCGCCGGCGATCTGCTGCGGCACCACGCCGAGCTTGGCGACGACCTTGCCGGCAAAGCCGCCGATGCGCATCTTGAGGCCCGAGAGGTCGGCGACCGTGTTGATCTGCTTGCGGAACCAGCCGCCCATCTGCACGCCGGTATTGCCGCCCGGCAGGCCGAAAAGCCCCTGTGTGGCCAGGAACTCGTTGAACAGGTCGATGCCGCCGCCATGATAGTGCCAGGCATTCATGCCGCGCGCGTTGAGCGAGAACGGCACCGCAGCGCCCAGCGCCCAGGTCGGGTCCTTGCCCCAGTAGTAGTATGCCACCGTGTGGCAGGCCTCGACGGTGCCGGCGGCGGTGGCATCAGCCGCCTGCAGGCCGGGCACCAGCTCGCCTGCGGCGAAGACCTGCACCTGGAAGTTGCCGTCGGTCGCTTCCGACAGCATCTTGGAGAACACCTCGGCGCCGCCATAGATCGTGTCGAGCGACTTCGGGAAGGACGACGCAAGCCGCCACGTCACTTTCGGATTGGATTGGGCGATTGCCGGAGCGGCAAGCGTCGCGGCCGCCGCCGCGGCGCCAACGCCGGTTACGCCGGCCTTGCGGATGAATGAACGACGATCCATGCAGTTCCTCCCTTTTGGATCAACAGGCCAGCATTCGGGAAAATCCTCGATATCCCGGCTCAGCCTGGGCGAAACAATACACGGGCAACAGGTCGAGTCCAGCGCGGCGGCGCCGCTTGACGGCGGCATTGACGGGAAATCCGCGGCCTCGGCGCACGACCTGCAACTATAGTCTAACGGCCTGCCGCGTGGCCCATACGACGCCCCGAAACTTGTCATGGAAAAGCGCCTTGGGATCGCCTATTTTGTAGGCAGAATAATTCCTTAGCCCTCAACGGAAACCGGATCCAAAATGCAGCAGCCGCTCGTCGCAATCTCGACCGACGTCCGCCAGTTCGACAACTACACCTGGCATGCCGCCCCGCAGCAATATCTCGAAGCTGCGCTCGTCGGCGCCGGCGTGTTCCCGCTCCTGGTGCCGTCCTTCGGCGACCGGCTCGACTTCGACGAGCTGCTGTCGTCGGTCGACGGCGTCATGGTCACCGGCTCGAAGTCCAATGTGCATCCTTCGCTCTACGGCGGCGACGCCAGCGAGCGGAACGGCCCCTATGATCCGGCGCGCGATTCCACCACGTTGCCGCTGATCCGCAAGGCGATCGAGCGCGGCGTGCCGCTGCTTGCCATCTGCCGCGGCATCCAGGAACTGAACGTGGCGCTCGGCGGCACGCTTGGCACCGAGATCCAGGAGCGCGAAGGATCGCTCGACCACCGCGCGGCGGTGAGCGACAACCAGGACGAACGCTTCGCCATCCACCAGACGATTTCGATCAAGCCCGGCAGTTGTCTCGCCGGCGTCTTCGGCGCAGGCGAAATCAAGGTCAATTCACTGCATCGCCAGGGGATCGACCGGCTCGGGTCGAAGCTGCAGGTCGAAGCGCTCGCCGCCGACGGAACGGTCGAAGCGGTGTCTGTCCGCGACGCCCGCGCCTTCGCGGTCGGCGTTCAGTGGCATCCCGAATATTGGGTCAAGTCGGACGACAACTCGGCCAAGATTTTCCGCGCCTTCGGCGATGCCGTCCGCCTGCATGCGGCGGCGAAGGTTGGCGCCCGGGCCGCGGCCGAATAGGCCGCAGCCGACCAGCCTCAGTCGATGTTCAGCGACAGCAGCGGGGTGGCCGGCGCGTAGGATTCGTAGCCGTCGCCATCGGCCACGCTGAAGGTGACGATCGGATCGATGCCGTTCGCGCTGAAGGCAACCGTGCCGTCGGCCTCTTCCCGCCAGAATTTCGCGCGCTCGATGCCGGGCAGCAGCTTGCGGCAGTTCGGCGCGACGGTCAGCAGCGACAAGCCGTCCGACATATCGGCGCCGCGCCGGATGGCGCAGGCCGCCTCGTCGCCATTGGCGGTCAGCCGGTAGGTGCTGGATGGGGCCGTTTCGCTGGCGATGCTTTCGCCGCTGCCGCCGTGAAAGAGCTGGATGCCACCGGCCACCGCTGCCGCCGCCATCAACGCAGGAAGAACCTTCACCCGATCTCTCCATGCATTTGAACGCGCCGAAGCGCTTCAAAGCTTGCCTTCATGCGCAAGGCCCGAACCGCGGCCCGGCTTCTGCCTATGCATAACGAAGTATGCAGAATGCTTTCATATGGTAAATCGGTCGTTAACAAGTGTGGCGGGCCGGGTCAGCCGCGCGGCCGGACCTGCGCCGTCTCCGGCACCGGCGTCAGCGGCCGGCGCTCGCTGAACCAGGATACCAGATTGTCGACGCAGAGATCGGCCATGGCGCGGCGCGTGTGGTGCGAGGCCGAGCCGACATGCGGCAGCAGTGAAGTGTTGGGCGCTTCCAGCAACGCCTTGGGCACGTTCGGCTCGTCGGCAAAGACATCGAGCCCGGCGGCGGCGATAGTCCCGCTGGCGAGCGCCGCCGCAAGAGCCGGCTCATCGACGGTGCTGCCGCGGCCGATGTTGACGAAGACGCCGTTCGGGCCGAGCGCCGACAGGATCTCGGCATTGATCGCCTTCTCGGTCGAGGCGCCGCCCGGCACCACGCAAATCAGCGTATCGACCGCTTCTGCAAGGCCCTTCAGCGTCGGATGGTACTGGTAGGAAAGACCTTCGACGCGGCGCCGGTTGTGATAGGCGACCGGCAATCCAAAGGCTTCCAGGCGCCGGGCAATAGCCAGCCCGATGCGGCCCATGCCGAAGATGCCGACGCTGCGGCCGCGCAAGGTCAGCCGGCTCAGCGGGTAGTTGCCCTTCTTCACCCAGCTGCCGTCGCGCAGCCATTTCTCGGCGGCATACAGTTCGCGCACGGTGTTGATCAAAAGGCCGATCGTGGTGTCGGCGACCTCCTCGGTCAGCACGTCAGGCGTGTTTGTGACCATGATGTTCTTCGTCGCCGCATGGCCGGCATCGACGGAATCATAGCCGACGCCGAAAGAGGCGATCAGTTCGAGGTTGGGCAGTGCATCCATCATCGCCGCATCGATGCCGGCGAAGGAAGCAATGGCGCGCACCGTACGGCGCATTTCGTCGGTGACCAGCGCCGCATCGGCGCGTTCGATCCTGACCCGCTTGAAAGTCCGGTCGATACGCTCAACCGCATGGTCGTTGAAATGCCCCGGCACCAGAACGGCGACGGTCTGCAACTGTTCGGCCTTGGTCATTCACGCTCCACCGGCTTGCCGGTCGACTGGCGCACATGCAGTTCCGGCTTGATCAGTTCCTGCGACGGCCGCACCGTCTGTCCGTTCAGCTTGTCGAGCAGCGCGCTGGCGGCGCGCCGGCCAACCTCGCGCTGGCCGTTCCAGACCGTGGTCAATGCCGGTGTCGCGATTGCCGCCTCCTCGAGGTCGTCATAGCCGGTCACCGAGATGTCGACGCCCGGCACCAGGCCGGCGCGGGCGATGCCGTTCATCAGTCCGATGGCAACGAGATCGTTCCAGCAGCAGGCGGCGGTTGGCTTGTCTTTCAGCGCCAAAAACTGTCCAGCGGCCTCGAATCCGGCCTGCTTGGTGCGCGGGCCGGCGATGCGCCAGGACGGCCTGACCTCCAACCCCGCGGCCTCCATGGCGTTGAGATAGCCCTGATAGCGGTCGCGGCCGGTCGAGGTCTGGTCGGTGCCGCCGATCATGGCGATGCGCTTGTGGCCGAGCGAGATCAGGTGGTTGGTGGCAAGCGCCGTGCCATAGGCGTCGTCGCCGCGGAAGACGGGCACGTCGGCGCCGGTGACGGTGCGCGCGATCAGCACCGCCGGCAGGCCGTTTTCCTCGGCCATGATGATGTCCTCGGCCGGCGTGCCGATGGCCGGCGACATGATGACGCCGTCGGCGCCGAGCTGCAGCAGCGTGTCGATGAAGGTGCGCTGCTTTTCGAGCTGGTCGTAGTGGTTGGACAGGATGAAGGTCTGCCGGCTGCGGTCGAGCTCGCTTTCGATCGAGCGCAGGATCTCGGCGAAGAACGGGTTCATGATGTCGTGCACGACGACGCCGACGATGCCCGAGCGCGAGGTGCGCAGGCTGGCAGCGCGGCGGTTGTAGATATAGCCGATGGCGCGGGCATGTTCCTTGATGCGGTCGCGCGTGCTGCCCGCCACCAGCGGGCTGTCGCGCAGCGCCAGCGAGACCGTGGCCGTGGACACACCGAGCGCATCCGCGATCGTCGAAAGCTTGATCTTCTGTGCCAGCCCTTCGCTCCCCGAACCGATTTAAACTGTTTAAAGGCGGCCCTTATGCCATCGATCGGGGGCAAATCAAAGTTTTTTTGCCAGGGCTTCCGCCTCTGCATCCAGCGTCGCGCTGTTGCGCAGGCGAAGCCGATGTTCGCGATGGATGATGTAGAGGCCGCTGGCGACGATGATGGCTGCGCCCAGCAGCGTCCAGCGGTCAGGGAACTGGTTGAAGATGACCCAGCCGGAGATGATCATCCACACCATCTGCGAATAGGGGTAGGGGGCGAGCGCGGTGGTGGTGGCCAGGCGATAGGCCTGCACCAGCAGCCAATGGCCGGTGGCGCCGAACACGCCGAGCATCAGCAGGATGAGCCAGTGCCAGCCGTCCTGCGGCAGCGCATGCGAGAACGGCAGCGTGGGCAGGAGCAGCACTGCTGGCGCCAGCGCCGAAAACAGGATCAGGCTTTCGGAAGTCTCGTTCGCCGACATGCGGCGGGTCATGATGACATAGAAGCTGTTCGACAGCATCGAGCCGAGCGCGAAGAGATGGCCGATGCCGAACACGCCGACGCCGGGCCGGGTGATGATCAGCACGCCGACGAAACCGGAAAGGATCGCCAGCCAGCGCCGCCAGCCCGCCCATTCGCCGAGCAGCGGACCGGCAAGCGCGGTGATCACCATCGGGCCGAAGAAGTAGATCGATGTCGTCTCGGCCAGCTGCAGGGTTCGCAACGCCATGATGTTGCACATGGTCGAGCCGAACAGGAAGGCGCCGCGCAATATGTGCGCCGGCAAGTTGTTGGCGCGAAAACGCGACGGCTTGCGCCAGCCGCGCAGGAAGACGCCGACAAGCACGACATGGACGGCAAAACGCACCCAGGCGACGATCAGCGCCGACACGCCCGCCAGCACCAGATATTTGCTGCTGGTGTCGAGAAAGGTGAAGCAGACGTACACGCACAGCATCAGCAGCATCGCCGCCGGCGGCGTGGCGCTGTCGTCTTGATTTTTGGGAACGCTCAAGGTCGGGCCAGGGAAAGGTAGACGCCACCCTTTTGCGGCAATCGCCGCTGGCCAGCAAGCCAAAAGCGACTGGCCCAACAAGCGCCCCCGGACAGGCTCAGCCAAGGGGCTGCCGTGGACCAGCGCTGCCGGCCCTCGATCAAGCCTGCATGCGGGCACCCTTGGTGATCTTGTCGACGAGTTTCTTTTCGGCGCGCACCGCGATCCCGGCGACCTTGGCATCGTCGGGCGCGAATTCGGCGAAGACGGCGCGGTTGGCGGCGTCGTGCCCGGTCGAGAACATCTCCTCGATATAGGCCGAGGTCGTCACGCCGCGTTCCAGCGCGCGACGATGGATCGCATTCAGCATCGACCCGTCCGCCGAAAGCACGATCACCGGCTGGATCGAGAGCGGGTTGTAGATGTTGCCGGCGCGGTCGCGATAGGGATCGCCGATGATTTCGGGAAACTGCGCGACGATGCCGCTGGTCAGGAATGCAGTGACGTTGAGCTTCTGCCAGACGGCGAGATCGTCCCTGAGCACGATTGCAAATTTCGTATCGAACACCAAGATTGAGTCTCCGGGAGGCGGCCCATGACGGGCCTGGATGAAACGATGGCGCACAATCTAGGCGAAGCGGCGCTGCATGGTCTTGAACGTTCGTGCTCGGAGTCGGCCACGTCTGGGGACCGTATCTTGTCGGCGCCGGGCGGAACCGGCATTGAGCGCATCGAGGCGCGCTTCCACGGCAATGCCTTCGATCTGCATCGCCACGACACCTATGCCATCGGTGTGACGCTGCACGGCGTCCAGCGCTTCCACTATCGCGGCGCGGTGCGGCACAGCCTGCCCGGCCAGGTGATCGTGCTGCATCCCGACGAATTGCACGACGGCGGCGCCGGTACGGAAGACGGACTGCGCTATCGCATCCTGTATCTGGAACCGTCGCTGCTCCTCGATAGCCTGGACGGCGCGCCGCTGCCTTTCGTCGCCGAAGCCGTGGTCAGCGACCCGGCGTTGCGCGGCACGCTGCTTTCGGCACTGGCGCCGCTGGAGGAGGAACTGGACGAGCTGTTCGTAGCCGATTTCATCGCGCAACTGGCGCGCAACCTCGGTCGTCATGCCGGACAGCCGGCAAAGCCGATGGGCAAGACGGCATGGCGCGCCGCCGCACTTGCCCGCGACTATCTCGAGGAGAATGCCGGGCGGCCGGTGCGGTCGGGTGAACTGGAAGCCGTCACGGGTCTCGACCGTTATGCGCTCTCGCGCCATTTCCGCGCGACTTATTCCACCAGCCCGCATCGTTTCTTGGTGATGCGCCGGCTGCAACGGGCACGGCGGATGATCGAGGCAGGTGAGGCGCTGGCCGAAATCGCCGTTGCTGCCGGATTCAGCGACCAGAGCCATTTCAACCGGCATTTCAAGAAGGCGTTCGGGCTGACACCTGGACGCTGGTCAAGCTTGGTTCGTGGCCCGGCGGCGGCCTGACTTGGCCTTTTGGGCTACGACGCTGGGCGTCGCGCTTCCCGGACAATGCTAAGGCGGTGCGTTGAGCGACGACGCCGGTGCGTCGCTACGAGACGACGCTGACGCGTCGCTCGTCAATCATCGAGTTCGGCGTCGTCGTCGATCAGCACCAGCTCTTCGTTGGAGAGGTTGGCTTCGACCCGGGCGAGCAGCTTGAACAGCGCCTTCTGGTCCTTCTTGTCGAGACCCTTCAGCGCCTGCTTTTCGGTCTTCTTCACCGACTTCTCGATGGCGCGGATGGTTTCGCGGCCACTCTCGGTGAGGAAGATATGCGCCTGGCGGGCGTCGTTGACCGAAGCGCGCTTCTCCAGAAAACCCTGCGCCTGCAGCCGGTTGATGGTCTTGGTGATGGTCGGTGGACGCACGCCGAGGCGGCCGGCGAGGTTGCCGGGAGTCTGCCCGTCCTCGCGGTCGAGCGCCAGCATGATCTGGTCCTGTCCGGCATAGAAACCATGCGCCAGAAGCCGCGCGGCGAGCGCCGTGCGCGCCAGTCGCGCCGCCGAATGCAGCCGGCTCATTGTCGCTGTCTTGTCCGCCTTGGCCATGGTCATCCCTCTTCGGCCGAACCGGTGCCGACAGCATAGAGGCTGCCTGCGGGTTGGCAATCGACGATCAAAAAGAATCCGGCTTGCAAAACAGCTTTGCCGGCAAGCATTGCGGTGTCCGCCGTGGGTGATGCCAGATGTTTATTTCAGTTAGATGACAAACGACTTTTACCCACTGGAAGACTTTTCCCGCGGACGTCAGGCGGCTAAGCGGCGAGGTGTCAGTCGGCCTTCACCGCCACCACCAGAAGCGCCTGGTAGGCATCCGCGGCCTCGCGCAAGGCCGCCTGCGACAGCGGCCCCGCCTTCTTCGCGATGCCGTCCTGCGCATTCGACGTGTCGCGCTTGCCGGTGCGCTCGGTATAGGGCGAAACGGTCGCAAAGATCTGGTCGCTGAGCGCATCGGGGAAGAACATCTGGCCGGTCATCACCGAGCGGTCGTTCGGGAAGACCTTGAAGTGGATATGGGTGGTGCGGCCGCGATACCACCCGGGATAGATGGTGGCGAAGGACGCGACGCCGCTTTCGTCCGTCTTTTGCCAGCCGCGCAGGAAGGTCTGGCCGGACGTGTCGACATCCTGGCCGTCGCCCTGGCCCGGATAGCCGGAATAGTGGCCTTGCGCGTCGCAATGCCAGATGTCGACGCGCGCGCCGGCGAGAGGCCGGCAGCCGGTATCGACCACCTGCATCCGCACGGTGAGGCCGACGCCGCTCTTCCCCTCGGTGATGTCGGAGCGCTCGAGCTTCGGATCGAAATAGAATGGCCCTTCGGTCACCTCGGGCGTGATGGCGCAGACGCCGGCGCCGGCATCGAACAGGGCAAGGCCGGCATAGGGCGAAACCTCAGCGGCAGGCGCGGTGGAGGGCAGGAAGATGCCGCCGCCGGCGGTGACGGCGATCAGGCCGAGCGCCCGGCGCCGGGAGAACGGCAGGGAAGCTGGCTTTTCGGACATCTTGCGCCTTTCTGATCTGCCTGCCTGGCCTATCGGTTTGCCGCGTGCAAAAGCGCGGCACACACCCTATATGGAGCCGACACTCCCCTTTTCGAAGCCCGGATTTTTCGCGAGCCGAATTTTCCAGGGCCACAGTTTTCGAGGCAAGATATGAGCCAAGCGCAGACGCAAATCCCCGTAACCGTGCTGACCGGCTACCTTGGCGCCGGCAAGACGACGCTGCTCAACCGCATCCTGTCGGAGAACCACGGCAAGCGCTACGCCGTCATCGTCAACGAATTCGGCGAGATCGGCATCGACAACGACCTGATCGTGGAATCCGACGAGGAAATCTACGAGATGAACAATGGCTGCGTCTGCTGCACGGTGCGCGGCGACCTTATCCGCGTCGTCGAAGGCCTGATGCGCCGGCCCGGCCGCTTCGACGCCATCGTCGTCGAGACCACAGGCCTGGCCGACCCGGTGCCGGTGGCGCAGACCTTCTTCATGGACGACGACGTGCGCTCCAAGACCAAGCTCGACGCCGTGGTGGCGCTGGTCGACGCCAAGCACCTGCCGCTCAGGCTGAAGGATTCCAAGGAGGCTGAGGACCAGATCGCCTTCGCCGATGTCGTCGTGCTCAACAAGACCGACCTCGTCACGCCGGATGAACTCGCCAAGGTCGAGGCGACGATCCGCGCCATCAACCCGGCCGCCAGGATCCATCGCACCCAGCGCGCCGGGGTGGCACTGACCGAGGTGCTCGACCGCGGCGCCTTCGACCTCGCCCGGGCGCTGGAGAACGACCCGCATTTCCTCGAAGCGCACGACCATGATCACGATCACGACCACCACGACCATGACCATCATGATCATGACGGCCATGACCACCATCATCACGACCACGCGCACCCTTCCGATATCCATGACGTGACGGTGCAGTCGGTGTCGCTGCGTGGCGGCGAGATGGACCCGAAGAAATTCTTCCCGTGGATCGAGAAGATCACCCAGATGGAAGGCCCGAACATCCTGCGACTGAAAGGCATCATTGCGCTCAAGGGCGACGACGAGCGCTATGTCATCCAAGGCGTGCACATGATCATCGAGGGCGACCACCAGCGCGCCTGGAAGGAAGGCGAGAAGCACGAGAGCCGGCTGGTCTTCATCGGCCGCGAGCTCGACGCCGAGCGGCTGCGGAAGAGCTTCGAGGCCTGCCAGGCGGCTTGATTTCCCGACTCTATGGCGCTAGCGCTGCCTCCTCTTCCTTCTCCCCTTGTGGGAGAAGGTGGCCGAGCGAAGCTCCGTCGGATGAGGGGTGCTCCAGCTTGGTAATGACGGCGATCCGTCACCCACCCCTCATCCGTCTTGGCGCTGCGCGCCAATCCACCTTCTCCCACAGGGGGAGAAGGCCGGGCCGCACCTGGCCGCTCGCCCAGGGCTAACAATCTCGAATGGAATGATCTCCTGTGCCCACTGTTGCCCCACTTGATCTCGAAGGCCATTGCGTCGCCGCCGTCTTCCTCGGCGACATCCCGCATTTCGCCATGGCCGACGGCGCCGTCCACCGGCTGGATCACGGCCACAAGACGGCGCAGGCCAATGACGGGCTGCTCGCGGCTGTCCACGATACCGCCAACGACCGGCTGATCACCGGCGGCGAGGACGGCAAAGTGTTCGCCGTAACCGCCGGGGCCGAACCGACGGAACTCGCGAGCGCCGGAAAAAAGTGGATCACCAGCGTTGCCGCCGGCCCGCAGGGCGCCATCGCCTTTGCTTCCGGCAAGACGGCTTTCGTGCGCTTTGCCGACGGCAAGACCAAGGAATTCGCCCATCAGCGTTCGGTCGAGGGGCTGGCCTTCTCGCCCAAGGGCATGCGCTTCGGCGTCGCCCGCTACAATGGCGCGACGCTGCATTTCCCGGCCGCCGAGGGCAAGCCGGTGGAACTCGAATGGGCCGGCGCCCATACCGGCATCACTTTCTCGCCGGACGGCGCCTTCCTCGTCACCACCATGCAGGAGAACGCGCTGCATGGCTGGAAGCTCGCCGACGGCAAGCACATGCGCATGAGTGGCTATCCGGCAAAGGTCAAAAGCCTGTCATGGGCGCCCAAGGGCAAATGGCTGGCGAGCTCGGGCGCGCCGGCGGCGATCGTCTGGCCGTTTACGGGCAAGGACGGCCCGATGGGCAAGGCGCCGCTGGAGTTAGGCACGCGCGGCAACGCAATGGTCACCACGGTCGCCTGTCATCCGAGCCAGGATGTGGTGGCGATCGGCTATGACGACGGCATGGTGATGGCGGTGCGCTTCGCCGACGCCAAGGAAGTGCTGCTGCGCCGGCCCGGCAAGGGCGCCATCACCTCGATGATGTGGGACAGGGAAGAGCGCCGGATCGTCTTCGGCAGCGCCGCCGGCGACTGCGGCGTCATCGACATCACGGCCTGAACTCGCCTACTCGGCCCCGCAGGATACATTGCCGGTGACTTCAACCGGCTTGCCGTCCTGGTCCGTATCCGCCGCGGGGTCGTAGATGGCGAGCGTATAGCGCCCGTCATAGACGCCTTCGTCACTGGTCTTGGTTAGGATCGTCAGTTCGACCGAGTTGATACGTTCCGCGACTTCGTGCTCGTGGTAGATGTTCAGCCGCAATTCCTTGTCGTCGAGCCAGTACTGGGTCAGGTTGGAATCCTCGAAGACGGTCTTGCGCAGGCTGTCGCCGGCAGGCCGGCCGAGAATTTCGAGATCGCCGCGAAAATTGAACGTCGGCCCGCCCATGCCCCTGGTGACGCCGGCTTCGACCTGGAATATGGCCGCCGCGTCCTCGGCGGTGCACCAGATACCGCCGCTCGCAAGGGCCGCGCCGGCCGATAGCAGCAGCGTTGCAGTGCAGATGATCGCCCGCATTTTTCCCCCAAAGATCAAAAGCCCGACCCTATTGGCGCCGGGTTTTGCCTCGAGGTCAAGCGCCGGTCGACTGCGGCTGAACCAATGCAGGGCAACCCTGCGGCCAATTGCGGTTTGAGAGGGCGATTGTCTACAGTGCCCGGCGAGAGGGGCCTTCATGCATTCAATCGACCATTCAAAGACTTCGATCGGTGGCATTGGCCGCGACCGCATTGCCGCGCTGCGTGAGGCGGAGGCAGAGATTTTCCGCAAGGGGCGGCCGAAATCCGAAGCCAGGGTCGGCAATGGCATGGCCGGTTTTCTCGGCGGTGTGCCGATGCACTGGATGACCGACTGGCCGACGCCGTTCCCGATCCTCGTCGACAGCGCCAAAGGCGCCCTCATTACCGACATTGATGGCAACCGACTCGACGATTTCTGCCTCGGCGACACCGGCTCGATGTTCGGCCACTCGCCGCCGCCGGTCGCCCGCGCCATCCGCCGCCAGTCCGGGCGCGGCCTGACTTATATGCTGCCGAGCGAGGATGCGCTGGCCATCGGCCCGTTGCTCCAGCAGCGCTTCGGCCTGCCCTTCTGGCAGATCGCCACCACCGCGACCGATGCCAACCGCTTCGCGCTGCGCGTCGCCCGCGCCGTCACCGGCCGGGAGAAGATCCTCGTCTTCAACGGCTGCTACCACGGCTCGGTCGACGAGACGATGGTGCGGCTGATCGACGGCAAGCCGGTGAACCGGCCGGGGCTCGCCGGCGAATTCCGCGATCTCACCCGGGCAACCAAGATCGTGGAGTTCAACGACGTCGCCGGGCTCGAAGCGGCGCTCGCGGACCGCGATGTCGCCTGCGTCATCACCGAGCCGGTGCTGACCAATTCCTGCATGGTGCTGCCCGACCCAGGCTTCCACGACGCGCTGCGGCGCCTCACCCGCGCCGCCGGCACGCTGCTTCTTATCGACGAGACCCACACCATCTCCACCGGTCCTGGCGGCTACACCAGGAAGCACGGGCTGGATCCCGATCTCTTCGTGCTCGGTAAGCCGGTGGCCGGCGGCGTGCCGGCGAGCATCTGGGGCCTGAGCGAGGAGGTCGCCACCCGCTATGCCGCCAACAACAGGGTGAAGGAGCCCGGCTATTCCGGCATGGGCACGACGCTATCGGCCAACCCGCTGCAGTTCGCCACGATGCGTGCGGCACTCGAGGAGGTGATGACCGAGGAAGCCTATGCCCATATGGACCGGCTGGCGCGGCGGCTGGATGCCGGGCTGACCGCCGTCATCGACCGCTACCAATTGCCCTGGCATGTCGCGCGTGTCGGCGCCCGCGTCGAATTCATCTGCGCGCCGGGCCCGCTGCGGAACGGCGGTGAGGCGGAGGCCGCGCATGCGCCGGAGCTGGAAGCCGCCATGCATGTCGCGCTGGTCAACCAGGGCGTGCTGATCGCGCCCTTCCACAATATGATGCTGATCTCGCCGGCGACAACGGCAGCCCAGGTCAACCGGCTGATCACCGCTTTCGCGACGGTTGCGGCAAGGCTTGCGGCATGAGACAAGCGGCTGGAAGATTGGCGGCCAGGCCAAAGCAGAGTTCCATCATGACCTCACCTTCGGGCTCGACGCCCCGCGAGGCGAAAGCCTTTCTCGACGCCCACCCCGAAATCGAGGCCTTCGACATCGTCTTGACCGACGCCAACGGCATCGGCCGTGGCAAGATCGTGCGCCGGCACGAGCTGA
This sequence comes from Mesorhizobium sp. 131-2-1, assembly GCF_016756535.1. Lineage (NCBI taxonomy): Bacteria > Pseudomonadati > Pseudomonadota > Alphaproteobacteria > Hyphomicrobiales > Phyllobacteriaceae > Mesorhizobium > Mesorhizobium sp. 131-2-1. Next base: position 453,412 of record NZ_AP023247.1, on the reverse strand, counting down.
TGGGCATTTTCGAGGGCGGCCGGCACCTGCCGATCTCGATCCTCGGCCTCGACATCACCGGTGAGGATGTGCACGAGACCGGGCTGGTCTGGGACACCGGCGACGGCGACCTTCGCGCATGGCCGATTCCGGGCACGCTGGTGCCGCTCTTCGGCACCAGCCCGCCACGCGGCCAGGTGCTGATGGCGATGTACCATCTCGACGGCCAGCCGATGACCTCAGATCCCCGGCTGACGCTCAAAAGGCAGGTCGAGCGTCTGGCGGCCAAGGGACTGCACCCAGCTGGCGCCTTCGAGCTCGAATTCTTCCTGCTTGCCAATGAGCGCGATGCCGACGGCAAGGTGCAGCCGGCGCATGCCGTGCTTGACGGACGCCGCTCGGCCAAGACCGAGGTCTATTCGGTCGACCATTTGCACGGCATGGAGCCGCTCTTCTCCGACATCTATGCCGCCGCAAAAGTGCAAGGCATTCCGGCCGAGACGGTGATTTCCGAATATGCGCCCGGCCAGTACGAGCTGACGCTCAACTACCGCAAGGACGTCATGCGGGCGGCCGACGACCTCGTGATGCTGAAGCGGCTGGTCAGGGCGCAGGCGCGCCGGCATGGCGTCACCGCCTGCTTCATGGCCAAGCCGATCGAGAAATATGCCGGCTCCGGCATGCATTTCCATGTCTCGCTGCAGGACGATGCCGGCAAGAACGTGTTTGCCGAAGCCGGCGGCGAGAGCTGGTCGCTGCCGTTGCTGCAGGGTCTCGGCGGCCTGATCCAGACCATGTCGGAATCGATGCTGGTGTTTGCCCCGCACGCCAATTCCTGGCGACGCTTCGTCTCGCAGTCCTACGCACCGGTGGCGCCGACCTGGGGCGTCAACAACCGCTCGGTGGCGCTACGCGTGCCTGCGGGCAATGCCAAAAACCGGCGCATCGAGCACCGGCCGTCCGGCGTCGACGCCAATCCCTATCTGGTGGCGGCGACGGTATTGGCTGGCATTGCCAAGGGTCTCGACGAAGGGCTCGATCCCGGTCCTGAAACCACCGGCAACGGCTACGAAGCGGCCGTCACGCGCACGACCATGCCGGTGGACTGGCGCGCCGCGATCGAGGCGGCGCGGGCGTCCGATTTCCTGAAAGAGGCACTCGGCCCCGATCTGCACCGGACCTTCGTGGCGATCAAGCAAGCCGAATATCTGCGCGTCGCCCGCACCGTCAGCGAACTGGACTATCACCTCTATCTGCACGAGGTGTGAGTTCGGCTGACGAGCCTGTTTCGCGATCTCAGCGGATCAGGATCGCTCGCAGATCGTTCACATTCGTGCCCGTCGGGCCCGGGACAAAGAGATCGCCGACGGCGTTGAAGGCCGTCCAGGCATTGTTGCCCGCCAGCATCGCCTTGGCGTCGATGCCGGCGGCGCGCATGCGCGACACCGTCGAGCCGTCGGCGAAGGCGCCGGCATTGTCTTCCGAGCCATCGATGCCGTCGGTGTCGGCCGCCAGCGCGTGAATGCCGTCCAGGCCGCCAATGGCAATCGCGAAGGCGAGCAGGAATTCCGAATTGCGGCCGCCCTTGCCCTTGGCCCGCAGCGTCACCGTTGTCTCTCCGCCCGACAGGATCAGCACCGGCTTGGCAAACGGACGGTCGCGCGTCGCCACCTCGCGGGCGATCGCGGCATGCACACCGCCGACCTCACGCGCTTCGCCCTCGATGGAATCGGAGAGGATGACGGCTTCAATACCCTGCCGCCTGGCCTCGGCGGCGGCGGCTTCCAGCGACACGCCGGCCGAGGCGATCAGATGCACTTCATTGCCGGCGAAGACCGGATCGTCCGGACGCGGCGCATCGGCAGCCGGCGAATTGATATGCGCCATCACCGAGGCCGGCAGCTTCATGTTGTAGGCGGCGATGGACGCCAGCGCATCCTCGCGGCTGCCGGTGTCGGGAACGGTCGGGCCTGAGGCGACGAGGGCCGGATTGTCGCCGGGGATGTCGGAGACCACCAGCGACACCACCCTGGCCGGATGCGCGGCGGCCGCCAGCCGGCCGCCCTTGATGGTCGAGAGATGCTTGCGGATCGTGTTCATGGCCGCGATCGGCGCGCCGGAGGCAAGCAGCGCCTCGTTGACGGCGATCTCGTCGGCCAGCGTCAGGCCGGGAGCGGGCGAGGGCAGCAGAGCCGAGCCGCCGCCGGAGATCAGCGCCACGACAAGATCGTCCGCCGTCAGCCCGCGCACCTTCTCCAGCAGCCGCCGCGACGCCTCCAGACCGGCCGCATCCGGCACCGGATGCGCCGCCTCGATGATCTCGATGCGCTCGCATTTCGCGCCATAGCCGTAGCGGGTGACGACCAGCCCCTCGATCGGGCCGTCCCACACCTTCTCGAAGGCCGCTGCCATCTGCGCCGAGCCCTTGCCGGCGCCAATGACGATGGTGCGGCCCTTCGGCCTTGCCGGCAGATGATCGCGAATCGTCTTCTCCGGATCGGCGGCGGCGACGGCGGCGTTGAAGATCGACGTCAGGAAGGATTTGGGGTCTGTCATTGTGCTTCCGGCGCCAGGGCCAGTTGTTTGCGGTCGGCGCCCAGATGCGCGCACAGCGCGTCGACCACCACACCGTGATCCTCACGCTCCGGCAGGCCCGACACGGCAATCACGCCGATGACGCCGGCGCCCTTGACGGTGACCGGAAAGCCGCCGCCGGCCAGCACGTAGTCGGCGATATCCAGCCCTTCGCCGACCTTGAAGGTGCGGTCCGGGCGCTGCTGCTCCAGCACCATGCGGTAAGTGCTTTTGAGGAACCGCTTCACCACATTGATCTTGCGCCGCGCCCAGTCGGGATTGGAGGCGTTCGAGCCCGGCATCGCGGCGTAGAACAGCGGCCGGTCGAAGGTCCTGATGTCGACGATGATCGGCAGGTTCTCGGCCAGCGCGCGCTTGCGGATCGCCGTACCGATCTCGAAGGCGACGGCCTCGTCGAAGGCGGGGAAGACCAGCGTGGCTTCCTGTTTCTTGATCAGAGCGATGTCGTCGGCAACGGCCATGTCGTTCCCCTGTCAATGTCGCCGCACGCTTTGGCCGATGGTTGCCGTGGGGTCAAGCCGGAACGCGCAAACGAAACTAGTTCGTGATTGCGCTCTTGGCCGGCCGTCCCGCGACATAGACCTCGCGGACAGTGCGGTCGTCGCCCAGCGTCTGCAGGAGAAACAGTTCCTCGGCCAGCGTGCCGATCGTTTCCATCCTGAGCCGCATCGCCGGCGTGGAGCGGGCATCGAGCACGACGATGTCTGCGTCGCTGCCCGCCTCGAGCGTGCCGACCTTGTCGGCGACCGACAGCGCCTCGGCATTGCCGCGCGTCAATTGCCAGAACGATTGGAACGGGTTGAGCTTCTCGCCGTTCAGCGCGATCACCTTGTAGCCCTCGTCCATGGTGCGCAGCATCGAATAGTTGGTGCCGCCGCCGACATCGGTGGCGGCAGCGATCCTGAGGGCCCTGTCACGCCTGCGATAGCGCTGATAGTCGAACAGGCCGGAGCCGAGGAACAGGTTCGAGGTCGGGCAGAACACCGCTACCGAGCCGGAACCCGACAGCGCGTCCGCCTCGCGTTCGGAGAGATGGATGCAGTGGCCGAACAGGCTTTTCTTCCCCAGCAGGCCATAGTGTTCGTAGACATCGGTATAGTCGCGCGACCAGGGATACAGCTCCTGCGTGAAGGCGATCTCGGCATGGTTTTCCGAGAGATGTGTCTGCATGTGAAGGTCTGGATGCTCGCGGCACAGCGCGCCGGCCATCTCCATCTGCTCCGGGGTCGAGGTGATGGCGAAGCGCGGCGTGATGGCGTAGTGCTGGCGCCCCTTGCCATGCCATTCCTTGATCAGCGCCTTGCTGTCGTCATAGCCCGACTGCGGCGTGTCGAGCAGGCCGTCCGGCGCGTTGCGGTCCATCATCACCTTGCCGGCGATATTGAGCATGTTGCGGTCATGCGATTCGGCGAAGAAGGCCTCGGCCGAAGCCTTGTGCACCGAGCAATAGGCAACGACCGTCGTCGTGCCGTGCCGCACCATCTCGTCGAGGAACAGCCTCGCGATGCGGCGGCCGTGCTGGGCGTCGCGGAATTTCGTTTCCTCGGGAAAGGTGTATTTGTTCAGCCAGTCGAGAAGCTCGGCGCCGTAGGAGGCGATGATCTGCATCTGCGGAAAATGCGCATGCGCGTCGATGAAGCCCGGCAGGATGAGATGCGGGCGATGGTCTATTTTTTTCGTCCCGTCGCCCGCCTGTTTCTCGACTTGCGCATAAGCGCCAGACGCGACGATCCGGCCGTCGCTGATCAGCAGGCCGCCATCCTCCTCGTAGCGCCAGGCGGCATGGTCGTCGATCGTTTCCGGCCAGCGCAGGAAGGTCAGCGTGCGGCCGCGCAGAAGTGTGGAGGTCATGCTTACTTTCCCGCGCCTTCGAACCAGGCGACCAGCAGCGCCCGCTCCTTGTCGCTGATCTGGGTGACGTTGGCGGGCGGCATGGCGTGGCTGCGGCCGGCCTGCAGATAAATCTCGCGCGCGTGCTCGGCAATGCGCGCGTCGGTGTCCAGCATCACGCCCTTGGGTGCGTGGTAAATGCCTTCGTAGACCGGCTCCTCGGTATGGCACATCGAGCAGCGGCCAAGCACCGTGTCGCGCACGGCCTGGAAATGCGCCGAGGCGATATAGGTCTCGGCCGCCGCCGAGGCCTTGGGCTCGCCGGTCAGAACCTTCGGCACGGTCGACAGCCAGATGATGATGACGAACAGCACCGCGGCGCCCAGCCAGGTCCAGGTCGGGTTGCCCTTGCGGGCATGGACGGTGTTGAAATAGTGCCGGATCAGCACGCCGATGATGAACACCAGCGAGGCGATGACCCAGTTGAACTGGGTGCCGAACGCCAGCGGATAGTGGTTCGACAGCATCAGGAACAGCACCGGCAGCGTCAGGTAATTGTTGTGCAGTGACCGTTGCTTGGCGATCTTGCCGTATTTCGGGTCGGGCTTGCGACCTGCGATCAGGTCGGCGACGACGATCTTCTGGTTGGGGATGATGACCATGAAGACATTGGCCGACATGATCGTGGCGGTGATGGCGCCGAGATGCAGGAAGGCGGCGCGGCCGGTGAACAGGTGCGTCAGCCCCCAGGCGATGAACACCAGCACGCCGTAGAGCACCAGCATCAGCCCGGTGTCGCTTTTGCCCAGCGGCGAGCGGCAGAGCAGGTCGTAGACCACCCAGCCGACGCCGATCGTCGCCATCGAAAGCAGGATGCCGACCGGAACCGACATCGGCAGCACATTGGGATCGATCAGGAACAGGTCGGCGCCGGCATAGTAGACCACGCACAGCATGGCGAAGCCCGACAGCCAGGTGGCGTAGGATTCCCATTTGAACCAGGTGAGGTGCTCCGGCATCTCGGCCGGCGCCACCAGATATTTCTGGATGTGGTAGAAGCCGCCGCCATGCACCTGCCACTCCTCGCCGAAGGCGCCGGCCGGCAGGCCGGGGCGCTGGCGCAACCCGAGATCGAGCGCGACGAAATAGAAGGACGAGCCGATCCAGGCGATGCCGGTGATGACATGCAGCCAGCGGACGGCGAAGCTCAGCCAGTCCCAGAAAATCGCGAAATCCATCATTGAAATCGTCCCTGCCGATTGGCCGACTTTACGGCGTCGTGCTGAAACCGAAAGAGGCGAGGTGCACGATGACTTTCAAAAAAAAATGGAAAATACTAGGCTGGCTATACGCAGCCGCTTGAGAGCCACGAACCCGCATGGCCTATCTCGACAACATTGCCGTCTTCGTCCGTGTCGTCGAGCTCGGCAATCTGTCGGCGGCGGGACGCGACATGCGCATCTCGCCGGCGGTCGCCTCCAACCGCATCAAGGAGCTGGAGAAGCATCTCGGCGTCCGCCTGTTCAACCGCACGACAAGGCAGTTGATGCCGACCGAGCACGGCACGGTGTTCTACGCCGGCGCCAAGCAGGTGCTGGAAGCGATCACCGAGGCGGAGGCCGCGGTCTCGGCGCTGTCCGGCCAGCCGCGCGGCACGATCAAGGTGACGGCCCCGCTCGGCCTCGGGCGGCGGCTGGTCGCCTCCGGCATTCCGGATTTCCACGACAAATATCCTGATATCGAGGTGCGGTTGAGGCTCTCCGACCACAATGTCGACATCATGAAGGAAGGCATCGACGTCGCCTTCCGACTTGGCATCATCGAGGATTCCAGCCTCCGGATGCGCGGCATCATGGAATGCGAGCGTGTGCTGGTGGCGGCGCCGAAATATCTGGAGGCGCGCGGCGAGCCGGCCGAGCCGCAGGAACTGATCGGCAAGAAGCACGATTGCCTGATGCTGCGCTATGCCGGCGCGCGCGAATATGTCTGGACGCTGCAGACGCCGACCGGCCCGCAGAAATTCGAGGTGCATGGGCCCTACGACACCGACGACGGCGACGTGCTGACCGGCTGGGCGCTGTCCGGGCGCGGCATCATCAACAAGCCGCGCTTCGAGGTCGAGCCCTTCATCCGCGACCAGCGGCTGCAGGTTATCCTGGCGAAGACACCGCCGACGCCGGTGCAGTTCGCCGCCGTCTACCCGCACAAGAAGCTGCAGGACCCCAAGGTGCGGCTGCTGCTCGACTTCATGGCCGAGCGCTGCCAGCGGCTGATCAAGGACATTCTCGCCGGCAAGTAGGGGGTAGTCGGCAAGTAAGGGCTGGCCGGCAGGTGACGCGCTGCTGGCCCATTCGACGGCCTTGCCTTGCACGGAGGCGGACTTAGGTTCGCGTCATGCATCTTGCCGTTTCGCTCAACTTAGCTTCCGCGGCCGGACAGGCAGGTCTGGATTTCAGCCGCCTGGCGGGCTTCGTGCGCAAAGCCGAGGCGGCAGGGCTCGACATGGTTGTCGTTTCCGATTCCGCCGCCAATGGCGATCGATCGACCAGCCCGTTCGAGGCGACCACGCTTCTGGCGGCGCTGGCGACGGTGACCGAGCGGATCGGGCTCGTCGCCAGCGCCTCGACGCTCGCGCACCAGCCTTACAATCTGGCGCGGCGTTTTGCTTCCCTCGACATAATCAGTCACGGCCGGACAGGCTGGAACGCGACGATGCGGCAGAACCCGCGCGAAGCGACGAATTTCAGCCGGCCCGAAGGTTTTTCTGACGATGATTTCTACCGCCGCGCCGAAGAATTCATCGGCATCGTGCAGGGCCTGTGGCAGGGCTGGGACGCCGATGCGCTGTTGTTCGACAAGGCCAGCGGCCGCTTTCATGACCCGGGAAAGATGCATCTCCTCGACCACAAGGGCGAGTTCTTCTCGGTGCGCGGGCCGCTCAATGTGGCGCGCTCCCCGCAGGACACGCCGGTGCTGGTCATGTCCGGCCTGACCGAGGACAATCTCGACTTCGCCGTCCGTGCCGCCGACGTCGTCCTGCTGGACGGGCAACCATCGGCGCGTGTGGCCTGCGGCGACCTGAAACGACGGGCGCTTGCTGCTGGGCGCAAGCCGGAATCGCTGAAGGTTTTTGTGACCGTTGCCGCCGAAAGGCTCGAACCGGGGTTCGACTCGAACGGCTGCGACGGCCTCAATTTTGCTTTGCCGGCTTATCTTCCTTCACTCGAGGACTTTACCGATCGTGTGCTGCCGGGAACGTCGCGGCCTGGCTCAATCCGCAGATGCCGGCGCGACGCTGCGCCAACGTCTCGGACTTGGCGCGGGAGGCGGACAATGAGCGCGCGCCAGATGAAGCTCGGCGCCTTCCTGTGGGCGACGGGCCATCACATCGCCGCCTGGCGCCATCCGCAGGCGCATGTCAAAGCGGGCATCGACATCGACCACTACATCCGGCTGGCGCGCACGGCCGAGGCGGCGAAGCTCGACATGATCTTCTGCGAGGATGCCGCCGGCCTGCGCGAGGCCAATGTCCAGATCGCCAGCCAGACCTCGCGCTCGATCGGCTTCGAGCCGATCAGCCTGCTCGCCGCCATCGCCGTGCAGACCGGGCGCATCGGGCTCGTCTCCACGGCATCGACCAGCTACAACGAGCCCTACGGGCTGGCCCGCACCTTCGCCTCGCTCGACCTCTTAAGCGGCGGCCGCGCCGGCTGGAACCTGGTCACTTCGGCAAGCCACATCGAGGCCGCCAATTTCGGCTCGACCGGCCTGCGCCCGCATGCCGACCGCTACGAGCGCGCGCGGGAATTCGCCCAGGTGGTCACCGGCCTCTGGCGCGGCGCCGGCAATGGCGGCCTCAACCATGACGGCCAGAGCTTTTCGGTCAAGGATGCGCTCGACCTGCCGCGCTCGCCGCAGGGCGCGCCGGTCATGGTGCAGGCGGGTGCTTCGGAGGATGGCAAGGATCTTGCCGCCAGGACCGCCGACGTCGTGTTCAGCGCCGCGCAGACCTTCGACGAGGCGAAGGCCTTCTATGACGACGTCAAACGGCGGCTTGCCGCCTATGGGCGCGAGCCGGACGACGTCAAGATCATGCCGGGCGTCGCGCCGGTCGTTGCGACGACCGAGGCGGAGGCCCGGGCAAAGCATGAGCAATTGCAGGAGCTGATCCCCGACGAGGTCGGCGTGGCGCTGCTCTCGAGTTACCTCAGCATCTCCGATCTCGGGCGCTACCCGATCGACGGGCCGCTGCCGGAACTGCCGGAGAGCGAGGGATGAAGAGCCGGCAGGCGCTGGTCGTTGAGCAGTCGCGCCGCGACGGTCTTTCCATCCGCCAGCTCGCCCGCCATTTCGCCGGCGCGCGCGGCCATTGGCGGATCGTCGGCACGGCTGCCCAGATCGCCGACGAACTGCAGGCGCGCTTCGAAGGCGGCGCGGCCGACGGCTTCAACGTCATGCCGTCCTGGTTCCCTGGCGAGCTCGACGCCTTCTGCGCCCTGGTCGTGCCGGAATTGCAGCGGCGCGGCCTGTTCCGCACCGAATACGAAGGCCGCACTTTGCGCGAGCATCTCGGCCTGAAACGGCCGGCGTGAGTTGCTTCAGCCGCCCATCATGCGCGCCGTGCCGGACACCCTGATCGAGCTGCCCTTCTGAGGCGGGATGTCGGCATGCAGCCGCGAGCGCATCCCCATATCCTCGCCCTGCACGACATCGATCGCGCCGCCATGCGGCCAGCCGAGGTCGCGCAGATAGCCGGCAAAGGCGGCGGTCGAAGCTCCGGTCGCCGGATCCTCGTAGACGCCGCCGGACGCGAACGGATTGCGCGTGTGGAAGAGGCTGGAGGTCTCCGCGTAGGCGAGCAGGATCGTCACCAGCCCTTCGCGTCGCATCAGCACCTGGCCTTGCTTCAAATCATAGGCCATCGCAGCCAGTGCCTCGCGCGACTTCAGCGCCAGCGCCAGATGGTCGGCGCCGCCATGGATCAGCGCCGGTGGAATGGCCGGATCGAGATCGTTGGTCGTGTAGCCGAACAACGCCAGCGTCTCGGCGACAAGCGCCGGCGGCGCCGGTCTGCTGTGCGTCGGCGGGGACTGCAGCGCGGCGACGATGTTGGCGCCGTCCCGAAACCCTTCGACAGTGATGCTGGCTTGATTGAGGGTGAGCGCGAAAATCCCGTCGCCGAACTGCCGCACAAGCGCCGCGCCAAGCGCGATCGTCGCATGGCCGCAGAACGGCACTTCGCTTTCCGGCGAGAAATAGCGGACGCGCCAGCCATCGCCTTCGCGGGCGGCGAAGGCGGTTTCCGAAAACCCGACCTCGGCCGCGACGCGCGGCATTTCGGCGGCGTCGGGCAAGACATCCGCAATCACCACGCCGGCTGGGTTGCCGCCGGTCTCGCCATCCGAAAACGCTGCAATTCTAACTACGTCCATGGCACTCCGCCCCGTGTCTGTCCGGCACGCAGAAACCATTTTTTGGGCGATTTGGGAAACGAACAAAGCGACGAGCAGCTGTGAGCGCTGGTCATATCCGGCAGTTGCCGCAAGCGCCCGCGGCTGCGCTCTTTCGGAACGAAACGTCCCCGGTGCCGTTTTGGCAATCGGCGGCCGCGTGAGGCCGCCCCTCTGGATCAATCCTCAGCTTTCATCAACGCGACCCACCGCGACAGGAGCCGACCATGGACGCCATCGTCACCAGGAACGACCTCAAATCCGATGCCAAGTCGGAATCGATCGACCTTCTCAACGCCCGGCTTGCCGACGCCATCGATCTGGCTCTGATCACCAAGCAGGCACACTGGAACGTCAAGGGGCCGCAATTCATCGCCATCCATGAAATGCTGGACACGTTTCGCGAGGAGATCGACGGCCATGTCGACATCATCGCCGAGCGCGCCGCGCAGCTCGGCGGCACCGCGCATGGCACGTCGCAGGAGGTGGCCAAGGCGACCAAGCTGAAGCCCTATCCGACCGACATCCACAAGACCAAGGATCATCTGGCGGCGCTGATAGACCGCTATGCCGCGGCCGCCAAGCTGACCCGCGCGGCAATCGACGAGGCAGCCGGTGCCGGCGATGCCGACACCGCCGACATCTTCACCGCCTATTCGCGTTCGCTCGACAAGCTGTTGTGGTTCCTGGAAGCGCACACGCAGGAGAACGAATAGGCAGGGACGGTGAGGCCGCCTGGAATCAGCCGGCCATCGCCTTCTCTGGCGTGCTCGAGCCGGGCGCCTCGGCGGCGTGCGACACCAGCGCCGTCATGATCTCGGCGGCGGCAAGCGCTGCAATCACCTGCGGGCGCTTGTCCTTCACTGCGTTGCCGCCGATCGGCGAGACGAGGTGGTTGAACTCCGCCTCGCTGCCATCGGCCGACTTGAGGAACCAGTTCCGGAACGTCGCCTTCTTGGTCTTCGAGCCGATCATGCCCACATAGGCGGCGTCGTTTCGCTTCAGCGCCTCGGCGACGATCAGGAAATCCAGCGCGTGGTCGTGGGTGAGGATGGCGAAGGCCGATCCAGCCGGCGCCTCGCGCACTACGGCCTCGGGCATCGGTGTCAGCCTCGTCTCGACGGTCTCCGGCATGCCTTCCAAGGCGTCTGCGCGCGTCTCGACGACGACGGCATGGATGGGCAGCAGCGCGAGCGACGCTGCCAGCGCCTGGCCGACATGGCCGCCGCCGAACAGATAAACATGCGGCAGATGCGCCTCCTCGGCTTCGGCCTTGCGAATGAGCTCTTGTTCGAGCGCTGCATGCACCGGCCTGATCAGCACCTCGACCCGTCCGCCGCAGCATTGGCCTATCTCGGGCCCGAGCGGAACGTCGAGCGTGGCGCAGACTTCGTCCACTTCGATCCGGGCTTCATTGGTGGCAGATCGCGATGGCGTCCGCCCGCCCAGCATCTGCCGCGCCTTGTCGATCGCCATATATTCGAGCTGGCCGCCGCCGATCGTGCCGAAAATCGACGAGGCCGAGACCAGCATGAAGGCGCCCCTCTCGCGCGGCGTCGAGCCCTTCGTCGCCGCGACCTCGACCAGTGCGACGCGGGCGGCTTGGCCGAGAAAGGCTTTCAGGCTTTGCACGTTCGAGTTCATCGTCTGCATTCCCGTTGCGGAAATGTAAGCCTTTTCGGGCAGATTTGCACGTTTGCCGGGGTTCACGCCCTGGCGTCACCCTTCAACCGTTCGATCGCCATGAGCACCCGCTCCGGTGTCGCCGGCGCGTCGAGGCGCGGGCAGACCTTGTGGTTCGCCACGCTCGCCACCGCGTCCGACAGCGCGTGCAACACCGACATGCCGAGCGGGAAGGGCGGCTCGCCGACCGCCTTGGAGCGGTGCACGGTCGGCTCATGCGCCTCCGGCCAGTCGGCCAGCGTGACGTTGAAGATCTTTGGCCGGTCGGAGGCGAGCGGTATCTTGTAGGTCGACGGCGCATGGGTGCGCAGCCGGCCCTTGTCGTCCCACCACAGTTCCTCGGTGGTCAGCCAGCCCATGCCCTGGATGAAACCGCCCTCGATCTGGCCGAGGTCGATGGCGCGGTTCAGCGAGCGGCCGGTCTCATGCAGTATGTCGGTGCGCTCGACCACATATTCGCCGGTCAGCGTGTCGACCGAGACCTCCGAGCAGGAGGCGCCATAGGCGAAATAGTAGAAGGGGCGGCCTTCGCCCTTGTCGCGATTCCAGTGGATCTTCGGCGTCTTGTAGAAGCCCGCCGCCGAGAGCTGGATGCGGGCCATATAGGCCTGCTTGACGAGGTCGGCGAAGGGGATCTCCTGATTGCCGATGCGCACGCGGTTGGGCAGGAACAGCACCTGGTCGCGCGGCACCTGGTATTTCTCGGCGGCGAAATTGGTCAGCCGATCCTTGATCTGGCGCGCGCCGTTCTGCGCCGCCATGCCGTTGAGGTCGGAGCCCGACGACGCCGCGGTCGCCGACGTGTTCGGCACCTTGCCGGTGGTGGTGGCGGTGATCTTCACCTGGTCGAGGTCGATCTGGAACTCCTCGGCCACCACTTGCGCGACCTTGAGGTAGAGCCCTTGCCCCATCTCGGTGCCGCCATGGTTCAGATGCACCGAGCCGTCGGTGTAGACATGCACCAGCGCGCCGGCCTGGTTGTAGTGCGTGGCGGTGAACGAGATGCCGAACTTGACTGGCGTCAGCGCCAGGCCGCGCTTGATGAAGCGGCTGTTGGCATTGAACGCCTGGATGGTGCGACGCCGCCGCGCATAGTCGGAACTCGCTTCCAGCTCGGCGACGATGCGTTGGATGATGTTGTCCTCGACCGTCTGATGGTAGGGCGTGATGTTGCGGTCCGAGGTGCCGTAGAAATTCTTCTTGCGGATCTCGAGCGGGTCCTTGCCGAGGGCAAAGGAGACCTCGTCGATGACGCGCTCGGCGCCGACCATGCCTTGCGGGCCGCCGAAGCCGCGGAAGGCGGTGTTCGACACCGTGTTGGTGTAAAGCGGCGCCGACTGCGCATGCACCGCCGGCCAGAAATAGGTGTTGTCGCAGTGGAACAGCGCACGGTCGGTCACCGGGCCTGACAGGTCCGAGGAAAAGCCGCAGCGCGCCGCGAACATGAAGTCGACGCCGAGAATGTTGCCGTCATCGTCGAAGCCGACCTCGTAATCGACGAGGAAGTCGTGGCGCTTGCCGGTGGCGGTCATGTCGTCGTCGCGGTCGGGACGGATTTTTACCGCGCGATGGTGTTTCTTCGCGGCGATTGCGGCCAAGGCGGCAAATTGGTTGCCCTGCGTCTCCTTGCCGCCGAAGCCGCCGCCCATGCGGCGAATTTCCACCGTGATGGCGTTGCTCGGCACGCCCAGCGCATGGCTCACCATATGCTGGACTTCGCTCGGATGCTGGGTCGAGGAATAGATGGTGACGTCCTCGTCCTCGCCGGGGATGGCCATGGCGATATGGCCTTCGAGGTAGAAATGCTCCTGGCCGCCGACGCGCATCTTTCCCTTGAGCCTGCGCGGCGCCGCCTTGATCGCCGCTGCCGCGTCGCCGCGCCTGAGCGTCAGCGGCGGCGTGACGAGCTTGTCTTTCCTGGGGTTGAGGTCGCCGATGTCGGTGACGAAGGGCAATTGCTTGTATTCGACCTTGGCCAGCCTGGTGGCGCGGCGCGCCTCTTCGCGCGTTTCGGCGATGACGCAGAAGATCGGCTGCCCGTAGAACTCGACTTTGCCGTCGGCCAGCACCGGCTCGTCATGGCGGCCGGTCGGCGAAATGTCGTTCTCGCCGGGCACGTCCTTCGCCGTCAGCACGTCGACGACGCCCGGCGCGGTGCGCACCGCCGAAAGGTCCATCCTGGTGATGGTGGCATGCGTTGCCGCAGACAGGCCGAGGCAGCCATGCAGCGTGCCCGCCGGCTCCGGCATGTCGTCGATATAGACCGCCGTGCCGCTGACATGCTTGTGCGCGGAATCGTGGCGCTGATCGCTGGCGACGCCGCCCTTGATCTTCTGCGCCTTCAGGTTGGGGACGTGCTTGGTCATCAGGCAGCCTCATAGCGTGAGACCTGGAACGGCGCCTTGGCGCCGGTGGTCTCGACAAAGAAGCGTAGCAGGAGGTTCTTCGCCGCCAGCGCCCGGTATTCGGCACTTGCCCGCATGTCGGTGAGCGGCGTGAAATCCCTCGCGTATTCGGCCATCGCGGCCTCAACGGTGTCCTCCGTCCACGGCTTGCCGAGCAGCGCCTTCTCGACGGCGAAAGCCCGCTTCGGCGTCGCCGCCATGCCGCCATAGGCGATACGGATGTCGGCGACGGTGCCGTCCTTGGCCAGTGCGAGGTGAAACGCGCCGAGGGCCGCGGTGATGTCCTCGTCGCGGCGCTTGGTGATCTTGTAGACGGCAAACTTCGTTGCCTTGGCCGGCACTGGCACATGCACGGCCTCGACGAATTCGCCCGGCCGCCGGTCCTGCTTGCCATAGGCGATGAAGAAGGTTTCGAGCGGGATCGAGCGCCGCTTCTTGCCCTTGCGCAGCGTCAGCCGCGCGCCGAGCGCGATCAGCGGCGGCGGCGTGTCGCCGATCGGCGAGCCGTTGGCGATGTTGCCGCCGATCGTGCCCATGTTGCGCACCTGCTCGCCGCCGATGCGGTCGAACAGCGGGCCGAGCGCCGGGATCCGCTTCGACAACATGGCGAAGGCTTCGGAGTAGGTGACGCCGGCGCCGATCGAGATCACGCCCTTGTCCTCGGATATCGCGCACAGCCCATCGAGATTGCCGATGAAGACGGCCGGCGCGATATCGCGCATATGCTTGGTCACCCAAAGGCCGACATCGGTGGAACCGGCGACCAGCGTCGCGCCCGGCTCGTTGTCGAGCACCTTGGCCAGATCGTCGGCATTGGCCGGCACGATCAGCCGTGCCTTGCCCGAGCCGATCTCGACGCGCGCGCCGTCCTTCATCGCTGCAAGCCTTGCCGTGATCGCCTTGCGCTCCGCCGCCAGCGGGTCCTTCGCCGCCTTGCCGTAGCTGGAAATGGCCCGCGCCGCGCGCATGATCGCCTCATAGCCGGTGCAGCGGCAGAGATTGCCTTGCAGCGCCTTTTCGATTGCCGCGTCCGACGGTTCGGGCGAGCGCATCCAGAGGGCGTAGAGCGACATGACGAAGCCCGGCGTGCAGAAACCGCATTGCGAGCCGTGGAAATCGACCATCGCCTGCTGCACCGGATGCAGATTTTCGCCTTCGCCGCGCAGATGCTCGACGGTGACGACATGCGTGCCATCAAGCGAGCCGAGGAAGCGGATGCAGGCGTTGACGCCTTCATAGACCAGCCTGCCGGCGGATAGCCTGCCGACGAGCACCGTGCAGGCGCCGCAGTCGCCCTCGGCGCAGCCTTCCTTGGTGCCGCGCAGCGTCCGGTTCAGCCGCAGCCAGTCGAGCAGGGTCGCATCGGGCGCAACATCGGCCAGCGCGACGTCCTCGCCATTGAGGATGAAGCGGATTTCGTTGCGGGTCTTGACCTTGGCCATGTCTCAGCTCCCCCGATAGGTCGAATAGCCATAGGGCGAGATCAGCAGCGGCACATGGTAGTGGCGCTCTTCCGCCATGCCGAAGCGGATCGGCACGATATCGAGGAAGGCCGGCTCCGGCAGGCTCGTCCCTTGCCGGCGCAGATAGTCGCCGGCGGCGAACACCAGCTCGTATTCGCCGGTGTGGAAGTCGGCGCCGGCAAGCAGCGGCGCGTCACAGCGGCCGTCATCGTTGGTGACCACCGTCTTCAGATGCGTGCGCGTCTGGCGCTCGATGTGGAAAAGCTCGATCGACAGGCCCTTGGCCGGCCTGCCGGTGGCCGTATCCAGCACATGCGTCGTCAGACGCCCGCCATCGGCTTTCGACGTTTCTGCCACTGCCGTCTCCCATTTCCAGTACGACCGATTGGCCGGTACAGTCGAACGTCACTGAATTGTGCGCCAATTAAAGGCGATGCATAAGTCCCGGTCGAGCGGAGCGCGACAAAAAGCACTTTCAAAAATTTTCGGGGGAATGCACGAGCAGTCCTTTCGATATCTTCATCTCAACAATCGGCAGGAGTGACGATGCGTTACGAACGGGACATGCGCGGTTACGGGGCCAATCCGCCGGACCCGAAATGGCCGGGCGGCGCGCATGTCGCGGTGCAGTTCGTCGTCAATTACGAGGAAGGCGGCGAGAACTGCGTGCTGCATGGCGACAAGGCCTCGGAAGCCTTCCTGTCGGAGATCGTCGGCGCCGCACCCTGGGTGGGCCAGCGCCACTGGAACATGGAATCGATCTACGAATATGGCGCGCGGGCCGGTTTCTGGCGGCTCCACCGGCTGTTCACCGAAGCTGCAGTGCCGGTGACCTGCTACGGCGTCGCCACCGCGCTGGCGCGCTCGCCGGACCAGGTGGCGGCCATGCAGGAGGCCGGCTGGGAGATCGCCTCGCACGGGCTGAAATGGATCGACTACCGCGATCATTCGCTGGAGGACGAGCGCCGCGATCTCGAGGAAGCGATCCGGCTGCACTATGAGGTGACCGGCGCGCGG
Source organism: Mesorhizobium sp. 131-2-1 (assembly GCF_016756535.1). Lineage (NCBI taxonomy): Bacteria > Pseudomonadati > Pseudomonadota > Alphaproteobacteria > Hyphomicrobiales > Phyllobacteriaceae > Mesorhizobium > Mesorhizobium sp. 131-2-1. Next base: position 436,990 of record NZ_AP023247.1, on the reverse strand, counting down.
CCGACCGGCTGGTACACCGGCCGCACCTCGGTCAACACGGTGCGGCTTGTCGCCGAGGAAGGCGGCTTCGACTACGTCTCCGATACCTATGACGACGAATTGCCCTACTGGTTTGACCGCGATGGCATGGAGAAGCCGCAGCTCGTCATCCCCTACACGCTCGACGTCAACGACATGCGCTTCGCGACGCCTCAGGGGTTCAATTCGGGCGACCAGTTCTTCGCCTACCTGAAGGACAGTTTCGATACGCTCTATGCCGAGGGCGAGGCCGGGCGGCCGCGCATGATGAACATCGGCCTGCATTGCCGGCTGGTCGGCCGGCCGGGCCGCGTGGCTGCGCTGAAGCGCTTCGTCGACTATGTGAAGTCGCATGACAGGGTATGGCTGGCGCGGCGCGTCGACATCGCCAGGCACTGGCAGGAGACGCACCCATACCTGGCGCCGGCGCTCAGACCTTCACGGATGGAGTTCGAGGCCTTCGTCCATGCCTTCGGCGGCGTCTTCGAGCATTCACCCTGGATCGCCGAGCGCGCCTACGAGCTGGAGCTCGGCCAGGCTCATGACAGCGCCGGCGGCCTGCACAATGCGCTCTGCCGCGTTTTCCGCGCCGCGACGGAGGCCGAGCGGCTGTCGGTGCTCAACGCCCATCCCGACCTCGCCGGCAAGCTGGCCAAGGCCAGGCGGCTGACGGCGGAATCTGCCAGGGAGCAGGCATCCGCCGGGCTCGACGCGCTGACCGACAAGGAGCGCGAGCTGTTCTCAAAGCTCAACGCCGCTTACGTCACCACCTTCGGCTTCCCCTTCATCATAGCGGTCAAGGGCAAGAGCAAGGACGAGATCCTGGCGGAGTTCGAACGGCGCATCGGCAATAGCCGCGCAACCGAATTCGAAACCGCCTGCAAACAGGTCGAGCGCATCGCGCTGCTTCGGCTGAAGGACATGCTGCCGCTTTAGATGTTTGGTTTTACGCAATTCCGGATGGAAAGCCGTTACGCACTCTTGCTGGAATTGCTCTGAGGATCAGGACTATGGACATGATCAAGACGCCCGAGCGCACCTACTACGCACCGCATGGCGGACATCCCGGCCAGAGCGAGCTCTTGACCGGCCGCGCCGTCTTCACCGAGGCCTATGCCGTCATCCCCAAGGGCGTGATGCAGGACATCGTCACCAGCGCGCTGCCGTTCTGGGACAAGACCAGGGTCTGGATCATCGCGCGGCCGCTGTCGGGCTTCGCCGAGACCTTCTCGCAATACATCGTCGAGGTTGAGCCCGGCGGCGGCAGCGACCGGCCGGAGCCGGATGCCGGCGCCGAGGGCGTGCTGTTCGTCGTCGAGGGCGAGCTCAGCGTTTCGCTTGCCGGCAAGAAGCACGTGCTTCGCCCCGGCGGCTTTGCCTTCCTGCCGCCGGCAAGCGTCTGGACGGTGCGCAACGAAAGCAATGCCGCCGTCCGCTTCCACTGGGTGCGCAAGGCCTATGAGGCGGTGGAGGGCCTCGACACGCCGCCGGCCTTCTTCGCCAACGAGCAGGACATCGCGCCGAGCCCGATGCCCGGCACGGAAGGCCGCTGGGCGACGACGCGCTTCGTCGACCCCGCCGACCTGCGTCACGACATGCATGTCACCATCGTCACCCTGGAGCCGGGCGCCGTCATCCCCTTCGCCGAGACCCACGTGATGGAACACGGGCTCTATGTGCTGGAAGGCAAGGCCGTCTACCGCCTCAACCAGGACTGGGTCGAGGTCGAGGCCGGCGACTATATGTGGCTGCGGGCCTTTTGCCCGCAGGCCTGCTATGCCGGCGGCCCCGGCAAGTTCCGCTATCTGCTCTACAAGGACGTAAACCGCCACGCCAAGCTCGGCGCCGCCGGCATCACTGGGCGCGCGCGGTGACCCGCATCGTCGCCCGGCCGCTGACGCGCGAAAACTTCGCCCCGTTCGGCGACGTCATCGATATGGGTGGCTCGAACCACTACCCGATCAACAGCGGCAGGGCCGAGCGCTACCACGACCTCGCCACCGCCGAGGCGACCGGGCCCAATGCGCGCGTGCTGATCTCCATGGTGCGCGGCACGCCCTATGAGATGCCGCTGAAGCTCACCATGGTCGAGCGCCATCCCTTCGGCAGCCAGGCCTTCATTCCGCTGTCTCCAAGGCCATTCCTGGTCGTCGTCTGCCATGACGGCAAGGACGGTCCCGGCGAGCCGCATGCCTTCATCACTGCGCCCGGCCAAGGCATCAACTACCGCCGCAATCTCTGGCACGGCGTGCTGACGCCGATCGGCGAGGAGCAGGACTTCCTGATCGTCGACCGCGGCGGCGACGGCTCCAACCTCGAAGAGTGCCATTTCTCGCACCCTTACGAGATCCACCTTCCCTGAACGCTCGAGATTGCCCGCCATGACCGACATTTCACTGATCGACCGCCTGCTTGACGTCATCGAGTACGACATCGTGCCGAAGACGGCCGAAGGCGTTGCCCACGGCAACAAGCTGTTCGGCGCCGCGATCCTCAGGAAGGACGACCGCTCGCTGGTGCTGGCCGAGACCAACAACGAGATGGAGAACCCGCTCTGGCACGGCGAAGTGCATTGCCTGAAGCGCTTCTACGAGATGCCGAAGGCCGAGCGGGTCGATACCAGCGACGCGATCTTCCTCGCCACGCACGAGCCCTGCTCGCTCTGCCTGTCGGCCATCACGTGGACCGGCTTCGACAATTTCTACTACCTCTTCAGTCATGAGGATTCGCGCGACAGCTTCGCCATTCCGCATGACCTCAAGATCCTGAAGGAGGTCTTCACCCTCGACCCCGGCGGCTACAATGCCGAGAACGCCTATTGGAAGAGCTTTTCGATCCGCAGGCTGGCGCGTGCGCTGCCGGAGGCCGAGCGGCAGCGGCTGGAAGCGCGTATCGGCAAGATCTCGGCTCGCTATGACGAACTGTCCGGCGCCTATCAGGCCAGCAAGGCCGAGAACGACATTCCACTCAATTGACGCGGATTGACCAGTCGATTTCGCCGGCTGGCTCATGACGCGGCGGGGCGGGATCCATCATGTGCCGGCCATGAAGATCGTCACCGAATTCCCCCGCAAAGTCGTCGAATTTCCAGTAATGGGGATTGTCATGCCGGACGGCTGCCGGCTGTCGGCGCGGGTGTGGATGCCGGAGGATGCCGGCGACGACCCGGTGCCGGCAATCCTCGAGCACCTGCCCTACCGCAAGCGCGACGGTACCATCTTCCGCGATCAGTTGACGCATCCCTATTTCGCCGGCCACGGCTACGCCTCGATCCGCGTCGACATGCGCGGCAACGGCGATTCCGAAGGGCTGATGGACGACGAATATTCCGAGCAGGAATTGCAGGACGCCTGCGACGTCATCGCCTGGGCGGCGGCCCAGCCCTGGTGCAACGGCAATGTCGGCATGATGGGCATTTCCTGGGGCGGGTTCAACTGCCTGCAGGTGGCGGCCAGGCAGCCGCCAGCGCTGAAGGCGGTGATCAGCCTGTGCTCGACTGTCGACCGCTATGCCGACGACATCCACTACAAGGGCGGTTGCCTGCTGATCGAGAATTTCGGCTGGGCCTCGACAATGCTGTCCTATTCGTCGCGGCCGCCGGACCCGCTCTTCGCCGGCGGCAACCGCTGGCGCGACATGTGGCTGAACAGGCTGGAGAACCAGCCGTTCCTGGCGCCGCTGTGGCTCAGCCACCAGCACCGTGATGCCTATTGGAAGCATGGCTCGATCTGCGAGGATTTTTCAGCCGTCAAGGCCGCCGTGCTGTCGATCGGCGGTTGGCACGACGGCTATCGCAACACCATCTCGCACCTCGTCACCAACATCGAGGCGCCGGTCAAGGGTATTGTTGGCCCCTGGATCCACAAGTACCCGCATTACGCGGGACCCAAGCCAGCCATCGGCTTCTTGCAAGAGGCCCTGCGCTGGTGGGACCGCTGGCTGAAGGGCACTGACACCGGCGTTGAGGCCGACCCAGATTACCGCGCTTATGTGATGGACAGCGTGCGGCCGGCACGCTGGCATCCCGAGCGGCCCGGCCGCTGGGTGGCGGAACAGGAATGGCCGTCACCGAGCATCAAGACGCAGACGATCGAGCTGATGCCGGAAGGCGGCAAGCCGGCGATCGTCGCCTCGCCGCAGAGCTGCGGCCTCGCCGGCGGCGAATATTTTCCTTTCACCTTCGGGCCGGAGCTGCCGGGCGACCAGCGCCCCGACGATGCGCTGTCGGTCTGCTTCGATCAGCCCATATTGGATGAGGCGATCGACATTCTCGGCGCGCCCGAATTGCTGGTCCGCGTCACCTCGGACCGGCCGCAGGCCAACATTGCCGTCAGGCTGTGCGACGTGCATCCCGACGGCGCCTCCGAATTGATCTCCTACGGCGTGCTCAACCTGACGCACCGCAACTCGCATGAATTCCCGGAGGCGCTGGTGCCGGGCGAAACCGTTTCTGCGCGGGTCGTGCTCGATCAATGCGCCTACCGCGTGCCGGCCGGCCATCGCCTGCGCATTGCCGTTTCGAACGCCTACTGGCCAATGATCTGGCCGTCGCCGGAGCCGGTCCGGCTGGACCTGTCGGCCGCGACGCTCATGTTGCCGCAACGCCCGGTGGCGAAAGGCGACGAAGTAACCTTCCCTTCGCCGGAGGCAGCCTCGCCCTGGGCGACGAAGATGATCCGTGCCGCCAATTCCGAGCGTTACGTCGATCGCGACGAGAAGACCGGGGTCGTCACGCTTTCAATCGTCGACGATTTTGGCGCTGTACGCGACCTTGCGCATGGTCTCGCCAATGGCAGCATCGCCCGCGAGACCTGGACGATCCATCCTGACAATCCCCTGTCAGCCTCGGGAAAAACCCACTGGACGCAGACCTTGTCGCGAAATGGATGGTCGGTGCGCACCGAAACCTTCGCTGAGATGCGCTCCGACGCGCAGAACTTCATGCTCAGCGCCAGAATCGAGGCCTATGAGGGCGAAAACCTCGTCTTCGAACGCAACTTCGAACAGACGGTTCCGCGCGCCCTCGTCTGAGGGCTGGCAGGATTGGTCCAATTGCGACGCGCCATTTACGCCACGGCATGTCGCATTCGGTCTTGCTTACAGCTTTCCGTTGCGGTCATTATCCTCACAAGAAACAAGAAACGGCCGCAAGGCCGAACCATCAGAGTGAGGAACCTGCAATGTCTAACGAATTGGACTATCTCAGCCGTCGTGTCGCCGCCGGCAAGCTCAGCCGTCGCGATTTTCTCGGCCGCGCCGCCGCGCTCGGCATCTCCGCTCCCTTCGCCAATTCGCTGCTTTCGAGCGCTGCGCGCGCCGCAGGCCCGGTCAAGGGCGGCACGCTGAAGGCCGGCCTCGTCGGTGGCGAGTCCACCAACAGTCTCGATCCGGCCCTGTTCATGACCCAGGTGCCGACGATCTTCGGCAAATGCTGGGGTGAAATGATCGTCGAGCTGTCCCCCGACGGCAAGCTCGAGAACCGCATTGCCGAGGAGATTGGCGCTTCGGATGATGCCAAGGTGTGGACGCTGAAAATCCGCGACGGCGTCGAATTCCACAACGGCAAGACCGTGACCGCCGAGGATGTGGCCGCCACGCTCGAGCGCCATTCCGACGAGAAGTCGAAATCCGGCGCGCTCGGCTACATGAAGGGCATCGAGTCCATCAAGGCCAGCGGCAAGGAAGTGGTGCTGACGCTGAAGGAGGCCAATGCCGACCTTCCTTACCTGCTCAGCGACTATCACCTTATCGTCCAGCCTAATGGCGGCAAGGACAAGGCCGATGCCGGCATCTCCGCCGGCCCCTACAAGATCACCACCAACGAGCCTGGTGTGCGCCATGGCGGCGAGCGTTTCGCCAATTACTGGCAGGGCGACAAGATGGGCCATGCCGACCAGGTCGAGATCATCGTCATCAATGATGCGACGGCGCGCACGGCGGCCCTTCAGGGCGGCCAGGTCAACATGATCAACCGCGTCGAGCCGAAGATCGTCGACCTGATCAAGCGCGTGCCGGGCGTCACCATCCGCAACCATGCTGGCCCCGGCCACTACGTGTTCATCATGCATTGCAACACGGCGCCGTTCGACAACAATGACCTGCGTATGGCGCTGAAGCTGGCGATCGACCGCGAGGAGATGCTGAACAAGGTGCTGCGCGGCTATGGCTCGCTCGGCAACGACTTCCCGATCAACGCGTCCTATCCACTGTTCACAGAGATCGAGCAGCGCAAATACGATCCCGACAAGGCCAAGTTCCACTACAAGAAGTCTGGCCATGACGGCTCGATCCTTCTGCGCACGTCGGATGTCGCCTTCCCCGGCGCCGTCGATGCCTCGCAGCTCTACCAGCAGAGCGCCGCCAAGGCCGGCATCAAGATCGAGCTCAAGCGCGAGCCCGGTGATGGCTACTGGAACGAAGTCTGGAACAAGCAGCCCTTCTGCGCCTCCTACTGGGGCGGCCGCTCGACCCAGGACCAGATGTACTCGACCGCCTACATTTCGACTGCCGACTGGAACGACACGCGTTTCAAGCGCCCCGATTTCGACAAGATGGTGCTGGCGGCGCGCGCCGAACTCGACGAGGCCAAGCGCAAGCAGATGTACCACGACATGGCGGTCATGGTGCGCGACGAGGGCGGCCTGATCCTGCCGATGTTCAACCAGTTCATCGATGCGACGGGCGCCAAGGTCGCCGGCTGGGTCGACGATCCGCATCAGGAACTGATGAACGGCTACGCCTTGGCGAAGTGCTGGCTCGAAGCCTGAGCTTGGCCTTGCGGACATGTCCTCACCCATCGTGAAACTGGTGGCCCAGCGCGTTGCGCTGGGCATCCTTCTCCTGTTGGCCGTATCGGTCCTGATCTTCGCCGGCACCCAGATCCTGCCCGGCGACGTCGCGCAAGCAATCCTCGGACAGTCGGCGACGCCGGAGTCGCTCGCCAATCTGCGCGAGCAGCTCGGCCTCAATCAGCCGGCTTACATCAGGTACTTCCACTGGCTCGGCGGTGCGCTCACCGGCGATCTCGGCACCGCGATGACGAGCGGCCAGGATATCGCAACCTCGATCAAGGGGCGGCTGTGGAACACGCTGTTCCTCGCCTTCTGGGCGGCGGTCGTAGCTGTGCCGCTGGCCATCATTCTCGGCCTGATCGCGGTGCGTTACCGCAATGGCTGGGTCGACAAGCTGATATCCGGACTGGCGCTCGCTTCGACGTCCTTCCCGGAGTTCTTCATCGGCTACGTGCTGGTCTTCTTCTTTGCCGTCAAATATCAATGGTTTCCGGCAATTTCCACGGTCTATGACGGCATGCCGTTCGGCGAGCGCATGCAGGCGATCGCCCTGCCGGCCGCCGCGCTGACGCTGGTGGTGCTGGCGCACATGATGCGCATGACCCGCGCGGCCATCCTCAACGTCATGCAGTCGGCCTATGTCGAGACGGCGGAACTGAAAGGCCTGTCGGCCTTCAACGTCATCCGCAAGCACGCTTTCCCCAATGCCATCGCGCCGATCATCAACGTGGTCATGCTCAACCTCGCCTACCTCATCGTCGGCGTCGTCGTGGTCGAGGTGATCTTCGTCTATCCGGGCATGGGGCAATATCTGGTCGATCACGTCACCAAGCGCGACGTGCCGGTGGTGCAGGCGGTCGGCCTGATCTTCGCCGCCGTCTATATCACCTTGAACATCATTGCGGACATTGGGGCGATCGTCGCCAATCCGCGTCTCAGACATCCGAAATAGGGGGCGGGCATGCTCGATATCAAACGCATCCCCATCCCCGCACTGATCGGCATCGTGCTGACGACGATGTTTGTCGTGGCAGCCGTGTTCGCGCCATGGATCGCACCGCACGGCAATGCCGAGATTGTCAGTGACGTTCCTTGGGAACCGATGTCTTCGGCACATTGGCTGGGCACCGACAATCTTGGCCGCGATCTGTTGTCGCGCATGATCTACGGCGCCCGCATCACTTTGTTCATCGCGGTGCTTGCGACTGCGCTGTCCTTCTCGCTCGGCGCCATCCTCGGCTTTTCGGCAGCAGTGTTCGGCGGCTGGTTCGACACGCTGTTGTCGCGTCTTGTCGACCTGCTGATGTCGATCCCGACGCTGATCATGGCGCTCGTCGTGCTCTCGGTGCTGCCGACCACCCTGGTGACGCTGATCCTGGTGATGGGCGTTCTCGACTCGACCCGCGTCTACCGGCTGTCGCGTGCGGTGGCCGTCGACATCAACGTCATGGACTATGTCGAAGCCGCCAAGTTGCGCGGCGAAGGCAGCGGCTGGATCATCTTCCGCGAAATCCTGCCCAACGCGCTGTCGCCGCTGGTATCGGAACTCGGCCTGCGCTTCATCTATGCCGTGCTGTTCCTGTCGACGCTGTCGTTCCTCGGCCTTGGCGTGCAACCGCCGGACGCCGACTGGGGCGGCATGGTCAAGGAAAACAAGGACGGCATCGTCTTCGGCATCGGTGCCGCGCTCATTCCGGCGGCGGCAATCGCCGCACTGGCAATCTCGGTCAACCTTGTCGCCGACTGGATCCTCAACCGCACGACAAGTCTGAAGGGAGGACGCGGGTGATGGCCGACACAAAAGCAAAGCCCGGCCTGCTGCTCGATATCCGCAACCTGCGCATCGAAGCGACAGTGTTTCCGCCCGGCGAGGCGCCGAAGAACATCGTGCTGGTCCATGACGTCTCGCTGACGCTGGAAAAGGGCAAGGTGCTCGGCCTGATCGGCGAGTCCGGCGCCGGCAAATCGACCATTGGCCTGTCGTCGATGGGCTATGGCCGCGGTGGCGTGCGCATCACCGGCGGCGAGGTGCTCCTCAACGGCCGCGATATCCTCAAGGGCGGCAAGGAAGGTTTCCGCAAATTGCGCGGCCGCGAGGTCTGCTATGTCGCGCAATCGGCGGCCGCCGCCTTCAATCCGGCGCACAAGCTGATGGACCAGGTGGTGGAAGCCACCCTGCTGCACGGCACGGCGACACGGGCCGAGGCCGAGAAACGCGCCGTGGCGCTGTTCAAGAAGCTCAGCCTGCCGAATCCCGAAACCATCGGCGAACGCTTCCCGCACCAGGTCTCCGGCGGCCAGCTGCAGCGGGTGATGACGGCGATGGCGCTGTGCTCGGAACCCGACCTGATCGTCTTCGACGAGCCGACCACCGCGCTCGACGTGACGACCCAGATCGACGTGCTGGCGGCGATCAAGGACGCCATCCGCGACACCCACGTTGCGGCGCTCTACATCACTCACGACCTTGCCGTCGTCGCCCAGGTGTCGGACGAGATCATGGTGCTGCGCCACGGCCGGCTGGTCGAATGGGGCGGCACAAGGCAGATCATCAAGGAACCCCGCCAGGAATACACCAATGCGCTGGTCTCGGTGCACGAGATCGAGCACCAGGAGCAGAAGCCCAGCGCGACGCCGTTCCTGTCGGTCAAGAACGTCACCGCCGCCTATGGCGGCGGCCACGTCAAGGTGCTGAAGAACGTCTCGGTCGACATCTTTCCGGGCCAGACGCTGGCCGTGGTCGGCGAGAGCGGCTCCGGCAAGTCGACGCTGGCGCGCGCCATCACCGGGCTTTTGCCGCCGGAGCAAGGCAGTGTCGTCTTCGACGGCCGCACGCTCGGCAACAGGCTTGCCGACCGGCCGAAGGAGGATCTGCGCCAGCTGCAGATGATCTACCAGATGGCGGACGTGGCGATGAACCCCCGCCAGACCGTAGGCACAATCATCGGCCGGCCGCTGGAGTTCTATTTCGGCATGAAGGGCCGCGAGCGCGACAAGCGCGTTGCCGAACTGCTCGACGAGATCGAGATGGGCAAGGGCTTCGTCGACCGCTATCCGGCCGAGCTGTCGGGCGGCCAGAAGCAGCGCGTCTGCATTGCGCGTTCGCTCGCGGCCAAGCCCAAGCTGATCATCTGCGACGAGGTGACCTCCGCGCTCGACCCGCTGGTGGCCAACGGCATCCTCAAGCTGCTGCTCAACCTGCAGCAGCACGAGAAGGTCGCCTATCTGTTCATCACCCACGATCTGGCGACGGTGAAGTCGATCGCCGATTCGATCGCGGTGATGTATCGCGGCGAGGTGGTGCGCTATGGCTCGAAGAGCAAGGTGCTGACGCCGCCCTTCGATGCCTATACCGACCTTCTGTTGTCCTCCGTGCCGGAAATGGAAATCGGCTGGCTGGAGAAGGCGATCGCGGGCCGTCGCATGGCGAGCGCGGGGAACTAGCGAGCCTCCTGCCGATTCTCTCACTACGTTTGGGCTTGGCCGGATCGGCCAACCCCAAATCTCTCCGGCAAGACCGCATGGAGCCGCCGATGGCGCTCGCGACAAAACTTCTGCTCATCATCCTCGACGGCGTGCCCTACCGGAACTGGCGCCGGCTGATGGGCAATCTCGAGGGCTGGGTGCAGTCTGGCGAAGCGCAAGTGTGGAAGATGCGCTCGGTGCTGCCGTCGACTTCGGCCTGCTGCTATGCCTCGATCCACACCGGCGTTGCGCCGCAGGTGCATGGCATCCTCTCCAACGAGAACCGGTTCAGGGTCCAGCAGCCGGACATCTTCTCCGAGGTCAGCAAGGCAGGCGGCAAGACGGGTGCGGTGACCCATTCCTACTGGTCCGAATTCTTCCGCTCCTATCCGTTCGACCTCGTCGAGGACATGGAGTTCGACGAACCGGGCGGGCCGATCAGCCATGGCCGCTTCCACACGATGACCGGCTACAATCTCAAGAACCAGATGACGCCGAGCGATGTCGACCTGTTCGCCACGCTGACCATGCTGGCCAGGCGCCACGGCATCGACTACGGCATCCTGCACACCTGCACGCTGGACTCCATGGGCCATCGCTTCGGCCATGACTGCCACGAGATGGACCATGCCTGCTATGCGATGGACGCCATGCTCGCCGGCTTCTTGCCGGTCTGGCGGCAAGCCGGCTACGAAGTGATCGTCACCGCTGACCACGGCCAGACCGTCCGCGGCCACCACGGCGGCCACGACGACGAGATGCAGGATTTTGCCTTATACTATTTCGGTCCGGGCAAGGGTCCCGAGCCCGACACGCTGCTCGACCAGCTGCAACTGGCGCCGACGGTGCTGGGCCGGCTCGGCGTGGAAATACCGGCGACGATGAAGGCGAAGCCGTTCCTGGGGTGACCTTCTCCTTCTCCCCGAGGGGAGAAGGAAAGCGCCCCTACTGGCAACCTCCCCGCTCTTCGGTTAGCTTCCGAAAATTCCTTGGCGGAGGATGAACCTTTTTGGACCGATCGGCGACAGAGCAACGAGGAGCCAGGCGGCTCGACCGGCCATGACAGCGGCGATGGAGACCGATCGCGCGCTTGTCGACCGGGTCGCGAAGGGCGACCGGGCTGCCGTGCGGCTCCTGTTCATGCGTCACCACGCGCGGGTCTACCGCTTCGTGGCGCGCCAGACGGGATCGGAAATGATGGCCGACGATATTGCAAACGAGGTGTTCCTCGAACTGTGGCGCCAGGCGCCCAGTTTCGAAGGGCGCTCGGAAGTCTCGACATGGCTGCTCGGCATCGCCCGCTTCAAGGCGCTGTCCTCGCTGCGCAAGAAGAAGGAGGACTGGATCGACGACGATGACGCTGCCCAGGTCCCCGACAGCGCCGATACGCCGGAAGTCGTCACCATGAAGGAAGACAAGGGCGCCGCCTTGCGGCGCTTCATCGATGCCTTGCCCGAAGAGCACCGCACGGTGATCGACCTTGCCTATTACCATGGACAGTCGGTGACCGAGATCGGCGCGGTGCTCGGCATTCCCGTCGCCACCGTCAAGACCAGGATGTTCTACGCCCGCAAGAAACTCGGCGAGGCCCTCAAGGCCGCCGGTTACGACAGGGGGTGGCCATGAGCGCCGCTGAAAAGATGTCGCGCCGCGACGAGATGGAAACGCTGCTGCCGTTCTACCTGAACGGCTCGCTGGAAGGCGCCGAGCTCGAGGCCGTCGAGGAATGGCTGGCGACCGATCCGGCAGCGCTTGCCGCGCTCGGCGAGGCCGAGGCCGAATTCTCCGGCGTCGCCGCCGCCAACGAGGCGATCCGCCCGCCGGCCGATGCGCTGAGCCGCTTTGCCCGGGCGCTCGACGCCGAGGCCGGTCCGGCGCGTGCGCCGGCCAGCCCGTCATGGCTCTCGCAGGCCCTCAATCGCTTCATGGCGGTGCCCGCCACCGTCGCCTGGGCGGCCGCGGCGGCGTTGCTGGCGCTGGTGGTGGTGCAGTCCTTCGTCCAGCCCGGCGGCAAGGGCAATGATTTCGAAGTCGCCGGCACTGGGGACGAGCTGGCAAAGATGCCGTTCGCTCTCGTCAAGTTCAAGCCGGAGGCGAAGATGTCCGACATCGCCGCCTTCCTCGATCAGAATGGGCTGAAGATATCGGGCGGCCCGACCGCCGATGGCGTCTTCCACATTGCCGTGCCGGCCAAGACAGGCGCCGACTACGAGAAGCTGCTTGGCCTTATTGCCGCCCAGCCTTTCGCGGATGCTGTGATCGAGGGAAGGAAACCGGTTGATGGCGGCTAGGGCAGTCATCGCATTTGCTGGATTTCTGCTGGCGGCGACGACAATCGCCGCCACGCCCGTTCTTGCGCAGAGCAAGGACCAGCCGCCGGCGCAAACCGATTGTGCCGACCGGACAAACGCCGCCGGCGCCGACTGCGCCAAGGACGGCGGGACGTCCGGCACCGGGCCTGCCGGCGGCGGAGCCGTTTTTCTGCCGGCGCTGATCGTCGACCTGTTCCCCAATCCTCCCGGCGGCGCGACGCCGCTGCCGACGCCCGACCCGCGCCGCGATCCGGCGAGCTCGCTGCCGCCGCCGGGCCCACCGGCCCCGCCGGTGCAGGCGGTGGCGCTTGGCGGTCCGATCATTTCGCCGACCGACCTCGTCGCGACCGAGCCGCAACGCGCCATCGTCGGCGATTTCGTGCCCGACGAGGTGCTTGTGACGGTTGATGGCGATGCCGCCACCGTGCAGCAGATCGCCGCTTCCTTCGGCCTCGAAGTGCGCTCCGAGCGCCGGTCGCGGCTGCTCGGCACGACGTTGGCGCGCTTCGGCATTCCCGACGGACGCCCGGTCGGCATCGTGCTGGCGCAGCTTGCCGCTGACGGCCGCACAATGCGGCGTGAGCCCAACCATGTCTATTCGCTGCAGCAGGCGGCCGGCATCGTCAACTATGCCTTCGACCGCATTGCGCTCGACGCCAAGGCGGCCAGCGGCGAGAATGTGCGCGTCGCCGTCATCGACACCGGCATCGACGACACCAACCCGGCGCTGTCGGGTGTCATCGCCGACCAGTTCGACGCCATGCCCAGCGTGCCGGTCGAAAAGCGCGATCATGGCACCTCGATCGATGGCCTGATCGCCGGCGTCGGCGCCCTGAAGGGCATGGCGCCGGGCGCCAAGATCTACCACGCCCGCGCCTTCGAGGGCGGCAAGTCGACAATGGACGTCATCCTGTCGGCGCTCGACTGGGCGGCGGAGCAGGACGTGCGCATCATCAACATGAGTTTCGTCGGCCCGAAGAACGACCTGCTCGGCATTGCTTGCCGCAACGCCCGCGCGCTGGGCATCGTGCTGGTCGCCGCCGCTGGGAATAACGGGCCGAAAGCGCCCTATGGCTACCCGGCCGCCTTTGACGGCGTCATCGCCGTGACCGCCACCGATGCCAAGGACGGGCTGATGCCGCAGGCCAATCGCGGCGCCTATGTCTTCATCTCGGCCCCCGGCGTCGAGATGGTGGCACCGAGCGGCGCCGGCTCCGACGTCGTCACCGGTACCTCCTTCGCCGCGGCGATCGTGTCCGGCGCCATCGCCAACCTGATCCATGTCGCGCCCGACCGTTCGGCCGACGAGATCGAGAAGGCGCTGGCCGACACCGCGAGGGATCTCGGCCCGAAGGGCAGGGACAATGACTTCGGCTACGGGCTGCTGGATACGAAGGCGGCCGAAGCGGCGAAGGAGTGAAGCTTCTGTCGAATCGGATTGCGTCGAACACTCGATCAGCCGTATGGCCGCCGATGCAGAACGAGCCGGAAGCCGAAGGCCGGGTCTTAGCAATCGACCCGATGAGCACCAACTGCCGTTGTTGGCTCTATGCTCGCTTCACGATTCTCGGCTTAGCCGGTCGACGGGATTGAGCCGCGCCCTCGAGAGTCAGGGCCAACCGCTTTTCGTCTTCGATGGCGCGATCGACTGCCTCAATCTCCTCTTGGAGCGCCTTCAACTGGGCACCATAGCTGGAGCCATCGCTGTCCCCGATCTGAAAGCCACTTGCCCGCATGGCGTCGCGAGTATGGTGCACGTTACGGACGCCTTCGCGTCGAGTTGCGACCAGGATTTCCCTGAACTCTCCAAGACGTTCAACGTGATTGCGAGTCATTGCGTTCTCCTATTTCGTCGTCATCGTCGCCGGCGGCGCTTCAAAACGGCCAAAACTGATGGGCGCAGAAGGTGTGAAAAGACTACAGGACATACTCTCGACAAAGCATGAGCGCGGAAGCTCAAATTTGAACGTCTTGCCGAGTTTGCCGCTACCCCGGCGCTCCCGCCACCGATCCCCGCACCACCAGATCCACCGGCCAGACCTCGCCGCGCGCGCCCTCTTCGAGCCCCGATATGCGCGCAGCCAGGCGTTCGGCGACCCGGGCGCCGGCGAGCCGGATCGACGAGCGCGTCGTCGACAGCGGCACGGGGAAATTCTCCGGTTTCAGCCAGGGAAAGACGTCGTCATGCGCGATCAAAGAGAGATCGCCCGGAATGGTCAGGCCGAGATCGCGCACCGCACGCACGACGCCGAGCGACATGATCAGGCTGGAGCAAGCGATCGCCGTCGGCGGCTCGCTCTGTTCGAGCAGGCGCCTGGCGGCGCGATAGCCGTTCTCCTCGGTCATGGCGACCGAACAGATATGGCGTTCGCCGAGCACCAGCCCGCTCACCGCGAGCGCCCGTCGCATGCCGCGTTCGCGATGGATGGCGAAGGTCTCGCGGTCGTCGCCGTTGATCAGCGCCAGCCGCCTGTGGCCGAGCTGGACCAGGAGCCGTGCCGCCTCGTGGAAGGCGCCCTCATTGTCGATGTCGAGGAAGGCATAGTCGAAATCGAAGCCCTCGCTGCGGCCATGGACGATGAAGGGGATGCCGAGCGTGTTGAGCAGCGCCACGCGCCGGTCGGCAGGACGCGGAGACGAGATGTAGACTGCGTCGACCTGCCGGTTGGCGACGATGCGGCGGTAGGTGGTCTCCTGGTCGTCGGCGTCCGCCGGCGACAGCACGAGGTCGAGCTCGTGCGAGCGCGCATAGTCGCCGAGGCCGGAGAGGAACTCGACGAAATGCGGGTCGATGTCGACGGCATTGCCGGTCGGCAGCACATAGCCGATCATCCCGGTCTTGCCGGTCGCCAGCCGGCGCGCGCTCGGATTGGGGCGGTAGCCATGGCGCTTGGCCGCATCCATCACCCGCCGCCGCGTTTCCTCGTTGACCTCCGGATAGCCGTTCAGCGCGCGGCTCACCGTGGTCTGCGAAAGCGCCAGCATATGCGACAGCTGTTTGAGGTTCACTGGAGGCCTCCAAGCCTCAAAGCGCTTTTAATTTGAGTTAAACCGGCAACGAACGCTGGTGACCGGCAACCCCGCCGACCATAAGCAGCGTTCAGGTGGGTTTGAAGCAAAATATGCTGCTGCAGTGCCAAAAAAACGTGCTGCAGCGCACTTTCAGGAGTGTTTATCGCCAAAATTAAATCGATTAGTCTCTTAACCCTCTTGACTTTCGGTTGAATCAATGGCGAGATCGAAAAGACCAAAGCGCTTTGGAAGACTCTTCGAAAGGTTGCGGTTCCTTTCTGACTGAGTCACAGTCCTGCGGCGTCGGCGGACGGAATGGAGGTTCCGTCCGGGTGTTTGTGACCACTGGGAGGAATACCGATGAAGAAGATGCTTCTGCTGGGCGCCGCGTTCGCTACGCTCGCCTTGAGCCTGCCGGCGCAAGCCGAACTGAAGTTCAAGCCGGGAGAGGACCCGCGCTTCAACTGGGCGAACTACGAAGAGCTGAAGAAGGTCGATCTCAAGGGCGAGACCCTGACCATCTTCGGGCCATGGCGCGGCGAGGATGAAGGCCTGGTGCGCACCGTCCTCGAATATTTCCAGGAAGCCACCGGCGTCGAGATCAAATACTCCTCGTCGGAGAACTACGAACAGCAGATCGTCATCGACACCCAGGCCGGCAGCCCGCCCAACATCGCCGTGCTGCCGCAGCCGGGCCTGATCCAGGACCTGGCCTCCAAGGGCCTTTTGACGCCGCTTGGCGACGACACCGCAAAGTGGGTCAAGGACAATTACGGCGCCGGCCAGTCCTGGGTCGACCTCGGCACCTTCAAGGACAAGGACGGCAAGCCTGGCTTCTTCGCCTTCCCCTACAAGGCCGACGTGAAGTCGCTGGTCTGGTACTCGCCGGACAATTTCGAAGAAGCCGGCTACAAGGTCCCGAAGACGCAGGAAGAATTGGCTGAGCTCGAGAAGAAGATCATCGCCGATGGCGGCAAGCCGTGGTGCATCGGTCTCGGCTCCGGCGGCGCCACCGGCTGGCCGGCGACCGACTGGGTCGAGGACATCATGCTGCGCACGCAGACGCCCGATGTCTACGACAAATGGGTGAAGAACGAGATTCCGTTCAACGACCCGGCGGTCGTCAACGCCATCGACATCTTTGGCAAGATCGCGACCGACGACAAGATGGTCGACGGCGGCGCCAAGGCGGTTGCCGCGACCGACTTCCGCGACAGCCCGAAGGGCCTCTTCTCGGTGCCGCCGAAGTGCTACCTGCACCATCAGGCCTCGTTCATCCCGACCTTCTTCCCCGAGGGCACGAAGCTCGGCCAGGATGCCGATTTCTTCTACTTCCCGCCCTATGCTTCGAAGCCCGATCTTGGCACCCCGGTGCTCGGCGCCGGCACGCTGGCCATGATCACCAAGGACAGCAAGGCCGCGCGCGCCTTCATCGAGTTCCTGAAGATGCCGCTGGCGCATGAGATCTGGATGGCCCAGGGCGGCTTCGTGACGCCGTTCAAGGGGGTCAACAAGGACGCTTATGCTAGCGACGCGCTGAAGAAGCAGGGCGAGATCCTGGCCAACGCCTCGACCTTCCGCTTCGACGGTTCCGATCTGATGCCGGGCAAGATCGGCGCCGGCTCGTTCTGGACCGGCATGATCGACCTCGTCGGCGGCAAGTCCGCCCAGGACGTCGCCACCGACATCCAGAAGAGCTGGGACGCGATCAAGTAAGGTCGCGCCCCACGACCGGAAGCTCTTGCTTCCTCCTCCCAAGCGGATCCGGGCTTTCTTGCCCGGATCCGGCTGGCCCATCACAACATCTCATCCCGGTCAGGCCGGGATGGACCAGGTTCCAGTCGTGAAAGCCCAGTCGTGAAAGCGTAGACATTCCGGCATGCGGCGCGGCCGGGGTGGGCGGACATTCCGCTTCCTTGTCCCGTTCGCGCCCCAACAACGAGAACAGCGCACGATCGCCACGATCATTTCAGTCCTGGCGGATCCATGCGCAGGGGAGAGGGACCCATGGCGGCTCAGATTTTCTCAGCCATATTCGTCATCATCGTCGGCGTCGGCGGCTGCGTCGCCTATTTCTGGGGCGCCAACAAGGCGCTCGACACCGTCTTCCCCTCGCGCGGCGTCAGCGGCACAGCCGCCGTAGACAATCTGCGCCGGCAGGGGCTGATCCGTCCCTGGCTGTTCGTCGGCCCGGCGATGATCATCCTCACCATCTATCTGATTTATCCGGTGATCGCGACGCTGTGGCTCTCTTTCTTCGACCGTGGCGGCACGAGCTTCGTCGGGTTCGCCAATTACGAGTGGGCATTCGGCGATCGCGAGTTCCGCAATTCCATCCTCAACAACATCGTCTGGCTGGCGGTGGTGCCGGCGGCCTGCACCTTCCTCGGTCTCATCATCGCCGTGCTCACCGACAAGATCTGGTGGGGCACCATCGCCAAGAGCCTGATCTTCCTGCCGCTCGCCATCTCATTCGTCGGCGCCAGCGTGATCTGGAAATTCATTTATGAGTATCGCGGCGAAGGCCAGGTCCAGATCGGCCTGCTCAATTCCATCATCCAGTTTTTCGGCGGCCAGCCGCAGGTCTGGATATCGTTGCCGTTCTGGAACAATTTCTTCCTGATGGTCATCCTGATCTGGATCCAGACCGGCTTCGCCATGGTCATCCTCTCCTCTGCGCTTCGCGGCATTCCCGAGGAGACGATCGAGGCCGCGGTGATCGACGGCGCCAACCCGTTCCAGATCTTCTGGAAGATCATGGTGCCGCAGATCTGGGGCACCATCGCCGTGGTCTGGACCACCATCACCATCCTGGTGCTGAAGGTGTTCGACATCGTGCTGACCATGACCAACGGCCAGTGGAACAGCCAGGTGCTCGCCAATCTGATGTTCGACTGGATGTTCCGCGGCGGCGGCGATTTCGGCCGTGGCGCCACCATCGCCATCATCATCATGATCGCGGTCATTCCGATCATGGTCTGGAACATCCGACAGGCCAACAAAGAGACGGGAGGGCACTGAGATGGCCGCATCGACCGGAAAGTCCTTTGCCAGCCGCTTCGGCGTCCACATCGCGGTGCTGATCTTCGTCGCCATCTGGACCGTGCCGACGCTCGGCATCCTTGTCTCGTCGCTGCGCGACAAGGACCAGATCATCGCCTCGGGCTGGTGGAATTCCTTTGCCAGCTCCAGCCAGACCGAGGCCGGACGACTGCCGGCCGCCTCGGCGCAGGTCGAAAAGGATGGCAAGTTCGTCATCGAGGGCAACATCTTCGGCGACGGCGCCAAGCGCAATATCAGCGCCTTCGGCGTCAAGTCGGCGGCGCCAACGCAAAATCCGGCCGGCTCGACCGCCGAGCTCGGTGACGGCGTCACCCTGCAGGTCAATGCCGACGGCACCTTCGTGCTTTCATCGCCCAAGGCCTTCGAGGGCGACCGCGGCCAGCGTGTCTACTACGCCTCGTCGGCGCCGCCGAAATTCACCACCGACAACTACAAGACGGTGTTGTTCTCCGAGGGCATCGGCCGCTCCTTCATGAACTCGCTGACCGTCACCATCCCGGCGACGGTGATCCCGATCTTGATCGCCGCATTTGCCGCCTATGCACTGGCCTGGATGCGCTTTCCCGGCCGGGCACTGCTGATCGCGGTGATCATCGGCCTGCTCGTCGTGCCGCTGCAGATGTCGCTGATCCCGTTGTTGAAGCTCTACAATGGCGTCGGTTCCTTCTTCGGCGTGCCGTCGAAGACCTATCTCGGCATCTGGCTGGCGCATACCGGCTTCGGCCTGCCCTTCGCCATCTACCTGCTCAGGAGCTACATTGCCGGCCTGCCGCGCGAGATCATGGAATCGGCGCGCATCGACGGCGCCAGCGATTTCGAGATCTTCGTCAAGATCGTGTTGCCGCTGTCGTTCCCGGTGCTGGCCTCCTTCGCCATCTTCCAGTTCCTGTGGGTATGGAACGATCTCTTGGTGGCGATGGTTTTCCTTGGTACGGAGGCCGACCAGATAGTGCTGACCGCCAAGCTGAACGCGCTGCTCGGCTCGCGCGGCGGCGACTGGGAGATCCTCACGACATCGGCGTTCGTGACCATCATCGTGCCGCTGATCGTGTTCTTCTCGCTGCAGCGCTATTTCGTACGCGGGCTGCTTGCCGGCTCGGTGAAAGGAGGTTGAGATAATGCAATCGGCTTTGAAGGCGACGTCGAGGCCCGACCCCGCCGTCGATCGCGACTGGTGGCGTGGCGCGGTGATCTACCAGATCTATCCGCGCAGCTACCAGGACTCGAATGGCGACGGCATCGGCGACCTGAAAGGGATTGTGCGGCGCTTGCCCTACATCGCCTCGCTCGGCGTCGACGCCATCTGGATCTCGCCTTTCTTCAAGTCGCCGATGAAGGATTTCGGCTACGACGTGTCGGACTATTGCGACGTCGACCCGATGTTCGGCACGCTCGCCGATTTCGATGCGTTGGTGGCGGAAGCGCATCGGCTTGGCCTCAAGGTGATGATCGACGAGGTGCTGTCGCACACCGCCGACATCCATCCCTGGTTCAAGGAAAGCCGCTCGAGCCGGAACAATCCGAAAGCCGACTGGTATGTCTGGGCCGATGCCAGGCCCGACGGCACGCCGCCGAACAACTGGCTGTCGATCTTCGGCGGCTCGGCCTGGCAATGGGACACCAGCCGCCAGCAATATTATTTGCACAATTTCCTGGCCGAGCAGCCCGACCTCAACTTCCACAACAGGCAAGTGCAGGATGCGCTGCTCGACGTCACCCGCTTCTGGCTGGAGCGCGGCGTCGACGGCTTCCGCCTCGACACCATCAATTTCTATTTCCACAGCCAGGGGCTGGAGAACAATCCGCCGCTGCCGCCGGAAGAGCGCAACGACCAGACGGCGCCTGCCGTCAACCCCTACAACTACCAGGACCACATCTACGACAAGAGCCGTCCGGAAAACCTCGGCTTCCTCGAACGCTTCCGCGCCCTGCTCGACGAGTATCCGGCGCAGGCCGCGGTCGGCGAGGTCGGCGATTCGCAACGCGGCCTGGAAGTGGTGGCCGCCTACACCGCCGGCGGCAAGCGCGTGCACATGTGCTATTCGTTCGACTTCCTGGCGCCCGAGAAGATCAGCGCCGCCAAGGTGCGCTCGGTGCTGGAAGCCTTCGGCAAGGTCGCCAGCGACGGCTGGTCGTGCTGGGCCTTCTCCAATCACGACGTGGTGCGGCCGGCCTCGCGCTGGGCGGCCAACGAGGCCGATCCAACCGCCTACCTCAAGGTGATCTCGGCGCTGCTGATGTCGTTGCGCGGCTCGGTCTGCCTCTATCAGGGCGAGGAACTCGGCCTTGGCGAGGCGGAGCTGCGGTACGAGGATCTGCAGGACCCCTACGGCATCCGCTTCTGGCCCGAATTCAAGGGCCGCGACGGCTGCCGTACGCCGATGGTGTGGGATGCCACCGCCAGCAATGGCGGCTTCTCGACGGCAAAACCCTGGCTGCCGGTGCCGGGCAAGCACCTTTCGCAAGCGGTGAACGTGCAACAGGGCGACGCGAACTCGCTGCTTGAGCACTACCGGCGCTTCCTCGCCTTCCGCCGCCTGCATCCGGCGCTGGCCAAGGGCGACATCGCCTTCATTGAAAGCGAGGGCGACACCGTCGCCTTCACCCGCCGCGAGGGCAACGAGCGCATCGTCTGCGTCTTCAACCTGGGCAGCAAGCCGGCCGAAGTCGATCTCGGCCAGGGCTCGCTTCAGCCCTTGCCCGGGCACGGCTTTTCGAACCAAGCTGGCAGCGGCACCATCCGCCTTGGCGGCTACGGCGCCTGGTTCGGGCGCGTCGACTGAGTTTTTGAAACGGACGTCACTGGGAGGAAAACATGGCCGATGTCACGCTGAGGCAAGTGAAGAAATCATACGGCAATCTCAACATCCTGCATGGCATCGACCTCGACATTAAGTCGGGCGAGTTCATCGTCTTCGTCGGCCCGTCCGGCTGCGGCAAGTCGACCTTGCTGAGGTCCATCGCCGGGCTGGAGGAGATCACTTCGGGCGAGCTCAAGATCGCCGGCGAGGTGGTCAACGACGTGCCGCCGTCGAAGCGCGGCATTGCCATGGTGTTCCAGTCCTACGCGCTCTATCCGCACATGACCGTCTACGACAACATGGCCTTCTCGATGAAGATCGGCAAGGAAAGCAAGGCCGAGATCGACAAGCGGGTGCGGCAGGCGGCCGAGATCCTGCAGCTGACCAAATATCTCGACCGGTTGCCCAAGGCGATGTCGGGCGGCCAGCGCCAGCGCGTCGCCATCGGCCGCGCCATCGTGCGCAATCCGAAAGTGTTCCTGTTCGACGAGCCGCTGTCCAATCTCGACGCGGCACTTCGCGTCGCCACCCGTATCGAGATCGCCAAGCTCAAGGAATCGATGCCGAACACGACGATGATCTACGTCACCCACGACCAGGTCGAGGCAATGACGCTGGCGGACCGCATCGTCGTGCTGAAAGAAGGCCATATCGAGCAGGTCGGCACGCCGATGGACCTCTACAAAAGGCCGGGCAATCTGTTCGTCGCCCAGTTCATCGGCTCGCCGGCCATGAACATCCTGCCGGCGACGATCGACAAGGCGGGCAATCCGACCGTCGTTAGCCATGTCGGCGGCCGCAAGGCGACGGTGCCGATCGCGACGCCCGCCTCGGCGAATGGCGCGGCGGTAAGCTTCGGCGTGCGGCCGGAGGATCTGGCGATCGCCACCGGTACGGACTATCTGTTCGAGGGAACGGTGGATTATGTCGAGCAGCTCGGCGAGGTGCAGCTCGTCTATGTCGACATCGGCCGCGCCGACCTGCCGCTGGTGACCAAGATGCCGGGCAATGTCGAGGTCAAGCGCGGTGCGACGCTGCGGCTGACCGCGGACGCTGGCGACCTGCACATCTTCGATGCCGACGGCCACTCCTTCACGCTGCACATGGCGGCAGCCAAGGCGGCCTGAACGTCACGTTGGACAAAACAAGAGCGGCGGGCACTGCCCGCCGCTCTTGGTATTCAGCCGAGCCCGTTGCCGGTGGACCGGCATGGGCGGCTCCGTTCGGCCGTTAGCGGCCGAACAGGTTTCGGTCGCTGCCCTGAGGGGCTGACTTCTCGACGTCGCCCGACGAGTTCAGCAGCTTGTAGACCGGCGAGCTGGTGTCGCGCGTCGAAGACGTCTGGGTGGTGTCGACGCCGGTGGCGACCGGCCGCTGGTTGATGTCGGTCCCGCCAACATTGTCATTGCGGGCATAAGCGCTGCCGGCGGCAATCAAAAGAGCGGCGGCAGTAAGAGCAATCTTCTTCATTTTTGGTACTCCTGAATTTGTATCGGAGCGGCGGGCTTGTCCGCCGCGTCTATCTTCGGTTGGCCACAACCCGGACCAGAGGTCCGGGAGCGCGGTCCGCGTCGGCTTAGTTGTTGCCGAAGAGGTTGCGGTCGCTGCCCTGGTTGGCGGGCTTCTCGGCGGCCGGCTGCGAGTGCTTGATCGAAGCGGTGTACGAGCTGTCGACCGCGGTGGCCGGCTGGTTGGCGCCGTCCGAACCGTAATGGTCGCTGCCGGCTGCAAAGGCGCCGCCCGAAATGGCCAGAAGGGCCGCGGTGGCAAGAACGATCTTCTTCATTTTAGTGCTCCTGAATTCCTGACGATCCCGAGCGGCGGGCCCTTGCCCACCGCGGTCAGGGATCGGCTGTTAGTTGTTGCCGAACAGGTTGCGGTCAGCGCCCTGGGCAGGCGTCTGGGCAGCCGGTTCCGACTTCTTGATCGAGGCCGTGTACGAGCTGTCGACAGAAGCGGCGGTCTGGTTGGCACCGTTCGAGCCGTAGTGGTCGCTGCCACCGGCAAAGGCGCTGCCGGAAATGGCCAGAAGGGCGGCGGCAGTAAGAACAATCTTTTTCATTTTTGGTACTCCAGTATTTTTTCCGTCCGTCTAGCGGCGTGTCTTGGGAGGAAATCGCGTCGTTCGGACAGCCCCGATGTGGGAGAGCCCATACCCGCTTTCCAATCACGAAGTTGTTGCGCCTGGCCCATGACTCTGCATCTTGAAATTGTGCCAAGGCCTCCTACACGTGAGCTTTTATGGAACAATATCCGTAGCTTAGGCGAATGGGCCATCGCGCCAATTGACGATTTGGAAGATCTGCGTTCACAGCGTCTTGCACGCATTGTCAACAGAAACGAACCGTTCGGTTCGATTTTAGAATCTCCTAATAGTCACTTTTCGATACTGGTAACCAGTTCAGAGCCGGCTGGAGGTCGATACGAGGGCGTTTCCAGTGCGCGATTCGGATTGCCCCGAGCACGGAAATTCGGTGCGCTGGAGTGCCGCGAAGCCGAAAGCCGTGTCGCGCCCGCATCGATGCGATGTCGTTTTCGTACCGACGGTTCGCCGGCCGTCGTGATTAGATCAGGTCATCTCAGGTGCCGCCCCGTGACGACGGGACGGAGAATTGGGAAGCCGGTCGAATTCCGGCGCTGCCCCCGCAACGGTGGTGGAGTTCAAGTCGCGACGGGAGACCACTGGGCCATCTAGCCTGGGAAGGTGCCGCGACCGCCCGTCAGGGCACTCCAAAGCCCGGAAACCAGCCCGAGATTCTTTGACTCGACTGATCGCGGTGGGCGGTCAAGAGGCGGATGGCGCGTGCCCGGCCCTGCCGGCGGCCGCCGTTCCTCTCCATCACCACCAGTTCAGTCCTTGATGCGACCGACGCGAGGGACAGGACATGGATGCGCGCAACGACATGCTGAGGCACCTGCACAACCGCAGGCCGGGCTTTTCGCTCGAACAGCCTTTCTACACCGACCCGGATTACTTCAAGCTCGACATGGAGTTGATCTGGTACCGCGACTGGCTGTTCATCGGCCACGATTGCGAATTGCCGAAGCCGGGCAGCTACATCACCGCGCAGGTCGGCGATTATCCGGTGGTCCTTGTCCGCGACCAGCAGGGCAGGGTCAATGCCTTCCACAATTCCTGCCGCCATCGCGGCAGCCGCGTCTGCAACGCCGAGAAGGGCACGGCGGCGAAGCTCGTCTGCCCCTACCATCAATGGACCTACGAGCTCGACGGCAGGCTGCTGTTCGCCCGCCAGATGGCGGACGGTTTCGACAAGAGCCAGTTCGGCCTGAAGCCGGTCGCCTGCGAAAGCGTCGGCGGCTACATCTTCATCTGCCTGGCGAAGGAGCCGGCCGATTTCGCGCCGATGCGCGCCATGATCGAACCCTATCTCCTGCCGCACAGGTTGAGCGAGGCGAAAGTCGCCTTCGAATCGACCATTGTCGAGAAGGGCAACTGGAAGCTGGTCTGGGAGAACAACCGCGAGTGCTACCACTGCGCCGGCAATCATCCGGAGCTCTGCAAGACCTTCCCTGAAGCCCCGACCGTGACGGGCGTGCAGGGCGCCGACAGCGATCCCGAGATGCTGGCGCACTGGGCGAAATGCGAGGCGGCCGGCCTGCCGAGCAAGTTCCGCATCGACCCCGCCGGGCAATACCGCGCCACCCGCGCCCCGCTGCTGCGCGATGCCATCAGCTACACGATGAACGGCAAGCGCGCGGTGAGGAAGAACCTCTCCGACAGTGTCGCCGCGGACCGCATCGGCACGCTGATGCATTACCACTATCCGACGACCTGGAACCATATCCTGATCGATCACGCCGTCACCTTCCGCGTGCTGCCGATCAGCGCCACCGAAACCGCGGTGACGACGAAATGGCTGGTGCACAAGGATGCGGTGGAAGGCGTCGACTACGATCTCGCCGAACTCACCCATGTCTGGACCGAGACCAACGACCAGGATCGCCGCATCGTCGAGGAAAACGCGCACGGCATCCTGTCGCCGGCCTATGAGCCCGGCCCCTATTCGGAGCTGCACGAGGGCGGCGTCATCCAGTTCGTCGAATGGTACGCCGCCTTCATCGGCCCGCGCCTTGCTGAAGGTGGTCGACCGGCGCTGCGCAGCGTCGCCTAGCGCATGGCGCCCAAAAGTGTTCGGCGGTTTTGGGGTAGCGAGATGCGCAAGACAAGAAAGGTAAGGGGATGAACGCGATGACCGATCTCGGCCTCTATCGCCACCTCGACGAGATGGCGCCGTGGAACGATCGGCTGCAGGTGCTGGAGGTGATCGGCGTCAGCGACGAGGCGCCGGACGTCAAGACCTTCACCTTCCGCTCCGACAACCAGACCTGGTTCCGCTACAAGCCGGGCCAGTTCGTGACGCTGGAACTGCCGACCGCCGACGGTCCGCTGATGCGCACCTACACGCTGTCGTCGTCGCCGTCGCGGCCGTTCTCGATCGCGGTGACGGTGAAGGCGCAGGCCGGCAGCATCGGCACGCGCTGGATGTTCGACAATCTCAAGCCCGGCGCCCATGTGAAGGCCTACGGCCCGGCCGGCGATTTCTCGCTGCACAGCCATCCGGCGGCCAAATACCTGTTCATCTCGGCCGGCTCCGGGGTCACGCCGATGATGTCGATGCTGCGCTGGCTGAACGACTGCGCGCCATGGACCGATGTCGGCTTCGTCAACTGCGCGCGCAGGGCGGAAGAGATCATCTTCCGCAAGGAACTGGAATTGCTGGGCAGCCGCATGCCCGGCCTGTCGCTCGGCTTCATGATCGAGGAACGCTCCAGCCGCGAAGGCTGGTTCGGCCATATGGGTCGCATCGACGCCATAAGGCTTCCGCTTCTGGCACCTGACTTCCGCGAGCGGGAAATCTTCTGCTGCGGCCCCGACCCGTTTATGCGCGCCGTGCGGCAGATGCTGGAGGCCGCCGGCTTCGACATGGCCAAATACCACCAGGAAAGCTTTGCCGCGCCTGCGGTGGAGGAAGTATCGGCGCCGTTCGCGCTGCCGGCCGACGGCGGCATCGAGATACCCGTCGAGGCCGCGACGCCGGTTCGTTTTTCGCTTTCCGATGTCGATGCCGACTGCATCGCCGGGCAGACCGTGCTGCAGACGGCGCGCGCTTCCGGCGTCAGGATACCGGCGGCCTGCGAATTCGGCCTGTGCGGCACCTGCAAGGTGAAGAAGGTTTCAGGCGAGGTCGAGATGAGCCACAATGGCGGCATCCTCGATCACGAGATCGACGACGGCTTCATCCTCGCCTGTTGCTCGAGGCCGATGACGGCGCTGGAAATCGAGGCCTGATCCGCCGCATAAACCCCCAAAATGGCGGGCGTCTCGCCATATCCGTCGTCTTGCCAAGCTGGAACCGAGTCTTTACAGGCGTTCCTTGGGGGTAGAGCGCCCGCGGCTGCGGCGGTTGCGTGAGCCATGAACTGGGGCAAGAACAATGCGGGCAGCCGATGTCTACGCTGTTGCGAACAAGGATATCGTTTTTGAATCCTTCGACGGCGAAGCCGTCGTGCTCGACCTCGCGAGCGGCAAATATTTCGGTTTCTCCGATACGGGCAGCCGGATCTGGCAGGCGCTGTCGTCGGGCGTAGCGGCCCCGGCCCTGGTCGGACTGTCCGCGGGAACGGCGACGATAGGATTGGCCGAGCTCGAAAGCTTCATCGCGCAACTCATCGATTTCGGCCTGCTGGCGGCGGCCCCGGATGCGCCGGCGCAGCCGCTGCCGGGCGGGCTGCTGGCCGAGCTTGCAGCGTCTCGCGAGCCCCTGAAGGTCGATGTCCACGACGATCTTGCAGATCTCATCATGGTCGATCCGATCCATGAGGTCGAGGAACCCTTGGGCTGGCCCGCGGTCAAGCAGGCATTGTGAGACGCCCCGGGGCGGCCGATCGCATGCGCGACGGTACGCGGGAACAGGCCATGTCGCATATCACCCTGGAAACCTTGCCGGACTATGCCCGCCAGGTTCTGGCCATGGCCGAGGGTGCGGCCGCCGGCTATTCCGTCACGCGGGACGTCCGTTTGCCCCGCTTGGACATGGCTGTGCATCTCACGCCCGGTCCCTTCGCGGATGCCATCGGCCGTGGCCTTGTTCCGGCCGGCGGCGATCGGCAGGCATCGGGTCAGTGCCGCATCTTCATTGCCCATCCGGGCATCGACGGCATCGCCGCTCCGGCGAAATGGGGCGAGGCGCAATTCGCCCCGCACGCCTTTGCCTCCCGGCTTGCCGATGCCGGGCTGCGCGGCTCCTACTTCCACGACCTCGACTTCTGGCAGGTCTACGACCCCGAGCGCCGCGTCGGCGCGCAACTGATGCGCTCCGCCGACGGCTTCCCGCCATGGGAACCTGGCGCGCCGTTGCGCGCCTTCCTGCACTGGGACTATGCGGCGCGCGGCATGCGGCTTGCGCATGCCGGCACGCTGGGCATCGGCGGCAAGGGCATCCTGCTTGCCGGCGCCGGCGGAGCGGGAAAATCGGGAACCGTTGTCGCCGGCCTGCTCAACGGCCTGGACAGCGTCGGCGACGACTATGTGCTGATCGACAGGACCGATGAGGGGATAAGGGCCTATCCGCTGTTTTCCACCCTCAAGCAGGATCCCGAGGGTTTCGAACGGCTCGGGCTCAGGCAGCGGTTGAAGTCCTATGGTCCGCTGAACTGGCAGGGCAAGCATCCGTTCCACATCGATGACGTCGCGCCCCGGCCGCTGCCTGCAAGTCTGGACATCGTCGCGCTTGTGGTGCCACATATCGGCGGTGGTGGGACAAGCTCGGTCATGCCCTTGTCGCGCAAGGACGCCATGATTGCGTTGGCGCCGTCCGGCATCGCGCAGATGCCTGGCGAGCGCGAGGGAGGCTTTCGCTTTTTCAGCGACCTTACCCGCCACTTGCCATGCTATCGTCTGGCGCTGGGGACGCGGCCGGAGGAAATCGCCGCCACGGTTTCCGGGTTTCTCACGCGAGGCTCAGCATGAAGCTGAGCGTGATCATGCCGGTCTACAACCGCGAGGCCTATGTCGGCGCTGCGCTGCGCTCGCTGCTCAGGCAGCGCGACGGTGCCGATCTCGACATCATCGTCATCGACGACGGCTCGATCGACGGCTCGGTTGAGGTGGTGCGCTCGATGATGAGCGAAGCATCCTGCATCCGCCTTTTCCAGCAGGCCAATATGGGCGTCACCAAGGCGCGCAACGCCGGCCTCCGGCAGCTCCTGCCGGAGACTGGCTTTGTCTCCTTCCTCGATTCGGACGACATCTCGCCGGCCGGTCGCTTCAAGGACGATCTGGCGCTTTTCGAAACCGACCCCGGTCTCGACCTGGCCTATTCGCTGATGACGCTGGCCGACCACCTGGACGACGAGACACTGGAGCCGGCGGCCGACAGCCATTGCGTGACCGTGCGTGGCGTTCATCTGTCGGCTGGAATATTCACGCGCCGGCTTGTCGATCGGATCGGTGATTTCGACACCGATTTCAGCCAGGCCGAGGACACCGACTACCTGCTGCGCACCTTCGAGAGCGGCCCGAACTACGTCATGCCCGATACGGTGGGGCTCTACTACAGGCGTCACGCCGGCAACATGACCAAGGCGCCGGATATTCCCCGTCGCGAGTTCATGCGCGCGCTCCACAAATCGATGAAGCGGCGCCGGGCCGACCCATCGCTGTGTGCGATCGACAAGATCTTTGAGGTCAAGGATCTCGCGGATTGGCGGTTCATGTGATGGGCAGCTACGGCGTCGTCATTCCGGCCTTCAACGCGGCCGCCACAATCGCCGATACCTTGCGGTCGGTGGCAGCCCAGACGATCGGTGCCGACGCCATCGTGGTCGTCGATGACGGCTCGACCGACGATCTCGAGGCGGCGATCGCCGTTGCGGACATCCCGGTCAGGCTGCTGCGCCAGGACAACGCCGGCCCCGGCAGCGCGACGACCAGGGGCATGGGCGCGCTGTCGACGCCGCTTATAGCGACACTCGATGCCGACGATTTGTGGCTGCCGACCAAGATCGAGGCGCAGCTCGCGCATCTTGAACGATCTCCGCGCACAGCGGGCGTTTTCACGCATCTGCGCAATTTCCGCCATGACCGGCCCGATCTGCCCGATGCGGCCGCGACGCCTGGCTGGTCGCGCTCGACGATGATGATCCGCCGTGAGGTCGCAGACATCGTCGGGCCTGTCGTCGATCCGCCGGGTGGCCGCGGGGAGATGATCGACTGGATCGCGAGGGTGCGCGAAGCGGGCTTCGTCCTCGACATGCTGGACGAGGTGCTGGCGCTCAGGCGCATCAGGCCCGGCAGCCTGTCCTATGGGCGCGACGCGGCCCGCGATCGCGGCTATCTGGAGGTGGCCCGGGCGGCCATGCTGCGCCGTGCGCGGAACAAGCCGGGTTCCGGCTGATGGCGAAGATCCGCGCCATCGGCCGCCGCTTTCCCGATTACGGCTGGTCCTGGCCCACGGGCAAGCTCGACCAGCTGCTCAAGGCGGCGCTTTTGCCTGACGAGGACGCGGCCAGCCGGCACGCGGCGCGCTGGCTGGACGAGAACGACATCGACCTCGTCTCCTTCCGGGAGCACCGGCTGCTCGCCGCGATTTCCGACCGCTTCGGCCGCAAGCTCGCCGCCCATCCCGCCTATCCGCGTCTTGTCGGCCTGCAGAAGATGCTGTGGACCAAATCGCGCTTGGCCATGCGCGAGGCCGAACCGGCGCTGCAGGCGATGGTGGAGGCGGGCGCGCCGGGCATGCTGATCAAGGGCGCCAGCCGCATCGCCGTCAATGCCGCCGCGCAGCGCGGCCGCGTGGCGCATGATATCGACATATTGGTGCGCCCTCAGCATATGCAAATTGCCTTCGACGTGCTGCGCGACCGCGACTGGCAGATCGCCAGCGGCGTCAGTCCGGCCTATCTCAGGACCAGGCTGGCATCGCTGCGCTCGATGAATTTCTTCAAGGGCAATTTCGGCGACATCGACCTGCATCAGCTCGCCTATGACGGTTCGCAGCAAAGCGCCGAGGACGATCTGGCGATCTGGCGGCGGGCGATCCCCGCGGAATTCAGCGGCGTCGGCGTCTTCGTGCCGTCGCCGGCCGATCGCATCGCGCTCGCCATCGCGCATGGCGGGCTCGATGCCCACACCCACAGCGACTGGCTGGTCGACTGCGCGGTGGCCATCCACGGCGG
Source organism: Mesorhizobium sp. 131-2-1 (assembly GCF_016756535.1). Taxonomy (NCBI): domain Bacteria; kingdom Pseudomonadati; phylum Pseudomonadota; class Alphaproteobacteria; order Hyphomicrobiales; family Phyllobacteriaceae; genus Mesorhizobium; species Mesorhizobium sp. 131-2-1. The sequence continues at coordinate 406,330 of NZ_AP023247.1, read as the reverse complement.
CGACGCCGACTGGGATGCGTTCCTCGACGTCGTCGCCAGGCGCGGCCTTGCCGTCGCCGCCGCGGTGGCGCTCTCCTATCTCGCGCTGGAGATCGGCATTCCGGTGCCGGAGGCGGTGCTGGCGAGCACGGTCGGCTTGGGCGACCGCGCCGGCCTGTCGCGCCTGTCCTCGGTGCTGCAGGCCAAGCCGCGCACCGATTTCGGCGGGCTCGCCTGGCTGTCGCGCGGCTTTGCCAAGCAGTTGCGGCTGAAACGCAAGAGCGGGCGGTTGCGGCAAGCGGAACCGGATGTCGTCTGGCGCGGCAGGCGGGTGGCGGGCAGGGCGAAGACGAAGCCGTCGCCTTTCGTGCTGTCGCAGGCAATCGCCTGTCCGGACCCGGGCGGCGAGATGATGCTGGAGGTGACGGTCCGGATCGCCGTTCCACCGGTGCGCCGCCGTATCGAGATGGAGATCAACGGCGATGGCCTGCATGTCGCTCGCTTGCGCTCGCTGGCGATCAGCCGCGCCGGCGGCGAGCGGGTGCTGCGCTTTCGCGGCAAGGTGACGCTCGACCGGACGGCGGGGCATACGCTGGTGATCGAGGCGCGGCCGTCGCGCCAGTTCCGCACCTGGGACGACGAGACGACCGTCGCCACCTATGGCGCGCTGCCCTTCCAGCTCGTTTCGGCAAAGTTCTCGCCGGTTTCCCGATGACGACGTCCTCGCCGCCTGCTCAAACGCCGTAGCGTTCGGTGCGGATCAGACCGGCCGGCACGTCGGCATCGATCAGCGCCTGGGCGGCGGCCGAGACGAAGGCATTCGAGCCGCAGACGAAGGCCAGCGTCGGTGGCTTGGGCAACCGCTCCGTGGCCTGCACCATCATCGCGGCGTCGATGCGCCTGGAATAGTCCGAGGCCCTCTGGGCAGGCTCGCGCGTCAGCGTCAGCACCAGGTCGAAGCCGTCGCGCCGGTCGTCGAGGCCGATCAACTCGTCGCGAAAGATCACCTCGTCCCAGACCCGCGCCGAAAACACCAGAGCGACCGGCGCGGCCGATTTCCGCAAGGTGCGGTGACGCACCATCGCCATCAACGGCACCACGCCGGAGCCGCCGCCGACCAGCAGGATCGGCCCGCCATCGCTGGCCGACCAGATGAAATGGCCGCCGAGCGGCCCGCGCAGCTCGATCTCGTCGCCGACTGCCGCAACCTCGTGGAAGAAGGGCGACACCTCGCCATCCTCGAGCTTCTCGATCGCCAGCTCGATCGTCCCGGCGCTCTCCGGCGCCGAGGCGATGGAGTAGGAGCGGCGCGCCTGATAGCCGTCCGGCGCCGTCAGCCTGACGTCGACATGCTGCCCGGCCTGGTGGGTGAAAGGCCGCGACAGCTTGAAGAAGAAGGAGGTGACGCGTGGCGTGCGCTTTTCGATGCGCGTGATCCGCGCCGTCTGCCACGGCGACTGCGCGGCCGATGCCTCGCTCATGGATCGCCCGTATAGCGCTGCTCGCGCCACGGATCGCCATAGATATGATAGCCGCGCAACTCCCAGAAGCCCGGCTCGTCGCGCTCGGTGAACTGCAGCCCGTTCAGCCATTTCGCCGACTTCCAGAAATAGAGATGCGGCACCAAAAGCCGCGCCGGTCCGCCATGGTCGGGCGTGATCGGCTTGCCCTCATAGAGCAGCGCCACCATCGCCCTGCCGTCGAGGAGGTCCTTGGCCGGCACATTGGTGGTGTAGCCGTCGAAGGACAGCGCCAGCGTAAAAGCTGTCGGTGGCGCGATGCCGGCATCGGCGAGGATGTCATCGACCAGCACGCCCTGCCAGGCCGTGTCGAACTTGGTCCAGGCGGTCACGCAATGGATGTCGCGCGTCATCCTGGTCAGCGGCAGCGCGTTGAACTCGGTCCAGTTCCATTTCTTGATCGGGCGAGGGCCGTGCTTGAGGGTGAACGACCAGTCCTCGGTGCGCAGGCGCGGCGTCGGCCCGGCCGACAGCACGGGAAAGCCCTGCTCGAGATACTGGCCGGGCGGAATGCGTGCGTCATTGTCCGTGGGCGGATGCCGGCCGGAAGAGAAACCGCGGGTGACCATCAGCACGTCCCTTTGCGTAGGGGCCGTTTGCGGCCCAGCGCAATGTTCTCGAAGATGGCCCGGCGGGCAACAGAAAACTTGCCGGCGACGGGCAGCGCGCCTGTCGCCGGCGGCACGCCTCAGCCGGCGGCGAAAGGCACAGCGACGAAGATCTGGGCGTCACCACGGTCGACGAGCAGCAGCACCGACTTGCGGCCGGACTTGCCGGCCTCGGCGATCGCCTGGTTGGCCTGCCTGGCGCTCTTCACCGGCGTCCGGTCGACGGCGACGATGACATCGCCAGGCTCGATGCCAGAGGCCGAAGCCGCCTTGTCCGGGTTGACGCGCTCGACCAGGGCGCCGCGCTGATTGTCGGCCAGGTTCAGCTCCTCGCGGGCATCGGGCGTGATGTCGGTGAGGCCAAGGCCTAGCGACGGCACGCGCAGGGCCTGCCCCGCCGACGGCTTGCCGCCCTCGTTGTTGGACGCGGTCTTGACCTCTTCCGTGTTGCGGCCGACATCGGCGGATATCTGCACGGTCTTGCCGTTGCGCCAGACGTCGAGCGTTTCCCTGGCGCCGGGCGAGACATCGGCGACGGCGCGCGACAGGTCCTTGGGATCCTTGATCTCCTGGCCGGCAAAGCCGGTGATGACATCGCCGGTCACAATGCCGGCCTTGGCCGCGGGCGACCCTTCGGTGACCGCGGCGACAAGCGCGCCGCCGGGGTGGTCGAGGCCCATGGCGCTCGCCACGTCCTGCGTCACCGGCTGGATCTGCACGCCGAGATAGCCGTACTCGATGTCGCCGCCCTTCATCAGCTTGGCGACCACCTTTTGCGCCTGGTCGGACGGAATGGCGAAGCCGACGCCGACGCTGCCGCCATTGGGCGAATAGATGGCGGTGTTGATGCCGACGACATTGCCGCCGACATCGACCAGCGGGCCGCCTGAATTGCCGTGGTTGATCGGCGCGTCGATCTGGATGAAATCGTCGAACGGACCGCTGTTGAGGTCGCGGCCGCGCGCCGAGACGATGCCGGCGGTAACCGTGGTGCCGATCCCGAACGGGTTGCCGAAGGCCAGGATCTGGTCACCCGGCATCAGCTTGTCGGAATCGCCCCATTTGACCATCGGCAGCGGCTTGGGGGCCTTGACCTTGAGCACGGCGAGGTCGTTCTTGGCGTCGCGCCCGACCAGCTTGGCGGGAAGCTCGGTGCCGTCGTCGAGCGTCACCTTGATCGAGGTCGCGCCGTCGATGACGTGGTTGTTGGTGACGATGGTGCCGTCGGCGCCGACGATGAATCCGGACCCCAGCGCCTCGGCGCGTTGAGCCTGCTGCGGCGGCGTCTTGGGCATCGGCACGCCCTGGTCGCCGAAGAACTGGCGGAAATAGTCGTCGAAGGGTGAGCCGCCGTCGAAGGGCTGGTCCTCGCCCATCGCTTCCGGCTGCGCCTTCATGACGGTGGTGACGGTCACCACCGCCGGCTTGTCGGCGGCCACGATCGGCGCGAACGAGCCGTTCGGGGCTGTTATTCCGGCAACGGGGGTCTGGGTCGTCGCCACGACGTTGCTCACGCCAGGGCTGCTTGCGCTTTGGGCGAAGGACACGACGAAGGGAGAGATGATCAGCGCAGCGCCCAGCAGGGCCGCGACGCGATGTCTACGAAGAATGCTTGAGGGTGACATGGTCGTTCTGTCCGGGCGAGAGTTGATCCGGCGCCGTTGCCATTTCCTCTTGGGAAACCCGCCATTCAGCGTGTCGGCGGCCGGGACTGCCTGTCTCGCCGTGCATGGCAGCCGGCCGGACCGACAGCCTGCATCTAGGGCGTGGATCGGCCCGAATTAGGGTTTTGCCGCGACCTTACGAAGATTTAATATCAGCGACTGCTGACGGACCGCTCTCTCCGGCGCAGATAGGCCGAGGCGATCTCGCGCATCCGTGCGCCGTCGAAGCTCGGTCCGTGGCCGCCATGGCCAATGCGCATCGGGAGATCGAGCAGGCGCTGCATGGTGCGGCAATAGGCGGCGCGGTCGGAATCCGGCAGGTCGTCGATCAGCATGCCGTCATAGACGGCATCGCCGGCGAAGAGCAGACCATCGGCCTCGTCGATCAGCGCGATCGAATCGGGCGAATGTCCCGGCAGATGCAGGACGCGGAACTGCCGGTCGCCGAGATCGACGATGTCGCCCTCGGCCAGCGTTCGCGTCAGCGGCGCCGGTGGAATGCGGTAGTCGGCCGCCTTCCAGTCTGGCGCGGGCAGCCTGGAAACGGCGCCGTCGAGATTGTGGAACATGTAGGCGTAGGTGACGGCCTCATCCATGTTCTCGAATTGCGCCGCGCTCATCTTCGGTCCGGCCCGCAGCGGGAATTCATGCAGCGAGCCGACATGGTCGAGATGGATATGCGTGGCGACGACGATCAGCGGCTTGCCGGCAGGCGTGTCGATTTCCGGCGCCAGCGGGCAGATGCCCATGCCGGTGTCGACCAGAAGGTCGGCGTCGCGGCCTTTGAAATGCCAGATGTTGGCGCGCACGAAATCATGCACGTACGGCTCGGTCAGCATCGTCGTTCTGGCATCGACAACAGCCTTGCCGAACCAGTCACCGACCACAAGGTCGCCCATCAGACGAAGGGCTTTCCGACCTTGTATTTTTCCGGCACCAGCCGCTTCAGATAGGCCATGCCGGCTTCCGAGAGCTGGTTGACGTCCGGCTTCATGAAATCGTCGGGCATGTGGCGCGTCTTGCCGGCGACATTCTTCAGCGGCACCTTCTTCAGCACGGTTTTGGTGCCGTCATATTGCAGCGCCACCGAGCCGCCGCCCTGCCCGGCGACCTCGACGGCAAAGGCGCCGGCGTCGAAGGCCTCTTTGGCGTCGACGGCATTGATCGCGCCGATATAGCCGCGCGGCATGTAGCCCAGCGCGTCGACCCGCGCCCGCTTGCCCGGCAGGCCTTCGGCCAGCGCGCGTTCCAGCGCGGCCGTCAGGTCGCTGCCCGACAGCTTGACGTTGCCATGGGCGTCGCGCTCCAGCTTCTCCGGCGGCACCAGGCTTTCGACCAGCGCCTTGCCGTCGGCGGTGCTGACTCCTTCGGAGACGGCGACGATGCAGCGCTTGTGGCGGTCGAGCGTGGCGCGCACATCGTCGATGAACCGTTTCGCCGAGAAGGCGCGCTCCGGCACGTAGACCAGATGCGGGCCGCTGTCCGGATCGAGCTGCCAGGCGGCGGCTGCCGCTGTCAGGAAGCCGGCATGCCGGCCCATGACAATGCCGACATAGATGCCGGGCAGGGCGCGGAAATCGAGGTCGACCGAGAGGAAGGCGCCGGCGACGAACTCGGCCGCCGAGATGAAGCCCGGCGTGTGGTCGTTCTCCTCGAGGTCGTTGTCGATGGTCTTCGGCGCGTGCACGAAAGCAATGCTGCCGCCGGCGGCGTCGGTCAGGATCTGCTGCGTGCCCGACGTGTCGTTGCCGCCGATGTAGATAAAGGCGTCGGCGCCGATCTTCTTCAGCCCGTTGAGGATCACCTCGCAATAGGCGGCATCGGGCTTGTCGCGGGTCGAGCCCAGCGCCGCACTCGGCGTCGCCGCGATCAGCCTGAGCTGCTCCTCGGGGATGGCGGAGAGGTCGGCATAGTTGCCGTCGCGAATGCCGCGCACGCCGTGGATCGAGCCCAGCACACGGGCGCCGGGATGGCGCTTGCGGATCTCCAGTGCGGCGCCGACGACGGTCTGGTTGATGACGGCGGTGGGGCCGCCACCCTGCGCGATGACGAAAGTTCCGGCCATGCTTGGTCTCTCCCGGGGCGATGGTTTTCAGGGCACCTTCGCCTGTCTTGCGGCATCACGCAACGGGAGAAAAGACCGCACTTGGACAAGTCGCCAAAGCGGCCGCCGGCAGCGGCCGCGGGATCAGACCACGACGACCGGGTTCTTCTTCGACACGCGGCTGTAGAGGTCGATGATGTCCTGGTTGATCAGCCGCACGCAGCCAGACGACATCGCCTGGCCGATGCTCCACCATTCGGGCGAGCCGTGGATGCGGTAGCCGGTGTCCTTGCCGTTCTGAAAGATGTAGAGCGCCCGCGCGCCGAGCGGGTTGGTGAGCCCGCCGGGCTGGCCGCCCTGCCACTTTACCAGCTCCGGCTTGCGGGCGATCATTTCCGGCGGCGGGGTCCAGACCGGCCATTCCTTGCCGTACTGGATGTTGGCGCGGCCCGACCAGCGGAAGCCGTCCTTGCCGATGCCGACACCGTAGCGGATGGCGTCGCCGCCGGGCTGCACGAGATAGAGCATGCGCTCCTGCAGATGCACCACGATGGTGCCGGGCGCCTCGCCGGTCTTGTCGACGACGATCTGGCGGCGGAACTCCGGCTTGACCTTCAGATACGGCACCGCCGGCACCTCGAAGCCGCCATCGGTCAGCGACGCATACATGACGTCGGGGCCGGTGATGTTCTTGTCGACGCTGATCGCCGGGCGGATCGGCCGCAGCGAGCCGGTGGTGACATCGTCGAGCTGCAACTGCGGCAGTTCGAGCGTCTGGGTGCTGCAGCCGGCCATGCCGATGAGCGCCATGGCGCCGGCGCCTGTCAGCACCGAACGGCGCGAGATGAGATTTTCGGTTTCGATCGCGTCGCCGTTCGACGGCGGCGTCAGACTTTGCGGCAACTCACGCATGCACCCAAACCTTACGCTGTTCGGCGGGAAGCACGGTCCGGCCGATGGAGGGCATTTTCACGAATCATGGTTGAAAAAGCGTGAAGGGTCCGACTTTGGTCTTAAGGCTGCCCCCCAGGGCGAGAAGGCCCGCCGCGCAATACGAAAATGCCTCTTTACATTCCGGCTGACCCAAGGATTTATCCTGTTCTTTGCGCTCAAGGAGTGAGGAAATGTCCTTCGAAAACTGGGCTGCCTTTGCCGCCGCCTCCGCCATCCTTCTCGTCATCCCCGGCCCGACGATCCTTCTCGTCGTGTCCTATGCGCTCGGCCAGGGCTGGCGCACCGCGCTGCCAATGGCGGTCGGCGTGGCGCTCGGCGACTTCACCGCCATGACGCTGTCGATGCTGGGCATCGGCGCCCTGCTTGCGGCATCAGCCACCGTGTTCACCGTGCTCAAGGCGATCGGCGCCTGCTATCTGATCTATCTCGGCATCAAACTGTTCCGGGCCGGCGGCGCGCTGAAGGCCGAGCCGCGCACCGACGCGGTGTCCGCCGCCAAGATGATGGCGCATGCCTGGCTGGTCACCGCGCTCAACCCGAAGAGCATCACCTTCTTCGTCGCCTTCCTGCCGCAGTTCCTCGACCGGCACGCCGATTTCTGGACGCAGATGCTGGTTTTCGAGATGACCTTCCTGGCGCTCGCCTTCGCCAATGCCTTCGGCTACGCGCTGATCGCGGCCCGCGCCCGCAACGTCGTGCGCAACCCGAAGGCGATCCGCATCTTCAATCGCACCGGCGGCACGCTGCTGGTCGGCGCCGGCATCGCCACCATGGCGATGCGCTCGGGGAATTGAGGCGGGTCCAGCCGAGCGGTGTAATCCCGGCACTCGCCTGTTGTTCGATCAGGACGGTAGCATCGAAGGGCACTCAATGGCGCTGAAGGACGCATTCGGCCTGACATTTTCCGGCGCGACGGAGGCGGGGTTTTCGCCCTATGCGAGGGCTGTCCGCGAGCTGCAATGTTTTATCGGCGATCCGGTCGCAACCATCGACGGCGCCATCGCCGAGGATCCCGGCTTCGTCATGGCCCATGTCTTCAAGGGCTATCTCTTTGCCCTTGCCACCGAGCCCGAGGCGACGGCGGTGGCCAGGGCCTGTCACGAAGCGGCGCTGCCGCTTGCGGCGACGGCGCGCGAGCAGGCGCATGTCGCGGCGCTCGGCCATCTCGCCGCGGGCCGTTGGCACGACGCCTCGCGCCTGCTCGAAGATATCGCCATCGATTTTCCGCTCGATGCGGTGGCCCTGCAGGCCGGCCACCAGATCGATTTCTTCACCGGCAATGCACGCATGCTGCGCGATCGCATCGGTCGCGCGCTGCCATCCTGGCGAAGCGGCATGCCGGGCTACCACGCCATTCTCGGCATGCAGGCCTTCGGTCTCGAGGAGATGGGCGACTATGCGCGTGCCGAGAGCTTCGGCCGGAGCGCGATCGAGATCGAGCCGCGCGATGGCTGGGCGCAGCACGCGGTCGCGCATGTCATGGAAATGCAGAGCCGGCAAAAGGACGGCATCGCCTGGATGCGCGCCAACCCGGACGCGTGGGCGAAAGACAGTTTCCTCAAGGTTCACAATTGGTGGCATCTGGCGCTGTTCCACTACGATCTCGGCGAGACCGAGGAAGTCCTGGCGCTCTATGACGGGCCGATCTACGGGGCGCGCTCGATGCTGGCTCTCAACATGGTCGACGCCTCGGCGATCCTGTGGCGGCTGCATCTCGGCGGCGTCGATGTCGGCGATCGCTGGGCCGCCCTCGCTGCCAATTGGGCGCCAAAGGCTGGCGCCGGCAACTATGCCTTCAACGACGCCCATGCGATGATGGCCTTCGTCGGCGCTGGGTTGGAGGCGCCGGCCAGGACCTTGCTGGAGGCGCAGCGCGAGGCGATGCGCGGCAACGACGACAATGTCGCCTTCACACGTGATGTTGGCCATCCACTCACGCTCGCCATTAAGGCCTTTGGCGAGGCCAAGTACGCCGAGACAGTTCGCTTGATCCGGCCCATCCGGTCGATCGCCCACCGCTTCGGCGGCAGCCACGCGCAGCGCGATGTCATCGACCTGACGCTGATCGAGGCGGCGTTGCGCGCCGGCGATGGCGCGCTTGCGCGGGCGCTGACGGCGGAACGCGCCCTGGCGCGGCCGGACAGCCCATTGTCTGCGCTGTTCTCGCGGCGCGCCGCCGATTTGTCAGAGAATTGACCCGAGGCGGATCTTGGCATAAGAACTGGCCAAGCCAGATTTTTTCGAGATCCGAAAAAATTAATGGCATTGGGAGGATATCATGTATCTCGGCCTCGATCTGGGCACGTCGGGCGTCAAGGCGCTGTTGATCGATGCCGGGCAGACAGTCATCGGTTCTGGCCACGGTTCGCTCGATGTGTCGCGGCCGCATCCGGGCTGGTCCGAGCAGGCCCCCGCGCATTGGATCGAGGCTTGCGTGGCGGCGATTTCCGAGCTCAAGGCTGCGCATCCCAAAGAGCTCGCGGCGGTCAAGGGCATCGGCCTTTCCGGCCAGATGCACGGCGCCACCCTGCTTGATGCCGGCGATCAGGTGCTGCGGCCCTGCATCCTGTGGAACGACACACGCAGCCATGTCGAGGCGGCCGCGCTCGACGCAGATCCGCGTTTCCGCAAGCTGACCGGCAACATCGTTTTCCCCGGCTTCACCGCGCCCAAGCTCGCCTGGGTGAAGAACAACGAGCCGGCACTCTTCGCCAATGTGGCCAAGGTGCTCTTGCCCAAGGACTATCTGCGGCTCTGGCTGACCGGCGAGCACATTTCGGAAATGTCGGATTCGGCCGGAACGTCCTGGCTCGACGTCGGCCAGAGGCGCTGGTCCTCGGAATTGCTGGCGGCGACATCGCTCGATGAAAAGCACATGCCGTCGCTGGTCGAAGGCACCGCGAAAGCCGGCGCCTTGCGCGGGGGGCTCGCCTCAAAATGGGGAATCCAGGCCGGCATCCCGGTCGCCGGCGGCGCCGGCGACAATGCGGCCTCGGCTTGCGGCATGGGCACGGTCGGCGCCGGCCACGCTTTCGTCTCGCTCGGCACGTCGGGCGTGCTGTTTGCCGCCAACGCCTCCTACCTGCCCAATCCGCAAAGCGCCGTGCACACTTTCTGCCATGCGCTCCCCGATACCTGGCACCAGATGGGCGTCATCCTGTCGGCTACAGATTCGCTCAACTGGCTGTGCGAAATCACCGGGAAAAGCGCCGGAGAGCTGACCGCCGAGCTCGGCGACACGCTCATGGCGCCGAGCGGCGTCACCTTCCTGCCCTATCTCTCCGGCGAACGCACGCCGCACAATGATTCCGCCATTCGTGGCTCGTTCACCGGGTTGGCGCATGAATCGAGTCGCGCCGTGCTGACCCAAGCGGTGCTCGAAGGCGTCGCCTTCGCCTTCCGCGACAGTCTCGAAGCGCTGAAGACGGCCGGCACGACGCTGACCCGGGTGACGGCGATCGGCGGTGGCTCGCGCTCGCGCTACTGGCTGAAGGCGATCGCCACCGCCTTGCAGGTGCCGGTCGACATCCCGGCCGACGGCGATTTCGGCGCCGCCTTCGGCGCGGCCCGGCTCGGCCTGATCGCCGCGACGGGCGCCGATCCGCTTGCCGTCTGCACCGCGCCGGCCACCGACGCCACGATCGAGCCGGATGCCGGATTGGGTGGGGCGTTTGCCGATGCCTATCAACGCTATCGCGCACTCTATCCGGCGATCAGGGCTGTAACCGCGTGAGCATGCGCGAGGCACCCCCCTCTGCCCTGCCGGGCATCTCCCCCTCAAGGGGGGAGATCAGCAGCGTCGACGGCTATGCCAGTCTTGCAAGGTCAGTGATTGGCGAAGGCGGAAAAGCCAGCCAATCTCCCCCCTTGAGGGGGAGATGGCCGGCAGGCCAGAGGGGGGTGCCTGGCGCCCACCTCAACAGCAAAGCCTCACTGCGCCGGCACCTTGTCGAGGAAGCCGGTGACGCTCTTCAGGCGGCCGTTCTCGATGACGCCGATGTCGGTGCCTTCGATGACCGACTCCGTGCCTTCCGGGCCGAGATTCCACGAGAAGCGGATGCGGTCGGCAAACCCGTCCGGCTGGCCCTTGAGCGAGAAGCGGAAGCCGGCGAAGCGCTGCTGCACGCCTTCGATGAGCGCCGCGATGCCTTCGTGGCTGTCGCCCTGCATCACCGGGTCGCGGTAGCTGACGTCGCTGGTGAAGGCCGCTTCGAGCAGCGCCTTGCGGCGGGTCGCGTCGCCCTCGTTCCAGGCGATGATGTAGTTGCGGGCAATGGTGTTGAGGTCGGTCATTGTCGTGTTCCTTGGTTTGATCGTTTCGACATGACCCTTTTCGCCCCGCCAAAGAGTGAAACCAATTACGCCTGAGGTAATCGGGCCGAACATCTCGGAGAGGAAGGAAGCCATGAGCAGCGGATTTTTCGGCGACATCCAGAAGATCAAGTATGAAGGGCCGGATTCGACCAATCCGCTGGCCTACCGGTTCTACAACCCGGACGAGGTGGTGGCCGGCAAGCGGCTGGAGGACCATCTGCGCTTCGCCGTCGCCTACTGGCATTCCTTCGCCTGGCAGGGCGGCGATCCCTTCGGCGGCCAGACCTTCGACCGCCCCTGGTTCCCCAAGGCCGGCGGCATCGACACAATGGAACTGGCCAAGCTCAAGGCCGACGTCGCCTTCGAGATGTTCTCGCTGCTCGGTGCGCCCTATTTCTGCTTCCACGACGCCGACGTCCGCCCCGAAGGCAAGGATTTTTCCGAGAGCGCCGCGCGCCTCGACGAGATCGCCGACTATTTTGCGGCCAAGATGAAAAAGACCGGCGTCAAGCTGCTCTGGGGCACGGCGAACCTGTTCTCGCACCGCCGCTTCATGTCGGGCGCGGCCACCAATCCCGATCCGGATGTGTTCGCCTATGCGGCGGCGACGGTGAAGAGCTGCATCGACGTCACCAAGCGGCTGAAGGGCGAGAACTACGTTCTGTGGGGCGGCCGCGAAGGCTATGAGACGCTGCTCAACACCGACCTTGGCCGCGAGCAGGAGCAGGCCGGCCGCTTCCTCAGCCTGGTCGTCGACTACAAGCACAAGATCGGTTTCAAGGGCACGATCCTGATCGAGCCGAAGCCGCAGGAGCCGACAAAGCACCAGTACGACTACGACGTCGCGACCGTTTACGGCTTCCTCAAGCGCTTCGGCCTGGAGAAGGAGGTCAAGCTCAACATCGAGCAGGGCCACGCGATCCTTGCCGGCCATTCCTTCGAGCACGAACTGGCGCTCGCTAATGCACTCGGCGTCTTCGGTTCGATCGACATGAACCGCAACGACTACCAATCTGGCTGGGACACCGACCAGTTCCCCAACAACGTGCCGGAAATGGCGCTTGCCTACTACCAGGTGCTGCAGGGCGGCGGCTTCAAGACCGGCGGCACCAATTTCGATGCCAAGCTGCGGCGCCAGTCGCTCGACCCGCAGGACCTTTTGATCGGCCATATCGGCGGCATGGATGCCTGCGCGCGCGGCCTCAAGGCGGCGGCGAAGATGATCGAGGACAAGGCGCTTTCGGGCCCGCTGGCCGAGCGCTATGCCGGCTGGAACACCGCCGAAGGCAAGGCGATGCTGTCCGGCAAGCGTACGCTGGAGGAGATCGCTGAACGGGTGGTCAAGAAGAAGATCGAGCCGCAGCCGCGCTCCGGCCGGCAGGAACTGCTGGAAAACATCGTCAACCGCTATGTGTGACGGCGGGCGCCGCCCTAACTCAAGCAGCCGCTAAGATAAAACGGCTTTGCGCGGGGCAGAAACCGACGACAAGGTTTTGCCCCGCGCCGCCCCTCAATCGCCTCTCTCTTGCCTTCAAACAGCCGTCACGGATTTCCTATAGTGTGGCTCATGGCGGGAATCAGGAAGAAGGAGGCGAAACGATATGCAGCACGAACGCGAAATCGACGCCCTGCTCTCATCTGGCGAGGCTGGCTCGATCATCGACCGGCTGATGGCGCTGCCGCATGGCAAGGCCGGTTCGCGCGGCGCGACCGAATGGGATCGCGCGGTCGCCAGCCGCTTCGAGACCCATATTGCAAAGCAGATGCGCTCCGAGATCGACGGCGCCAGCACCCGGCAGACCGCCGCGTAACCTATCCCCGGCGGAGCCTCACCGGCGCTTCGCCGAATGCCCTCGAAAAAGCTCTGGAAAATGCCGCGGCGGAGGAAAACCCCGTCCGCCCGGCAATGTCCGCCATGGCGATGCGCGTATCGACCACCAGGCGCCGGGCGGCGCTGAGGCGCAGCCTCAGATAATAGGCGCCGGGCGTCTCGCCGATTGACTTGCGGAAAATGCTTTCCAGCGTCCGCGCCGTCACGCCGGCGCGCTTTGCCACCGCATCGATGGTCAGCGGCTGGTCGACATGCGCCTCCATCAGCCGGATCGCCTGCGCCAGCCTTGGGTCGTAGCCGTCGAGCCGGCCGAGCGAGACCAGCGGCTGCGCGTCGGTCGCGGCGCGCGCCTGATCGTAGATGAACACGCTCGCCACATCGAGCGCCACGGCCATGCCGAGGCGGGTGCGGACCAGATGCAGCATCAGGTCGAAGGTCGGCGAGGCGCCGCCGGAGGTGAAGACCGGCCCGTCGATGACGTAGCGGTCCGGCCGCACGTCGACGCCAGGGAAGGCGGCGGAAAAATCCTCCATGTCCTCCCAGTGCGTGGTGGCGTTGCGCCCCTCGAGCAGGCCTGCCCGCGCCACCAGCCAGGTGCCCGCCTCGACGCCGCCGCAGGCGCGGGCGGCACGCGCTGCCCTTCGCAGGCCGGCAAGCAGCGCCGCCGTGGCGTAATTCTGCGTGCCGAAGCCGGCGACGACGACCAGGACATCGGTCGGCTCGGCCGCATCGAAGCGGCCGCTGACCGCCACCGGCAGGCCGCAAGTGGTGACCGGCGCCTCGCCCGTCACCGACACCAGCTTGAAATCGAACAGGGTCTCGCCGGAGATGCGGTTTGCGGCGCGCAGCGGGTCGACAGCCGAGGCCACGCACATGATCGACGAGCCGGAGAACACCAGGAACGTCACCTTGAGCGGCGAGCGCTCGGCGCGAAAGATCGTCGGCTTTTCGCTTTTGATCATGCACGCTTCGTAAAACGTAAAACAGTTTCCGGCAAGTCAGGCAATGTTGTGGCCTGATCGAATTGGGAGAGAGACGATGCCGCTCGCGATGAACCGTGAGGTCTTCATTACCTGTGCCGTGACCGGGTCCGGCGGCTCGCAGGACCGCAGCCCGCATGTGCCGCGCTCGCCCAAGCAGATCGCCGACTCGGCGATCGACGCAGCCAAGGCGGGTGCCGCAATCGTCCACTGCCATGTCCGCGATCCCGAGACCGGCAAGCCCAGGCGCGACATCCATCTCTACCGCGAGGTGACCGAGCGTATCCGCGAGGCCAATGTCGACGTGGTGCTCAACCTCACCGCCGGCATGGGCGGCGACATGGTGTTCGGCTCGCCGGAGGCGCCGCTGCCGCTCAATGAAAAAGGCACCGACATGGGTGGCGCCACCAACCGCATGGAGCATGTGCGCCAGTGCCTGCCCGAGATCTGCACGCTGGATTGCGGCACGATGAACTTCGCCGAGGCCGACTATGTCATGACCAACACGCCCGGCATGCTGCGCGCCATGGGCGGCATGATGACGGCGCTGGGCGTCAAGCCTGAGATCGAGGCCTTCGACACCGGGCATCTCTGGTTCGCCAAGCAGCTGGTCGAGGAGCAGGTGCTGAAGCCGGATGCGCTGGTGCAGCTCTGCATGGGCGTGCCGTGGGGCGCGCCCGACGACCTCAACACCTTCATGGCCATGGTCAACAACGTGCCGTCGACCTGGAACTGGTCGGCCTTCGCGATCGGCCGCAACCAGATGGCCTATGCCGCCGCCGCTGTGCTGGCCGGCGGCAATGTCCGCGTCGGGTTGGAAGACAATCTCTGGCTGGACAAGGGCGTGCTGGCGACCAACGCGCAGCTCGTCGAGCGTGCCGCGAGCATCGTCACCAATCTCGGCGCCAGGATCCTCGGGCCCGAGGAAGTGCGCAAGAAGCTCAACCTCACCAAGCGGGCGCCGATCGCCGCGTGATCTGAGGGGGGTCCGGGATGGCTACCGTCAAATTCACCGCGATGAAGGATGGCGACAAGGAAGACTATGAATTCCTGACGGCCCACGAGATCGACTATGCCGCGAAAACCGGCGAGCGGCTGCTTACCGCGCTGGTACAGCTCGACGAGGGCCTCTCGGGCTACAAGATCACCCGGCTCGGCCATTCGCTGCAGGCAGCGACGCGGGCCTGGCGCGAGGGCGCCGACACCGACTGGATCGCCTGCGCCCTGCTGCACGACATCGGCGACATCTACGCGCCCTACAATCACGACGAATATGCCGCCGCGATCCTGAAGCCCTTCGTGCGCGAGCAGTGCACCTGGGTGGTGGAGAAGCACGGCGATTTTCAGCGCCTCTATTACGCCCACCACCTCGGCGGCAACCAGCATGCCCGCGACCGCTTCGCCGGCCATCCATATTTCGACGATTGCGACCAGTTCTGCGAGCGCTGGGACCAGTCGAGCTTCGATCCCGACTACGACACGCTGCCGGTCGATTTCTTCCGGCCGTTCGTGCTCGAAGTCTTCGCCCGCAAGGCCTACGACCCGGCGGTGATCCGCGCCGGCGAGCGCGTGCCCCTCACCGATCCCGAAACAGCCAAGACCAGAACCGGAGCCTGACCATGAGCATCATCAACAAGGCAGCCGCCATCGGCGGCGGTGTCATCGGCGCCGGCTGGGTGGCGCGCCTGCTCCTGAACGGCATCGACGTGTCGATCTTCGATCCGGATCCCGAGGCCTCGCGCAAGGTCGGCGAGGTGATGAAGGGCGCGCGCCGCGCCTACAAGCAGATGCTGCCCGGCGGCCTGCCCAAGGAAGGCAAGCTGACCTTCGCCAAGACGATCGCCGAGGCGGTTGCGGACGTCGATTTCATCCAGGAAAGCGTGCCGGAGCGGCTCGACCTCAAGCACCGGGTGTTGGCCGAGATCGACGCCCATGCGCCGGCCAACGCCATCGTCGGTTCGTCGACCTCCGGCATCAAGCCGACCGACATGCAGGTGGCGATGAAGAAGCATCCGGAGCGGCTGGTCGTCGGCCATCCGTTCAACCCGGTCTATCTTCTGCCGCTGGTTGAGATCGTTGGCGGCGAGCAGACCTTCCCGGAAGCGATCGAAGTCGCCAAGGAGCTCTACGCCTCGATCGGCATGAAGCCGGTGGTGGTGCGCAAGGAGATCGAGGCCTTCGTCGGCGACCGCCTGCTCGAAGCGGCCTGGCGCGAGGCGCTGTGGCTGGTCAAGGACGGCATTTGCACCGTCGAGGAACTTGACGACATCATGCGCTATTCCTTCGGTCTGCGCTGGGCGCAGATGGGCATGTTCCAGGTCTACCGCGTCGCCGGCGGCGAGGCCGGCATGCGTCACTTCATGGCGCAGTTCGGCCCCTGCCTGAAATGGCCGTGGACCAAGCTGATGGACGTGCCGGAGTTCAACGACGAGTTGGTCGACCTCATCGCCACCCAGTCGGACGAGCAGGCGCACGGCCTGTCGATCCGCGAGCTGGAAAAGATCCGCGACGACAATCTGGTCGCGATCATGGAAGCGCTGTCGAAGCAGAACAAGGGCAAGGGCTGGGGCGCCGGCGCCTTGCACAAGGACTATACCAAGCAGCTCGCCAAGCTGGCGGCGAAGAAGCCCGCCTCCAAGGCCGCCGAGAAGGCCAAGGCGGCCAAACCGGTGAAAAAGGCCGCTAAGCCGGCAAAGGCTGAAAAGTCTAAGAAGAGCAAGAAGAAGGGCTGACGCAATGGATTTCGGTCTTTCGGAAGAGCAGAAACTCATCGTCGAGACGACGCGCGCCTTCGTCGAGAACGAGCTCTACCCGCATGAGCGCGAGGTGGAGCGCACCGGCGTGCTGCGCCGTGAACTGATCGAGGAAATCAAGGCCAAGGCGATCGAGGCCGGCCTCTACGCCGCCAACATGCCGGCCGATGTCGGTGGCGCGGGCCTCGATACGGTGAGCTGGCTGCTCTACGAGAAGGAGCTTGGCCGCGCCAATTACGCGCTGCACTGGACCTGCGTTGCGCGCCCGTCCAACATCCTTCTCGCCGGCACGCCGGAGCAGCGCGAGAAGTATCTTTTCCCCTGCATCCGCGGCGAGAAGTGGGACTGCCTGGCGATGACCGAGCCCGGCGCCGGCTCCGACCTGCGGGGCATGAAGGCCACCGCCGTGCAGGACGGCGACGACTGGGTGCTGAACGGCACCAAGCATTTCATCTCCCATGCCGATATCGCCGACTTCGCGATCTGTTTCATGGCTTCCGGCGAAGAGGATTCGCCGCGCGGCAAGCGCAAGAAGATCACCGCCTTCTTCGTCGACAAGGGCACCAAGGGCTTTGCGGTGCGCGACGGCTACCGCAACGTCTCGCACCGCGGCTATACCAACGCCATCCTCGAATTCGACGAATGCCGGCTGCCGGCCAGCCAGGTCCTGGGCGAGGTGCACAAGGGCTTCGAGGTTGCCAACTCCTGGCTCGGCGCCACCCGCCTGCAGGTCGGCGCCACCTGCCTCGGCCGCGCCGAGCGCGCGCTTGGCCACGCCATCGAGTACGCCGCGCAGCGCCAGCAGTTCGGCCAGCAGATCGGCAAATTCCAGGGCGTGTCGTTCAAGCTCGCCGACATGGCGACCGAACTGAAGGCCGCCGACCTGATGGTGTTCGAAGCCGGGTGGAAGTACGATCAGGGCACCGTCACCGACCAGGACATGGCCATGGCAAAGCTGAAGGCCACCGAAATGCTCGCCTTTGTCGCCGATGAGGCGATCCAGATCCATGGCGGCATGGGTCTGATGGACGACCTGCCGCTGGAGCGCATCTGGCGCGACGCGCGCGTCGAGCGCATCTGGGAAGGCACTTCGGAGATTCAGCGACATATTATTTCGCGGGCGCTGCTGCGCCCGTTCGGGGCTTAGAGCATGATGCGCCAAAGCCAGGATCCGGCTTTGGACAAGATCGTGCTCAAACGAAAAGATGGCCATGCATAAACTCGAACGTCTCCTGCGCCCGAAATCGATCGCCGTGTTCGGTGGCGCGCAGGCCGCCGCCGTCGTGGCGCAATCGATCAAGATGGGCTTTGCCGGCGAAATCTGGCCGGTGCATCCGACCAAGGACGAGGTCGCCGGCCGCAAGGCCTACCGCTCCGTCGCCGAATTGCCCGGCGCGCCTGACGCGGCCTTCGTCGGCGTCAACCGGCATCTCACCATCGAAGTCGTCAAGGCGCTGGCCGAGCGCGGCGCCGGCGGCGCCGTCTGCTTCGCGGCCGGCTTCCTCGAAACCGAGGCCTATGACGAGGACGGCGAGCGGCTGCAGGCGGAACTTGTCGCAGCTGCAGGCCAGATGCCGATCATCGGCCCCAACTGCTACGGCCTGATCAACTATGCCGACGGCGCGCTGCTCTGGCCCGACCAGCATGGCGGCATCAGGCTGCCCGACGGCGGCAAGGGCGTCGCCATCATCACCCAGTCGTCCAACATCGCCATCAACATGACCATGCAGAAGCGCGGCCTGCCGATCGCCTTCCTGATGACGGCCGGCAACCAGGCGCAGACCGGTCTCTCCGAAATGGCGCTCGGCCTGATCGAGGACGAGCGCGTCACATCGCTCGGCCTGCATATCGAGGCGTTCGATTCGGTAGCCGGCTTCGAGCGGCTGGCGGCCAGGGCGCGCGAGCTGAAGAAGCCGATCATCGCCATGAAGGTCGGCCGTTCGGAACAGGCGCGGCAAGCGACGGTGTCGCACACCGCCTCGCTGGCCGGCTCGGACGCTGCCTCGGGCGCCTTCCTGAGGCGGCTCGGCATCGCCCGCGTCGATTCCATTCCGGCCTTCATCGAAGCGTTGAAGCTCCTGCACATCACCGGGCCGCTGCCCGGCTACAAATTGTCCTCGATGAGCTGCTCGGGCGGCGAGGCCTCGGTCATGGCCGACAGCGCCGAAGGCCGCTGGGTGCATTTCCCTGCGCTCACCGACAAGCACCGCGCCCATGTCAAGACGACGCTCGGGCCGCTGGTCGCGGTCGCCAATCCGCTCGACTACCACACCTTCATCTGGAACAACGAGCCGGCGATGACGGCGACCTTCACCGCCATGGTGTCGGGCGGCTTCGACCTCAACATGCTGGTGCTCGACTTCCCGCGCCCCGACCGCTGCTCCGACACCGACTGGTGGGCGACGCTGCGCGCTTTCGAGGCGGCGCTGAAGACCAACGGCGCGCAAGGCGCGATCGTGTCGTCGCTGCCGGAGAACCTGCCGGAGGAATATACTGCCGGGCTGATGGCGCGCGGCATGGTGCCGTTGTTCGGCATCTCGGAAGCCATGGACGCGGCTCAGGCGGCCGCTTTCATCGGCTGGGCCTGGCGCGAGCCCGAGGCGCAGCCGGTCGACACCAGCGCTGCCGGCGCGGCTGACGCCGGTCATGTCACGCCCGACGAAGCCGAGGCCAAGGCGCGGCTGATCAAGGCAGGCCTCCCCGTGCCGAAGGGCGAGCGCGCCGCCAATGCGGTGGAGGCCGTGATCTCCTCCATGGCGCTCGGCTTCCCCGTGGCGTTGAAGGCGCTCGGCGTCACCCACAAGTCGGAAGTCGGCGCGGTGCGGCTGAACCTCAGGGACGCCGAATCCGTCAGCACCGCCGCCCATGATCTCCTGCCGCTCGGCACCGGCCTATATGCCGAGCGCATGGTTCGCGACGGCGTCGCCGAACTGATCGTCGGCTTCACCCGCGACCCGATGTTCGGCGCGGTGATGACGCTCGGCACCGGTGGCGTGCTGGTCGAGCTCCTGCGCGACAGCGTCACTTTGATGCTGCCGGCGACGCGCGACGACATCGAGGCGGCGCTGCGTGGACTGAAGCTCTATCCGCTGCTCGAAGGCTATCGCGGCCGGCCAAAGGCCGATGTCGCCGCCGCTATCGACGCGATCGCCGGCATTGCCGCTTTCGTGCAGCAGAATGCCGGCGAGATCGAGGAACTCGACATCAATCCGCTGATTGTCTGCGCCGAAGGCAAGGGCGCCTGGATCGCCGACGCGCTGCTGGTGCTTGGAGAAAAGAAGAATGGCTGACGTCATCACCACCCGCCGCGAGGGCGCCGTCTTCGAGGTCACGCTCGACCGGCCGAAGGCCAACGCCATCGACCTCAAGACGTCGCGGCTGATGGGCGAGACGTTCAAGGCGTTCCGCGACGATCCTGACCTGCGCGTCGCTATCGTCAAGACCGCCGGCGACAAGTTCTTCTGCGCCGGCTGGGACCTCAAGGCGGCGGCCGGCGGCGACGCGGTCGACGGCGACTATGGCGTCGGCGGCTTCGCCGGGCTGCAGGAGTTGCGCGACCTCAACAAGCCGGTCATCGCCTGCGTCAACGGCATGGCGGTCGGCGGCGGCTTCGAGCTGGCGCTGTCTTGCGACCTGATCTACGCCTCCGACCATTCCTCCTTCGCGCTGCCCGAGATCCGCGCCGGCACGCTTGCCGACGCCGCGACGATCAAGTTGCCGAAGCGCATTCCCTACCATGTCGCCATGGACCTTTTGCTCACCGGCCGCTGGATGGATGTTGCCGAAGCGCATCGCTGGGGCCTGGTCAACGAGGTGCTGCCCCGGGAGAAGCTCGAGGACCGCGTCTGGGAGATCGCGCGGCTGCTCGCCAGCGGCCCGCCGCTGGTCTTCGCCGCGATCAAGGAAACCGCGCGCGTCGCCGAGGCGCTCACCTTCCAGGACGCGATGAACAAGGTTACCCGCAGGCAGTTGCCCACCGTCGATATCCTCTACGGCTCCGAGGACAATATGGAAGGTTTTCGCGCCTTTGCCGAGAAGCGCGATCCGGTGTGGAAGGGCAGGTAGGACGCCTTCAGCATCCCATGACCGACTACAAGAAGCTCATCGACCCCGAGACCTGGGCCTTCATCGAGAAGACTAACTCCTATTATCCGCCGGACACGATCGACTACACCGTTGCCGAGCAGCGCGCGATCTATGACAGGATGTGCCGCGAATTCTTTGCCGGCTATCCGGAGGGTGTGACGGTCAGGACCACCGTTATCGCCGCGCCCGCGCGCGACATCCCGGTCCGCATCTACCGCAATTCGAAGCCGGATGGGGCCGCGATGGTTCTCTACGTCCATGGCGGCGGCTTCATCCTCGGGGGGCTGGACAGCCATGACGATGTCTGCGCCGAACTGTGCGCACGCACGGGCTTCGAGGTGGTCTCGGTCGATTACCGGCTGGCGCCGGAGCACCGGCACCCGGCGGCCTTCGACGATGTCATGGCCGCCTTCGAATGGGCTGCCGCCACTTACGATCGCTCCGTCCTGCTCTGCGGCGACAGCGCCGGCGGCAATCTCTGCGCCGCTGTCAGCCATGCGACGCGCGGCCATGGCAAAAAGCCGCTCGGCCAGGTCTTGATCTATCCGGGCCTCGGCGGCGATCGTTCGAAAGGGTCCTATGTCGCGCATGCAGAGGCGCCGATGCTGACGGTGCGCGATCTCGATTTCTACATGGGTATCCGCACCGGCGGCGAGGATCGCACCGGTGACATCACCTTGTCGCCGCTCGCCGATGCCGATTTCGCCTACCTGCCGCCGACCGTGCTGATCACCGCCGAGTGCGACCCGCTGTCATCGGACGGCGAAGCCTATCGCGACCGGGTGCTTGCCGCAGGCGGGCGGGCCTACTGGTTCGAGGAGCCGGGCCTCGTCCACGGCTATCTCAGGGCCAGGCACACGGTCGGCCGGGCGCGGACGAGTTTTACCCGCATCGTCGACGCCGTGTCGGCGCTAGGCAAGGGCGAATGGATCTGGTGAGCAGGTTTTCTCTGCTCAGCCGCGAATGAAGGCGATCAGCGCTTCGGCCATGCGGTGGTCGAATTCCTGCCGGAACAAATTGCGTTTCAGCCAGTTCGGATTGGAACCGACCGTCTTGTTGGCGTCGACGACGATGCCCTTGCCGTCGACGACAAAATAGTCGATCGCGCCGAAATCGAGGTTGAGCTTCTCGCGCACTGCCCTGACCTCATCCGGAACCGCGCCTCCCACTTCGTTGCTGACGATCTTGCCGCCGGCGCACAGCACGTCGTTGTAGACCTGCCGCATGTTGAGCTCGGCCCCGAGCAGGAACATGTAGCGGTGCTTGACGATCGGCAGGTCGAGGCTGGCGAAGGCGAATTTTTCCACCATCAGCCTTTCGTCGCGCCAGACCTCCGCCGGCACCTCGGCGATGCTAGCGTAGACGCGGTAGGGCGGGCACAGACGCTCCTTGTAGTCCGGCGTGACCATCTTGCGCAGCGCATGTGCCATGCGCGTCCAGCCATTGCTGTACTGCCGCCAGCGCAGCTCCGGGCGGCCCCGGCTGTTGAGCACGGTCTTGACGACGACCGGGCCGGGATGACTGTCGCCGGCCTCAAGCCTGAGCGTCGAATAGAGGTGCCGGTGGATGGACAGCGCGCGGCCATTGAGGGTGCGCTGGTAGAGATCGTCGATCTGGCGATAGGCTTGCGGCACCTCGGTCAGGTCGACATGCATAAGAGCGGCCGGCGCCCGGCTCTCGTTTGCCAGGCGGTCGAGCACGCGCACCTTCAGCCCGGCCTCTTCGACGTAGGGCAGCAGCGACTGGATCGAGTATTCCCGGGCCGAACCGAAATTGCCGAGGCTCTCCACATAGAGGTCGAGGTCCGCGGCCATCCTCGGCGGTCAGTCCTGGATGTCGACGCCGGAGAAGTCATGGTGGTCGAAAGGATCCATGACATAGTTTCGAACCCTTTCGCGCATCGGGATCGACACGACGGAATGCGCAATCACCACCCAAGGCGTTTGCTGCCGGAACAGTTGTTGCGCCTCGATATAGAGTTTCGTCCGGGCGGCCGGATCGACGATGGCGGCGGCCTGCTTGAGCAGCGCATCGAAGGCAGGAAAACACCAGTTGGCACGGTTTGTAGTGCCTACGCCCGCGCAGCCGAGCGGCACCGAGAGGAAATTGTCGGGATCGCCATTGTCGCCGGTGAAGCCGAACAGCATGGCACCGTCGCGGTCGCGCGCCTTCGAGCGGCTGAGGTACTCGGCCCATTCGTAGCTGACGATATCGACGCCGACGCCGATCCTGGCGAGGTCCGACTGGATCATCTCGGCCATCAGCCGGGCGTTGGGGTTGTAGGGCCGCTGCACGGGCATCGCCCAGACCTTCATATGCAGATCGTGAACGCCGGCCGCGGCAAGCTCGCGCTTGGCGGCATCGGGATCGTAGACATCGTCCGGGGCCGTCCTGTCATAGGCCCATGAGGTCGGCGGCAACGGATTGCGGGCGAGTTCGCCGGTGCCGCGGAAGACGACGTCGACGATCGCCCTCTTGTCGATGGCCATGTCGATCGCCTTCCTGACGCGCGGATCGTCGAACGGCTTCTGCAAGGTGTTGAAGGCGAGATAGCCGGTGTTGAGACCTTCCTGCTGCAGCAGCCTGATGCCTGGCGCGGCCTTGATCGCCTCGAGGTCGGCCGGGTTGGGGTAAGGCATCACATCGCACTCGCCGGCCCGCAGCTTTGCCATGCGGATGCTGGCGTCGGTGGTGACGGCAAAGACAAGATCGTCGATCTTCGGCCGGCCGCGCCAGTAGTCCGGATTGGCCTTGTAGCGGATGACCGCGTCCTGCTGGTAGTCGACAAGCTGGAACGGACCTGTTCCGACCGGCCGTGTCGCCAGATCCAGCGGCCGCTTCTCGGCCAGCAGCCTGTCGGCATATTCCCGGGAAACGACCGACGCGAAATCCAGCGCCAGGTCGGCAAGCATCGGCGCGTGCGGCGCCTTCAGCGTCATGACGACAGTGTAGTCGTCGAGCTTGCGCCAGCCAGCGACCAGACCCGGCATGCCGATGCCGTCGAAATAGATGTACTGGCGGCCGGCATAATTGTGGAACGGGTTCTCGGCGTTGGCTTGGCGGTCGAAGGTGAACAGCACATCGTCGGCATTGAAGTCGCGCGTCGGCGTAAAGCCATCGATGCTGTGGAATTTCACGCCGTGCCGCAGGTGGAAGGTGTAGGTCAGCCCGTCGCCGGAAACCTCCCATTTTTCGGCGAGGCCCGGCCGCACCCTGGTCGTGCCGGGCTCAAACTCGACGATGCGGTTGTAGAGCGCGGTCGCCGATGCATCGCGGGTGCCGGAGGCAATCGCCGGATCGAACGTGTCGGGACTGGCCTCGGTGCAATAGACCAGAGTCTTGGCCGCCGACGGCAATACCGGTGAGACCAGAACGATCGACGCCAGCAGCAGAACAAGGCGATTGCCGGTCATGCCCGCCCCCTGACTATCCAAGCTTATCTGCAATGACGCTAACAGAAGGCCGCCGCGCCGGAAAGCCGGCCGCAGGTTTCCTTCGACGGCAGCATGAACCTTTCCGCGCCAGCCTACCACTGACGCTCAGGTGCCGCATGGTGCGGCTCCGGGAAAGGACAGCCCCTATGACCAGAAACCCAGAGGCTCCACGGTCTCCGGGAACAACAGGAGCTCGGCGCGACCACCGCCTTCGGGACGGGGTCGATGCGCTGGGCTTTCCGCTGATTCCGTTGACCCTGCGTAAGAGCCGGCGTATCGTGACTATGAGGAAAGCAGACAATTCGATCAGGGACGAACGTGCCGGAACACCGCGCCTGGCCCTGATCCGCGCGGCAAGACCGGACGTTTCTCCCTTAGACTTCGGGGGGAGTTCTATGTCTTGCGACCACAGCGCTTTCGCGCACGCTCGTGCCGGCCGTTTGCGCCGCGCCATCAAAGCAACCAGCGGATTCCTATCCCTTTGTTTTCCTGACGGAAAACCGGTTCATACTTTTCCTGGAATTGCGTTGGCACTGGCGCTGAGCGCCAGCCTGTGGCTCGGCGGCCCCGCCGCAGCGCAGGAAACCCAGATCATCTATCCCGGCTCGATGGCGGTGACCGGCTTTCCCGGCACCGTCATCCCCAATTTCGACGAAGGCCTGCCGCCCGGTGTCGATCCGGTCGACGAAACCTTCATCGACACCACACGCGCCTCCTTGCGCGTCTTCGACGTCTCGCATCTCGGCGGCCCGGCTTCGGGCCAGCTGGTCAATACACCGCCGCCCTTCGAGGTGACGGCGGGCCAGATCGGCGAGGTGTTCGGCCTGACCTATGACGACGGCGTGCGCGATGGCGTGCCGTCGGGCATCCCGAACCTCTATGCCGCCGCCACCTCGCTGCACGGCATCGAGATCGTCACGCCGGATGCCGACGATGACGGACGCCCCGAGCGCGAGCGCCGCGGCGCTGCCGGTGCTGCCTTCATGGACGGCCAGTTCGGCACCGAGAATGGCGGCGGGCCGGGCACGATCTGGAAGATCGACGGCATCACCGGCGCGGTCTCGAAATTCGCCGACATCGACACCAACAGCGGGCCCGGCATCGGCAACCTGTCGTTCGATCCCATCCATCGCCAGTTCTTCGCCTCGGATCTCGACACCGGCCTGATCCATCGCATCGACGCCAACGGCACGCTGATCGACACGTTCGACCATGGCGTCGCCGGACGCCCGGCGCATGGCCTCACCCCGGTCGCCGACGACGGCGCCGTCATGGACATCCAGGGTGCTGCCTTCGACAGCGAAGACCCCGACACATGGGGCTACACCCAGGACGAGCGCCGTGTCTGGGCGGTCGCTTATCACGGCGACCGGGTCTACTACTCGGTCGGTGAAAAGGCGGAGGTCTGGTCGGTCGGCATTGCCCGTGACGGCCACTTCGCCGGCGATCCGCGCTGGGAGCTGACGGTCAAGGCCGACAAGGACTATGCCGTTACCGGCATCGCCTTCGACAACAAGGGCTTCATGTATCTGGCCCAGCGCGGCCCGGTTGAAAACCGCTACGATTACAGCCGCTTCGCCGATTCCGGCAAGGGCGAGGTCATCCGCTATTGGCGCGAGAATCCGGACGATCCGGCGACGGAATCGATCTGGGTGGAAGTGCCGCAGGAATATGCGATCGGCTTCCCGCAAGGCAACCGCCAGTCTGCCGGCGGGGTCGACCTGCAATATGGCTACGACGCCGAGGGCAATCTCGACACCAGCGTCTGCACCGATACGCTGGTCAACACCGGCGACAAGCTGCGCGACAATCCCACGCTTGCCGAACAGCTCGCTGCCGGCGGGCCTTTTGCCGTGCACGGCGTGCAGCTCACACCGAGCGCGCTGGTCAAGCCGGCCAACGTGCCGCCCTTCGGTTCCTGGTTCGTCGACTTCGACGGCTATTTCGAGGATCCCGAGGTGGAAGGCCATGTCGGCGACGTCAGGGTCTGGCGCCCCTGCGAGGGCCGCGCCGGCTACTATGAGGAAATCCCGGGCGGCTACCTGCCACCCTTCTATCCGCCGGACTTCCCACCGCCCGGCAATCTGCCTCCCTGTCTCGATGTCGAGGACGTCCAGTATTTCTGTACGCCCTCCGGCCTCGAGGCCGATCTCTATCTCCATGACCATGCCGGCTTCGGCGGCGATTCGATCAAGGCTCTGTCCAAAACGCCGGGCGTCGGGGTGACCTCACCCA
The DNA here is from genome assembly GCF_016756535.1 of Mesorhizobium sp. 131-2-1. Lineage (NCBI taxonomy): Bacteria > Pseudomonadati > Pseudomonadota > Alphaproteobacteria > Hyphomicrobiales > Phyllobacteriaceae > Mesorhizobium > Mesorhizobium sp. 131-2-1. The sequence continues at coordinate 379,928 of NZ_AP023247.1, read as the reverse complement.
TGTCGCATGTGCCGGGAGCGCCATACACGATCGGCATCACCGGCCACTATCCGGGCGATACGGTCGATGTCGGGCTCTGCTTCTACAGGAAGTCCGACCAGGACAAGGGTGGCTACTACCCTTGCTGCAAGATGACCCTGCCGCTCAGAACCCCAGCCGTCAGCTGCGAACCGTGAGGGAGGGAAAGATGACCATTTCCGCGCTTTCCCCGCTTGCTCCGAGCAGCAGCAAACCCACCGTCATGGAGACCATCATGAAACCCCTGTCATATGCCAGGCGTGGTGCGCGCTGGCTGATGGCGGCCGGTATCGCGGTCGCCATGATGCCGGCACTGCCGGCCTTCGCCGAGGACCCCATCCCGGCCAAGATCGTCGAGGCCGCAGGCCCGGAACCCAGGCTTGAGCTCGACAATCCCCGCGTCATCAATCCCGAGCCGGGGCGCATCGTGCCGTTCTTCACCAAGAAGGGCGGCCAGAGAAGCTGCGACTATGTCTTCTACACCTTGACCTTCGGCCTGCGCGGCAATGCGCAAGCCTTTGCCAATCCGGTGCTTGCCAATGCGCTGAAGAACACCGGGCTCGACTTCAAGGACCAGCTTCCGCATGGCCTGCAGATCGTCAGCGCGCATGTGTCCGGCGACGGCACAGATGCCGGTGGCGGTGCGTTGCCCGGTGCTGTGATCAGCACCTCGGCGGACCCGAACGACACGGCGACGGTTTCCGATTTCCGGATCTCCGCCGCCGATCTCGACGGCATGGGTGCTCCGAACGAACGCGCCATCACCTTCCAGATCGTGGCCAAGATCGACCATGCGGCGTTCCCCGCGCCGGCCATGGTCGACAACCAGGGCACGATCAAGGTGACCGTCGGCGGCGCCGGCACGGGAACCATCATCCCGTCGCAGGATCCGGGCAAGCCGGATGACGGCGATTTCCTCACCGGCGAGAAGACTTCGATCCGCATCGACTTGACCAAATGCAACCCGCCGCCGCCACCTCCCGGCAAGGAGTGCTTCAGGGTGGAGCGCGGCACGGTCGATTGCGTGCCCGGCGGCGGCGCCTTCATCTACCACATGCCTGTCGGCCCGGAGATGGGCGGCAAGTGGGTGCAGGTCTCGACGACCACGCCCGGCATCACCATCATCCCCGACACGCAATTGGTGCCGGCGGGCGGCGGCGTGCTCAACTGGAAGATCGTCGGCGCATCACCCGGCGACGTCATCCACCTCATCGTCACCGGCATCGAGACCTATGCCGGGCCCGAGGAGGGCTGGGGCCTGTGCTGCACGCAGACCATCGACATCGTCATCCCGCGCGACCTCAGATGCCCGCCCGACAAGGAGCCGGACCTCAAGGTCGAGAAGCGCGCCGAGGTCACACGTTGCACGATGGCCGGCGGCTGCGACTTCACCATCAGGGTCAGCAATGTCGGCGGCGCGCCCTATCACGGCAAGATCGTGCTTGATGAGGTGACGCTGCCGGCCGGCTCGGTGCTGGATTCGGGTCCGAACCCACCCTGGGTCTGCGTGCCAGGCGTCACGCCGATGACCTGCACCTATCCGGTGACCACGCTCAATCCGGGCGCCTTTGTCGACCTCAAGCTCGGCTTCAAGCCGGCGCCGGGCTGGCAGGGCCGCGTGCTGCGCAACTGCGCCATCTACGACTACCAGGCCAGCGGCAAGCCGCTGTTCGGCAGCCAGCAGAACGACCGCGGCTGCGCTTCGATCCCGATCTGCCGGCGTGGCGATCGTGATCCTGAGTGCCGGCCGCCGGTCGAGAAGAAGGTCGACCTGATCCTGAAGAAGCGTGCCCGCATCCCGGTCTGCACGGCCGACGGCATCTGCTACTTCGTGATCGACATCATCAACAACGGCAGCGTCCCCTACAATGGGCCGCTGACGGTCATCGACAGCTATCCCGGCGGCGCGCCGGCCTCCTCGACCTTCGGCCCGTCGCCGCCTTGGGCGTGCGGCCCGATCGGCCCCGGCCAGTTCCGCTGCGACAATCCCGGCATCGTGCTGATGCCTGGCGCCTCGACGCCAATCGTCGTCAAGGCGGTGATGCCGGCAAACTACCAGTCGGATAGCGTCGAGAACTGCGCCGAGGTGAAGGCCATTCCCGGTGAGGTCGACCTCACCAACAACAAGGCCTGCGCCAAGGAACGCTTCCGTCATCCAAATGGCGGCAAGCCCGGCCTGCGCATCACCAAGGTGTGCAATGGCTCGCTGGCGGGCGCTGCGGTGGTTTCCTGCCGCATCACCGTCAGCAACGCCGGCACCGCGGCCCCCACCGGACCGGTGCGGGTCAGCGATGCCGCCACGCTGGTGGCCGGCGGAGCGCCGGTCCAGATCCAGACCGTCACTCCCGACGGCGCGGAATGGGCCTGCGGACCGGTTCCGGCCAACTCGCTGTCGTGCCAGATTCCCGGCGCCGTGATGACGCCCGGAACGAGCCGGCACTTCGACGTGACGGTTTCGGCCAATGGCGAGTTCGAGAACTGCGCGCGCGGCTCCTACGGGCCGGCGCCGGGCGACGACATCGTCTATCCGATCGGCCAGGCTTGCGCCAAGGGCGGCGGCGCCCCGGCGATCCGCGTCGAGAAGACAGGCGACAGCGAATGCCAGCCCGGCCAGCCTTGCACGTTCGAGATCACCATCACGAACGATGGGCCGACCGCCTTCTCCGGTCCGGTCCGCATCGGCGATGCGATCGGCGTGGAGGGGCTGGGCAGGCTGGAAGGCGTCGAGATCACGTCGATCGAGCCGCCCTTCGGCTGTTCGCCGGAACCGGCGACGCTGCCTCTGTCCTGCATTGCCAACCTGACGCTCGGCGCCGGGGAAAGCCACGTGCACAATGTCACCGTGGTCATCCCCGATGACGGCCGCCTCGCCAATCTGCAGGGCACGGTCAACGGCCGGAACTGCGTTGGCGTCCTGTCGCCCGACACGCGGGTGCAGGGCGGCGGCGACATGCTTTCCGGCGATCAGGCCAACATCCAGGGTGATCGCGGCAAGGCCTATGCGTGCCATCCCTTCACCATCCGCAATGAGGTGAAGAAGCAGTGCTCGGCAGGCTTCGTCATGAACGATGCCGGCCGGTGTGTCTGCCCCGAAGGCACGACCTATCGCAACGGCCAGTGCACGGGCGGCGGCGTCATCATCGAGCCCAAGCCGAAGCCGAAGCCTTGCGTCCTGCTCAAGGGCCAGATCCGCACCGAGGACGGGCGCTGTGTCTGTCCGCGCGGGACCGAGCTCGAGAACGGCGCCTGCGTGAAGATCACGCAAGGGTGCACCATACCCGGCTCGGTGCCGTCGGCGGACGGTGACAGCTGCTACTGCCCCAAGGGAACGCATCTCGACAGGACCGTGAATGCCTGCGTGAGGGACAAGCAGAAGCCCGAGCAGTGCACCATTCGCGGCCAGGTCCATGATGCGGACGGCGATTGCGTCTGCCCGAAGGGGACCGAGGTGCGCAATGGCGCCTGCCGGCCGATCCGGCCGAAGCCGGAGCAGTGCACGATCCGCGGCCAGGTCCGCAATGCCGATGGCGATTGCGTCTGCCCGAAGGGGACCGAGGTGCGCAACGGCGCCTGCCGGCCGATCCGGCCGGAACCGGAACAGTGCACGATCCGCGGCCAGGTCCACGACGCCAACGGCAACTGTGTCTGCCCGAAGGGCACGGAGATCCGCGACGGCGCCTGCCGGCAGAAGAAGCCTGAACTGGAGCAGTGCACCATCCGCGGCCAGGTCCACAACAAGCGAGGCGAGTGTGTCTGCCCGCGTGGTACCGAGGTCCGTGACGGCGCCTGCCGCCGGGTCAGGCAGGAATGCGCGCCAGGTTCGCAGCTGATCAACGGCCAGTGCCAGCCGATCATCATTTTGCGGCGCTGCCCGACCGGGACGACCGGAAGATATCCGAACTGCGTCCCGAACCGCAAACCGGGTGTGGAGGTCAACCCGAACCTGCTGCTCAATCCGAACATCCTGCAGCAGCTGGTGCCGAGGCGCACGCCGCAGGTGCAGCAGGATCCGGCGGGTGCGAACATCCAGAACTCCAAGCCGTGATTTAGCGATAGGAAGACCAGAACCCCGCCGGAGCGATCCGGCGGGGTTTTTCGTTGCTGGGATCGCCGCATGAACCTTGATGCCGCGAGCGGCGACCAATCGCTGAAGGAACACGTCAGGAGAGAGAGATGTCTTCAGTCAGCTATGCCTTTCGCAATACGGTTGCGACTGTTGCCCTGTTCGCAGCCGGACTAACCAGCACCTCCGCTTTCGCCGAACAGGCCAACATCAAGTCGATGTCGTTCGACACGCAGAGCGTCAACACCACACTGCACGTCGTCTCGAGCGACAAACAGAAATGGGACGGGCTGAAAAGCGGCACCGTCCAGTTCTGGGGCCATATGAAGATCGACACACGCTGGCCAGGTTACGTGCAGGAGGTCGGCGTATCCCTCGGCGTTTGCAGGCCCGGCCAGTGCGGGGCGTTTCCGCCGATCTGGAGCGCATCGCCGGTCAGCCGCGACTATGATCACCAGGAGAACTTCTCCTTCGATCCATCGATCATAGCGCTGTCTTCGAACACGGGCATCGCCGTGGTGCCGTATGGGGATCAGATTATCGCCCGGTGCAACCAGCACCTCCAGCCCGATGGACCGACGAAGTCCTATTCGTTCACACACACGTTCCACGCCAGCTTTTCGGCGCTGACCGACAAGGCGCTCGACATGCACAATGCTGCCAGCGAGGTGACCGGCGGCAGCTGGCCCTATCCGCTCCACGAATCGCACTATGCCGAACACGGTTCGTTCGACGTTCAGGTGGTATGCGACCCCGTTGTCAAACCGAAGGGTCAAGACATTGCCGTCGACTTCGGCGAGTTCGAGACAAAGAACGTCAAGCTGTTCCTGACCACCTACCGCTCGAACCTGCCCGGCTCGACACCGGGAACAGTCTGCCCGGCGCTCAAGGTGACCAGCCGCGCGCAGACGAACAAGGCCGGGCCGGTATCGATGCGCATCTGGCGGCAGAAGGACAATGGGCCGATCACGTCGGAGTTCAAGCAGGCCTGGGCGTCCTTTGACGCGGGCAAGAACGGCTATTTCGCCACTTACGAGAAATGGGAGAATGTCGGGGCGACCGCCTATTTCCAGTACAAGACCGAGATCGTCGGCAACGATCCGTTCGAGCCCTTCGATGGCTGGAAGGACATCACCGTCCATTGCACTGGCGCGGGCGGCGGAGGCTTCACCGACGGACCGCAGGCCGATCCCGACAACCCGCCGGCCAAGGCCGATTGGCAAGGCGAAGTGACCGTTTCCGACAGCGCCGGATCAAGGAAACTTTGCCCGCGCAAAGGCCGGGTCGCGTTCGAAGCGAGCCGCGATGCTCCCGGCGCGTTGCACTATCGGATCGGCTGCTCGAACGGCGCCTTCTTCACCGGGACCGCGGTCGCCTTCAACGAAGGCGGCGTGTTCAAGGCCAGCGCCGCACACGATCTCAACATCACCAGAACCCGCTCGATCCAGTGCACCTTGCAGGAGATCAAGCAGAATGGATCCATCGCCACCATCGACACGGATGCGGAGGATTTCACCTGCATAAAGCGCACCTCTGAGCCCAAGGTCGACGATCTGGTGTCGAGCACGCGCCGCGACTTCGGCAAGCCCCGCCTGCCGCCGGTCGTCGTGGATCCCGGCCGCAAATGCCTGCCCAGCCAGAGCTTGTTGCGCGGCAGATGTGTCGACAGGCCTTTGGTGGCCGCATGCAAGAGCACCGAGAAGCTGGTCGACGGCAAGTGCATCGGCGTCAGCATCCACTGCTTGCCCGGCTATCATCAGCTTGGCCTGAAATGCGTGAGGAATGCCGTTATAGCGGGGAAATGCCGGCGTGACGAACAGCGCATCAATGGCGAATGCGTGCGCAAGCCCTCCATCATCATCGACTGCAAACGCGGCTACCATCTGGTCGGCAAGACGTGCGTGAAGGATGCCATCATCACCACGGGCTGCCGGGCAACCGAAATGACGGTGCGCGGACATTGCGTGCCCAGGCCGGTTTCGAAGGTGCTTGGGCTGCAGAAGTTGAAGCAAGGCAGGGGCCAGCCGTTTCTGCCGGGACAGGCCAGGTCACGGCTTCAGGTGAACTGAATCTTGCTGCAAACGAGAGAGAGGCGGCGGCCGCTGCCTCTCTCCTTTGCGCGGATGACGCGCCGGCGCCGGATTCCCGTCAACAAGCAGAGCTGGAGCGCGCAAGCAGCGCTCCAACACTCAATCAGCGCACTGCCCTTCCAAAAATCGGTTCCGATTTTCCGGCCGATGCGCTAGGGCGGAGCGGACTTGAAGAACGGGAAGCGGACATGGCCAAAAAAACCCTGATCGCGCCATCGGTGCTGGCGTCGGATTTCTCGAAACTCGGCGACGAGGTCGAGGCCGTCGCGGCAGCCGGCGCCGACTGGATCCATCTCGACGTGATGGACGGCCATTTCGTCCCCAACATCACCTTCGGCCCCCCGGTGGTGAAGGCGATCCGCAACCGCACCAAGGCCTTCTTCGATTGCCATCTGATGATCGCGCCGGCCGATCCCTATCTGGCCGCCTTCGCCGAGGCCGGCTGCGACGGCATCACCGTGCATGCCGAGGCCGGACCGCATCTCGACCGCTCGTTGCAGACGATCAGGAACCTCGGCAAGAAGGCCGGCGTGTCGCTCAACCCGGCGACGCCCGAAAGTGCGGTCGAGTATGTGCTCGACCGGCTCGACCTGATCCTGATCATGACCGTCAACCCAGGGTTCGGCGGCCAGGCTTTCATTCCAGCCATTGTCGACAAGGTGAAGCGCGTCAAGGCGCTGATCGGCAACCGGCCGATCCGCATCGAGATCGACGGCGGCGTGTCGCCGGAGACGGCGCCGCTGGTCACGGCGGCGGGCGCCGACGTGCTGGTGGCGGGCGCCGCCATCTTCAAGGGTGGCAGCGTCGAGGCCTACCGGGCAAACATCGAGGCGATCAGGACCGCGGCGGATCAAGCCGCCCGCTGATTTGGCTGTGAGCCATATCGCCGCCGGATTCCCAGTGTGATCGACACCTGAAACGAGTAGCTTCGCTGTTCAGCACCTCAAGCTTCGCAGCACGCTCAAGATTCTTGCGCCGGCCGTTACTTCGGCAAGACAGCGCGCTCTATCCTCTTTAAGTCCAATACCATCATCTTCCGCTTGAGACCACGAAGCTGGACACGGTATAGTACGTGTACGGGATTGAGACTGCTTCGCAATAAGACCAACAACAGGCCCAAAGCAGGCAACAGGAGCCATATTGACCTACGGAACCGCCGATCCGGGCGATGAAGGTGCCGGACCCAAGAGCACCCTCGCCAGCACGGTCTATCATCAGCTTCGGGACGATCTCCTCCGCGGTGTGCTGGAGACCGAGAGCAAGCTTCGGGTCGAATGGGTGGTTTCGCGATATGGTGCCGGCGCATCGCCCGTGCGCGAGGCTCTCAACCGTCTCGCCTCCGAAGGCCTGCTTGGCCGCCATGACCAGCGCGGCTTCTTCCTCATGCCGGTCAGCGCCGAGGAGCTGGAGGAACTGACGCGCACCCGCTGCTGGCTGGAAGAAAGGGCGCTGCGCGAATCGATCGAACATCGCACCGGCGAGTGGGAAGAGCAGCTGGTGCTGGCGCTGCACCGCTTGGCGCGCGCCCAGCGCCGCATGCCGGACGATCCCTCGTCGAACAATCCCGACTGGGAGAAGCTGCACCGCGCCTTCCATCGCGCGCTGATTGCGGGCTGCCGGTCGCACTGGCTGGTTGGCTTCTGCGACCAGCTTTCCGACCAGGCTTCCCGCTACCGGCTGATGTCGCAGCACGGCCTGGGAGACGAGCGCGACGATCTTGCCGAACACCGCCAGATCGCCGAACGCACGCTCGATGGCGATGCCGATGGCGCGGTCGAGGCCCTGCTCAACCACTACCGGCTGACGGCGGCCAGGTGCATGGTGCGCTTCAGCCGGGACGGCGACCCGAAAGTGAGTGCCACCAAGGCGCACCGCGGGCGCAAATAGCTGCTCGTTCAGCCTCAAATCTGATATTCGCTCTGACCGAAACGACGCGAATTCAGGATTCGCCGCGCCATTCGTTACGCGGGAGCAACAATGAGCAATCACCTGTTCGACGCTTTCCGTGGCCGCGTGCCGGCACCGCAGCGGCTGCTGATGGCGACGGATGACCGGCGTTCCCTGACCTATGGCGACATGCTGGCGCGCTCCGCGCAATTGGCGCATGCATTGGTGCAATCTGGCGTCAAACCGAGCGACCGCGTCGCCGTCCAGGTCGAGAAGAGCCCGGAGGCGGTGCTGCTCTATCTCGCCTGCCTGCGCGCCGGTGCTGTCTTCCTGCCGCTCAACACCGCCTACACGCTGCCGGAGCTCGGTTACTTCTTTGGCGATGCCGAACCGCGGCTGGTGGTCTGCGATCCCGACCGGGTGGCCGACATCGGTCCGCTGGCGGAGGCATCGGGCGCCGGCGTCGCGACACTCGGCAGCGACGGACATGGCTCGCTGACCGACAGCGCCTCAAGGCAATCGACGGAATTCAGCGCTGTGGCGCGCGGACCGGACGATCTGGCGGCGATCCTCTACACGTCGGGGACGACGGGCCGCTCCAAGGGCGCCATGCTCACCCACGAGAACCTCGCCTCGAACGCGCGTGTGCTGGTCGAGCACTGGCGCTTCACACCCGATGACGTCCTGATCCACGCGCTGCCAATCTTCCACACGCACGGGCTCTTCGTCGCCACCAACGTCATCCTGATGGCCGGCGCCTCGATGCTGTTCGAAGCAAAGTTCGATCCGGCCCGCATCGTCGCGCTGCTGCCGCGCGCCACGACACTAATGGGCGTGCCAACCTTCTATGTCAGGCTTCTGCAGCAGGAGGACCTGGACGGCCAGGCGGCCAGGAACATCCGCCTGTTCATTTCCGGATCGGCGCCGTTGCTGGCCGAGACGCATGCCGCCTGGCGCGAGCGCACCGGTCACGCCATCCTCGAGCGCTACGGCATGACCGAGACCAACATGAACACGTCCAACCCCTATGACGGCGAGCGGCGCGCCGGCACCGTCGGCTTTCCCTTGCCGGGCGTTTCGCTGCGCATCGCCGATCCGGACAGCGGCCGGTCGCTCCCGCAAGGCGAGGTCGGCATGATCGAGGTGAAGGGTCCGAACGTCTTTGCCGGCTATTGGCGGATGCCGGAAAAGACCAAGGCCGAATTCCGGAGCGACGGCTTCTTCATCACCGGCGATCTCGGCCTCATCGACCGGGACGGCTATGTGCATATCGTCGGGCGCGGCAAGGACCTGATCATTTCCGGCGGCTACAACATCTATCCGAAGGAAATCGAAGGCGAGATCGACGCGCTCGCCGGCGTCAGCGAAAGCGCGGTGATCGGCGTCGCCCATCCGGATTTCGGCGAGGGCGTCACCGCGGTCGTGGTGCGCAAGCCTGGCGCGGCCATCGGCGCTGCCGATATCGTCGGGGCGATCAGTGGGCGGCTGGCCAAATACAAGCACCCGAAGCAGGTGATCTTCGTCGACGAACTGCCGCGCAACACCATGGGCAAGGTGCAAAAAAACCTGCTGCGCGAGACCTACAAGGATATCTATGCCCCAAAGTCGGCTAATCGCACCGCGTCGTCATCCTAGGGCGAAGCGACGCGCGCAGACCCTAGGATCCATGCCGTTACGCTAAGGCGTTGTAACGGTTGCAGAATTTGCGCCGCTGCATTCTACGGCAGTCGTCACGGCATGGCAACTGTGTTCATGCGAAGGCCGTTTTGTCTCGAATGATGGCATTGAGAGTGACTAGGAGCTTCCTTGCGACAGCGACGATGGCAAGTTTCTTCGATCCGGAGCGCGCGGCGAGCGCAGTGTAGAAAGTTCTGAAGCGATCGTTGGCGCGGATGGCGCCCAGCGCCGCCATGTAGAGGGCGCGGCGCACGCGCGGGCGGCCACCGCTGATCTTGCTCTTGCGCTTGGCCTTGCCGCTCTCGTTGTCGAGCGGGGCAAGGCCTGCAAGTGCCGCGATCGACTTGGGCGAGCGCCGGCCGAGCTCGGGCATGTGGGCCAGCAGCGAAAGCGCGGTGATGGTGGAGACGCCTGGTACAGAGACCATCAGCGTGTAGTCGAGAGCGGTGTCCTCGGCTTCGCGAATGGCTTTGGCAATCCGGCTTTCGAGTGCATCGATGCGTGTGTCGAAGTCGGCGATCAGACTTTCAGTCTCGGTTATGACGTCCTCATCGAAGGCCTCGCTGAGATATCTCTTCAACCTTGCCCGGATCTCAACAAGATGGTCGCGGTGGCGGGCAAGCGACTGAAGGCGTTCGCCTTTCTCGCAAGGTGCCGCCTCGGCCGCAGGCTGGTAGCGACGACCGTAGCTGCTCAGCATCCGGGCATCGAGACGATCGGTCTTGGCGCGCTGGGTCGCCGACTTCGCGTAGTGGTGGGTGTGCGCCGGATTGTGCCGCGAGAACGCAATGCCGGCCTTGCCCAGCGCATGGCGCAGCAGCCGGTCATGGACCCCGGTCGCCTCCATGACAACGAAGTCACGACCAGCGCAAAGGCCTGCCACATAGGCTTCTATCGCTTCAGCCTGGTTGGCGATCCGCTGGTAGCGGCCGCTTGCCTCATCAAAGAAGTCGAGCCTCGCTTTGGAGATGTCGCAGCCGACATAGTTCTGCACTATCATGGCCATGCCTCTTCCTGTGGTGCGGGGTCTGCTGAAGACAGCCCCGTGCAACTGTTCAGGTTGATGGTTCATTGGTGGGAAGGGACCGAGCCATGCCGCGGCCTGTCCTCGAAGGGACGACCAGGATCCTCTCGGCCTCCTTCCCACTTCAACCATAGCACTGAGCAAACACACAGGATCCTCGGGTCAAGCCCGAGAATGACGAAGGATAGGCTCAGGCGGCAAACACCTTCTCGCCGCCGATCCAGACACCTTTGACGTCGAGATCGTCCGATAGCCCAACAATATCGGCCGCGGTGCCGTTGGCGAATCGGCCGAGCCTGTGCGCCTGTCCGATCGCTTGCGCCGGATAGAGCGAAGCCATGCGCAGCGCTTCGCCGAGCTCCAGACCGACGGCGCGGTGCATGAAGCGAACGGCGGAGATCATGTCGAGGTCGGCTCCTGCAAGCGTGCCGTCGGCAAGCCTGAGGCTGCCGTCCTTGCGGTAGATGGTGCGGCCGTTCAGCGTGAATGACGTCATGTCGGTGCCGATCGTCGCCATGGCGTCGGTGACCAGCACGATCTTGCCTGGGCCCTTCTTGGCGCGCAGCGCGATCGCCATGGTAGCGGGATCGACATGGATGCCGTCGGCGATGATGCCGGCGGACAGGCCGCCGATGTCGATGGCGGCACCGGCCAGCCCCGGCTCGCGGTTGCCGATCTGGCTCATGGCGTTGAACAGATGCGTCACCACCGTCGCGCCGGCGGCGGCAAAGGCGTTTGCCGTGGCATAGCCGGTATCGGAATGGCCAAGGCTTATGACGAGGCCCTCCTTGGCAAGCGCCGCGACGCGCTCCGGCTCAACGGATTCGGGCGCGATCGTGGTGAGCAGGACCGGGAGCTCCTTGCGCGCGGCGATCAGCGCCGCTTGATCTGTGTCGGTCATCGGTCGGATCAGCGCCGGGTCATGCGCGCCCTTGCGGGCAACCGACAGATGCGGACCCTCTAGGTGCAGGCCGAGGAAGCCCGGCACCTTCTGCCGCGCCGCCGCGGCGCCGGCCGCGACAGCCGCCGCCGTGATCGCGGGCGTGTCGGTGATCAGCGTCGGCAAAAGCGCGGTGGTGCCGAAGGGTGCATGCGCCCGGCAGATGGTCTCGATCGAGGCGACGTCGGGATGATCGTTGAGCATGACGCCGCCGCCGCCATTGACCTGCAGATCGACGAAGCCCGGCGCAAGCAGGCCGCCGCCGGTCTCGATGCTTTCGACGCCGGACGGAATGGCGCCGGCGGGGAGGATGGCCTCGACAAGGCCGCCGTTCACGACGAGGGCGGCATTGTCGTGCCAGTCGGCGCCGTCGAAGATGCGGGCGCCAGTCAGGGCGAAACGGTCGCTCATACGGTTTCCGTCACCTTGCGCAAATTGCGCGGCGTATCGGGATCCAGCCCGCGGTGCCGGGCAAAGGCCTCGACGAAGCCATAGAAGGACACGATCAGAGTCAGCGGATCGGTGAGCGGATGGCCGGTCGCCACATGGGGCAGGGCCAGTGCCTTCGTCGCCTTGTCGGATGTCACGAACACGGCTGCGCCCTTGCCGGCCAGACTGTCGGCGGCCTCGGCGACCGAGGGTTCGGAAGCGTCGCGGGCGGCAAGTGCCAACACCGGGAAGCCGGGCCCGACCAGCGCCAGCGGTCCATGCATGACTTCCGCCGCGCTATAGGCCTCGGCATGCATGCCGCAGGTTTCCTTGAATTTCAGCGCCGCCTCGTTGGCCATCGCCGCGGATGGACCGCGGCCGAGGATGAACAGCGACCGCGGCGTCTCCAGCGCGCCGGCCAGCGCCATCCAGTCGCAGGCGATCGCCTTGCGGAAATGTTCGGGCAATCGGGCCAATGCCGCCAGCAGCGCCTCGTCGCCGGTGCAATGCGCCATCAGCGCCAGGCCGGCGACGGCCGAATTGACGAAGGTCTTGGTCGCCGCGACGCTGCGTTCCGGCCCGGCCAGGATGTCGATGGCAAAATCCGAGGCGCGCGCCAGCGGCGAATCGGCGGTGTTGGTGATGGCGACGGTGAGCGCGCCGCCGGCCCGGGCCGCCTCCGCCATGGCGACGATGTCGGGGCTCTTGCCCGATTGCGAGATCGCCAGGCAGGCGGAGCCGGCGAGCCTGAGCCTGGCGCCATAGATCGAGGCGATTGACGGGCCGACCGAGGCGACGGCAAGGCCGGCGGTCAGCTCGACGGCATACTTCATGAAGGTGGCGGCGTGGTCGGACGAGCCGCGCGCCACGGTGACGACGAAGCTCGGATCGCGCTCGCGGATGCCGCGCCCGGCCTCGGTCAGCACCGCAGCCGAACCGTCGAGCAAGCGGGCGGTTGCTTCCGGGATCTCTTCGATCTCGCGCCGCATATGGGTGATGGTCGCGCTCATGGCCGGCTCTCCTCTCCCGGCCCGGTCAGCCGGAGTTCCGCGACGAAATCATAGGCGTCGCCCCTGTAGATCGAGCGGGTGAATTCGATCACCTTGCCGCTCGCAAGATAGGAAATACGTTCGATATGCAGGCCGGCAACCCCGGGCGGCACTTCCAGCAGGCGCGCGTCATCGTCGCCGAGATTGGCGGCCGAGATGCGCTGCACCGCCCGCACCGGCCGGTTGCCGGTCAGTTCCAGCGCTGCGTAGAGCGAGGAGCCGATCGCCTCGGGATCGGGAAGCACGCTGGCCGAGAGTGCGGCGCGCTCGATCGCCAGCGGCGTGTCGTTGGCGATGCGCAGGCGTGCCACCCGCGCCACCAGCTCGTTCGACGACAGGCCGAGCACCATCATCTCGTCGGGCGAGGGCGCATAGAGGCCGCGGTCGAGCCAGGCCGAGCGCACCACCATGCCGCGGCGCGCCATGTCCTCGGTGAACGAGGTGAGCCTCGACAGCGACTGCTCGACGCGCTCCATGCGCGGCGCCACGAACGTGCCGGAGCCGTGGCGCTGGACGAGGATGCCGCCCTTGACCAGGTCCTGCACCGCCTTGCGCACGGTGACGCGCGAGATATCGGCCTTGCTGGCGATGTCGCGCTCCGACGGCAGCGCGTCGCCCGGCCCGATCAGGCCGCGATTGACCGCTTCCTCGATGCTCTTGCGGAGCTGCAGATAGAGCGGCGCGCCGCTTTGCGACGATTCCTTCAGCATAGCAAAAATCTGGTCGGCGGCGCTCATCGGGCGGCCTCCGAACCAAGGGCGAAGATGCGCACCGCCATCTGCACCGCGCCGCCCAGCGCATCGTCGAGCGCCGGCCTGAGCAGCGCCTGGTAACGCGCCGAAAGCCGCGGCGCGTAGAGCGGCGCCAGGCCGCCGAGCAGGCAGAGCGGCGCATCGTCGGCAAGATCGAGCGCCCCGAGCGAGGCTTCGACATCGGCAACCGCCTTGTCGAGGATCCAGTTGGCGACCAGGTCGCCCTTTTCGGCATGGTCGAACACCTTTGGCGCAAAGCCGCCGAAGTCGCCGGGCTTGGCATTGGTGGTGAACTCGACGACATCCTCCGGATTGTTGCGGAAGACGCCAAGCATGGCGTCGGTCAGCGGCGAGCCCGGACGGATGCCGTCATGGGCGAGCAGCGTCTGTTCGAGCAGGTCGCGGCCGATGCGGGCGCCGCTGCCCTGGTCGCCGACCTGGAAGCCCCAGCCGCCGATGGCGCGCGACTTGCCGTGCTTGCGCGCCATATAGGCGGTGCCGGTGCCAAGGATGGCCATGGCGCCGTCGCCGGCGCCGACAGCACCCTCAAGCGCGATCTCGGCGTCGGTCTCGACGCGGCTTTTGCTGAACGGCAGGATAGCTTCGAGCTGCTGACGGTAAGTGCCGACATTGGCGCCGGCGAGGCCGAGAACTGCGGGCGTTTGCGGGATGAGCTGCGGATCCTTGCCGGCGGCGACGAAGGCCTGCCTTGCCGCCTCGACGATGTTGGTCCTCGCGCCGGTGAGGTCGGTGCGGATGTTGGCTGCGCCGCTTTTGGCGCGGCCGAGCACAGCGCCGTCAGCGGTCGCAAGGGCCGCCCTGCAGCTGGTGCCGCCGCCATCGATGCCAAGAACGAAATTCACGTGATTTCTCCTCCGGGCGGATAATACCAATAAAATACCAATAGCCAAGAGTTAATTTCGCTTTCAAAAAGATTAAGGCGTATTTTATTGAAAAATCAGGATATTTTGCCGGCAAGGCGATTTTGGAGCGACGAATTCGTTAATCGATGTGGACAAGTGGTATTTTTTTGGTATTGTTTCGTCAGTTGGAGGACGTTGGATGGCCGAGAAGCGCACCGAAGCGCGTCACCAGAATGCCGAGGGGCTGGATATCCAGGCCCCGGACGCCATCCTTTCCTTTCTCGCCGATGCGCAGATCGAGGCCGCCAAGGCCGTGCGCGGCGCCATTCCTTCCATAGCGGCAGCCGCTGAAATCATCGCCGACCGTCTGAAGGGCGGCGGCAGGCTTGCCTATGCGGCGGCCGGCAGCTCGGGCCTGATGGCGGTGGCCGACGCGCTGGAACTGCCCGGCACCTTCGGGATCGGGCGCGACCGCATCGCCATCCTGATCGCCGGTGGTGACGAGGCCTTCCACACGCTTGCCGGCGGACCCGAGGACGACACCGAAGAGGCATCGGCCGCGGTTGCCGCCGCCGGCATCGGCAAGGGCGACTGCCTGATCGCGATTTCGGCCAGCGGCTCGACGCCCTATGCCGTCCGGGCGCTGGAGGATGCGCGGAGCCGGGGCGCGGCGACCATCGCCGTCGCCAACAACAAGGATGCGCCGCTGTTCAGACAGGCCGATGTCGCCGTCCTGCTCGAGACGCCGCCGGAACTGATCGCCGGCTCGACGCGCATGGGCGCCGGCACCGCGCAGAAGATAGCGCTCAACATGCTGTCGACGCTCGCCGCCGTCCATCTTGGCCATGTCCATGACGGCTACATGGTCAATCTCACCGCCGACAACATCAAGCTGCGCGACCGCGCGGCCCGCATCGTTGCCGCCATCAGCGGCTGCAGCCGCGAGGATGCGGCGCGCCTGCTCGAAAAGAGCGGCGGCGTCGTCAAGACCGCCATTCTGCTCGCCGCCGGCGCTGCCAACGCCGACACGGCCGAGAAGATACTGGAAGGGACCGGCCACAAGCTTCGGCCGGCCCTTTCCGCGATCGAGGGGAGCAAGGGGCACTGAGCCTCTGTTCTCACCAAACCGAACCTGAAAAAGGTCAACAGGGAGACTGAACATGACGACCAAACTACTGACGGCCCTTCTGCTCGGCACCAGCATTCTCGGCACCGCCGGGGTGGCTTATGCCGATGACGTTACCCTCAACATCGAAAGCTGGCGCGGCGACGACCTGACCATCTGGAAGGACAAGCTGATCCCGGCCTTCGAAGCCAAGAACCCGGGCATCAAGGTGGTGTTCGCGCCGTCGGCGCCGACCGAGTATGACGCAGCACTCGGCGCCAAGCTCGCCGCCGGCTCGGCGGGCGACCTGATCACCTGCCGCCCCTTCGACAAGTCGCTGGAGCTGTTCAAGAAGGGCAACCTCGCCGACCTCTCGGCGCTGCCCGGCATGGAGAACTTCTCGCCGGTGGCCAAGGCCGCCTGGCAGACCGACGACGGCAAGGCGAGCTTCTGCGTGCCGATGGCCTCGGTCATCCACGGCTTCATCTACAACAAGGACGCCTTCGACAAGCTCGGCATCAAGGTGCCGACCACCAATGAGGAGTTCTACGCCGCCCTCGACAAGATCAAGGCCGACGGCACCTACATCCCGATGGCGATGGGCACCAAGGATCTCTGGGAAGCCGCGACCATGGGCTACCAGAACATCGGCCCGAACTACTGGAAGGGCGAGGATGGCCGTCTGGCGCTGATCAAGGGCGACCAGAAGCTGACCGATGCCGACTGGGTCGAGCCCTACAAGGAGCTGGCCAAGTGGAAGCCTTATCTCGGCGACGGCTTCGAGGCGCAGACCTATCCGGACAGCCAGAACCTGTTCACGCTCGGCCGCGCCGCCATCTACCCGGCCGGCTCGTGGGAGATCGGCCTGTTCAACACCCAGGCGCAGTTCAAGATGGGCGCCTTCCCGCCGCCGGTGCAGAAGGCCGGCGACACCTGCTACATCTCCGACCATACCGACATCGGCATGGGTCTCAACGCGGCGTCGAAGAACGCCGATGCGGCCAAGACATTCCTGTCCTGGGTCGCCTCGCCGGACTTCGCCACCATATACGCCAACGCGCTGCCGGGCTTCTTCAGCCTGAACAACACGCCGGTGAAGATGGAAGACCCCCTGGCGCAGGAATTCGTCTCCTGGCGCGGCAAGTGCAAGTCGACCATCCGCTCGACCTACCAGATCCTGTCGCGCGGTACGCCGAACCTCGAGAACGAGACCTGGGTTGAATCGGCCAACGTCATCAACGGCACCGACACGCCGGAGGCCGCGGCCAAGAAGCTGCAGGCCGGCCTCGACAGCTGGTACAAGCCGGCGAAGTAAGAGCTCAGGCAGCAGACCGGCCGGGCATCTGCCCGGCCGGCATTCGGACAGTTTCTAGATAGCGATTGTCGGCGCCGCCTCTCGGTCTTACCCTCACCTTGCGGGGAAGACGAAGCCGCGCAGTCGCGGGCCTTGTCCTCTCCGAAGGGGACGATCAGGCCGTGCATAGAGGCATCATCTAGCATCATACGATTTGGAACCGAGAGACGGCGGGGACCGAACTCATGGCCGCAGAAACACGACCGAAAAGACCGACCCGCTGGCACATCGGCGTCTTCCTGGCGCCGGCCGTGCTTGTCTACACGGCAATCATGATCCTGCCGCTCGCCGGCACGCTGCAGCTCTCGCTGTTTCGCAACATCGAGCAGGCACAGGTGTTCGTCGGGTTCGACAATTTCCGCACGCTGTTCGGCGACCCCAACTGGTCGGTGAACTTCTGGAACGCGCTGAGGAACAATGTCTGGTTCTTCATCATCCACATGCTGGTGCAGAATCCGATCGGCGTGCTGCTTGCCGCACTGCTCTCCAGTCCGCGACTGCGGTTCGCCGCCTTCTACCGCACGGCGATCTTCGTGCCGACGATCCTGTCCTTCGTCATTGTCGGTTTCGCCTGGAAGCTGATCCTGTCGCCGCTGTGGGGCGTGGCGCCGCATTTGCTCGACTTCGTCGGCCTGAAGAGCCTGTTCACGCCCTGGCTCGGCAAGGAGCAGTATGCGCTGACGGCGCTCAGCCTGATCTCGGTCTGGCAGTTCGTCGGCATCCCGATGATGCTGATCTACGCGGCGCTGCTGTCGATCCCGGACGAGGTGATCGAGGCGGCCGAATGCGACGGCGTCACCGGCATGGCGCAGTTCTGGAAGATCAAGCTGCCGCTGATCCTGCCGTCGATCGGCATCATCTCGATCCTGACCTTCGTCGGCAATTTCAACGCCTTCGACCTGATCTACACCGCACAAGGCGCGCTCGCTGGGCCGAACTATTCCACTGACATCCTCGGCACCTTCCTCTACCGCGCCTTCTTCGGCTTCCAGCTGCAGGTCGGCGATCCCAACATGGGCGCGGCGATCGCCACGATGATGTTCCTGATCATCCTCGGCGGCGTCTGCGTCTACCTGTTCCTCATCCAGACGCGCCTGCGTCGCTATCAATTCTGAGGGGGCGACAGATGAGCACCGCAACCCATTCGCTTCCCCGCACCATCGGCGCCCACGCGATCCTGTTGACCTATACGGCGATCGCGCTGTTTCCGGTGATCCTGGTCATCGTCAACTCGTTCAAGTCGCGCGCCGCGATCTTCGGCGCGCCGCTGACGCCGCCGACGCCCGGGACTTTCGACCTGATCGGCTATACCACGGTGATCGGCCAGGGCGATTTCATCCATTATTTCCAGAACAGCCTCGTCGTCACCGTCGCCTCGCTGTTCTTCGTGCTGCTGTTCGGCGCCATGGCCGCCTTCGCGCTGTCGGAATACCGCTTCCGCGGCAACACGATGATGGGCCTCTACCTGGCGCTCGGCATCATGATCCCGATCCGTCTCGGCACCGTCGCCATCCTGCAGCTGATGGTGGCGAGCGGGCTGGTCAACACGCTGACGGCGCTGATCCTGGTCTACACCGCGCAGGGCCTGCCGCTCGCCATCTTCATCCTGTCGGAATTCATGAAGCAGGTCTCCGACGACCTGAAGAATGCGGGCAGGATCGACGGGCTGTCGGAATACACGATCTTCTTCCGGCTGGTGCTGCCGCTGGTGCGCCCGTCGATGGCGACCGTCGCCGTCTTCACCATGATCCCGATCTGGAACGATCTATGGTTCCCGCTGATCCTGGCGCCATCGGAGGAGACCAAGACGGTGACGCTCGGCGCCCAGCTCTTCCTCGGCCAGTTCGTCACCAACTGGAACGCGATCCTGGCGGCGCTGTCGCTGGCGATCCTGCCGGTGCTGATCCTCTACGTCATCTTCTCGCGGCAGCTGATCCGCGGCATCACGTCTGGAGCCGTCAAGTGAGTGCAGAAAGACCACTTCGCGTCGTCGTCGCCGGCCTCGGCAATATGGGCCGCAGCCATGCGCTGGCCTACCACAACAACCCGGGCTTCGAGATCGCCGCACTCGTCAACCGCTCCGACGTGCCGCTGCCGGAAGGGCTTGGTGGCTATGGCATCAGGCGCTCCTTCGAGGATGTGCTGCGCGAGGAGAAGCCCGACGTCGCCTCGATCGCCACCTATTCGGATAGCCATGCCGATTATGCGGTAAGGGCGTTCGAGGCCGGCTGCCACGTCTTCGTCGAGAAGCCGCTGGCAACGACGGTGGCCGACGCCAAGCGCGTCGTCGCCGCCGCCAAGGCCAACGGCAGGAAACTGGTGATCGGCTATATCCTGCGCCACCACCCATCCTGGGTGCGGCTGATCGCCGAAGCACGCAAGCTCGGCGGCCCCTACGTGTTCCGCATGAATCTTAACCAGCAATCCTCGGGCCATACCTGGGGCACGCACAAGCAGCTGATGCAGACGACGTCGCCGATCGTCGACTGCGGCGTGCATTATCTCGACGTGATGCTGCAGATCACCGATGCCAACCCGGTCGAGGTGCGCGGCATGGGGGTCAGGCTGACCGACGAGGTCGCGCCATCGATGTACAATTACGGCCACCTTCAGGTGCTGTTCGAGGATGGCTCGGTCGGCTGGTACGAGGCCGGCTGGGGTCCGATGATCTCGGAGACCGCCTTCTTCGTGAAGGACGTCATCTCGCCGAAAGGCTGCGTGTCGATCGTCATGAAGGAAGGCATCAGGTCCGACGACATCGATACCCACACCAAGACCTCGACCATCCGCTTGCACAGTGCCGCGACCGGGCCTGACGGCAGATTCGCCAAACAGGACGAGCTTCTGTCGATGGCAGGCGAGCCCGGCCACCAGGAGCTTTGCGACCTCGAACAGGCCTTCCTGCTCAAGGCCATCCGCGAGGACATCGACCTCACCCGGCACATGGACGACGCGGTCAAGTCGCTCGCCGTCTGCCTTGCCGCCGACGAGAGCGTGCGCAGCGGCGCCGCCGTCAAACTCTAAAGCTAGGAACGATATTGTGGGCTCGCTCAACATCGAGAATGTGAAGAAGGCTTTCGGGCCGGTCGAGGTGCTGAAGGGCATCGACCTCGAGGTCAATGACGGCGAGTTCGTCGTCTTCGTCGGCCCTTCCGGCTGCGGGAAGTCGACGCTGCTGCGGGTCATCGCCGGCCTGGAGGATTCGACCTCCGGACGGGTTGTGATCGACGGCCAGGACGTCTCCGTCACGCCCCCGGCCAAACGCGGCATCGCCATGGTGTTCCAGACCTATGCGCTCTATCCGCATCTGACGGTGAAGAACAATATGGGCCTCGGCCTCAAGCAGGCCGGCACCCCGGCGGCCGAGATCGACCGCCGCATCGGCATCGCGTCCTCGATGCTGTCGCTAGAGCCCTATCTCGAAAGACGTCCGGCCGAGCTTTCGGGCGGCCAGCGCCAGCGCGTCGCCATCGGCCGCGCCGTGGTGCGCGAGCCGAAGCTTTTCCTCTTCGATGAGCCGCTGTCGAACCTCGACGCCGCCTTGCGCGTCAACACCCGTCTGGAGATCGCGCAACTGCATCGGCGGCTGAAGGCGACGATGATCTACGTCACCCACGACCAGGTCGAGGCGATGACGCTGGCCGACAAGATCGTCGTGCTGAACGCCGGCCGCATCGAGCAGATCGGCGGCCCGATGGAGCTCTACAATTCGCCGGCGAATGAATTCGTCGCCGGCTTCATCGGCTCGCCGAAGATGAACTTCATCGACGGCGCGCGACTTGGCGAGACGGCCAAGACCGTCGGCGTGCGGCCCGAGCACCTCACCGTCGACACGAAATCCGGCGCCTGGAAGGGCACGGTGGTGCATGCCGAGCATCTCGGCGCCGACACCAACCTCTATCTCGACTGCGAAAAGGCCGGCCTGATCACCGTGCGCATCTTCGGCGTCTACAACGCCGAGCCGGGCGCTATCCTGTACGCGACGCCGGATCCGGCGAAGACGTATCGGTTTGGGGCGGATGGGAAGGTGCTGAAGTAGGCGCCAGCCTCTCCTTCTCCCCCTGTGGGAGAAGGTGTCGCCGAAGGCGACGGATGAGGGGTGTTGGAAGGATCACCGCGTCGAGCAATTTGGCGCTTCCAAGCACCGTATTTTCAGCGCCTCATTTCTTCCAGCACCCCTCATCCGTCTCGGCGCTGCGCGCCGATCCACCTTCTCCCACAGGGGGAGAAGGGGAGTCGCGCCTTACGCGTCCGCCTTGAACGTCTGCTTCTGCTGGCCCAGGCCTTCGATGCCGAGCTCGACGACGTCGCCAGCCTTCAGGAACACCGGCGGCTTCATGCCCAGCCCAACGCCGGGCGGCGTGCCGGTGGAGATGATGTCGCCCGGATGCAGCGACATGAACTGGCTGAGGTAGGAAACCAGATAGGCGACGCCATAGACCATGGTCTTGGTCGAGCCGTTCTGCATCGTCTTGCCGTTGACGGTCAGCCACATCTTGATGTTCTGCGGGTCGGCCACCTCGTCCTTGGTGACCAGCCACGGGCCGATCGGGCCGAACGTGTCGCAGCTCTTGCCCTTGGTCCACTGGCCCTGGCGTTCGGCCTGGAAGGCGCGCTCCGACACGTCGTGCGAGACGCAGTAGCCGGCGACGTAATCCAGCGCCTCGGCCTCCGAGACATACTTGGCGGTCTTGCCGATGACCACGCCGAGCTCGACCTCCCAGTCGGTCTTGACCGAGCCGCGCGGGATCAGCACGTCGTCATCCGGCCCGACGATGGCCGAGCTTGCCTTCATGAAGATGATCGGCTCCGGCGGCACGGTGGCGCCGGTCTCGGCGGCATGGTCGGAATAGTTGAGGCCGATGCAGATGAACTTGCCGGTGCCGGCGACGCAGGCGCCGATGCGTGGATTGCCGGAAACCGCCGGCAGCGATTTCGCATCGAGCTTGGACAGCATGTCGAGCGAGACCGGATGAAGCGCCGTGCCGCCGATGTCGGCGACATAGGCCGAGAGATCGCGGATTGTCCCATCCTGATCGAGCAGGCCGGGACGTTCGCTCCCCACCTCGCCATAGCGCAGCAGTTTCATCTATTTCTTTCTCCTACTTGCGGCCTCGCAGCCGTTGCAAACTCTCCGCCGAGGCGATTGCTCCCCTGGCGGAAACCGGCCGGACCGTACCTATCGAGCTGATCCCGGGCAAGCGCGGTGACCGCTTCAGGCGACCGGCATGCAGGATTTTCAGACTTCTCGATCCGGACCGCCCGAACTGTTCCGGAACGAAGTCAGATCGACCAGCCGCCGTCGATATTGTAGGCCTGCCCCGACGTATAGGTGGCGCCGGCCAGATAGACGGCGAGATCGGCGATTTCTTCCGGCGTGCCCAGCCGGCCCATCGGCTGGCGGGCGATGAAGGCGGCGCGGGCGGCTTCGTAATCCCCCTGCGCATGCATGCGGTCCTGCAGCGACGGGCTCTCGACGGTGCCGGGGCAGATGGCGTTGCAGCGTATGCCCTTGGCGACATAATCGGCGGCGATCGCCTTGGTCAGGCCGATGACGGCGGCCTTGGTGACACCGTAAGCGAAGCGGTTGGGCACACCTTTGCCGGCGCCGGCGACCGAAGACATGTTGATGATCGATCCGTCGCCACGCTCCAGCATTCCCGGCAGCACGGCGCGGATGGTGCGGATCATCGCGCGCACATTCAGGTTGAAGGCGAAGTCGAGATCGGCGTCCTTCATCTCGAGGATCGAACCCGCATGGACGAAGCCGGCGCAGTTGAACAGCACGTCGACCCGGCCGATGTCCGCGAAGGTCGCGGACACGGCTGCATCGTCGAGCACGTCGAGTTTGCGGGCCTTTATTCCTGTTGTCTTGGCGAGTTCGGCCAGCAGCGCTTCATTGATGTCGGTTGCATAGACTGTCGCGCCTGCCTTGGCGAAG
The DNA here is from genome assembly GCF_016756535.1 of Mesorhizobium sp. 131-2-1. Classification (NCBI taxonomy): domain Bacteria; kingdom Pseudomonadati; phylum Pseudomonadota; class Alphaproteobacteria; order Hyphomicrobiales; family Phyllobacteriaceae; genus Mesorhizobium; species Mesorhizobium sp. 131-2-1. Next base: position 356,736 of record NZ_AP023247.1, on the reverse strand, counting down.
GCCAGCGCGCTCGCCTTGCCAATGCCCTGCGCCGCCGCGGTGACGACAACCACCTTGCCTGCCAGATCCGCCATTCTCACTCTCCTCGCTGTCTGGGCCGCCCGGTTTTTAGGCGCATCCGGCCCAGGCGCAATGTGCCAGACGGCACCTACCGTGCCGCCTGCGCGGGTGGTCGCTCACAGGCCAATTGTTTTTTCTCGTTAAAGAACATTTTTGGACCCGTCAAGCCTGAAGGCCTGCGGCAAACGCGGCAATCGGCCTTGCGTTAGTCGCCGTAAGGCACCCAGACGTTCTTGACCTCGATGGCGCGGCGCAGGAACGTCTCGCCGGCGGCGTCTTCTGACGCCCAGTCGAGACTGCGGCCATTGCCGCTCCAGACGCGCTTGAGGTTGCCGATGGAGTCGGCCTCCGCCTTCGTGCAGGTGTCGGCATCGGCGAACACCCAGAGCCCGTCGACATCGTCGTGCTTGGCCAGGACGCCGGCAAGCTCGGAACTGCGCCCGGTGACGATGTTGATGGCGCCGGCCGGCAGGTCGGAATATTCGATCACCTGATAGAGATCTGTGGCAAGCAGCGGGTGCCGTTCGGAAGGCACCGCGACCACGGTGTTGCCCATGGCAAGCGCCGGCGCCACCAGCGAGATGAAGCCGAGCAGCGGCTGGTTGTCGGGCGCCACGACGCCGACGACGCCGACCGGCTCGTGCAGGGCGAGTGTGACGGCACGAGCCGGCGGCTGGTGCACGCGGCCCTCGAACTTGTCGGTCAGGCCGGCATAGAGGAACAGCCGTTCGATCGACTGCTCGACCTCCTCGCGCGCGGCCTTGGCCGTCACGCCGGTCAGTTGGACGAGGCGGGCGGCGAATTCGTCGGCGCGGCCGGACAGGTTTTCCGCCAGGTAGTAGAGCACCTGGCTGCGGTTGAAGGCGGTCGCCTCCGGCCAGGCCTTGCACCCGCGGGCGGCGGAAACCGCATCACGGATGTCCTTGCGGCTGCCGAGCCCGACTTCGCCGGCAAGCTTGCCCTTGGCACCGGCGACTGCGAGCGAATAGTTGCCGTCCGGCCTGACCTGCTTGCCGCCGATGAACAGCTTTGCCGTGCGGTCGATGGCGGCGCCATCCGCCTGCTCTACCGGCTGGGCCGAAGGGAGTGCCGCAGGCTTGATGACCGGCCCGAGCGGCAGCTTGGCCGTCAGATACTCATACATGCCTTCGCGCCCGCCCTCACGGCCGAAGCCGCTCTCGCGATAGCCGCCGAAGCCGCAAGCGGCATCGAACATGTTGGTGCCGTTGACCCAGACGACGCCGGCCTTCAGTTGCGGCGCGACATGCAGCGCTAGGTTGACGTTCTCGCTCCACACCGAGGCGGCGAGCCCATAGCGCGTGTTGTTGGCGAGCTCGATCGCCTCCTCGGTGTTGCGGAAGCTCATCGTCGCAAGCACCGGCCCGAACACCTCTTCCTGGGCAAGAATATTAGCCGGCGAAACACCTGTGGCCAGTGTTGGCAGGTGGTAGTAGCCGGTAGACGGCAACACCGCGTCCGGCTGCCAGCAGACGGCGCCCTGCTTTGCCCCTTCGGCGACCAGCCCCTTGACACGGTCGAGCTGGGTCGAATCGACCAGCGGGCCGATATCGGTGTTCTTGTCGAGCGGACTGCCAAGACGCAGCCGGCTCATCCTCACCTTGACCTTGGCGATGAAGGCCTCGGCGACGCCTTCCTGCACGAGCAGGCGTGAGCCGGCGCAGCAGACCTGGCCCTGGTTGAACCAGATGCCGTCGACCAGACCCTCGACGGCGCTGTCGAGATCGGCGTCCTCGAAGACGATGAAGGCAGACTTGCCGCCGAGCTCCAGCGACAGCTTCTTGCCCGATCCGGCGGTCGCCTTCCTGATGATCTTGCCGACCTCTGACGAACCGGTGAAGGCGATCTTCTGGATGCCGGGATGGTTGACGATGGCCGCGCCCGCTTCCGGCCCGCCCTGGACGATGTTGACGACGCCCTTCGGTACGCCTGCCCGCTCGCAGATCTCGGCGAACAGCACGGCGGTGAGCGGCGTGAACTCGGCCGGCTTCAGCACCACCGTGCAGCCGGCGGCGAGCGCCGGCGCGATCTTCCAGGCCAGCATCAGCAGTGGGAAGTTCCACGGGATGATCTGGCCGACGACGCCGACCCCCTTGTGCTCGGGGAAATCCCTGTCCAGGGCCTGCGCCCAGCCGGCATGGTGGATGAAGTGGCGGATGGCCAGCGGCACGTCGATGTCGCGGCTTTCGCGGATCGGCTTGCCGTTGTCGATCGATTCCAGCACAGCAAACAGCCGCTGGTGGCGCTGCATGGCGCGGCCGATGGCGTAGAGCACCTTGGCGCGCTGGTAGCCTGAGCTGGCGCTCCACTTAGGCAGCGCCTTGGTGGCGGCCGCGACCGCGGCATCGATGTCGGCGGCGCCGGCATCCGAAACCTTGGCCAGCAGCTTGCCGCAGGATGGCTCGCTGGTGTCGAAGGTCTTGCCGCCGGCCGCTGCCTTCCACTCGCCGCCGATGAACAGCGCTTTGGAGAAGTCGCGCGCGGCGAGCCAGGCATCCGCCTCGTTGCGCGCCTCCGGCGCCGGGCCGTACTCCATGGCGTGATAGCGTTCGAGAATGTTCATGGGGCGCTCCTACCGCAGGAGGTTTTCGTTCTTGGCGGGCGACTTCGCGGGCTAAGCCATCGCGTGGCGATGATTGGCCGAATAATGCCCGGTCAGGTGATGCTCGAGCTGGCGCTCGATGTCGGTGAGCAGGCTGGATGCGCCGAAGCGAAACAGCTCCGGCTCAAGCCACGGCCGTCCGAGTTCTTCCTTCATCAGCACCAGCCAGTCGAGCGAGACCTTGGCCGTAGAAATACCGCCGGCCGGCTTGAAGCCGATGAGGTAGCCTGTCTCCTCGAAATAGGCGCGGATGGCGCGCACCATGGCGAGGCCGACCGGAAGCGTGGCGTTGACGCTCTCCTTGCCGGTCGAGGTCTTGATGAAGTCGGCGCCCGCCATCATCGCCACCATCGAGGCCAGCATGACGTTGCGCAGCGTGGCGAGGTCGCCGGTGCCGAGGATGACCTTGAGATGCGCCTCGCCGCAGGCCTCGCGCATGGCGACGATCTCGTTGAACAGCTCCTGCCATTTTGCGCCGTAGACCAGGCCGCGCGGAATGACGACGTCGATCTCATCGGCGCCGTCGCGGACCGAGGCCTCGATCTCCTGCAGCCGCGTCGACAGCGGCGCCAGACCGTGCGGAAAAGCGGTGGACACGGCGGCGACATGGATGCCGGTGCCGCGCACCGCATCGACGGCGGTGGCGACGAAAGGATGGTAGACGCAGACCGCGGCCGGCCGGATGGTTTCGCCGGCAATGCCCAGCCCCTCGACGATGTCACGGCGGAACGGGTTGATCGCCTTGGCGCAGAGCCGGCGCACGCGCTCGTCCGTGTCATTGGAGTTCAGCGTGGTGAGATCCATGCAGGCGACGGCGCGCAGCAGCCATGCCGCCTGGTTGTCGGCTTTGATCGAACGCCGCTTGGTCAGCGTGGCGACGCGGCGCTCCAGTGCCGAACGGTTGACGCTGCGAACCGATTCCAGGAAGCCGAGATCGAGCCGCATGCCGGGATTGCGCGCAATATGGCCTTGCGGCACAGGGGTGTTCGCGGCGGCGCGCGCCGGCAGCGAGGTGACCTTGGACGCGCCGAGGTCGGCGTCGCGGATTGTGCTGCTCATCTCCTGCCCTTCCATTCAGCGGCTTGCGCTCTATGCCTTGGTGCCTGTCGTATGCCCAAACCGCTCGGCGCTGTTGGGCGACGCACACGAAGATAGCCCGTGAAGCAGTGCTCCACGAGTCCTCAAACGGTTCATAGCGGAAAAAGGCCGCGAAAGCAGCTGATTTTTGACCGTATGGTCAAAACCTCGATTTGGCGGACGCTGGGGCGCCGGCTATCACTCAGCCGACGAAGGCGCGCTCGACGACGAAGCTGGCAGGATGGCTGAGCGAACCTTCCTGGAAGCCGAGGCTTTCGGCCAGTTCCTTGACGTCCTTCAGCATGTGCATCGAGCCGCAGATCATGATGCGGTCGGTCTCGGGATTGAGCTTGTCGATGCCGAGGTCGGTGTAGAACTTGCCGGAGCCGATCAGCGCGGTGATGCGGCCCATGCGTGCCGAGTCCTCGCGCGTGGTCGAGTTGTAGAGGGTGACGCGGCCGCCGGTCAGCTCGCCGATCAGCGGGTCGTTCTCGAGCGCTGCCACCAGCTCCTGGCCGTAGGTGAGCTCGGCATTGTCGCGGCAGGTATGGGTCAGGATGACCTGGTCGAACTTCTCATAGGTGTCGGGATCGCGCAGCAGGCTGGCGAAGGGCGCGATGCCGGTGCCGGTCGAGATCATGAACACGCGCTTGGCTGGCGTCAGCGCGTCGAGCACCAGCGTGCCCGTCGACTTCTGGCGCATGATGACGGTGTCGCCGACTTGTATCTTCTGCAGTTCCGAGGTCAGCGGACCGTCCGGCACCTTGATCGAGAAGAATTCCAGCTCGTCGTCCCAGGCCGGGCTGGCGACCGAATAGGCGCGAAAGATCGGCTTCTCGGCATTGGGCAGGCCGATCATGACGAACTCGCCGGAGCGGAAGCGCAGCGACTGCGGCCGGGTGATGCGGAACGAGAACAGCCGGTCGGTGTAATGCTTCACCGAGACGACGGTTTCGGCATAGACATTGGCCGGGATAGGGAACTGCAGCGGCTTGGCGCCGGCGGCGTTCAACGCGGATGTGGTGTTCATCAAACCCAACCTTCTGGCCCAAGCTTAAGGCGCTGGCGCCAAACCTTCTCCTGCACGCCCGAACGGTCAGGTTCCGGCGTGCTCCTCGCACACTGCCAAGCGGTAAGCTCTTGTGTCCGGAATTTATTAGTATACAAATGATATTTGCGTCAAGATGGTAGCGTAAAACGCCTTTCCAAACCGAGGCATATCCGTAGTCCGCGCATTTCGGGTTTCGACAATGAAAGAGAATTTTTCGGCGCAACCGCGGGATTCCCTGGGCAGCGTCGTCGCCGGCATCGATGTCGGCGGCACCTTCACCGACCTCATCCTGATCGACGGCAAGGACGGCGGCAGGGTGCACATCGCCAAGACGCCGACGACGGTCGAAAACCAGGCTTTTGGCGTGGTTTCGGCGCTCGGCGCCACCGGCTTTGCAGTCGACGGCATCGACCTCATCGTGCACGGCACGACGACCACCACCAACGCGGTGCTGGAGCGCCGGCTGGCCAGGACCGGCATGATCACCACGCTGGGCTTTCGCGACGTGATCGAGCTTGGCCGGCGCACCAGGCCGCAGCCCTACGGCATGACGGGGACGTTCGTGCCGGTCATTCCGCGCGATCTCAGGCTCGAGGTGTCGGAGCGCGTTGAGGCATCGGGAGCGGTGCGCATCCCGCTCGACGAGGCCGGCATGCGCGACGCGGTGCAGAGGCTGCTGGACGCTGGCTGCGAGTCGCTCGTCATCCACTTCCTGCACTCCTACGCCAATCCGGCGCATGAGCGGCGCGCGGCTGCGATCGCCAGGGAGATCTGGCCGAACGGATACATCACGACGGGCCATGCGCTGCTGTCGGAAGCGCGTGAATTCGAGCGCGGCGTAACCGCCTCGGTCAACGCCTCGGTGCAGCCGATCCTCGAGCGCTATGTCGAGCGGCTGCGCAAGGAACTGGCGGCGAAGGGCTATGCCCGCGACTTCCTCATCATGAACGGCAATGGCGGCATGATCTCGGCCCGCTTCGTCACCCGGGAATCGGCAAAGACGGTGATGTCGGGCCCGGCCTCCGGAGTCATCGCCGCAGCCTATACGGGCAAGCGTGCCGGCTTCGAGAACCTCGTCACCTACGACATGGGCGGCACCTCGACCGACGTGGCACTGATCCGCAACGCCGAGCCTGCGGTGTCCAACGAGATCGAGATCGAATATGCGATGCCGATCCACGTGCCGATGGTGGCGGTGCACACCGTCGGCGCCGGCGGCGGCTCGATCGCCCGTGTCGACGCGGCCGGCCTGATCCAGATCGGCCCGGAAAGCGCAGGCGCCGATCCCGGCCCGATCTGCTACGGACGCGGTGGCACGGAACCGACCATCACCGACGCGAACCTGGTGCTGGGGCGGCTGGCGCCGAAGAAGCTGCTCGCGGTCGACAATCCGGTCACGGTCGAGTGCGTCACCGGCATATTCGAGGACAGGATCGGCAAGCGCACCGGCCTTTCCGGCGTCGAGGCGGCTGGCGCAATCTTGCGGCTCGGCAACATGAAGATGGCGGGCGCCATCCGCATGGTGTCGGTGTCGCGCGGCCATGACCCGCGCGATTTCGCCCTGTTCGCCTTCGGCGGCGCTGGGCCGCTGCATGCGACGGCGCTGGCGCGCGAGCTTGGCCTGCCAAAAGTGCTGGTGCCGGCGCGGCCGGGCATCACCAACGCGCTTGGCTGCGTCGTCGCGGATCTGCGGCATGACTTCGTCAACACGGTCAACCAGCCGGTCGCGCTGCTCGATGAAGCTTCGCTTCACGCGTTATTGGAACGACACCGGAACGAAGGCGATGAGCTGATCGCCAAGGAAGCGGTGAAGCCGGAGACGATCCGCGTCACGCACTCCGCCGACATGCAGTTCGTCGGCCAGACGCACATCATCAACGTGCCGCTGCCATCGTCCTCGGTGACACGCGCGACGCTGCAGAACCTGTTCGAAAAGGCATATTTCGCCCGCTTCAAGGTCGAGCTGCCGGAGATCCGCGCCAACCTCGTCAACCTCAACACATCGGTCACCGGCGTGCGGCCGGCCATCGACCTGTCGCGGCTGATCGATCCCGGAGGGCGCGCGGCGACGCTTGAGGAGGCGCGGCGCGAGACCCGGCCGGTTTGGTATCATGGGTCCTGGCACGAGACGCCTGTCTACAGCCGCGAGAAGCTGCCGATCGATGCCGTCATCGAAGGGCCGGCGATCCTGGAACAGATGGACGCCACCACGGTGCTCGAGCCCGGCGACCGCGCGCGCTCGGATGCCGACGGCAACATCATCATCGACATCGGCGAGGCCTGATATGAGCACGCTCGACACGATCACGCTTTCGGTGCTGCAGGCCGCGTTGCAGCAGGTCTGCGACGAGATGGATTTGACGTTTTCCCGCGCGGCCTTCTCGCCGGTGATCGCCGAGGCCAATGACCGTTCCGACGGCATCTATTCGGCGGTCGATGGCTCGCTGATCGCGCAGGGCAGCCAGGGCCTGCCGGTGTTCGTCGGCGTCATGCAATATTCGACGAAGACGGTGATCGAGATGATCGCCGACGGGCGCTGCCTGCCGCCGGAGCCCGGCGATATCTACATCGTCAACGACCCCTATCTCGGCGGCACCCATCTGATGGATGTGCGTTTCGTCATGCCGGTCTACCGGGGCGGAAGGATATTCTGCTGGCTGTCCAACACCGGCCACTGGCCGGATATTGGCGGCTCTGTGCCGGGCGGATTTTCCGCCTCGGCGACCGCCGTCGAGCAGGAAGGCCTCAGGCTGCCGCCGGTGAAACTGTTCAAGAAGGGCGAGCTCGATCCCGAGATCTACGCCATCATCTGCTCGAACATCCGCGTCGCCGACCAGCGCATCGGCGACATCCGCGCGCAGGCCGCCGCGCTGCTGATCGGGCAGGACCGGCTCAACGGAATCCTCGATCGTTACGGTGACGAAACGGTCGTCGAGGCGATCGCCGAGCTGCGCCGGCGCGCTGCCGACCAGATGCGCGCCAACATTTCGGCCATTCCCGACGGCACCTACCGTTCCAAGGCTTTCGTCGATTCCGACGGCGTGGTGAACGAGCCGCTGACCATTGCGCTTGCCGTCGAAAAGCAGGGCGACACGCTGACCTTCGACTTTGCCGGCTCATCAAAACCCTGTGCCGGGCCGATGAACAGCGTGCTGGCGACGACGCTATCGTCGGTCTATCTCGCCATGCGCCATATCTTCCCGGATGTGCCGATCAGCGCCGGGGCTTTCGAGCCGCTGAATGTCAAGCGGCCGGAAGGCACCTTCCTCGATGCCCGCTATCCGCGCCCGGTCTCGGGCTGCGCCGCGGAGGTCTCGCAGCGCATCGCCGAGGCCGTGTTCGCGGCCATGGTACAGGCGCTGCCGGACAAGGTGACGGCGGCGCCCGCCGGCTCCAGCGGCAATTTCGCGCTTGGCGGCAACGATCCCGCGCGCGGCCGCGACTATGTCATGTACCAGATCTCTGGCGGCGGCTATGGCGGCAATGCCGGCCATGACGGCCTGACCAATGGCTGTTCCACCATCGGCATCTCTAAATCGCCGCCGGTCGAGATCATGGAGCAGGCCTTTCCGGTGCTCTACCGCCACTATGCCCTGCGCGAAGGCTCCGGCGGCGCCGGCAAGCATCGCGGCGGTTTCGGCCTCGCCTATGAGGTCGAGATCCTGCGTGGCGACGCCCGCGCCTCCTTCGTTATGGACCATGGCCGCTTCGGGCCGCAGGGTGCGCTGGGCGGCAAGGACGGCGCGCCCAACACGGTGACGGTGTTCCGCGGCGGTGAGGCGCATGTGCCGCCGCATCTGTCGAAGGAGCAGGACATCGCGCTGAAAGCCGGCGATCGCGTGCGGGTCGGCACGCCGGGCGGCGGCGGGTACGGCGACCCGCGCCAGCGCGACCCGAAGCAGGTCGCCGAGGATGTCCGGCTCGGCTACTATACAGCCGAACAGGCCAGGGAGATGTTCGGCGTCGATGGAGGATAAGTTCAAGTGCCGCGTCTGCGGCCTGAGCCAATTTCCGGACTTGCCTTGGGGTGAGGACGGTCGACAGCCCTCATACAACATCTGCGATTGTTGCGGCGTCGAATTCGGCTATGGGGACGATGGATTGCAGAATTGTCTTCGGCTTCGGCGACACTGGGTTGAAGTCGAACACTGCCGACGGTTCTCGCCCAAGGACCGTCCAGCCGATTGGGATATGCCAGCGCAGATAAGAGGCATCCCGGCGACTTACAAAAGCGATGACGATGAAAAGTTGATCAACGCCTATGGCCAGGCAGGCGAACCGCCGCTGCGCGGGCTATCTTCCTTGAGCGCAATCGAGAAGTCGACCCGTTAGTTAGGTCGGCATCTCGGCCAGCAATTTGCTTCGCCGAGGCGCCGATGTAAGCCGGCTTCAGATATCCAGATTGGCGACCGACAGCGCGTTGTCCTGGATGAACTCGCGCCGGGGCTCGACCTCGTCGCCCATCAGCCGCGAGAACAGCGAGTCGGCGTCGGTTGCATCGTTGACCTTGACCTGCAGCAGCGAGCGCACGTTCGGGTCGAGGGTGGTTTCCCAGAGCTGCTCCGCGTTCATCTCGCCGAGGCCCTTGTAACGCTGCATGGTCAGGCCCTTGCGGCCGGTTGCGAACACCGCGTTGAGCAGCGCCAGCGGCCCCGAAATGGTCTCGGAAACATCCTTGCGGCGCAGCACGGGTGGGGTGCCGTAGACTTCGGTCAGGCGCGGCGCATAGCGGTCGAGCTGGCGGGCGTCGGCCGAATTGACCAGCCCGGCGTCGAGCTGGGCGAATTCCTTGACGCTGCGCACCATGCGCTCGAAGACATAGCCGCCGACGCCTTCATTGGAGGTCGACAGGCGGCCGGTCCAGCCGCGCTCCGTGTCCTCGGCAATGATATCGAGACGCCCGGCGACGCGTTCGGCCATGGCGTTGGCGCGACCGAGGTCGGCAAGCACATCGGCGTTGAGCGCACCGGCGATCGCGGCTTGCTCGACCACGCCGCGGTTGTAGCGCGTATGCAGCCCGTTGATCAGCTGGCGCACCGCCAGCGCATCGTCGATGGCGCTGCGCAGATCCTGTCCGGCCCGCACTTCGCCGGAGCCAAGCGAAAGCGACGCTTCCTCCAACCCCGAGCCGATCAGAAACTCCTCGAACGCACTTTCATCCTTGATGTATTGCGAGCTCTTGCCGCGCGTCACTTTGTAGAGCGGCGGCTGGGCGATGTAGAGATGGCCGCGCTCGATCAGCTCCGGCATCTGCCGGAAGAAGAAGGTGAGCAGCAGCGTGCGGATGTGGGCGCCGTCGACGTCGGCGTCGGTCATCAGGATGATCTTGTGATAGCGCAGCTTGTCGGCGTTGAACTCGTCCTTGCCGATCGAGGTGCCGAGCGCTGTGATCAGCGTGCCGATCATGTCGGAGCTGAGCATGCGGTCGAAGCGCGCGCGCTCGACATTGAGGATCTTGCCGCGCAGCGGCAGGATGGCCTGGTTCTGTCGCGAGCGGCCGCCCTTGGCCGAGCCGCCGGCCGAGTCACCCTCGACGATGAAGATTTCGGATTTCGCCGGATCGCGTTCCTGGCAGTCGGCGAGCTTGCCCGGCAGCGAGGTGACGCCGAGCGTGCTCTTGCGGGTGATGTCGCGTGCCTTGCGCGCGGCCTCGCGGGCCGCGGCCGCCTGGATCACCTTTTCGACCACGACCTTGCCTTCGGCCGGATGCTCTTCCAGCCAGGTGCCGAGCGCCTCGTTGACCAGGCTTTCGACCACCGGACGGACTTCCGAGGAGACCAGCTTGTCCTTGGTCTGCGAGGAGAATTTCGGGTCGGGAACCTTGACCGACAGCACCGCCGTCAATCCTTCGCGGCAGTCGTCGCCGGTCAGTGACACCTTCTCCTTCTTGGTCTGGCCGGAGGACTCGCCATATCCGGTGATTTGCCGGGTCAGCGCCGCGCGAAAGCCGGCCAGATGCGTGCCGCCGTCGCGCTGCGGGATGTTGTTGGTGAAAGCCAGTACGTTCTCGTGGTAGCTGTCGTTCCACCACATCGCTACCTCGACGGTGATGCCGTCGCGCTCGGCCCGGATCGCGATCGGCGTCTGGATCAGCGGCTTCTTGACCCGGTCGAGATATTTGACGAACTCCTCGAGGCCGCCATCATAGTGCAGCTCGTGCCGCACGAGGTCGGCGTGGCGGGCGTCGGTCAGCACGATGCGCACGCCGGAATTGAGGAAGGCGAGCTCGCGCAGCCTGTGCTCGAGCGTGCCGTAGTCGAATTCGACCATGGTGAAGGTTTCGGCCGACGGGAAAAAGGTGATCTCGCTGCCGCTGCGGCCCTCATAGGTGCCGGGGCGCTTGTCCTGCTCGTAGCTACCGGTGACCTTCAGCGGCGCGTCGGCATTGCCGTGCGTGAAGCCCATCTCGTAGATCTCGCCATTGCGGCGAATCTTCAACTTGAGCCAGGCGGAGAGCGCATTGACCACCGAGACGCCGACGCCATGCAGGCCGCCCGACACCTTGTAGGAGTTCTGGTCGAATTTGCCGCCGGCATGCAGCTGCGTCATGATCACTTCGGCCGCCGAGACACCTTCGCTGGAGTGGATATCGGTCGGAATGCCGCGGCCATTGTCGATGACGGTGACCGATCCGTCGGGATTGAGCGTCACCGAGACCAGGTCGGCGTGGCCGGCCAGCGCCTCGTCGATGGCGTTGTCAACCACCTCATAGACCATGTGATGCAGGCCAGAGCCATCGTCGGTGTCGCCAATATACATGCCCGGCCGCTTGCGGACAGCATCCAACCCCTTCAAAACCTTGATGGAATCGGCGCCGTACTCGGCTTCCGCGCCATTGGCGCTTTCAGTCTGATCGCTCATGAAAACCTGTCTGATTGATGGCTGCTGGCACAGCGCTGGAAGGTGGCTCCGAATCGCGCCGTTTTGATGTCCTAGATATAGGCGCAAATGCCGGTTTTTCCAAGGTTTGCCGGCATTTCCGGGCGCGATGGCCGGTTGCTTGGACCGGGCCTGTCCACGGCCTATTTTGTCCTGGTCAGCCTATCCTGGAGAAACTTGATCATGAACTTGTATCGCGGCGCCAGCCGGCCGCTGCGGTCGAGTTCCAGCGTACGGTCGAGCGCCTCGGAAAGCACGGCCTTCGGGTTGCTGGCGACCTGGGCGTAATCGATCATCGCGACCACCAGGTCGCGCTGCCAGGTGGCGTTGTCGGGGTCGGACTGGGCGAGCTGCTGGCGGATGTCCAGACTGTCCTCGAAAGCCTTCCGCGCGCCCTTTATGTCGCGCTGCTTGGCCTTCAGCATGCCGATCTCCGACAGCGTTATCGACAGGTCGCGCTGCCAGTCGGAATTGGCCGGATCGAGCCTGGCCAGCCTGTCGACGATGGTGAAACTGTCGAGATAGAGTTTGAGCGCGCGCTCGCGGTCGCCCTGGATGGCGAGCACGCCCGCGACCTTCTCTAGGCTGACCGAGAGGTCGCGCTGCCAGTCCGTGTTGTCCGGGTCGCTGTCGGCCAGCGCCTGGGCCTGCGACAGCGCTTGGCGGTAGGACGAGAGCGCTGCCGGCCAGTTGTCCTGGTCCTTCAGCGCATTGCCGACCTTGGTGTTGCCGACCGACAGATCGCGCTGGAGTTCGGTGTTGTCCGGGTCGCGACTGGCCAGCCGCTCGACGATGTCCAGGCTGTCCCGGTAGGCTGCGAGCGCACCGGCGGGATCGTCGCGCTCGCGCTTGAGGTCGCCGATCGTGTCATGGCTGACCGAGACGTCGCGCTGCCGCTCGGCATCATCCGGGTCTTTCGCCGCCAGCGCCAGCCGTATGCGCAGGCTTTCCTCATAGGCCGTCTGCGCATCGTCCAGCCGGCCGGCGGCACGGGCGAGGCTGGCGATCTCGTCATAGGTGATCGTCAGCTCGCGCTGCAGGTCGTCGCGCTCCGGCTCATGGCCGGCGAGCTCCTTTTTGATCGACAGGCTTTCCTGATAGGCCCGCGCGGCGCCGGCCAGATTGCCCTGCGTCACCAAAACGTTGCCGATCTTGTCGTCATTCATGGCGAGGTCGCCGAACCATTCCAACTGGCCGGGATCGGCCGCGGTCAGCTCGGAAAGCATCGTGCGCGCCGTCTGGTAGTTCTCCAGCGCCGCCGGCAGGTTGCCTTGCGTCATCCTGACGTTGCCGAGCTTGGTGTGGCTGACGGCGAGGTCGCGCCGCACGCTGGGGTCGGTCTCCTGCCGCACGCGCTGCTCGAGATTGGCAAGCAGCGCCTCATATGCGCGCCCGGCGGCAGCGGTGTTGCCGACAGTGATGTAGAGCTTGCCGAGCTCGTCCAGCGTGCGGATCTGGCGGTCGGCATCGTCGAGCGCAAGCGACGATTGCCCGGCTTCGCCGTAAAGCGCCAGCACCTCTTCGTAATCCCGGATGGCGGCGGCATAGTCGAGGTCGGCGCGCGCCGCCCCTGCCGACAGGTAGCGCGTCGCGGCCTCCGACAGCGTGCGGCTGACGAAATTGGCCTTCAGCGCCTTGCGCGAAGTGCTGTCGATGTCGGCAGCCTCGGCAAGTTTCGCCCGTGCGGCATCGAAGGCGCCGAGCGAGAGCTGCTCCTCGGCCTGCCGGCGTAGCGCCGTCACTTGCGGGTCGTCCGAGGCCAGCGTCGTCATCTCGCCGCGCACCTTGACGAAGGCGTCGGCCGCCTCGCGCAGCCTGGCGTTCAGGCTCTCGGCCGACAGGTGGCTGGTGTCGGCGCTGATCAGCGCGCCATAGAGCGGCGCCAGCGGCATGTCGGCGTCGCTGGCGATCTGCTCGACCTCGCCGCGCATTTCCGGCGTCACATCGGCCATGGCCAGCAGCAGCCGCTCGCGCTCCGGCAGCTGCTCCTTGGTCGAAGCAGCGAAGAACAACTGCGGCAGGCCGCTTTCGACATAGGGAAGCTGCTTGCCGCGGCTGAGGTCGTAGACTTCCTGCTGCACCAGGGTCAGCACCGAGCGGATCTCGAGCCCGTCGGTGCCGAGATATTTCGTCAGCGCCGCGGTGAAGGGCGAGTTCTGGCCGGACCCGTCGGCGGCGGTTTCGCCGGGCGCCGCGGCAAAGGCGAACAGGATGTTCTCCGCCCGGCCGACGCGGCCGAGACCCGGCCGGACCTTGTCGGCGGCATCCTTGGCCAGCGATGTCGCGCCGCGGCCCTCGCCGCCTGCGCCGGCAAAGGGATCGCTGCGGCAGGCGTCGAGCACGATCAGCCCGACCTTGGCCGTGTTGGCGACCGCCTCGCGCACCTCTTCCAGCGGCAGGCTGGTCTTCTCCAGCGCGGCAAGCGAGGAGGCGTCGGCGTCGACAGGCAAGAGCCGGTTGTCGCCGGAGATCTCGACGCCATGGCCGGAGAAATAGACCAGCGCCACGTCGGCGCCCTTGGCGTCCTCGCGGAAATCGTCGAGCGCGCGGCGCGTGCGGCGCAGGTCCCGATTGGTCTCGAGCACGACCTCGAAGCCGAGCCTCTTCAGCGCGCCTTCCATCGCCTCGCCGTCGTTGATTGGATTGGCGAGCGGCCGGATCAGCCGGTAGTCGTCATCGGCGATCACCAGCGCCACGCGCCGCTCCGCCGCCGCGGTGGCGGCCGTAAACAGGATCAGCAATAGCGCAAGCAGAAAACGCAAGTCCAAACCGCCCCGACCGGTCTTTTGCCGGAGCATTTCATCTCTTTATGGCGCGAACAAGCCGGGAGCGTATGCCGGCCGGCCTAGCCGGCGCGCAGCGGCTTCAGCGCCTCGCTCCAGCGGAACAATTCGTCCAGCATGGTCCTGGCGCCGTTGAGCACCGGCTCGCCGGGCTGGAAAGCGCCGTCCTTGTCGAGCAGCGTCTTGTAGGCCGCCAGCGCCACACCCTCGGGGATCGGCATCACGCCGACCGCGGTCAGCAGAGGCTTGAGCGCTTGCGCGGCGCGCAGGCCACCGGAGACGCCGCCATAGCTGAAGATGGCGGCCGGCTTGTAACGCCACTCCTTGAGCAGGTAGTCGATCGCGTTGACGATCGCGGGAGCCACGAAATAATTGTACTCCGGCGCCACGAAGACGAAAGCGTCGGCGGCGTCGATCGCCTTCGACCAGGCCTTCGTGTGCTCCTTCTCGTATTTGGCGAGCCTCGGATGATGCGGCTCGTCCAGCATCGGCAGTTCGAACGCGGCGATGTCGGTCAGCACGGGCTCGAATTTCCCGTGCTCGCGCGCGAAGCCGTCCAGCCATTCAGCGAAGACCGGTCCGGCGCGGCCGGGTCGCGTGCTGCCGATGATGATGTTCAGCCGGTGTTTCAAGGCGGGGCTCCTACAGGTCGCGGTATCTATTGGTGACTGCCAGTAGGGCATGCCGCGAGAGGCTGCAAGAAAGGCGCGCTCCGAAGCCGGTAACATTCCGGAGAGTGACCCCCGGCGCGCTGCAGTTCCGCCGCATGGACGTCAGCCGGGGCAGGCACTACATTCAGGGGAACAAGCGGAGCAAGCCATGGACACCCAGCCGGCCCCCTTCGTGCCGCCGGCGCCGAAGCCGCGCACCTCGCCGCCTTCGACGCTGGAGATGATGCGCATCGTCTACCGCAATCCGCTCGAACTGTGGGGCGAGCCGACCTACAACGAACCCTGGATTTCGGTGAACGGCGTCGGCGGCCCACTGGTCGTCGCCAACGATCCCGGCCTCATCCGCCACGTGCTGGTCGACAATGCGAGGAACTACAAGATGGCGACGGTGCGCCAGATGATCCTGCGCCCGATTCTGCGCGACGGCCTGCTCACCGCGGAAGGCGAGGTCTGGAAGCGCTCGCGCAAGGCGATGGCGCCGGTGTTCACGCCGCGCCATATCTTCGGCTTCGCCCAGCCGATGCTGAAGCGCACGCTGGACTTCGTCGCCCGCTACGAGGCGGGCGGCACCACCGACATTGCGCATGACATGACGCTGCTCACCTACGACATCCTCGCCGAGACGCTGTTTTCCGGCGAGATCGCCGGCGAGCCAGGCAGCTTCGCCAGGGAGATCGACCGTCTGTTCGAGACCATGGGCCGGGTCGATCCGCTCGACCTTTTGCGCGCTCCCCTGTGGTTGCCGCGGCTCACCCGCATCCGCGGCCGCAAGACCATGGCCTATTTCCGCGACATCGTCGCCGGCACCGTGAGGATGCGCGAGGAGCGGCTGAAGCGCGATCCCGATGGCGTGCCGCAGGACTTCCTCACGCTTCTGCTCAAGGCCGAGGGGCCGGACGGGCTGACGCGCGCCGAGGTCGAGGACAACATCATCACCTTCATCGGCGCCGGCCACGAGACGACGGCCCGCGCGCTCGGCTGGACGCTCTATTGCCTCGCCGAGGCGCCATGGGAGCGCGACAAGATCGAGCGCGAGATCGACGACGTGCTGTCGCGTGAGCCCGATCCGACGAAATGGCTGGACGCCATGCCGCTCACCCGCGCCGCCTTCGAGGAGGCGCTGCGGCTCTATCCGCCGGCGCCGTCCATCAACCGCGAGCCGATCGAGCCGGAAACCTGGAACGACCTGCATATACCGAAATACGCCGCCGTGCTGGTGATGCCCTGGGTCGTCCACCGTCACCGCAAGCTATGGGACAGGCCCGACGCCTTCATGCCGGAACGCTTCCATCCGGGAAACCGCGATAGGATCGACCGCTTCCAGTACCTGCCTTTCGGCGCCGGGCCGCGCGTCTGTATCGGCGCCAGCTTCGCCATGCAGGAGGCGATCATCGCGCTCGCCATCCTGTTGTCGCGCTTCCGCTTCGACAGCACCGCCGAAACCCATCCATGGCCGGTGCAGAAGCTGACGACACAGCCTCAGGGCGGCCTGCCGATGCAGGTCACCGCCAGGCGCGCGTCATAGCCGCTTGGCTGCGGTCAGGCCGCGGGTTTGCGCTGGAACTGGCCGGCGGCGCGGAAGCGCCAGAGATAGCTTGGCAAGATGGTTCCGATCGACTGCGGCTGGATGGCGAGGCCGGCAAGCGTCCTGTTTTCCCGGGCGGCCTGGTCGGAAACGATGTTGTGCTCGCGCAGCTGCAGCACCTGGTCCTTGGTCAGCAGCGGGTTGGGCAGCAGGCCGAGGATCGAGGCCTGCAGGTTCGCCACCCACCACGGCACCGGCGCCAGGATCCGCTTGCGGTCGATCACGGTGAGCAGCTCTTCCATGCACTCCTTGAAGGTGAGCACCTGCGGTCCGCCGAGCTCGTAGACGCGGCCGCCTTCGACCTTGCCGTCGACGGACTGGGCGATCGCTTCGGCGACATCGCCGACATAGACCGGCTGGAATTTGGTCTGGCCGCCGCCGAGCAGCGGCAGCACCGGCGAGAAGCGCGCCATGTTGGCAAAGCGGTTGAAGAAACCGTCCTCCGGCCCGAAATTGATCGAGGGCCGGAAGATCACGGCATCGCTGATCGTCTCCAGCACCGCCTTCTCGCCAAGCGCCTTGGTGCGCGCGTAGACGGACTGCGAATTGAGGTCGGCGCCCAGCGCCGAGACATGGGTGAGGCCGGCGCCGACCGAGCGCGCGGCCTCGGCCACGGCGCGGGCGCCAAAGTCGTGCACGGCGCCGAATTTCTGCCGCCCGCTCTCATGCAGGATGGCGACTAGGTTGACGACGTGGTCGGCGTCCTGCACGGCGCGGTCGACCGACCAGCGCACCCGCACATTGGCCTGCACAGGCTGGATCTGGCCGACATTGCCGAGCGGCTGCAGATGGCCGGCGAGATCGGGGCGGCGGCAGGCCACCCGGATGCGGTAACCGCGCTTGGCCAGCGCCCGCACGACATGGCGGCCGACAAAACCGGACCCGCCGAAGACGACGACGAGCTTTGGGATCTGCAGGATTTCGGTCATGGCTGGCTCCGGCGCGCTTTCCAGATGGCACTGGGTCTTGGCTGAAGCCGTTTCATAGTCGGTTTCGCGTCAAAGGCAAAGGGCGACCGGAGGTCGCCCTTGACCAATTTCTGCCCTCGTCAGAACGCCCTGCCGATGCGGGCGCCGATTGAGTGGTGGAATGTTTTCGTGCTGCCAGAGGGAAACACAGAAAACCCCGCCGAAGCGGGGTTTTCCGGGTGACGCTCGCGCCGAAACAGGGTCTGACGAGACGGCCTGACCTGAGACGGCATCAAGGCGGCGTGAAGCAAACACGCTCCGCCTCAGCCCTGGACGCCCGGCACGGCGCCGCCAACCGCAAGCCGCGACGAAGCCACCCCTGCGGCTCGCGATGTTGGGTGCCGATGGTGGGTCGTGGCAGCGCGCGAAAAGGTTCAGCACTGGTGCGGAAAAATTACCCGTCCGCCATGGTTCCGGGCCGGTGCAGGCGCCACTGCGAAAGGGACAGGGCTGCCAAATCAGCTGGAGGAATAGCGCTCGGCGAATTCGGAGATGCGCTGGATCACCGCCTTGGGCGCGTTGATGCCGCGCGCCACGGCCTTCTCCGCCGCCTCGGCCCGGGCACGTCCCGGCACATGCACGCCGTAGCGGCGGCGCAGCCGGTCGAGCTGATCGCGCATGCGCTGCTCGAAGTCCGGATCGAGCAGCTTCGGCTCGACCGCGAGCACGAACAGGCCGGTTCCCGGACTGTCCGGGCCGCCGCTGAACCAGGGCGCGTCGAGCGACCAGTTGGCGCCGGAAAGGCCCGCGGCCAGTACCTCCACCATCAGCGCGATGTTGGCGCCGCGCTGGCCGCCAAAGGCAAGCATGGCGCCTTTCATGGCGGCCGCCGGGTCGGTGGTCGGGTTGCCGCTGGCATCCAATGCCCAACCTTCAGGGATTTTTTTGCCATCCTCGGCAGCCTTGCGGATGTTGACGAAGGCGGTGGCGCTCGACGACTGGTCGATGACCAGCGGCGGCCCTTCGGCCGACGGGGCGGCAAACGACATCGGATTGGTGCAGTAGACCGGCTTGACCGAGCCCGAGCCGGCCAGCACCGCCGGCCCGTTGGTGGCGGCGAAGGAGACCAGGCCCTGCTCGGCCAACCGTCCGGTGAAATAGCCGAGCGCGCCGCAGGTGTAGGCGTTCCTCTGCGAGAAGATGGCGACGCCGAACAGCCTTGCCGCCTTGGCGAGATCCTCGATCGTGCGGTCGAAGCCGGTATGGGCGAGGCCGCCGCGCGCATCGGAGAGATAGACGGCCAGCGCCGGCCTGGTGATGACCGGATCGGCATTGCCATCGATGCGGCCGGCCTCGATCGCCTCCAGATAGTCGATGAAATGCGCCAGTCCGACCGCGACAAGCCCTTCCGCCTCGGCCGCGACGATTGAAGCGGCGAGCGCCTGTGCGTTTTCCTCATTGGCGCCGGCGCCGAGCGCCGCCATCCGGCACAGTCCTTTTGCCTGGTCGAGACTGAGTTGCATCATGGCCGTCCTGGATCGCGGGTATCTGGTTGCATTGGTGGGTCTGTGCCTAGCAGCAGATGAGGCGGCTTTTGTGATGAAAACCGTCCGCAACTGCAAGAAAAGCGGCGGACACGTCGGCCCTTGCCGTCGCGCCAAGAATCCCTAGCCGATCTTGACCGGAATCCGCGCCTCGATCCGGCTGAAGGCGAAGACCAGAATGCCGGTGATGGCCATATAGATCAACGCCAGCAGCAGCAAGGGTTCGTAAGTAAGGTAGGTGTCCTGCCGCACCTTTGACGAGACGGCGAAGATGTCGATGACGCTGATCGTCGCCACCAGCGGCGTCGACTTCAGCTGCAGCACGGTCTCGCCGGTCAGCGTCGGCAGCGCCCGGTAGAAGGCCTGGGGCAGCCAGATGCGGCGGAAGATTTTCCAGCGGCTCATGCCGAAGGCGCGGGCGGCTTCCAGTTGCCCCTTGGGCACGCCGGCAAAGGCGCCGCGCATTACCTCGCCCTCGTATCCGGCGAAGGACAAGGTCAGTGCCAGCACGCCATAGGGCCATGCCTGCCTGAGGTAGGGCCACATCCAGGAGTCGCGTATCCAGGGATACTGCGGAAACAGCGAGCCCAGTCCGTAGTAGAGCAGCCAGAGCTGCAACAGCAGCGGCGTACCGCGGATGATGGTGCAGAACACCTTAGCCGGCGCGGCGAACCAGAACGGGCCGCCGGCCTGCGCCAGCCCGAGCGGCACCGCGAGCAGGAAGCCCAGCGCGCAGGTGACGGCCAGGATCCACAGCGACCGCCAGATGCCGATGAGACCCATTTCCCAATATTGCGGCAGCCAGTCCCAGCGCATGAAGAAGGCGGCGCTCAGGACCAGCGCCAGCGCGATCAGGATCAGTACGATGCGATGCGGGTGCAGCCACAGCGAGGCGCGTGCAACGGCATTGACGACGGCGGCTTCGTTCGCCATCAGCGCGCCTCCTTGATCGAAGGCATGCCGCGCCGGGACCAGGTTTCGACGCGGCCGATGATCAGGTTGGAGAACAGCGACAGCAGCAGGTAGAGGGCGCCCGCCGCGATGTAGAAAATGAGATATGCCTTGGTGACGCCCGCGGCCTGCCGCGTCGCAAGCGTCAATTCGAAGAAGCCGACGACCGCCAGCAGCGCGGTGTCCTTGGTGGCGATCAGCCAGAGATTGGCAAGTCCGGGAATGGCGAAAGGCAGCATCGCCGGCAGCGTGATACGCCGCAACAGCAGGCTTGGCGGCATGCCATATGCGCGGGCGGCCTCAATTTGACCCTGCGGGATAGACAGGATGGCGCCGCGGATCACTTCCGTCGAATAGGCGCCCTGGACGAAGCCGAGCACGAAGATGCCGGCCGCCAGTCCGCTGATGTCGATGCGCTGGTAGCCCATCGCCGCCAGCACCTGGTTGATCAGGTCGGTGCCGGCATAATAGAGCAACAGGATCAGAACCAGCTCAGGCACGGCGCGCACGACGGTCGTGTAGACGGCGAGCAGATCGCGCACCACCGGACCGCCATAGAGCTTGCCATAGGCGCCGCCGGTGCCGATCAGCAGCCCGAGGCAGGTGGCGCCGATGGCGATCTCGATCGAATGCAGCAGCCCGACCAGCAAGGTGCCGCCCCAGCCGGGCGGCGCGGGCGACAGGAGTTCGATGATACCGGCCGCGGAGGCCGGAAGAAACGCGTCGATCAGCTTCGCCCCCGGATTGCTGGCTACATCCACCGCCGGCAGCGGTCGGCGGCAAGCATGCGTGGGAAAGGTCGGGCAAGAGGGCATGGCGCTGGCGCCAATGCCCTCTTGCTCATGCGAGGGTCGTCAGTTCGACTGCGCAGGGCCGCCGTAGATGTCGAAATCGAAGTACTTCTTCGTGATCTCGTCATACTTGCCGTTCGCGCGGATCGCCTTGATGCCGTCGTTGATCTTTGCCTTCAGGTCGGTGTCTTCCTTGCGCACGCCGGCGCCGATGCCCGGTCCCAGCACTTCGTCGTCCGGAGCCACCATGCCCTTCAGGTCGCAGCAGGCCTTGCCCTGGTCCGACTTGAGGTATTCCACAAGCGCGATCGAATCGGCCTGCACCGCATCGAGGCGACCGGCGGCGAGATCCTGGTTGGCTTCGTCCTGGGTCTGGTATTCCTTGATTTCCTGCGCCCCGGTGAAGTGCTTCTTGGCGTACACCGCGTGTGTGGTCGACACTTGGACGCCGATCACCTTGCCCTTGAGGTCGTCCGGCGTGGCGCCGAATTTCTTGTCCTTAGGGCCGATGATCGCCGGCAGCGTATTGTAGTACTTGTTCGAAAAGTCGATCGTCTTCTTGCGTTCGTCGGTGATCGACATCGAGGAGACGATCAGGTCGATCTTCTTGGTGGTCAGCGCCGGAATGATGCCGTCCCAGGCGACAGGCGTGATCACGCAATCAAGTTTCTCCTCGGCGCAGACGGCGTCGATGAAGTCGATCTCCCAGCCGACCCATTTGCCCGACGCATCCGGCGAGGTGAAAGGCGGATAAGGCTCGGCGGCGACGCCGATCTTGACCGGATCGGCCTTGGCGACGCCCATCGCGGCGACGCCAAGAAGCAGCGCCGCGGCGAATGTCTTGAGTACAGTCTTCATTTCAGGACTCCCAGTTTGTTGTTGTTCCCGGTTTTCGCCCGCTTCGCACTGGCCCTAGCCGACGTTGCGGAGGAATTGCTTGAGCCTTTCGGATTTCGGCGCGCCGAACAGCTGTTCCGGCGGGCCTTCTTCCTCGACCAGCCCGTTGTAGAGGTAGACGACATGCGTCGCGACCTCGCGGGCAAACTTCATCTCATGCGTGACCAGAACCATGGTGCGCCCCTCGCGCGCCAGGTCGCCGATCACCTTCAGCACCTCGCCGACCAGCTCCGGATCGAGCGCCGAGGTCGGCTCGTCGAACAGCATGACGCGCGGATTGATCGCCAGCGCCCGGGCGATCGCGGCGCGCTGCTGCTGGCCGCCAGACAGATAGGCCGGATAGACGTCGCGCTTCTCGGCGAGCCCCACACGCGCCAGCAGCTTCTCGGCCTGGGCGATCGCCTCGTCGCGCCTGACGCCCAGCACATGCACCGGAACCTCGATGACGTTCTCGATCAGCGTCATGTGGCTCCACAGATTGAAGTTCTGGAACACCATGCCGAGCTTGGAGCGGATGCGCTCGATCTGCTTGCGGTCGGCGGGAATGGTGTGGCCGTGGCTGTCGGCCTTCAGCTTGATCTCTTCGCCGTTGACGCGGATGATGCCGCTGGTCGGATTTTCCAGGCAATTGATGCAGCGCAAAAGGGTTGATTTGCCGGAGCCCGAACCGCCGATGATGGCGATCACCTCGCCGTCGCGCGCCGACAGCGACACGCCCTTCAGCACGTGCAACTGGCCGAACTTCTTGTGCAGGTTTTCGACATGGATGGCTTCGGCGGCGCCGTTTTGCGCCTCGCCGGATCGGACTGCGGCAACGCCCACCGCGCTCACAGGGTGATCTCTATTAGGTCGAAGGCAGTTCGTCGAACGTCCATCCGGCTAATCAACATACGCTGTACTGCCCCGCTCCAGATCTCAGCATGGACCCAACAGCGCGAGCCCGTCAATCCCGCTCATTACGGCACTTGCGGCCTTGTTGTGCAAGTGTATAAATAGCCTCCCGTGAAATTTTTCCGATTTTTTTCAGCTAAAAAGGGCATCGATGAGCGCTTTCGGATCACAGTCCATGGCAGCGCCGCTGCGGCGCGTTTTGATGCGTTCGGCGGCCAACGCCATGCGGGACGCCGACAAAGCTGCCTGGCACTATGGCCCGGGGTTCAACCCGGTGAAAGCAGCATCGCAGCACGCGGTCCTTGCTGAACTGGTGGCGGCTTCCGGCGCCAAGATCGAATGGATCGAGGACAAGGCCGACGGCCTTTCGGATTCGGTGTTCACGCACGACCCATCGCTGATGACCGAACGCGGCGCGCTGATCCTGTCCATGGGCAAGCCATTGCGCGCCGGGGAACCTTCCCTGCATGAGGAAACCTACAGGAGGCTAGGCATTCCGATCCTCGGCCGCGTCGAGGCTCCCGGCCAGGTCGAAGGCGGTGACTGTGTATGGGTGGATGCCCGCTCTCTGGCGATCGGGCGGGGTGTCCGCTCCAACCAGGAAGGCATCCAGCAGGTTTCCAACCTGCTGACGCCGCTGGGCATTTCCGTCTACGGCTTTGATTTGCCGCTGTGGCAGGGCGAAGAGGCGTGCCTGCATCTGATGTCGGTTATCAGCCCGCTGGCCGACGACCTCGCGCTGGTCTATTCACCGCTTTTGCCGGCCCCGTTCTATCAGATGCTGAAGGCGCGAGGCATCCGGCTGGTCGAAGGCGACGCAGAAGAGTTCGCCGCTTCCAACGGCCTCAGCCTGAATGTGCTGCCGACCAGCCCGCTCAAGGTCATTGCCGTTGCAGGCTTTCCCAGGACCAAAGTCGCGATGGAGGCCGCGGGCTGCACGGTTGAAACCTTCGAGGCGGATGCGCTCTGCATCGCCTGTGAAGGCGGGCCGACATGCCTGACGCGGCCGATCCTGCGCCAATGAATGCGCCGTCCCGCCGCAAGTTCCGTCGCGAGGGCGAGGAGCGGCGGCGGCAGGATCTGATCGAAGCGACGCTGGACAGCGTCGCGGAATATGGCCTGCAGGGCGCCACCTTACGCACCATCGCATTGCGTGCCGACGTCACCGCCGGGCTGATCCGGCACTATTTCCCCGGCAAGGAAGAATTGCTGCAGGAAGCCTATACAGCCCTGGTCGGCCGCATGACCGAGCAGGCCAAAGCAGCATTGGCGATGGAAGATGCTTCGCCGCGCCAACGCCTTGCGGCTTTTGTCACCGCCAACCTCAACGCGCCGATCGTCGACGCGCGGGTGTTTTCGCTCTGGGCAACCTTCCTCGGCCGCGCAAGTGCGGATCCGACCCTGGCCCGTGCCCACCGCGAAGGCTATCTCGGCTTTCGCAACGAGGTGGAAGCGGTTGTGGCCGAAGTGCTCGCCGCAGAACAGCGCAAACCGGACGCAAGCCAGCTGCGCCACCATGCCATCGCGATCAATGCGATCATCGACGGACTCTGGATCGAAGGGTGCCTGGCCAGCGAGATGTTCTCGCCCGGCGAATTGGCGGCGATTGGCATCAAGACTGTCGAGGCCGAACTCGGCCTCGCGCCGGAAAGCGGAGAAAACCAATGACGACAATCGGCGAAGCCCTCATCACCCTGCTCGAGGCGCATGGCGTCGACACCGTCTTCGGCATTCCGGGTGTCCACACCGTCGAGCTCTATCGCGGCCTGGCGCGTTCGAGGATCCGCCATATCACGCCGCGCCATGAGCAGGGCGCCGGCTTCATGGCCGACGGCTATGCCCGCGCCAGCGGCAGGCCGGGCGTCGCTTTCGTCATCACCGGTCCGGGGCTCACCAACACCATCACCGCCATGGGCCAGGCGCGCGCCGATTCGGTGCCGATGCTGGTGATCTCGGGCGTCAACGCCACGCCGACCCTGGGCAAGGGCCTCGGTTTCCTGCACGAATTGCCCGACCAGCGTGGCATGATGGAGAAAGTGGCGCTGTTCTCGCAACGGATCACCGAGGCCGAGGAACTCCCCGGCGTGCTGGCCCGCGCCTTCGCGCTGCTAGCGTCATCGCGTCCCGGTCCGGTCCATGTCGAGATCCCGACCGATGTCATGGTCAAGCCGGCCGACGGCATTGTCGCCTCATTGAGCAATGCGGCGCCTCCGGCTCCCGAAGCGGCCGCGATCGCGCAGGCAGCAAAGCTTTGCAAGACCGCGAGCCGCCCGCTGATCCTGGCCGGCGGCGGCGCCAAATGGGCCGAGGCGCCGTTGCGGCTTCTGGCCGAGAGGCTCGGCGCGCCGGTCGTCGAAACGACCAACGCGCGCGGCCTTCTGCATGGCCATCCGCTCTGCGTGCCGGCGAGCCCCAGCCTGAAGGCGGTGCGCGCGCTGATGGCGGAGGCCGATCTGGTGATTGCCGCCGGTACCGAATTCGGTCCGACCGACTATGATGGCTATGGCGACGGCGGTTTCGTCCTGCCCAGCAATCTGATCCGCATCGACATCGGCGCCGACCAGCTCGCGCGCCGTCCGGTGACGGTCGGGATCCAGGCCGATTGCGCCGAGGCGCTGCGTGCCCTGCTGGCGGAGCTCGGCTCAGCCCCCTTCGCCGCGAAAGACGGCGATGCCCGGGCGGCCGCGGCACGAAAGGCTGCGTTCGCCGAGCTGAGGCCGGACTATGTGGCGCAGATGCGCGCCGTGGAGACGATCCGCGATGCACTGCCCGGCGCCATCATCGTTGGCGACTCGACGCAGCCGGTCTATGCCGCCAATCTCTACTATGATCACGACCGGCCGGGCGGCTGGTTCAACGCCGCGACCGGCTTCGGCGCGCTGGGCTACGGTCCGCCGGCGGCGATCGGCGCCGCACTCGCCGTGCCCGAGGCGCCGGTCGTCTGCCTGACCGGCGATGGCGGCTTCCAGTTCACCCTGCCGGAGCTGGGCGCGGCGCTCGATGCCGATGCCCCGGTCATCTTCGTCGTCTGGAACAATCGCGGCTATCGCGAGATCGAGACCTCTATGCTCGATGTCGGCGTCGAGCCGGTCGGCGTGTCGCCGGCGCCGCCGGATTTCTGCAAGCTGGCCGAGGCCTATGGCATCGCCGCCGAGCGGCTTGCCGGAGCGGACGGCCTCGCGGATGCGCTGAAGCGCGCCCGGGCGGCGGGCAAGCCGCGCGTCATCGAAATCACGGTGGATTGAGCGCCGTGATATCAGACGATGGCGCGGCGGGTTCGTTCTTCAGCGAGCCAGCGCCGTTCCGCGATCCGCTGAAGCTCCCCTATCTTGCGCCGCTGCGCCGGGCGGCGTCTTCGCGCATCTTGCCCTGGCCGCTGCGCAAGCGCGCCGCCAAGCTGTGCATGACCTTGTCCCGCAAGAGGCTGCATCGGGTGCGGCACATCGCCGTCGATCATTCGCAGTGGTGTTCCGCCGGCACGCCTGGCGGCCTTGGCCCAATCTGGCAGTATTGGGCGCAAGGCGTCGACGCGGCGCCGCCGGTGGTCCAGGCGTGCCTGCGCTCCGTGGCCCGCCACAAGGGCGAGCGCGAGCTCATCGTCCTCGACGACAGGACCGTCGAGAACCATATCGACCTTCCTGGCCACGTCTGGGACAAGCGGCGGCGCGGGCTGATGAACAGCCAGCATTTTTCCAACTTCATCCGGCTGGACCTGCTGGCCCGGCATGGCGGGACATGGCTCGATGCCACGATCCTGCTGCGGCAGCCGGTTCCGCCCGAAATCGAATGCGAGGATTTCTACATTCTGCGCGAGACCGGTCGCCACCCCCGACTCGTCGAAACCTGGTTCATCCATGCCCGCAAGGGCCACCCGCTGGTCGAGACCGTGCTTTGCGGCCTCGTCGACTACTGGAAGGCCCATGACAGGCTTCACGACTACTTCATGTTCCCCTACCATTTCGAGGCTTCGCTGCTCCTGCATCGGCGGCTTCGGCGCGAGTTCCTGGCCAGGCCGCAGGTCGGCGCCGACCGGCCGCACGAACTGCAATGGCGGCTCTTCGAGCCGTTCGACGAGGCCGCGCATCGCGCCGTTCACGATCGCTTCTGGTTGCACAAGCTTACGCACAAGGCCGAGCGTCCGGCGACCGACAAGCGCCTGCTCTGGGATGCGATCATCGACGGTTGGCCGGCGAGCTGAAACGATGATTTAGCGTGAACGAAATTTCAGTTGAGTGACGGCGCGAAAGGCGCGAGGTTCGGCGCCGGCGCGGCGCAAGAATGAAATGGACTGGAGCAGTCGAATATGACGGAAACACTGGACGGCAGGCATATCGTGGTGACCGGCGGCACGGGGGCGCTGGGTGGCGCGGTTGTCGGCAAGCTCTTGGAGCAGGGCGCGATCTGCCATGTCCCTAATGCCCATGCCGCGGCGCCTCCGCACTTTCCCTTCGCCGCCCATGACCGCGTCAGGCTGGCGCACAATGTCGACCTGTCGGATTCCGCCAAGGTCGAGGCGTTCTACCACCAGCTTCCCGACCTGTGGGGGTCGATCCACCTCGCCGGCGGCTTTGCCATGGCGCCGGTGGAGAAGATCGAATCGGCCTCCTTCGCCGAGATGATGGACACCAACGCCCGCACGACCTTTCTCTGTTGCCGTGCCGCGATCCGCTCGATGCTGACCTCGGGCACAGCGGGCCGCATCGTCAACGTCACGGCGCGCGCCGGGCTCGATCCCAGGCGCGGTTCCGGCATGGTCGCCTATGCCGCCAGCAAGGCCGCCGTCGCGGCGATGACGGTGGCGATGGCCGAGGAGCTGAAGCACAAGGGCATACTGGTCAACGCGGTGGCGCCCTCGACGCTCGACACGCCGGCCAATCGGGCCGACATGCCCGAGGCCGATTTCACCAAATGGGTGAGCCTCGAAGCCGCCGCCGAGGCGATCGCCTATCTCGCCTCGCCCACCAATCTGGCGATGAGCGGCACGCTGGTGCCGCTCTACGGCAGGGCATAGAGCTCAGCCGGTCGACCAAAGAAAAACCCCGCCGGATCGCTCCGGCGGGGTTTTCTCTGTTTGGCTTGGCGAAGAGGCCTAAGCAATTCCGACGGGAAAACCGCCACGCGGTTTTCCTGGAATGCTTTAGTTGCCCTGCTTCTTCAGCGCCGCGCCCAGGATATCGCCCAGCGAGGCGCCGGAGTCGGTCGAGCCGTACTGGGCAACCGCTTCCTTCTCCTCGGCGATTTCCAGCGCCTTGATCGAGACCTGCAGCTTGCGGGTCTTCTTGTCGAAGGCGATGACGCGGGCGTCGACCTTCTGGCCGACCGTGAAGCGCTCGGGGCGCTGTTCATCGCGGTCGCGGGAAAGGTCGGAGCGCTTGATGAAGGTCTCGATGCCGCTGTCGACCAGCCGCACTTCCAGACCGCCATCCTTGACGCCGATGACCTCGCAAGTGACGACGGCGTTCTTGCGCAGTTCGCCCGAAGTCGCCGCTTCACCGACCGTGTCACGGGCCAACTGCTTGATGCCGAGCGAGATGCGCTCCTTCTCGATGTCGACGTCGAGCACCTGCGCCTTGACCACGTCGCCGCGATTGTACTCCTCGATCACCTGCTCGCCCGGACGGGTCCAGTCGAGGTCGGAGAGGTGGACCATGCCGTCGACGTCGCCTTCCAGGCCGATGAACAGGCCGAACTCGGTCTTGTTCTTGACCTCGCCCTCGACCTGGCTGCCGACCGGATGGGTGCGCGCGAAGGCCTCCCACGGGTTTTCCAGCGTCTGCTTGAGGCCGAGCGAGATGCGGCGCTTGGCCGGATCGACCTCGAGCACCACAACGTCGACTTCCTGGGTCGTCGACAGGATCTTGCCGGGGTGCACGTTCTTCTTCGTCCACGACATTTCCGAAACGTGGATGAGGCCCTCGATGCCCGGCTCCAGCTCGACGAACGCGCCGTAGTCGGTGATGTTGGTCACGGTGCCCTTGATCTTCTTGCCGATCGGGAACTTGGTGCCGATCTCCGACCACGGATCGCTCTCGAGCTGCTTCATGCCGAGCGAGATGCGGTGGGTTTCCTGGTTGATGCGGATGATCTGCACCTTGACCGTCTGGCCGATGTTGAGGATCTCGGTCGGATGGTTGACGCGGCGCCATGCCATGTCGGTGACATGCAGCAGGCCGTCGATGCCGCCGAGGTCGACGAACGCACCGTAGTCGGTGATGTTCTTGACCACGCCCTCGACCACCTGGCCCTCTTCGAGGTTCTGCACGATTTCCGAACGCTGTTCGGCACGGCTTTCCTCGAGCACGGTGCGGCGCGACACCACGATGTTGCCGCGGCGGCGATCCATCTTGAGGATCTCGAAGGGCTGCGGGTTGTGCATCAGCGGCGAGACGTCGCGGATCGGGCGGATGTCGACCTGGCTGCGCGGCAGGAACGCCACGGCGCCGTCGAGGTCGACGGTGAAGCCGCCCTTGACCTGGTTGAAGATGACGCCTTCGACGCGCTCACCCTTGGTGAACTTCTCCTCGAGGCGCACCCAGCTCTCCTCGCGGCGAGCCTTCTCGCGCGACAGCATGGCTTCGCCAAGCGCGTTCTCGATGCGCTCGACATAGACTTCGACGGTGTCGCCGACCTTGAGGGAGGATTCCTTGCCCTTGGCGCCGAATTCCTTCAGCGGCACGCGGCCTTCGACCTTGAGGCCGACGTCGATGATGGCCATGTCCTTTTCGATCGCGGTGATCGTGCCCCGGACAACCTGGCCCTCGCCGGAATGGCCGGCGGTGAATGATTCTTCGAGCATGCTCGCGAAATCGTCGCGAGACGGATTAGCAGCTGACATTGTTTCTCCTGGAATACCCCGCGTCTGTCGCGGAGTGGGCGCCGTTGGTTAGCGTTGCGTGAGCCTGCCGGCGTTCCGGGCAGAAGAGCCCTTGGCCGCATTTAGCGGCAAGTCCGGCGCATGAAGAATGCTGGCAGGCTGGTTCGTGCCCGATATGGGTATTTTCTACGCCTCCGGCAACGGAAACACGAGGAAAAACCCAGCTCAGGCTCTGTTTCTCTTGGCCAGGACGTCGTCGATGATCGCCATGGCCGCCAGAAACGCGGCCTCTATAGCCATTTCGGACGTATCAAGCAAGTGCGCGTCGGCGGCCGGCTTGAGCGGCGAGTCGGCTCGGCCCATGTCGCGCTCGTCTCGACGCTCGATGTCGGCCAGGATGGTGGCGAAATCGGCGCTGCCGCCGATGCTCTCGATCTCCGCCAGCCGGCGCTTCGCCCGCACCTCGGCACTCGCCGTCACGTAGAGCTTGATGTCGGCGTCGGGGCACACGACGGTGCCGATATCGCGCCCGTCGAGCACGGCGCCCGGCGGCGTTTTGGCGAAGTCGCGCTGCTTTTCCACCAGGATGCGCCGCACGGTCGGGAAGACGGCGACCTTGGAAGCGGCCTCACCTACCGCATGCGCCGACAGCACCGCGCGGTCGAGTTTCGAAAGGTCCACCTGCCGCGCCGCGGTTTCCGCCGCCGAGACATTGTCGAGCGGCAGGCCGAGCCGAAGCAGCGCATGCGCCACGGCGCGATAGGTCAGGCCGGTGTCGAGCAGGTTCAGCCGGTAGTGGTCGGCAAGCCGGCGGGCGAGAGTACCCTTGCCGGCGCCGGCGGGGCCGTCGATGGCGATGGTGAAGGTTGGGGTCATGGGCGGGCTGCCTTTGCCGAAAAGAGCAAGCGCCGTGATCCTTCGCGCCCCCCTCTGTCCTGCCGGACATCTCCCCCACGAGGGGGGAGATTGGTGGCTTTGGCGCTTCGCCCCATCCTGCGACGCTGGCGATTGGCGAAAGCTGCGGTGCCGGCTGATCTCCCTCCTTGTGGGGGAGATGTCCGGCAGGACAGAGGGGGGCGCTGTCCCGCCAGCGTCTCAGGTCGGCTCAAACTCATCGCCCGTCACTCGATCTCCGCGCCGAGGCCCGTCATCAGTCCCATGAACTCCGGAAAACTCGTCGCGATCATGGCGGCGTCGTCGATGGTCACCGGCTTTTCCGTCGCCAGTCCCATCACCAGAAAACTCATGGCGATGCGGTGGTCGAGATGGGTCTTCACGGTCGTGTCCGGCCCATTGGGGTGTCGCCCGAGTCCCTTGCCGCCCGGCCTGCCGCGCACGGCGAGCGACGCTTCACCCTCGCTACAGTCGACGCCGTTGAGCTTCAGGCCGTTGGCGACCGCCGACAGCCGGTCGGATTCCTTGACCCGCAATTCCTCCAGCCCGTGCATAAGCGTCTCGCCCTCGGCGAAGCTCGCGGCAACCGCCAGCACCGGATACTCGTCAATCATCGACGGCGCCCGTTCCGGGGGCACGATGACGCCCTTCAGTTCAGATGAGCGCACGCGCAGGTCTGCGACGTCCTCGCCGCCGGCATTGCGCGGGTTGAGAATGTCGATCCGGCCGCCCATCTCCTGCAGCGTCAGCAGCAGGCCGGTGCGGGTCGGGTTCATCAGCACGTTCTCGATCACGATGTCCGAGCCCGGCACGATGAGCGCCGCGACCAGCGGGAAGCCGGCCGAGGACGGGTCGCCCGGAACGGCGATCGTCTGCCCGGTGAGCTTGCCCTGGCCCTCGATGAAGATGTGGCGCACGCCGCGCTCGTCGGTCTCGACCGTAAGATTGGCGCCAAAGCCCTTCAGCATCTTTTCGGTGTGGTCGCGCGTCATCACCGGCTCGATCACGGTGGTGATGCCGGGCGTGTTCAGCCCGGCAAGCAGCACCGCCGACTTCACCTGCGCCGAGGCCATCGGCACCCGGTAGGTGATGGGGGCGGCGTGCTTTGGGCCGCGCAGCGTGATCGGCATGCGGTCGCCGGGCGTCGCCTTCAGCACCTGAACGCCCATCTGGCGCAGCGGCTCCAGCACCCGGCCCATCGGCCGGCCGGAGAGCGATGCATCGCCAATGAAGGTCGTTTCCATGTCATAGGTGCCGACCAGGCCCATGGTGAGGCGCGAGCCGGTGCCGGCATTGCCGAAATCGAGCGGGCCTTCCGGTTCGAGCAGCGCCCCGTTGCCGGTGCCGCGGATCACCCACTCGGCGCCGCGCTTCTCGATATGCGCG
The DNA here is from genome assembly GCF_016756535.1 of Mesorhizobium sp. 131-2-1. NCBI lineage: Bacteria > Pseudomonadati > Pseudomonadota > Alphaproteobacteria > Hyphomicrobiales > Phyllobacteriaceae > Mesorhizobium > Mesorhizobium sp. 131-2-1. Next base: position 324,934 of record NZ_AP023247.1, on the reverse strand, counting down.
CCCATCGCCTTCATCGCCGCGCCCGTGCGCATCACGTCCTCGCCTTCGAGCAGGCCGGTGATGCGGGTCTCGCCCGAGGCCAGGCCGCCGAACATGAAGGACCGGTGCGAGATCGACTTGTCGCCCGGCACCCGCGCGGCGCCGGAAAGGGCTGGAGATTTGCGGGCCGTGGCCGGTTTCGGAGCGGCAGCGTGAGACATGGTTTTCCCTGGATGGAACGCCGGCGCGCCGGCACTTTTCTTTTGTTGCGGCGGTCTCGTATCACGGCGGACTGAAATGGTCATCCCCTTGGTGCAAGGCCTTCGATTGCAAGCTTTTGCAATGCCAGCTTGAAGCCGGCTTTTGGCTTTGACAGCGCGGTAAACTGCCGTTAAGGGGACCACTCTTCTATCTACGAGGCCTACTGTGGCAAAATCTGAACTTGGCACCAAACGCATTGATCCGGAAACGGGTCGGAAATTCTATGACCTGAACAAGGACCCGATCGTCTCGCCCTACACCGGCAAGAGCTATCCGCGTTCCTATTTCGAGGAAGGCAAGATCGCCGCCCTCGAGGAGGATGAGGAAGTCGCCGACAAGGAAGTGGACGCCGAGGACGAAGAGGGCGCCGAGATCGTCTCGCTCGAAGAGGCCGATGACGAGGCCAAGGGCGGCGACGATCTTCCCGATCTCGGCGACGACGAGGACGATGTGGACCTCGGCGACGACGAGGACGACACCTTCCTTGCCGATGAAGAGGAAGAGGACGACGACGTCACGGACATGATCGGCGTCGGCGACGACGACGACGAGGTCTGATCGGGCCCCGACGCGATCGTTTGCCGGCCTTTGTTGGCCTGTGACGAAAAAGCGGTCGTTGAAGGCTTGATCTTGACCGAAGGCGGGGTTAGAAGCCGCCTGCACTTGACGGCGCGGTCCTCAAAACCCGCGCCGGATCTCTTCGCCGGAAACGGCGCCGGCTGACTGCCGGGAGTGGGGCCATAGCTCAGTTGGGAGAGCGCTTGAATGGCATTCAAGAGGTCGTCGGTTCGATTCCGATTGGCTCCACCAAACAGTCTCTAATGTTTTCAATCAATTAGCGGGCGGCCGATTTCGGCCACCGCCGCGAGAATCGTCCGGGGCACCGCCGGGGCACCGCGAGACGCATTTTCGGCCCCGAAATAGTTCTTTTGTCCAACACGGGCGCTGCCGCCGGGCGGGGATAAGAAATGCTCGGCGCGACTGTCTGTTTCGTGCTTCATTCAGAGCGCGCCTAGCCCCACTGTTTTGCCACTGTTTTCAGCGGGCTGGGCTTCCGCCGGAGAGGCCGATTGCGTTCCTGCCGTTTTCCCCTCATCTTCGTGGCAGCAAAAAAGTCGTGCTCAAAGGGGGGTGAGCGCAGATGTCCAAAAAATCAATCTTGCTTCCGTTGATAATACTCGCTGGGTGTACTGGTGTAGATGGCGAGACATATCTTGGCAGGCCTGGCTCTCCAGCATGGTTCGCAACTGCCTCGATGGATACCCAAGTCCAGTATTTTTCCCAACGATGCCAAGCTTATGGCTTCAAGCCAGGCACGCCCGAAATGGCTCAGTGCATCCAGAATGAATCTGGTTCCGCACGTCAGGCCGCAGCCATAAGATCAGCTTCCGTCAATGCCGGGATAGCGCAGGCTAACGCTACAATGGCCGCTCAGGCGGCTGCCAATCGCCCAAGAACCACAACATGCAACCGGTTCGGCAATACCGTCAATTGCACAACTTTCTGAGGCGGACCTGAGAATGTGGGGTCTGCTCTGGGAGTACTATGCGACGGCTGAATGCTTTGAGATTCGACTCTTTCGGTTGCTGCCAATCTATCGGTTGAAAGCGACAAACATCGTCGCCGCCCATGTCATCGAAGGTCCTTTCAATTTCACCGCTCTCTTGAATATGGGCTCGCATCCCTGGAATACCGTCAGCATCGTCAATCGTTGGCCTCGGAAGATGGTCTTGGTTGAAAAGCGGTGGTGGCCCCGGTTCCTAGCGATCACGCCGAAAAACCCGGATGAGTTCGCAGCGATGCTAGTCCGCAAGGTCTAGCACCGGGACGCTCTTTGGCTTGTGTGTTCGCAAAGTACATAATCGCCCCTTCGCCTGTTAGTCCCTAGAAACATGCGGCGAAATTTCAGAATGGCACCTACAGCGAACACTCAAAAGGTTCAAAAGCCTCCTCGGCTATGGTTTGCTACGGTGGCTTGACGCCGACAAGCAAAGGGGAGGACCGGGGATGTCTCGCTATTATTTGTTCCCAGAGGGTGAGGACCCACTACGGCTATCTCAGCGATTGGTTGAAGGTTTGACATTCGGGACCGACGCACTTCCTCAATTCGCCGGCACAAAGCAGCGCGTGCTCTCTGCGATGCTGGAACACGACGAGGGCAAACCAGTTCGGATCATCAGAACGGAAGCCGCAGTCTGGCAGTTCGACAAAGATGGCGGCATTCGAGAAGGTCTGCACCAGGCTCTGGCGTTAGCAATGGACTCTCTGCCAACTCCGCAGCCCAACGCAACGGTCGTTCAACTTCACCCGCATGCCAAGCAGGCGAAGTTGCAGAAGGAGTACCGGTGGGAGCCGGGGGGCGCAGAAATCGAACGGGTTATCGCCGACATCTGGCCGAAAAGGACGGGCGACCGATTGAAATCGGCCAAGGGGACAACGACACGCAAACCTCCCCTCACTTTTGATGCCAGGCATGCCATCGATGAAATCTCCGGGCAGTTCTGGAAAATTTCAAACGCGATAGAGCAGCTCAAGGAACCCAGCCAAAAGTCATTCGGATTTGAAGCTCGCGAGCGCTCCCGCGCAGATCCTGAGTATGCGCATCTATACCGGGCAATCGCTGAGATGTCCGACTGGCATCTAGAAGTGCAACGTCGTCGCCGAACCGGCAAAGGTGTTTGGTATGCCGTCGTGGACGTCACCCTGTGGGACGACAACCGCGTAGGGGAGAGCGTTGATCAGTTCCAAGAGAAATGCGTCGGAAGGGAAGCCGCTGTTAAAGCGGCGAGGAAGCTCCTGCGCGAGCATGCCGACAGGTTCGCGGACAACATTACCGTAGAGGCAGAAGTGCTCACTGACCTTGAATGGGATGTGCGGATGAAACAACTGCAAGCGGATTGAGATGAGGTTGCTTTTTGCCGGGACGCGAAAGGCCGCCACCAGAGACAGCCGGGCAGTTTTGCTGCACGGTCTGTGAGGTTTGTCACAGACGCATCGACGCATCGGTCTAGCTTGCGTGCAGTTTTTCCGCCAGCGGTGAAGGGAGTGCTCCGATGCTTGTGAACCTTCCTACGATTGTGAACCTTCTTCCTCTTGTCGCAGTTGGTCCCCTTGTGGACTGGCTCAGTCGCCGAGCCGAACAGAAGGCGCAATTGAAGGCAATGGACGAGCTGACCGAGTCACCGAACGACCTGCTCAGAGACATTGGGATTTCCCGTGATGACATCGAGACCACGCGCCTGCTGTCCAGTCGGAGGGCGGTGGGCTAACAAAAAGCCCGCCACCTTGAGGCAGCGGGCGCTAGTTTCCGGGAGGAGGCGGGCAAGTCCCCTGTGTGCCCGCAAAACAACGGTACGCCTCGCTTAGCTGGATAATAAGCTCGCGCCGGTTGAAGCTCTGCATATTCAAGCCGCGTGACTTTTCTGCCACTAGATAGAGAAAGTCTGCCGCGTGAGGCGGCGGGCGGTCGACGCAAGCGCACTCGCGGCTGACTGGCGGAAGAAGGGTGGCGCGTGATGCTTATACTGCGCCGCCTTCCTCGTCCGCTGGCATCATCGAGGCGAGCAAGACCTGAAAGTCCTCTGCCTGTATCTCGGCAAACATCTGTCCGGTGTAGTGCGCCAGCACCTCGGCCTTGCGGGTGATGTCGGCGAACGTCCGGCAGCGGTAGGCGCAGATTGCGGTGAACGTGTCGAGATCCGCCTGGGACGCCGCTTCCTGGGCCTCCTCGACCTGCCAGAGACCGAAGGCCTTGCGACGGTCAACTTCGTCGCGGAGAACCTGACGCAGAACGCGCGTGTCGTTGGCCTCTGCCTTGCGCAGCGCGGCGGTGGCTTCCGCCGCAGTCGCTGGGGCGATCTTGGCGATTGCCGCCAGCTTACGGTGCTGCTCTTCGTATCGCCGGATGATGTCGGCCCGCACATCGCGGTAGTGGTCGAACACGTCAAAGTGCGCGAAGTGCGCGGAGACGTTGAACGACTGCGCCCCGCCGATCGACAGATCGACAACCAGTTCCTTCTTGTTCTTAGCGAAATAGGCCTCCTCGAATTCGGACGTCTTGGCTAGGGCGCAATCGAAATCGCTGTAGGCTTTGCCCTTCGCAGCGATCAGCCTCTCCAACTCGGGGGAGACTGACGTGTCCTTTGCGCGGGCATCTTGCGTAGCGGTTACGACGGCAGCCACTGCGGCAGCGGCTGCCGTTGACGATGCAAGAAGGGCACGGCGATCTACATGCTGGTTCATGAAACTCTCCTGTAATGACGTTTGCGAGGCGGGCGCGTTTGACGCCCGCGAACCCCAGCGCATCAGCAGTTCACGTACGAAGCCGATTCGATGTGGATTGCGGGGATATTCGGATATGCCTTCGGCGGCTGCCTGAACTGGTGTGTTCGGCATTGTATGTCTCCCAAGAGTTAGAGGTCCGGTGAGGGCGCTCCTACTCGCCCCATGCGTAAGACGACTTGGCGAACGCCATGCCGCGAGCTTCCATTTCGGCTTCGGCTTCGCTGATGCGGCGCACATGCCCGAGGTAGACCGACAGAGCCCACGGCAGGCGCTTTTCGCAAACGTCGACATAGGCGGCGTCGTGCAGCCGGAACGCCGGCGTCAGCATCTCGTCGCGCTCGGCGATGACGCGCTGGTACTGCTTCACGAAGCGGATCGCCTCGCCCACTTCCTGGCTGGAAATGCGCCAAGCGTCCGAGATACGGGCATCGAAAGCACCGATAGCCGGGGTCAGGTCCAAAGAAAGTAGAGCGGTCATTTCGGATACTTCCGATCGACAACGTTTACCGTTAACACGAACGATAATCGTTGCCCATGGATAAGTCAAACGAAATTCGTTATGGTGTCGCAAATTCGTTGGGGAAATGCCTATGACACCGGATCAATGTCGAGCGGCGCGCGGTCTCGCCAATATCTCTCAGGAGGAACTCGCCAAAGCGGCGCGGGTTGGCCTTTCTACTGTCCGGAATTTCGAGGCAGGGCGCTCGGTCCCAGTAGCAAATAACCTGGCCGCTATGGTCAAGGCGATTGAGGACGCTGGAGTTATTCTCATTCCTGAGAACGGCGGCGGCGCCGGAGTGCGGTTGCGGAAGGGTGGCCAAGACGGTGCCGGCTGAGCGCTGCTTGCATTTGTACTCAACCGGCGCGATGCTGCCCCTGGGGGGGGCTTCAACATGCGCTATACTGGCCTATTACTAGCGCTCGTCGCCACGACTGCCGTAGCCAAGGATATCGCGACGATAGACCCTCTTGAATTCATGGTGTCTTGGCCGGATCTGGTCGGGCGCGATGTCGTAATCACCAAGGGTCGAGTGGTTGGCGCCAGCGACGGGATGATGCTTCTGTCCCTGCCGGGCGGAAACGTCACGCTCTTCCCACCATGGGTCGACCGTGCCGATCTGCGACCGCTCTTCGAACATTGCACTAGCCTCCTCACCGACGAGCGCTGCGACGTCGGGGTAGAAGGAACAGTCGGCAAGATGCTGATCGGGAATAGTCCGCAATTGAAGGGCGTCGACTTCCTGCTGACCGGCGAGGTCAGCGGCGCACACGCTATGAAGATTTCGCGCGAGCAGTGCGAGCTTGTCCGCGCCCAATTGATCAGAGACGCAACGAACCTCAAGAACTACCAAGAGGCGATGAAGCGAGCCCAACTCGCCATGCTTGACCTCGCTGCTTTGAACTATCAGCTGCAGCACCTTGGTGGCGAACACGACGTCAGCCCCATTACCGACAGAGTGCAAAAGGCCATCGACGAAGTCTCAGGTGCGACCAAATCCGCCCTTGCGACCACTGACCATTCACCTGGGGGCGCCACCGCCTTCATGGATGTCTGCGGACCGCCGCCGAATTAGATCCCGCTTTGCTACAATCGGGCGGCCACCAGCGCGGCCGTTCAAGGATTTAGGTGATCATGACCACGAGAACGGCTGCTGAATCGCGAGCGGACTATGAACAGGTGATGGGCGTCGAGCTTGGCGGGATCTATGCCGAACTCGTACAGGAGCTCTGTTCGATCTACCTCGTATGGGGTCAGTACAGGATTCTGTTTGGCACCACGGAAGCCCGCGTCGATTTGCTGAACCAAGCGTCCGGTAGCTTCTTCCGTATCGTGCAGGACAGCCTATTCGATCGGGTCCTGCTCTCGATTTCGAGGATGACCGACCGACCGTCAATCGGACCTCATCAGACCCTTACTGTACAGCGCATCGCCGGTCTCATTCCCGACGCAGCGTTCGCCGACACTGTCCGGGCGAAGGTTGGTCTGGCTTTGAAAGCCGAAGAATTCTGCCGCGACTGGCGCAACAACAGGATCGGCCACAACAACCTTGAGCACCGGCTTAACCCGTCGGCGAAGCCGCTCAAGGATGCCACCAGGCTCAAGGTCGACGAGGCGCTCGCCGCGATCTCCAATGTGCTAAACGCCCTCTCCTCGCACTACCTCGATTCCGAAACAGCCTTTGAACATATTCTGCCCTTGCATCCTGACGCTGAGGGATTGCTCTACGTCATCCATGACGGCGTAAGGGCACAGGATGAACGGCGTAAGAAACTTGAGGTTGGCGACTTCAATATCGACGATTATCCCCACGGACTCTGACGCGGGTGGTCCCCTTGTACATCGCCGCAATCGCCGCCCTGATGCTCGCCAGCGCGGTTTGGCGTTACCGCCAGCGCGACATGATCGGCGCCATCGCTTGCCTGCTCATGGCGGTACTGGCGATCTGGGTGATGCTGCTGCCCGATTGACCGCTCGCCCGAAAGCGTCGGGTCCGCTGTCGACGGCTCCAAAGCGCAAACGTTGCGCAACTGGACACTTTCCGGGAGACAGCGGACTCAAACCAGGGCCAAGAGGGGGCAAGGCCCTTTATGATCCCTATGCGGGGATCATGGTGGTAACACCGGGCGAGTACAAAACGTTCCGTCGGCTGAAAGATATATCCTAGGCTCCGCTCCACGGCCGATTTGACTCGCTATTCCCTGACTAAAGCGTACTGAAGGAACGTCGCTGGCCAATTTGAACGGGCGCCTGGCGCTTGGAAGAGTCGATCACGCTTTCGCCCCCACGAAGGGATAAAGCGATTTCATTCGACGAACATCTCGATTCTGAGCAACTCGCAACGCTGGCAAAGGTTCTTAACGCCTATTGCGCAGAGGCAGGAATTCCCGAAGGCCATCCGGCATGGCAACACTTCGGCCGGCGCCTCATGAGCCTATTCCAGTCCGGGATACATCACCCCGACGAACTGACGTCCAAAATGAACACTGGCTATGACGATTGGCTGGGTGAGATCGGCGCTACCGGTCATTTCACTCCGCCAAAGACATCGGCCGCCGATCGCGTTGTAGGCGACAATCGCTTGCCAGGGTCAGACCTAAGAGGCAGGCCAGCCATAGCGAATAGAGTTCGGATTTAAGCGAAAGTCGGCTTCCAGTCGCGGTTCCGTTCCCTCTGCTGGCCGGCGTAGTCGGGAATGCACGTGAAGAACACCGGGCGGCGGTCGCGGCCCTCTGATTTGCATTTCGAGCAGCCGAAGAGCCTGACCAGGTCGTCGTGCATCGAGCCGTGGTCGGCGCCGAGCCTGTCGATCAGCGCTTGGATATCGAGCTTTGTCGAACGGCAGCACATCGGATGCGCGCAATTGACGTAGATGGTTTCACGGGCGGCCAGGGTATCGGCGAGGGTCTTTTGGGTCATGGCGATCTCCGTTGAGGGGTCGCCGCACCAGAGGATTATATTCCTTGTCCAGCTGGTATTGGCAAGGCGCATAATGGATTTCGCCTGTTCGGAGCGCTGTCCGCGTCATTGTCCTCGATCTTGCCGGAAAGCTCGTCACGGGCGTTGCCATCGGCCTTGGAATAGCAGTTGGATTGGCGCTGGCGGGTTAGTTGCGCCGCTGGCTGTACAGTCCACCCCGTCTATATTCGCGGGGATCGATAAACTGCCCCGCCCACAAGTTCCGTTTGGCAATGCGGGCTTCGCGCTCTTCGGCGAGGTATCGAGGAGCTTGTCTGTCGGCGACCGCCAATCCGTGTTTCACCAGGTCGCGTCCGAGATCGATGCTTCCCACGAAGCAGACGCCGACATCGTTGTCGTAGCGGTCCTTGCCTTCGATGATGCAGGATACATCTCCTGAGGCAATGAGATGACGAACGTGGTCACGCGCATACCTGCCGCAGGGCCAGATCTTGCCAGCGGCATCAAAACACCCCTGCAGAAGTTCGGGGGCATCGATACCGACCAGCTGAACTTGCTCCTTGTTATGCCACAGCGTGTCGCCGTCATTAGCAAACCAATGCTCTCCTGCGGACACGGTGCCACAGGTGAGCATGAAGGCAAGAGCGAGGGTCAACCTGCACATGGCCGAGCAATGTGGACCGTTTCGAAATTTTTCCGCAATCATCACACCATACGCCCTATGAGGCTGCCTAGCCAATAACGGGGGTCACCGGGAAGGAAGGCGAGTTCATCCGGTGGAACGGGACGGGTCCGGTCAGGTAGGATTCGCTATGGCGGCCACGGCCAGTTAAGGCGCAACCGACATAAGGCAGCCGTCACTCCTCTCGAAAATCCTGCAGCGAGGCGTGGCGCAGGTCATCCTCGCCCCGCAGGTGCTTCACACGGCCGATCAGGCCCGGCTTGACCCACTGCGTCGCCGGCCGCTTCATGCCCTTCGGCGCCGTCCCCTGCTGCTCCTGGACACGCTGCCAGAGCCGTTCGCGCATTTCCCTGTTCAACGTGATGAAAGCCGAGCCGACATAGCGCCCTGTGCCTCGCTCGGCCATCAGGGCAAAGGCAGGCTTGCCGGCCTCACGTTCGACGCCAAGAAGCTCGTACTCGTCGATCGTGAACGTCTTCGCCTTCAGCCAGGCCGTCGAGTTGCCACTCCGGTATTTGCTGTCTCGCCGCTTCGACACCATGCCTTCGAGCCCAGCCTGATCGACCAGATGAAAGATCGCTTTGGCATCGCCCGGCAAAGCCTGACTGAATTGGATGCGGCCACCTTCCGGAATCATCTCGGCTAGGATCTCGCGACGGTCTTCCAGGGTCATGTCGCGTAGGTCGTGGCCATTTAGGTGCAGGAGGTCGAAGGCGACGAAATACAGATCGTGTTGCCGACTGGTGATCGCCTTGCGCAGCGCCTTGAAGTCGGACAGGCCGGCATCGTTCAGAACGATGATCTCGCCGTCAATGATGGCGCTCTCAACGTCTAGCTCGGCTGCTGCTTTGGCGAGGTCACGGAATTTCGATGTCCAGTCGAGACCGCGCCTTGTGAAGATGCGCGTTCCTTCGGCATCCCTGACGATCTGGGAGCGGTAGCCGTCGAACTTCACCTCATGCAGCCAGCCATCGCCGTCAGGCGGCTTGTCCACCAGTGTCGGCATAAGCGGCTCGATGAATTCCAACCGGACCCGGCCGGCAGGCTTACGCATGGAACGCCCCGCAACATCGAATTTGATTCAATATCGCACGGTCGTTTGCGTTCCGTTAGCGGTTGCTAAAAAGCCCGCCGACCGCAGCCGGCGGGAGGGTCTACTGTGCCACCAGAGGTACGATCTGGCGAATAATCAACGGCTCGACGCGGCTTTTGTTTCAGCAATCGCTAGAATGCGAAACCCGCCGCCAATGACATGGCAGCGGGCCGTTCACAAGGGACCGGAAGGATGGAGGGGCCATGCAATCCGGTCGGCATTTCCAACGGGACGCGCGAGTGTTTGTTCCGAGACATTTTAGCAAAATTGAATATTCCAATGAACGGCCTATGATTTGCCAGCCGGCAGATCATTCGATCTGCCCGATTTATCGAGGGAGGATGTCATATGCCAACGTTCATAGTCACAGGCTGCTATTCAGCCACGGCAGCGATGGGAATGATTGACAATCCATCGAACCGAGAAAAGGCAGCCCGTGCCATCTTTGAAGCAGCAGGCGGGAAACTACATACTTTCTACGTCACGACGGGCGAAACTGACTGGCTGGCAATTACGGAATTCGACGACGGTGTTGACCTGCTCCCCGCACTTCTCGTCGTCGGCGCATCGGGAGCGGTAACGAATGTCAAAACCGTGCGAGCATACACGAGCGCGGAATTCAAGGCGGCCCAAGAGAAGGCGGGCAAAATCGCTTCCTCCTACAGATCCCCAGCAAGATAGGCAGACCACTGGTTGAAACATCTCTGGCAGCGGATCGAACCTCCGCTGCCAGAACCGGCTCCGGCCGTCATCTTCGCGTCGATCAGCCTGGAATTGAAAAACCTCGCCGCCCCATTCGCGGAGCGGCGAGGCCCCCCTGCGCCCCAAGTGCCGGTCCCAACACCCGGCGTAGCTGGCCATGCAATTGCGGTGCCAGCAGCAAATGACCCATTGTGGGGCAGGTTGTCGCCGATGGTCTCGGCGCACTCTTGCGGGTGATCCTAGAGATCCCGGAACATCAACGGTGAGGTGCGGTCAACCGGCACTGTCCCCGCGTCCTCGGCTTCCGATCGCCTGACTATGAGGCGAACGACAAGGCCGACGTAGCCGACCTGCAGGACGACCATGGCAAAGACTGCCCAGCCGAACGCCGTCCAGATTGAACCGGCTTCCATGTAGGCCCAGATCGCCACGACGATTGTCGTGGCAGACATCCCGACCAGAAATTGCGGAAAATACATGCTCTTTTCCCCGGCCTATCTCAAACCACCGGGTTCGAGAATCGGCGCCACTTTGCCCAAAGTTCCCGCTTCACCGTTTCACTAAATTAGCAAATGCGCAAATCGCTGGGGTTCGAATGCGGGTGCATCACGACGTCGCGTCGCCTAACGTCGCTTACCGGGGGAAAACGTCCGCGCGGGGTTCTGTTGCAGAGTTGCTAATACTACGGTCGTCCCAGCCGGCTTGCCCACCCCCAAAGCCCCAAGCCGGTCAGGCCCGGCGGTCAATACCCCAACAGGCTGCTGGGCCGCTCTGTAAGCTCGCGATCGCGCATCAAATCACCCCAGATTTAGCGGATCGATCTCTCATTGCGCGCGGTTGCTTTTGTGGTTGTCCGCTTGATACCAGAGCATGACGCCGGCAATGGCCGCTGGCGTGTCGCAGACGCTTTGGTCAATGGATGATCTGTGCGAGAAGATGGACGCCGTTGCGCCGAAGCCCGGCAGGCGCGGGCCGTACAGGAAGGCGGCACAGGCCTAAAAAGACTGACCCCGGGAGCATGCTTTGCAGCAGAGGCCGGCCCGGGGTATACGCTGGTACATATATAGAACTTCACGTTAAGGACAAGTGAACAATTTGCGAACGCCCGCAATAAACACGTCACTCGAACGTACGATCACACGTGACAGGCTGACCAAGTACCTAGCTGCGACAGGCAACAATCTGGACGCATCGCTGACCTTGTACGAACGAAATACGCGCCTGTCAGAAGCGATGTACGCGCCATTGCAGAGCCTAGAGGTATGTATCAGGAACTGCATTAGCCATGAAATGGGGCTTGCGTATGGCGCAGACTGGTTAACCAACGGAACGCCACCCCTAGCGCCGAACGCGCGGAAAATGATTGCAGATGCAATAAGTGAGTGTGGTGCTGGGTATACGATCAGCGATTTGGTTGCTGAATTGAAGTTCTCATTTTGGGTAGGCCTCACTGGCCCCGGCTACGATGCCACCCTTTGGCGCACAGTCATCCACAAAGCCTTTAGGGCCCAAGGCGGTAAGAAACGCACGAGGGTGAACGGGCGGCTTAACGCGCTGCGCCGATTCCGGAATCGCGTAGCACACCACGAGCCCATATTCTCTTCAGCTAATCTACTGCATGCTGAGTGTTTGGAGGCTATAGGCTGGATGTGCGCCGACACTTGCGCGTGGGCCACACATCATTCGCGGTTCCCCGCAGTTTATGCCGCTCCCTGAATTTCAAACTGAGACACTGCCCAGGTTCCCCAGTGCGTCTGTTCCCGGCTGTTTTCAGACGGAGACGGCTCTTGCAGAGGAAAGAAGGCAGCCAGAAACTTTCTGCAGCTAGACATGCGGAAAACCCTTTCGAGTGCACCTCAAACATCCGCAATCGTCTCCCTAGCCATCGCCAACAGTAGGGACAGAGTCCGCCTTGCCGTGATGGCTTCACAGGTGAACCGCCCATGTTTGTAGAGGCCGTGCGCCGGTCCTCTAGGCGCACCAGCTCGGGCCCCATGAAAACGGCAAACCCGCTTGCCTCGCTCTGCCGGCGCTTTGCACCTGACACCAGTTCGCTTGCTCGTGGCTTGGCATCGGGGAGCGGCGTGCGCCCTGTCCATGGGATTATCAGCCATTTTCGCCCGGCCCCCCACCCCCTTGGGCCACAGTTCCGACGATAGCTTGGCCGCCTCTCTCGACCGTCACGCGCTCGACCACCACCCGCTGTTCGCCTTTAGACCGATAGCGCTTTAGGGCCTCAACCTGGGCTACAAATGTCCGGGTGAGCCGGTTAAGTGCCCTCTCGTATCCTTCCTTCACTACCTCGGTTTTGGCGCCACCCATGCTTGCGGCCGTGTTGACGGTAGCGATGTGAATCGCGGCCATCTGGACAGCCAGGGTTGTCTCTAGCTGGTCCCTCGGTTTCATGCCGACAACCATCGACAGGGCGTAGTTCATATTCTGCTCGCTGACCGTGCCCCCGCGCTGCGTGACCATGCCCAAAGCATCGAGGGTGCCCGTCAGAAATGCCTCGCTGTCTGCCGCAAGGGACTCGGACAGCAATTCAAAGCCCAATTTCGGATCTGGGTGATTAATCGAAATGGAGGCAACGGTTTTGCCGTCGCTCTTACTCATAGCGATCGCCATTGTCGGTGTCGGCCGCGCCTGATGGGTACGCTTTCGATAGGCCTTCTGAACAGCTAGCTCTCGCTCAGTGGGCTCGTATGGCTTCGCGACATCGGTGTTCGGCTTTTTGGGCATCGGGACTACAGCCATTCAGTGCACCGTGCCGTCTGTAGCCTCGGCAGCAGCAGATAGAGCCAGGCTCTTGTCCACTACCTTGCCTAGATCGCCGACTGCATAGTTGGCGTAAATCTGGCCGAGTTCGTGAAGTTCTTGAGCCCATTCGTGGTCATTCAAGCCGCGGGCCTTTTCTGCCGCTGCATGTAGTCCATGCGAGGCCGCGAGGTAACAGAAGATGGTTTCTAGTGTTGGTCCCTCGTCCTCATTGCGGGCTTGCGCCATGCGATCCATGAAGAGTGCCTTGGATATGGAACTGTCCGGATCCGGCCTGCGAGCAAAGCCATTCACAACCTCCTCGGAGAAGGTGTCGAGCCATTCGAACACTGGCGTCATGCGCAAGCCCTTTCGTCTCTAGTACAAACCACCTACGCCCGTATCGATCGCATTGGCGGCACCAGGAGAAAGTCCGCGCATGCCCCCCGCAACGCCACCGGGAGCGGGACCGGAAGGCTTGCTGGGGAAGCCTCCCCCGCTGACCGCATTGGCCACCCTCATTGGCCCATCGAAGGTATCGACAATGTGCGTTCCGACAGAGCTGTTGTTGCCGCCAAGAAGCCCGGTGAGAGCTGGCTTGCCCTGTGCGACGTTCTTGCCGATCAGGCCGCCCAGCATTGCGCCGAGAGGCCCGAGCGCATAGCCACCGATAGCCGCGCCGGTCACCATTCCCGTTGCAGACTTCGCCTTTGGCCCGAACAGACCGCCAGTTGACGGATTGGTTGCAATGCCCGGCTGACTGAGCGGTCCTGCGATCTGCTGCGAAGGGATACCCCCGAGCGCTGCCATTTGCGTGCCGTCCGGTGCCGTCGCCGTGACAGCGCCAAACTTGTTGGTCGTGTAGGTTGGCCCGAACGATGTTGCCCGTGAAACAGTCGTGCCGGGCGTAGAGGTCTGCGCCGTTCCTACAGCGCCACCGTAGACATCGGCCGGAGAAAGTGCCGGACGGGCCGGCGCAAGGCTCTGGCGGCTTACTGACTGCGCGGGCGGGGCAACGCGGGCTGGCACAGCCGCTGGAACCGATGCGGGAACGGCAGCGGGAAGCGTAGGGGCGATTGCGGGACGTGTCGGGGCAGTCGGCATGCCGATGGATGGCGCAGGAGCCACGGCAGGCTTGGCAATGTCCATCTTCACGTTGGCGGCAGGATCGACGCTGAAGATTCCCTTCGGACCGCTGTAGGCGAAGTTATCTGGCCGAGTAGGAGACGGTGGCGAGGCAGACGGCGCTACGGCACCCGGAATGCCCATACGGTCGGCGATGCTCGCCCGTTCGTCTTGGCTGGTGAAATTGCCGGCGTTCGGCGCGTTCTTGTAGCTTCCGGTATTCGACTTCTCGTCCTGGCTGGTGAAGCCTGAGACTGACGGCCTTGACGGCGCGGAGACAGTATTCATGCCGCGCGGTGTGCCCAATCCGCTAAAGGCGGTTCGGCTCGGAGCAACCGGCCCAAGCGGCGAGCGCGAGACATGGCCGATTGGCGAGGCCACCTGAGTATCGACGGAAAACAATCCCTTCGGGCCGCCAAAGCTGAAATTGTCCGGACGAACAGAGCCGAGAGCCTGTTGGCTGTTTCGGCCATATGGTGTCGGTGCCGTGTTGGGCGTCCGTGGCGAAACCGTGTCCAGCGTATCGGTCAGATTGCCGTTTGCGTCGTACGCCAGGGCGCCGGTGTTGCCCTCCACCGCATGCATAGCTCCCAAGACAGCCGTCTGCTTGCTGGCCGGGATATCTTTCATTTTGGTGTTAAGTGAAACACCAGAGGCGGCGGCGACAGCTGCGGCATAAGCGGCGGTATTATTCTCAAAAGACGGCGCATAGGCAGCGATGGCCTGTCCCAGCGTCAGATTTGCATATTGGTTGTTGTCGAAAAGAAGGTGCGCCTGGGCTTGCAGGCCCAGCTTTCTGGAGCCAAAAACTGCAAAGCGCCCATCGTCCCCGATCGCGCCATAGGCATCTTCCCAGCCATGATATTCGAGATTGCCGGGATTGTTGTTTCGGGTGGCACGGTCGCCGTATACCGTCTTGGTGCCGGTCGGCGTCGTTACTTTCGTCCAGCCAGGGCCAGCCGCAACAACGTTGCCATAGGTCAATGTTGCCATTGTAAAGCCTCAAACTGAGCATTATTTTGAAGACCGGAGGTTTTCATGCGCGCTCTTCTGGTTGCTTCTCTCTCTGTCTGGTCATTGAACAGCTTTGCTTTTGATGGGCCGAAGGTAGCGAAAGAATTCGATGCGGCCTTTGACACATGCCGAATGGTCCAGACTCGCGACGGAAGAGACCTTTCGAAACCAGAGTGGGACAGGATTTGCGCCAAGCGCGATCGGCTAGCCGCCAGCCTAAAAGCCCATCATTACTGCTGGAACAATTCCGAATACGAATGGGCTCTTTGTAAAAAGTGAAACAGATCGACCACGACCCGTACGAGCACTCCCGAAACATTGTTCCCTTGGTCGAGATCTTCATCTGTGCCCTTTTCATTGGTCTGATCGGATGGGTGAAGGCCCTTTATGCCCATGATTTCGGTAACTGGCTCATTTCCCTGTTTGGCTACTGATTTCGCATCACCACGGAATGCGTGCCGGCATAGCCCGCAACCGTGAGCGCGCGGGCGAGTGCGACCTTCTTCGACTCTGCAAGCAATTGAACCGCGTTCTTGATGACCGGAAGCGTTGATTTGTCTCCACCTTGGGCGATGAGATTGACCAGCTCGCCGACACTTTTGCGGGACAGGTATTCGGCCGTCTTTTTCGCTCCGTAGCCGGCAACCATGGCCGGGATAGCAGTAGCTGGCGCCGCGATAGTTCCCGCCCCGCCGATCGCCAGCATCAGGCCGTTGCCTTGCGGGGAGAGCTTGCCGGCCAGGCGCAAGGCATTCTGCGTCTTGGAGCCGAGAACGGCCTTGCGTGCGGCGGCCTGCTCATCGGCAGTAAGGCCGCGCCGCATGCTCGGATTGGTCAGCAGCCGCTTTAGCTGTTGACGGGTCGCGTTCTCGACATTTCCGCCAGCCCCTGTCGAGCCGGCATTCAAGCCAGCCCGGTCAAGCAGCTCATTGACGATCTCAAGTTTCTTGCCGCTCGACCAGAACTTGCGCGCATCCTGGAGGGCAAAAGCCCCGGCTTTGGCATCACCCATCATGACATGTGATGGATCTGCCTTCGTCACCAGTTCGTCTATGCGGCTGATGATTTGCGTTAGAGCTACATTGTTCGATTTGTTTCCGGGGATGAACCCATTCGAAGCCACCTTCCGGAGGGTGTCCAAACCTTTCAGCGTGACATTGCCCTGCATCGCTTCCAGCCGCCTGATGACTGGCATAACACCAGGCTCATTAACCGGATCAAAGGCGCGCTCCGTGAGGTCTTTGATGATATTGGACCTAAGCGCGTTGACGCCTTCGTTATTGAAGGCAACGCCCGCCTGGTCGGCGCGCTCATAGGCCGCCTTAGCTGCAGCGGTTAGATCGTCCACACCCATTACAGCCGGCTTGGGGTTGAACCAGCCCGCCACGCGGTCTACGGCCCCGGAAACGCCCTTTGCCGCCACGGGCATAATGCCGCCAAGACCGGCGCCGATCGCTGTAGACCCGGCGATGTCGCCAAGGTCGCCACCGCGCGCTGCCGTGTCGGCGCCGCTGATGGTGCCATTGGTCAACGCGGATGCTCCCATGCGGGCCGGCAAAGACATGCCGGGAGCAAGGCCGAAGGCTTTTGCGCCAAGGGACGTTGCGGCCAGCGGCGCCGTGGCAATAGCCGCGCCAGCCATATTCCCGGCCAAATGAGCATAAGGATGCGCCGCGCGACCGGCGTCGCGCATGGCCTGCATATCGTTTTTGACATCCGAGAAACGCTGTCCCGAAAACAATGCACCGAGACCGGCCGAGGCATTCAAAACGCCCTTGTCGAGCACGCCGCCGATGATCGGCACGCCTTCAGCACCAGATGCCATGAGGGTGCCCGTCGAGCCCATGAGGTCAGGACCACGGAATTCCGGAGCGATGGACGAAGACTGAGGACCGCCATTCGCCATGACGGCCTTCGCGCGCTCAATGCCGGCTTTCGCGCGGGCGTCAGCATCGGCGATCGCACTTGCCTTGAAATTCCGCACGTCATCAACCGTCACGCCTTCGCTGGCGATATAGCCGTCAATGTCCTGCTCTGGCGCGCCCTGGGCGGCCATCTTGGCGACATTGGACTTGATGCGGGCGAGGTCGGGCATGATGATCACCGGCTGTCCCGTCTCATAATTAAGGCGTCCCATGTCACGCCACCCGGTACTGAGCCGCTTCCTGTGCGGCCTGCCGAACGTATTCCGAAAGCGTCACACCACGCCGCATGGCAGCGATGCGCAGCATTCGCTTTTCCTCGGGTGAAACCCTGAGTCTGATATTTTCAGCCATCGCAGCGCCTAGACGCATGGGCGGAGCCTCCGAGTTGGTAATCGCCGACCAAATCATTGAGGCACAGGCTACCAACGGCAGAGCGAGCGCGGCATTCCAAATAATCAAGATAACCGGCATTGAGCGGCTCGGCGCCGGCCCCGAACCCGTTGTGTCCCGCGCGGGCCTATTCTTTCGATGACGGCACGTCATCCATCTGGCGCTGCCACTCTTTGCGTTGGTCCTCTGACATCAGATCCCAGGCAACGATAGCCGCGATGACGTGCTTCGGGATGCCGCTTTGCCAATGGCCGCGAAGCTGTCGGGAAATGGTCATCTCAGGACGGCCGAGCAGCTTTGCCAAGGCTCGCTGAGTAAGCCCCGCGTCCTTTGCCCGCTTCTGCCACGGATGATTCTCCATGCCTTCGGTCGGTAGCAAAGGACTTGACGCTACGTCTACTCACCCTTGTTGCGATTAGTCGCTACGTATATTTATACGTCACGACTATTTTTCGGATAGAAGGGTATCGAGGTGAGAGTCGGCAGCGGCGCACGCGGGCATATGTTGGCTTTGTTTCTTTCGGCGTCTTTGGTTTGTCCGGCGTTGGCCGGAAAAAACGGCCCTGAATGGAACCCGCCATCTCGTTTCGACCATCCGTACAGAGGCGAACTGAATATCAGACGCCTGCCGCGACCGTCTGTTGTGACTGCGTGTCGAATCCTCTTTGCAAAGTACAAGATCCGAGCTGCGGCGAGCCCGAGGCAGCGCGGCTGTTCGGCCATCACCTCGGCGAATACCTGCACCGTCATTATCGCAACAAAGCCGATTCTCCGGGCGACACCGAAGGCGGTACTTCGACATGAGATCGGGCATTGCAACGGGTGGCCGGCAAGCCATCCAGATTAACTCTGAGTGTAAGATCGGCCCTGGAATCCGCGCGCGGCGTTAGTGGTCCATGAGGCAGAAATGGCGCGGGCCGTCTCTGCAGCCAAGCCTCTATCAAACCCAACCTTGAATTCCGCCGTCCCGACAGTAAGCGTCGCTCTTTGTGTGACGCCAACCAGGGACGCTGTATTGGTGTTGCTATGCCCCTCATTCACAATCAGGATCCCGTGCCCTGGGATGTCGATGGTGTTGCTGGAGGATGTGCCCCCGCTACCGCCAAAAGCCTGTGAAGCCTGAGCAAATGCGGTAGTCGAAATCCCCGGTACGCTAAGAAGGATAAGGCCGGAAGCATTGGCAGATTGCCCGCTCCATGTCACGACGACATCGCCGGACGGTCCGGCGGGCACCGCTGCTGCAAAAATGCCAGTCCCAATACACGGGCCGCCGGCCAAGAACTCGCCGTTGTCGTTCCCCACCGCCGACGTGCCACCTATAGTGACCGCAGAGACATTCATGCCTGAGGCGGCATTGCCCCTTAAGCAAGTGCAGGCGATAAGCACTCGTCCAGAGAATTCCGGACCAAAGCTCAACCCTGAAAAAGTATGGGGACTACTCCCGCCGGCATCTGCGATCGAGGCCACAACTACAATGTCGGTGGGAGAAAGGCCCGCCATTATCCCAGCCATACCTGGTAACATCAGTTTTCTCCTTCAATCATCGAGACACTCTACCGGGGGTGCTCCTCACTCGGCATTCCAAATAACCGGAAAGTTCGGCGCCGCCTGCATGTCCTCCTTGGCGGCCCGATAGATCGCCAGCGCATCGGCGTTTCCCGACATCACAATCGCAAGGCCGATCGGATCCACCTTCCAAGGGGCTTTCAGATGCAATTGGCGGCCGATTCCGTGACGCTTGCACCAATTGACAACGGTCTCAGGAGAGACGCCGGCAATGAAAGCGGCATCCTTTAGCCGGAGCCATTTCCCGCTGACGGGATGGCCAGAAAGGGCGCCGTCTTTCATAGCCGCGCCCACCCATGCGTCTACGACATCGAAGACGCTGGGAGAGATTGGGCAAGGAGCGTCTGCCGGAGCTTGGCACACTGCCCGCCTCACCGTTCCGTCGCTGTTTTCAGTGGGGCAAGCCTGCAAGTTTCCAGCATCGGATCTGGGCTCCTTTTTCAGCGGAAAGAACGGACGTGCTCTAGCCTCTTTTTCCAAGCGAACCTCTAAGGTCTCTTTTTCGGTTTTTGGTATCGGTATGGTTTCAATCTCCGTTTCGGTCTCCGTCTCCGTCTCCGTGTATCGATTGTCATTCGATACCCTATCCATGGCCTATCGAACTCCGCGGTAGATACGGGCATCAGGATCGCCGCGCTGCATAAGGCGAGTGCTCAGAAGGCGGCTTTCGCTGTTGGCTGCTGATGGCCTGTCGGCGGCTTTCTCAGCCTCGCCAGCCTCGTATGCGGCGTGGCCGAGATCGGTGTCCGCAAAGTCGGCGTTCACCTTCTCGCGGAGCATCTCGCTCTCGATCTTATAGATCTGGCTCTGGATGGCCTTGGCATATTTCCAGGAGCCTTTTGAGTTATGCCTGAACCACCGATCGATATAGATCTCGTTGGTCTCCGGGTCGGTGATGATGAGCCCGGCACCCTCCAGGTCGGCGAGGCAGGTAAGATACTTCGCCTCGGGCCAGCCCGGCCCAAGGTCTGCGCAGGCATAGCCCGGCCGGATCTGAGAGCAGCCGCAACTTGTTTGGTGCGGACTGGTGAGCAGATAGAAGAACAGGGCGCGCCCGCTGTCATCGAGAGCCAGGAAGCGCCTGGAGCTGTGAAGCCCAGGCGCAACCATCGTGAAATTGCGAGTATTGCTCATTCGGCGAGTTCCCCGCCTGCGGCGAACTCTCCAAAGTGATGTAACTCGGCTTGCCGGCGCGCTGATATCGCCTCTTCCTTGTCGGAAAATCGACCGAGGCTGATGCAACGGTTGTCCAAGCCGATATACGCTTCCCAGCGCTGAATGCTGGTTACGAAGGTGACGCCCACCGCGCCGCTAGAATTGGCCTTGCCGGGGCGCCGGTTCCTTGAGTTCTGAAGGTGCGTCGCTTCGCGAAGGTTCTTCCATCGATTATCGGCCCTCATTCCGTTGCGATGGTCGAGCAAATGTTTCGGCCACTTCCCGGTTTGCATCAGCCAGATGACGCGATGCGCCCGGTATAGCCGGCAATCAATCTCCACCTGTGTGTAGCCATCGGCAGTGCGAGTGCCTGCCAATGCCCCGCGACGGCACCCACGTGCTACACGCCAATTGAGGGATCCAGTCTCGGGATCGTAGATAAGCAGCTCGCGCGCACGTTCCGCCGTGAGTGCCGGGAGCCTTTCCCGATATTGGGCAATGGTTTTCTTAGCCATCAGCGCGGCCCGCCAATACGTGCCAACTCGCAGACGAGCTTGGCAATGTGCAGGGGCAAACGGTGTTTGGCCGCGAGGATGAAGGCGGCGATTTCCGTTGCGGGCGATGCGGTGATTTGGTAGTTTTGGAGCTGTCCAGCTTCTATGACTACCGAGGCGCCGTTCCTGACGATTGAGCCCGTCAGGCGCGGCGTTTCGCTATGGAGATGCATGATTTGCCACCTCCCTACGCCGCTACCGAGGTGGACTTACGGCGGTTGCCGTCAATCCATGCATCGAGGTCTTCGGGCTTGTACACAACCGCGCGGCCGAGCTTGATATATTCGGGGCCGTCACCGGTAAGCCGGAGTTTTTCGAGGGTGGAAACGGAGAGCCCGACACGAAGCGCCGCACCATCAGTGCGGAGCATCCTGCGGACCTCGGCTGGAGTATCGTTCATGTCTTTTTGCCTCATCAACCGCCCGGAGAATCCATGAGCGTAGAGGCAACATGCCGACACACCGTAAGGCTGTCAGTTTGCAACTAAGGCAATTGCCTTACGCGCCTTAAGTTCGCAATTAAATAGGGATAACCATTTGAAAGAAAACGAGAAGTCGATGTTAACTCCCCCTCGGCGGTTATTCCTTTCTGCCGGCCGCCCGCAGGAGGGTTTCCCTGCTCGGCACGATCTGCTTTTTGTTCTCCATCGCTCTGCCAACGGCCTTGATCAAATCGGCGTCTTTCAGGGTCGAACGATCTGGAATCCCATGCGGCCAAAGGTCATCAAGAAAGGGCTTAACCCGGTCCTGATCTTGGGGGCGTCTATTGCGCCTTTTGGGCGCTTGCTCCGCTGTTTTGCCACTGTTTTCAGCGGGCTCGATGGCTCCATCGTCGCGAGGCTCCCAAAGCCGCAATACATCGGCGCGCCTGATTGTCGCTGATCGATATCGAGGGGCACTCTCTCGGATGCCTCTGCGTGGAGTAAACCAGAACCGCTCGGAAAGGTCAGAATCGTAATCAAGAGACAGATGAGCCCATTCCTCGGGAGATGGCACAACAAGCTCCAGCGTCCCTTGGTGGACCATTGTAATAGGCAATTCGCCGTCTGCGGCCCTATTCAGGAACCGCTCCAGAGCTTCGCTGTAAGTCAAGATCTGGCCGGCCGCTTCATCCTGGCCGTCAATGTCCCAAACGTCCCCAAACGTTTTGGCATCGCTTACCCTGTCGAAGTCCCGCCACATGACCCAAGAAAGCGCCATAGGCATTGACCAGACAGACTTGCCTGATGCGCTTTTGTCGTTCATCGCCGCACCTTTTCGCGCGATGCACCTATAAGGACCGCAGGGAAGCCGAGAGGTGCTGCCCCGGCTTGTCGGATGGCCGTCCTATCCCTGCGGGTCTAGTTGCCTCATGCCTTATCGGTGCGAAGCTGAATTACGTTTTCGGCCGGCTTCGGCTCTGTGTCGCCCAAGGCCTCCGCGATGCGCTTGCCGATGGCGTTCGACGCCTTGCGCAGCGGGTCCGCTTCGAGATGCGCGTATCGTTCCGTCGTACGGGCCTGGGTATGGCCTAGAAGCTTGCCCACGATCGGCAGGCCGAGATTGGCGCCCACGCCGATAGATGCATGCGTATGGCGCAAATCATGGATGCGCACCCTGAAACCCGGATTGTCGGCCTGTGCGGCCAGCCCGGCCCGCTTACGCACCATCTGCCAGGGTCGCTTGAGGTCTGAACGCGGACGGCTTTCCTTCTTGCCGTTCTTGGTGGCTCTCGGCTTGCCGGGGATAACGTAGCGATCGATGCGCGGCAGATCGGAAAGAACCATCTGCGCCGGTGCATTCAAGATGATGGTTTTTTGGCCGGTCTTGCTGTCAGGCAGCAGCAACAGCCCACGCTCTAGGTCAACCATGTCCCATGTAAGGTGCAGGATTTCCCGCAAGCGGGCGCCAGTCAGGATGAACAGCCGCAGCGCTGCCGCCGATGCCGGATCAAGCTTCACAACCCGGTTTTCTGCCTTGGGGGCGTGCTTGGTTTTTTTGGCCGGGTCCGGCTCCCATGCAATGCCGACCGTCTCGGCTTCGCGAATCGCAGAGCCTAACCGCAAGATTTCTTCCGACGACAGGAATCGTTCCCGCTTGGCCTCTCGATATTTGGTAATGCCTGCGGCAGGGTTTTCCATCTTGGACAGCAGCTTGCCCCTTATGGCCCATCCGTACATTGAGCTAATCACGTCCCGCACTCGGTTCGCGGTCGTTGGCTTCGCCTTCAGGCTGAGATGTAGTGCGGCTATATCGCTCGGGGTCACTGCTTTCGCCTTGCGCGTGCCGAACTCCGGCACCGCATAGGCGTTCAACATGTGGGCGTATTGGGCGTGGGTGTTCGCTTTCTTGAGCGCTTCGACATGGTGCAGGAAACTCTCGGCCAGATTGGCGAACGTGATAGCGCCGCGTTCCTCGGCTCTATCCCGCGAAGGGTCTTGACCCTTGACGACAGAGGCCAGGAGGTCTTTCGCTACGTCCCTGGCCTGATCCGGCGTGACCTTGCCAACCTTTGCAATCGTCACTCGTTTGACCGGGGCATTTTTCCCTGAGCCGGCGCGATAGCGGACGATATAAGACATGCCCCCTGTGGCGCGGACGCGAAGGCCGAACCCAATCAGCTCGCTATCGAACACATAGAAATCCGTGCCGTTCGGTTTCGTGGCATCGACCACGCGCTTTGTGATTTTGACTGTCCTGCCGCCTTCCGACATACTACGCGCACCATTTCGAGGGTCGGGGCACCGCCGGGGCACCGCAAAAATGGAAAGCCGGCGATACTAACGGAAACACCATAACTGATTTGCCTTGAAAACAATAGGTTTTTGGAAACTCGGCGCAACGAACGGAAACAGAACGAAAGAAAGGCCCTGTGAATGGCATTCAAGAGGTCGTCGGTTCGATTCCGATTGGCTCCACCAAACAGTCTGTTCCCGATGCTTGGGTTCGCCGCGCTTACGCTCGCTGCGTGCCAGTCGGCTCCTGAAGCATCGCCGCCACCACCACCTCCTCCCCAACCTGCCCTGGCTGCGGTTCCTCCTGCGCAGGATTCGGCGGTCTTGGACCCATCGGTGGTGGCCACGCCCCCGGGCAAGGGCGTTCCGGCGAAATACGCCGCATTCTCGGGCATATGGGCCGGGCGGCTGGATGGGATGTATGAAGGCAAGCTGGCCGTGCTCACGATTTCTCCGCACGGGCAGGTGACTGTCACTTATGCGTGGGGAGATCTGGCCGACAACAAGCCTGGCGTCGCCGACGGCTCCGGGAAGATTGTCGGCAACACATTGAAGCTCGCGCGCCTGCCCAACGGCGCGGACGCCACCTTCATCATGCAGCCCGACGGAACGCTGGCCGCCACCTATGCGCTTGCCGGCCAGACCTACGCGGGTGCGTTCGCCAGGCAGTAATTCAGGCAATCTCTCTGCCGCGATGGATGGCCTGTTGCAGGGGTGGCCTCAATCAGTGCGGGCCGAACTTGCGCAGCCGGCAATCCGTCGGTCGACGCGCCCCTCGGTGGCGCTGTCCGCGCCCGGTCCGAATCGGCTATGCCTCTTGCATGCAGGAAACGTCCCTATACGTCCCGGTGAAGCAGTTCCTCGAGAGCCTGGACTTCACCGTCAAGGGCGAAGTCGGCGGCTGCGACGTGGTCGGGCTGCGCGAAGGCGAGCCGCCCGTGGTCGTCATCTGCGAACTGAAATTGCAGTTCAACCTGGAACTCGTGCTCCAGGCCGTCGACCGCGCGGCGGCCTGCGACGAGGTCTGGCTCGCCGCGCTGATGTCGGCGCGCGGCAAGGGGCGCGAGCACGACCGCCGCTTCCGGGCGCTGTGCCGCCGCCTCGGCTTCGGGCTGATGGGGGTCGGCAGCAAGGGCGAGGTCGAGTTGCTGCTCAGTCCCGCCGCCGTGCCGCCGAGGCGTGATCCCAGGCGGCGCTCGCGCCTGATCGAGGAGCATCGGCGCCGGCGTGGCGATCCCACGGCCGGAGGCAGCACGCGCGCGCCGATCATGACCGCCTACCGGCAGGAGGCGCTGGCCTGCGCCGCCGCCATGGCCGACGGCCCCAAGCGGCCGCGTGACCTGAAAGCCGTTTCGCTGCGCGCGGCCAGCATATTGCTGCACAACTACTATGGCTGGTTCGCCAGAACGGAGCGCGGGATCTATGCGCTCACCGAAGTCGGCCAGGTGGCCCTGCAGTCGCAAACGATGGCCGAGGCCGGCTGAACGGCGCCTGTGCGAGGCCCGTCAATTCGACACGAAGATCGATGCATGATCCGGGTCGCCGATTTGATGTGGCGACCCAGGCTTGATCGTCGACGTTTCTTGCCAGGCGACCTACTGCGCCGAGCCATTCGGCTTGCGTCCGAGCCCCATGGATTTGGCCAGCCTCGATCGGTTTGCGGAATAATTCGGTGCCACCATCGGATAGTTGGCAGGCAGGTTCCACTTCGCCCGATATTGATCCGGCGAAAGACCGTGATGCACGGCGATATGCCGCTTCACCCAAGGCGTTGGGGAGCACTAAGCCGCTTGGCGGCAAGGCAGGCGCCTTTGAGAAAAAGGCCGGCGCCTCAGAAACGCTCGCGATAGTCGCGCGGGTTGGTGCCGAGGGCGCGCAGGAAGCCGCGCCGCATCGTTTCTTCCGAGCCGAAGCCGCAGCGGCGAGCCGTCTGGCTGACCGCGAGGCCGCGCTCCAGCATCCGTCGCGCCGCCTCGATCCGGATCTCCTCGATCGCGCGGGCGGGTGTCCGGCCCGTCGCCTCGCGATAGTGCCGCGAGAAGCTGCGCGGGCTCATATTGGCGCGTTCGGCCAACTGCGCCAGCGAAAGGTCGCCGCCGAGATTGTCGAGGATCCAGCCATGCAACCTGTCGAAGCGCCCATCGCCTTCCTGCAGCTTGAGGGTTTGGCTGAATTGCGCCTGACCGCCGGGGCGTTTGAGGAAAACCACCAGCTCGCGCGCCA
Organism: Mesorhizobium sp. 131-2-1; assembly: GCF_016756535.1. Lineage (NCBI taxonomy): Bacteria > Pseudomonadati > Pseudomonadota > Alphaproteobacteria > Hyphomicrobiales > Phyllobacteriaceae > Mesorhizobium > Mesorhizobium sp. 131-2-1. The sequence continues at coordinate 299,096 of NZ_AP023247.1, read as the reverse complement.
CCGCAAGCGCTATGTGCCGGCCAAGATCGGCCTCGACGAAGGAAAGGGCGAGATCGATACCCGCGGTGACGCCGGCGGATGTCCAGACATTGCCGTCGCGAATGAAGATCGGGTCGGGATCGAGCCGAACCGCCGGATAGCGCCGGGCGAACTCGGCGCAGCGTCCCCAATGGGTAACCGCGCGCCGGCCGTCGAGCAGGCCTGCCTCGGCCAGAAGCATGGCGCCGCTGCAGACGGAGGCCGTTCGCTTGGCATCGCGCGAACGGCCGATGATCCAATGGACCAGCTCAGGATTCTCGCAGGCTGCGTTGACGCCCCATCCGCCGGGCACGATCACCGTGTCGATATCGAACCCGTGCGTCGGCAGCGCCGCTGCCTCGAGCACGAGGCCGGCCGATGTTCTGATGCGTGGCGAAGCGGCGACGACGACGACTTCATAAGCAGCCGGTTCGCCGGCCTGCGTCTTGAAGTCGTTGGCGCTGGCGAACACCTGAAGCGGCCCGCTTACATCGAGGAGCTGGACGTCGGGATAGGCGAGGATTTCGATACGGCGCATGGGTTTGGCCTGAAACGAGGGGTGATTGGCGTTCGTGCCAAAGCAAGATGCCTTAGATTGACCGGAGTCAACCTGAGGAGATTTCCATGACCCTTCGTTTCGGCATTCTCGTATTCCCCAACGTCCAGCAGCTAGACCTCACCGGCCCTTACGAGGTTCTGGCAACGGCCAAGGGCGCCGAGGTGGAAATGATCTGGAAGGATCGCAATCCGGTGACGTCGTCGACGCAGCTGTCCCTTACCCCGACAGCCACCTTCGACAATTGCCCGCCTCTCGATGTGCTGTGCATTCCAGGCGGAGGCGGCGTCAACGCGCTGCTCGAGGATCAGGCAGTGCTCGATTTCGTCTGGGAGCGGGCGGCGCAGGTACGCTACATCACGTCGGTGTGCAGCGGCGCCCTGGTGCTCGGCGCGGCCGGTCTGCTCAAGGGCAAGCGCGCGACGACGCACTGGTACGCGCATGATTTCCTTACCGAATTCGGCGCGATTCCGATCGACGAGCGCATCGTGGAGGACGGCAAGCTGATCACCGCCGGCGGCGTCACCTCGGGGATCGATTTCGGTCTCGTGCTGGTCGCAAGGCTGCTCGGACAGGCCGAGGCTGAAACGGTGCAGCTTACACTCGAATATGCGCCGGCTCCGCCCTTCCGATCCGGCACGCCCGCCGAGGCTTCACCGTCCGTGCTTGCGCAGGCGAAGGAGCGGCTCGCGGGTTCGAGGCGGGTACGCGAGGAGATGTTTGCGCGCTGGCGCGATGCCCGCGCGGCCCCAATGCGCGCCCACGGCTGAACCGGCCCCGGCCGAATGGCGCATCTCTACGCTGTTCGGCCCCTGTCTCGTTTCGGCTGTTGACACACCTGTCGGTCTGTGCAGAAATTGGTTGGACCATTGAACCACTTTAAGCGGACCGCGTGTGACCGATCTCCTCCCGCCCATCCAGACCACGGCCCGCGACGACGCGGTGCTGAAGGCGTTGGCGGGGTTTGTCCGTCAGGAGTCGCTCGGTCCGGGTGAGAAGCTGCCGACCGAGCGCATCCTGGCCGAGCGCCTCAAGGTCAGCCGCAACACGGTGCGCGAGGCGTTAACGCGCTGGGAGGGCCTCGGCCTCGTCGAGCGCCGCCAGGGCTCGGGCACCTATCTCAAGGCCGCCGTCTCGCCCGACATGCTGCACATGCCGCTGACATTGGCCGGCGGCAATGATTTCGCCGGCCTGATGTCCACGCTGGAGATCCGCCGCGCGCTGGAGGCGGAAGCCGCCGCGCTCTGCGCCATTCGTGCCGGCAAGGCCGAACTCGCCGAGATAGAGCGCAAGCTCGACCTCATGGAAGAGGCCTTCCAGACCCGCGCCGGCATGTCGTCGGACGAGGACTGGGAATTCCACCAGGCGATCTTCCGCGCTTCGGGCAACCCGCTGTTCGAGCAGATCATTGCCGCCATGTACGAGCTGTTCCACCGCTTCTGGGAGCATCCGCTCGGCGTCCGCGATTTCGGCCACGCCAGCTTCCCCTATCACCGCACCATCTTCAATTGCATCGCCGCTCATGACCCGGAAGGAGCCCGGGCCGAGGCGCTGAAGCTCATCGCCACCGTCGAGGACGATCTGAAGCGCGGCGCGGCCAACCTCAAGCTTTCGGACCGCAAATGAACGAGCATCCCACCGGTTTCGACCCGGGCCTTTCCAGCAGTGACTATCTCGCCGATGCGGCGACGCTTCTGGCGCATGACGATCCGTTCCCCGGCGGTGCGGTGGTGCCGCCGATCTACCAGACCTCGCTGTTCACCTTCGCCAACTATGCCGAGATGGCCGACACGTTCGCCGGCCGGCGCCGCCAGCCGATCTATTCGCGCGGCGACAATCCGACGGTGATGGAGTTCGAGGCGCGCGTTGCCGCCCTCGAAGGTGCCGAGGCCGCCCGCGGCTTCTCCAGCGGCATGGCGGCGATCAGCGCCACGGTGCTCGCCTTCGTCGGCGCCGGCGAGCGCATCGTCGCCGTGCGCAACTGCTACGGCGACGCCTACCGCCTGTTCGAGCGGCTGTTCCCGCGCCTCAACATCAAGGTCGACTATGTCGACGGCTCCGACCCGGAAGCGGTTGCGGCGGCGCTGCCCGGCGCGAAATTGCTCTACCTGGAAAGCCCGACCTCGATGATGTTCGAGCTGCAGGACATCGCCCATCTGACACGGCTGGCCAAGGAGCAGGGCATCGTCACCACCATCGACAATTCCTGGGCCACGCCGGTGTTCCAGAAGCCGATCTCGCACGGCGTCGATCTGGTGCTGCATTCGGCCTCGAAATATCTCGGCGGCCACAGCGACACAGTCGCCGGCGTGGTGGCGGGCTCCGCCGCCCATATCGGGCACATCAACGAGCAGACCTATTCCTCGCTCGGCGGCAAGCTGTCGCCCTTCGAAGGCTGGCTCTTGCTGCGCGGCCTGCGCACGCTGCCGCTCAGGCTGCCGCACCACATGAAGAGCGGGCTCATCCTCGCCGAGCGGCTGAAGGCGCATGGCAAGGTCGAGCGGGTCAATCATCCCGCCTATTCCAACCATCCCGGCAAGAAGACGCTTGCCGGCTATGCCGGGCTGTTTTCCTTCGAGGTCACGGAGGACGTCGACATTCCCGCTTTCGTAGATGCGCTGAAATTCTTCCGCATCGGCGTCAGCTGGGGCGGCCACGAAAGCCTGGTCGTGCCGGCCAAGGCCTCGCTCGAGCAGACGCCGGGCCTGAATTCGATGGCGCGCTTCGGCGTCAGCCCCCGAACCATCCGCTTCAATGTCGGATTGGAAAGCGTCGAGGATCTCTGGGCCGACATCGCCCAGGCCTTCGACAAAGCAAAAAAATAACCGAGCGTTCAAAATGGGAGTTCCGAACATGAAAAGACTGACGTTCATGCTGGCCGCCGCCGCCGGTCTGGCGATTTCCGCCAGCGGCGCGCTGGCCGACACCACCCTCAAGATGGTCGAGGTGATCACCAGCCCGCCGCGTACCGAATTCCTCAAGAAGCAGATCGCCGAATTCGAGGCCGCCAATCCGGGCGTCAAGGTCGAGCTCGTCTCTCTGCCCTGGGGCCAGGCTTTCGAGAAGTTCCTGACCATGGTGCAGGCCGGCGACACGCCGGACGTCGTCGAGATGCCGGAACGCTGGATGGGTCTCTATGCCAACAACGGCCAGCTCGAGGATCTCGGCCCGTTCATGGCCAAGTGGGACGACGCCAAGACCCTGGGCGACCGCGCCAAGCAGTTCGGGTCGACCGTCAACAACACCCAGTTCATGATCCCCTACGGCTACTATGTGAACGCGCTGTTCTGGAACAAGAAGCTGTTCAAGGAAGCCGGTCTCGACGGCCCGCCGGCCACGCTCGACGAATTCGTCGAGGATTCCAAGAAGATCTCGGCCATCCCGGGCAAATATGGCTACTGCCTGCGCGGCGGCCCAGGCGCCTTCAACGGCATGCACATGTTCATGAACATCGCTGCCGGCAAGGGCGGCTACTTCAACGAGGACGGCACCTCGACCATCAATGACGAGGGCTCGGTCGAGGGCCTGCAGATGCTGGCCGACATGTACAAGAACGGCCTGGCGCCGAAGGACGCGGTGAGCTGGGGCTTCAACGAGACCGTCACCGGCTTCTATTCCGGCACCTGCGCCATGCTCAACCAGGATCCGGACGCGTTGCTCGGCATCGCCGACAAGATGAGCGCCGACGATTTCGCCGTGGCGCCGTTGCCGGTCGGACCGAGCGGCAAATCCTACCCGACGCTGGGCTACGCCGGCTGGGCGATGTTCGCCAATTCGCAGCACAAGGACGATGCCTGGAAGCTGATGGCGACGCTGCTGTCGCCCAAGGACAATCTGGAATGGGCCAAGGAAGTCGGCGTCGTCCCGATCCACAACGGCGCCGACCAGGACGCCCATTTCAAGACCGAGCAGTTCAAGGGCTGGTTCACCGAGCTCAGCGACAGTTCCAAATATGAAATGGTGACGCCGCCGACGCATCTGGAGAATCTCGGCAACTTCGTCGATCAGGTGGCGATCAAGAACTTCCAGGAAGTGCTGCTCGGCCAGAAGACGGCCAAGGAGGCGGCCGACGCATGGGCCACGTTCCTGACCAAGGAACAGCAGGACTGGATGGCGAAGAACAAGAAGTAGGCGCCTCTTCTTCCTTCTCCCCGTTCACGGGGAGAAGGTGGTCCGAAGGACCGGATGAGGGGCGGCGCCGAGTTCTGAAAGGCTGGCTCCGCCCCTCATCTGCCTGCCGGCATCTTCTCCCCGTATAGAGACGGGGAGAAGGACGCTGTCGCTTACGCCAGCCACCAACCTTCACCGTAGAGCCAGAGCTTATGACCTACGCCGTGTCCGAAATACGATCCGCCGGCCGGCCGCGAAAGAAGCGGCTGACCGGGGCCGCGATTGAGCCCTGGCTCTATCTTTCGCCGGCTATCGTCCTGCTGGTCGTGGTGCTCCTGGTGCCGCTGATCATCGGCATCAGCTACTCGTTCCGAAAGTTCTCCGCCTTCAGATCGGAATATGTCGGCCTCGGTCAATACGAGACGATGCTGTCCGACCAAGTACTCGGTCAGGCGCTGATCAACACGCTGTGGTGGACCGTCGCCAGCCTGTTCTTCCAGTTCTTCCTCGGGCTCGGTCTGGCGCTGCTGCTCGACAAGCCGTTCTACGGCCGCAAGGTTGTGCAGGCGGTGGTGTTCCTGCCCTGGGCGGTGCCGTCTTTTCTCTCCGGCCTCACCTGGGCCTGGCTGTTCAACCCGATCATCGGGCCGCTGCCGCATTGGCTCTTCGCGCTCGGGCTGAAGGCGGAGCCGACCAATGTGCTTTCCGACCCGGCCACCGCCATGTGGGGACCGATCATCGCCAACATCTGGTTCGGCATTCCCTTCTTCGCCATCACGCTGCTTGCGGCGCTAAAGTCGATCCCGTCCGAACTGCACGAGGCTGCGGCTATCGACGGCGCCTCGCCCTGGCAGCGCTTCACCAAGGTGACGCTGCCCTTCCTCGCGCCCACCATCGTCATCACCGTCATGCTGCGTACGATTTGGATCGCCACCTTCGCCGACCTCATCTTCGTCATGACCGAGGGCGGTCCGGCCGGCTCGACCAGCACGGTGCCGGTCTACATCTATGTCAGCGCCTTCAAGTCGCTGGACAAGGGTTATGCCTCGGCCGTCGCGGTGCTGCTCCTGGTGCTGCTGATCGCCTACGCCATCGGCCTGATCGCCATCCGTCGCACGCTGGTGAGGCACGTCTGATGATCGCCGGACGCTCCACCTCCTCGCGTATTGCCGGCGGCATCGGCCTCTATGGCGCCATCGCCGCCTACATGATCTTCGCCCTGTTCCCGATCTTCTGGACGCTGAAGATTTCGGTGACGCCGGAGCGCCTGCTCTATTCCGAAGGCATCACCTTCTGGCCGTCGCAGACGACCTTCCAGAACTTCGTCACCGTGCTCGAAGCCTCCGACTTCCCGCGCTATTTCCTCAACAGCGTCATCGTCTCGGTGTCGACGGCGGCCTTTGTCACCGTCATCGCCACGCTCGCCGGCTACGCCATGTCGCGCTTCACCTTCCGCGGCAAGGCCACGCTCGCCATCCTGTTGCTGCTCACCCAGACCTTTCCGCTGGTCATGGTCATCCCGCCGATCTACCGGATCATGGGTCAGCTCGGCCTGACCAATAGCCTGGTCGGGCTGATCATCATCTACACCGCCTTCAACACCGCCTTCGCCACCTTCCTGATGCAGTCCTTTTTCGACGGCATCCCGAAGGACCTGGAGGAGGCGGCGATGATCGACGGCTGCACGCGCGCCGAGGCCATGCGCAAGGTGATTGTGCCGCTGACCTTGCCCGGCATGGGCGCCACCCTCGGCTTCGTCTTCACCGCCGCCTGGAGCGAGTTGCTGTTCGCGCTGATGCTGATCTCCAGCGACGACCAGAAGACCTTCGCCGTCGGCCTGCTCACCTTCATCGGCAAGTTCGCCGTCGACTGGGGGCAGATGATGGCGGCGTCGATCCTGGCGCTGATCCCGGTCTGCATCTTCTTCGCCTTCCTGCAACGCTATCTCGTCACCGGCCTTACCGCCGGCGCGGTCAAAGGATAATCGATGGCTTCCGTCACGCTGCAACATGTCGAGAAGGACTACGGCTCGCTGCGCATCCTGCACGGCGTCGATCTCGAGATCGCCGATGGCGAGTTCGTCGTGCTGGTCGGCCCCTCCGGCTGCGGCAAGTCGACCTTGCTGCGCATGATCGCCGGGCTGGAGGAGGTTTCGGGCGGCGAGATCCGCATCGGCGAGCGACTGGTCAACGATGTCGCGCCTAAGGATCGCGACATCGCCATGGTGTTCCAGTCCTACGCGCTCTACCCGCATATGGACGTGTCGTCGAACATGGGCTTCAGCCTGCTCCTGAAGAAGGCAGAGAAGACCACGATCGACACCAGGGTGGGCGCGGCCGCCAAGCGCCTCGGCCTCGACAGTTTCCTCGGACGCTTGCCGCGCCAGTTGTCGGGCGGCCAGCGCCAGCGCGTCGCCATGGGCCGCGCCATCGTGCGCGACCCGAAGGTGTTCCTGTTCGATGAGCCACTGTCGAACCTCGACGCCAAACTGCGCGTCCATATGCGCGCCGAGATCAAGGCGTTGCACCAGCAACTCAAGACCACCTCGGTCTACGTCACCCATGACCAGGTCGAGGCGATGACCATGGCCGACCGCATCGTCGTCATGCATGACGGCTTCGTCCAGCAGGTCGGTCATCCGCTCGAGCTCTACGACCGGCCGGTCAACACCTTCGTCGCCGGCTTCATCGGCTCGCCCGGCATGAATTTTTTGCCGGCGAAGGTTGCCAAGAGCGGCAAGGCGGATGCCGTCTTGGCCGACGGCCAGAAGCTCCGGCTGCCGGACGGCCTGCCGCTGAGCGATGGCGACGCGCTCACCGTCGGGCTTCGCCCGGAGCACATCAGGCTGACCCACGACGGCGCGCTCAAGGCCGAGGTCGAAGTGGTCGAGCCGCTCGGCCTGTCGACGCAGTTCTATGTCAGGCTCGCCAACCAGCAGGTCTGCGTCTTCGTCATGGGGCGCAGCAATGTCAGGCCGGGCGACACCGTGCGACTGTCAGCCGATCCGGCGGCGCTGCATCTGTTCGATCCGGCGGGCGGAAGCCGCATCGGATAAGGTATCACCAGCGGAAGGCGTCCATCACGTAATCCGGATAGGCATCCAGCTCGTCGAAAAGTTCGCTGAGGTTGTCGGCGTCGGCCAATATCCCCGACCGCACCAGCGCCGTCGCGACGCCTGCGCCGGCTCCGCCGGCGATGTCGTGCTCGACGCTGTCGCCGACGCACACCACGCTCTCTCGATCCGGATTGCCGGCCAGCGCCAGCCCCGCGTCATAGATCGCCGGGTAGGGCTTGCCGATGCGGGTGACGCTGCCGCCGAGTCTTTCGTAGAGATCGGCGAGCTCGCCGGCGCCGAAGCGCGGTCCGACCGCCGTCAGCATGACCCTGTCGGGATTGGTGCAGAAGCATGGCACTCGCCGCGCCGCCGCAGGCCCGAGCTGCGCGCGATAATGGTCGAGGTCGTAGCGGTCGCCTTCGCTGGCCGCGATCAGCACTAGCTCGGCATCGTCGCCATTGTCGGTGAGCGCCAACGGCAGGCCGTCGATCGCCGAGCGGTCACTGTCGCGGCTGATCAGCAGGCATTTCGTGCCGGTCCTGAGTGCGCCCGCGGCCGCCATGTCGTGGAAGGCGCGCCATGCCACCTCGCCGGAGGAGACGAAATGATCCCAGCTTGCCTGCTCGAAGCCGAGCTTCAGCAGGCGGCGTTCGTTCGGCTCCGCCCGCTTGCCGGAATTCGAGATCAGCACGACGGTCTTGCCGGCGCGCTTCAGCGCCGACAGGGCTTCCACCGCGCCGGCATAGGGCTGCCGGCCGTCATGCAGCACGCCGAACTGATCGAGCAGGAACACGTCGTAGCGCTCGGCCAGCGCTTCGACCCCTTCGAGATGGCTTACCTGTTTCGCGCTCAAAGCAGCCCCGCTTCGCTTGCGCCCTTGAGCGCCAGCCGCGCCGTGCCGGCGGCCGCCTCGTCGGACAGCGCGACTAAGAACTCGACGCCGAGCTTGCGCTGCCGGATCGCTGTCCAGGCGGCATTGGCGGCGCCGCCGCCGACGCTGCGCACCGAGGTCAGTTTCGGCGCTCCCAGCTCGGCGAGCCGCCGATAGCCGAGCGCCTCGATGGAAGCGATGCCTTCCAGCATCGCCTTCAGGTAGTTGCCGTCATCCGCCGGCCGCGGCGTCAGCCGCGGCGGCAGCGTCGGATCGGCGATGGGGAAGCGCTCGCCAGGCACGCCGAGCGGATAGTAGTCGAGGCGGGTCTCCGTGGCCGGGTCGATCGCGGCGCTCAGCTCGATGATGCGGGCGACGGAAAAATGCTGCGCGAGCACCTTGCCGCCGGAATTCGACGCGCCGCCCGCCAGCCAGGCGTTGCCCAGCCGGTGGCTATAGATGCCGTAACGCGGCGCCGAGATCGGCCGGTCGGACAGGATCTTGATGGTCAGCGACGAACCGAGCGCGGTGACGCCGTCGCCAGCGGCCGCAGCACCAGTGGCCAGAAACGAGGCGCAGCCATCCGTCGTGCCGGCGACCACCGCGACGTCGCGCGGCAGGCCAAACAGCCCGGCGGTGTCGGCGGTGAGCCTGCCGGTCACGTCGCCCGGCCTGACGACATCGGGCAGCAGCTCCCTGCGCATGCCGGACGCGGCGATCCAGTCCGGCCAGCGCCCGGCCTCGACATCGTAGCCGGTCTTCAAACTGTTGTTCTCGTCGCTGACATCGAAACGTCCCGAAAATTGTCCGGCGATCCAGTCGGCCTGGTGCAGCATCCTGGCAACGCCGGGCAGGCGCTGGAACGAGAGCGCCTTGGCGAGGCCAGAGGTCGCGCCGTGCGCCGCACTTGCTTCCGGCGCCTCGCGGGCAATGACTGCGAGGATGGCGTCGCCCGAAACCTTGTCGTTGTACATCAGCGGTTCGGCCAGCGGCCGTCCGGCGGTGTCGACCGGCAGCACGGTGCCGGACGTGCCATCGACGGCGATCGAACGCACCGCCGAGCGATCGATGCCGGAGAGCAATTCCTTCAACGTCGTTTCGACTGCCGCCCACCAAACGACAGGGTCGCGGCTGTTGGCGCCAAACTGGTCGAGCGGCACGGCGGCGCGCGCGGCGATTGAAAAATCCGCTCGCATGGCGACGGCGCGCACGCCCGAGGTGCCGATGTCGATGCCGATGGCAAGTGGCGCCATGTCATCCGTCCCTTGTCAGCTGCCGTCCGTGTCGAGCTTCCTTGATGGCCCGGCCGGGTACCGCTCCCCTCACGGGAGCCGATGTCGGTATCGCAGATGCGAGCGATCTACGTCAATCATGATCTTCCTTCGTCAGAAATGGCTTTGCAGCTCCATCAGCGTTGAGTAAGTTACACCAAAGCGATATCTGGGAGGAAAGGTTGAGCGACTCCGGCCGTCAGCGTCAGATCGTTGAACTGCTGCGCGACCGCCCGTTCGCCTCGGTGCGTGAGTTGCAGCAGCGGCTCGGCGTTTCGGCGGCGACGGTTCGGCGCGACATCGACAAGATCGACGGCGCCGGCGAGGCGCGGAAAGTCTATGGCGGCATCTCCGCGCTCGACGGCGCCGCGCAGGCCGACGTCGCCTATGCCAGGCCCTATGACGAAAACCGCGACCTCGCGGTCGACGCCAAGCGGCGGATAGCCACCCTTGCCGCGACCATGGTGCGCGACGGCGACGCGGTCATCGTCCATGGCGGCTCGACCTGCTTCCATCTCGGCGTCAAGCTTGCCGAGCGCAACATCCGCCTGTTCACCAATTCGATGCCGCTCGCCGCCTATCTCAGTGACCATGGCCATTGTAGCCTGACGATCGCAGGTGGCGACCTGCACCGCGAGCCGGGCATCATCCATTCGCTCACCCAGGCCGTGCCCTTCTATGCCTCGAAGTTCTTCCTCGGAGCGCAGGGCCTAAGCCAGGAAGGCGTGCTGGAATCGCATCCGCTGCTGGTCCGCTCCATCGTCGATCTGAGCCTGTGCGCCGACCAGATCGTGGTGTTGGCCGACAGCCGCAAGCTGTCGATCCACGCCCGCAGCGTCGCGTTGCCGCTGTCGCGCATCGGCACGCTGGTGACCGATGACGGCCTCTCCGACACCGACGCGCGCATGCTCGAGGACGCCGGCGTCATGGTCCGGATCGCCACCGCCTCGGGGGCCGTCCAGTGAAAGTGGCGGTCGTCGATTTCGGCAAGACCAATTCGAAGCTGTTCGTCTTCGATGAGGATGGCCGCATCCTCGCCGAGCGCCGGACCAAGCCGGTCTGGACTCTGAAGGGCGGGTTCAGCGTGCTAGACGCCGCCGCGCTGCATGACTGGGCGCTCGCTGCCGTCGGTGATGCTGTCGACAGCCACGGCGTCGAGGGGCTGATGGTGTCTGGCCATGGCTGCACTTTCGCCCTGGTCGATGACACGGCTCTGACGCATCCAATCCTCGACTACGAACAGGAGCCGCCGGCCGAAATCGCGGCGCGGATCGATCGCCGCATCCCCGATTTCGCCGAGACCTTCTCGCCGCGCCTGCCGCTCGGCTTCAACTATGGCCGCCACATGCTGTGGCTGAAGGAGGTCGTGCCAGGTGCCTTCAGCGCCGCGAAATCGATCCTCGGCTATCCGCAATATTGGAGCTGGCGCTTCGGCGGCCGCGCCGTCTCGGAAGTCTCCTATCTCGGCTGCCATTCGCATCTGTGGGCGCCGCGCAAGCGCGACTTCTCCTCGCTGGTCGATGCCGAGGGCTGGCGCGGCCGCATGCCCGGCTTCGCGCGCGCCGGCGCGGTCATCGGCGAGCAGCACTTCGGCAAGTCCGGCAAGCCGGTCGCGATCCACAATGGCGTCCATGACTCGAATGCCGCGCTCCATGCCTACCGCCGGCAGCAGCTTGGATCGCTCACCGTGGTCTCGACCGGCACCTGGGTGGTGGTGCTCAATCCCGACTGCCCGCTGGACGTGCTCGACCGCGACCGCGACATGCTGGTCAATGTCGATGTCGACGGCGGTCCGGTGCCGACCATCCGCTTCATGGGCGGGCGCGAATTCGCGACCATCAGCGCGGGCTGGCTAGGCGCGATCGCGCCGGCTTCGATCCAGTCTGTCGTCGACGCCGGCATCATGGCCCTGCCGAGCTTCGCCCCGGGCGGACCGATGCCCGGCCACCGGGGCGAACTCGTCGGGCGCGCGCCAGGCCCGGAGGAACGCGCCGCAGTGGCGCTGCTTTATGTAGCCCTGATGGTCGACCTGTCGCTCGACCTGATCCATTCGCAAAACACCGTCATCGTCGATGGCGGGTTGAACACGGGCGGCCTGCTCGCCGGCCTGCTCGCCGCGCTGCGCCCCGGCCAGGCCTTCATGCAGGGCGCGACGCTGGAAGGCAGCGCTACCGGTGCCGCGGCGCTCGCCTTCGAGAGCGTTGGCCGAAGCCTGGCCGCCGAAAGACCGGAGCCTGTGCATGCTGCGCACTTCGCTGGGTTAGCCGGCTATCGTGACCGCTGGCGCGATCTCGCAACCGCCAGCGCCGAGAACGACACGGGCCGGACGACGGTTCGGTAGATTCAAATTACGGAGACGCTCATGTCGCGCATTGGTATCCACTCTTTCGTCTGGTCGGCGAGCTCGGCGCAGCAAGACCTCGAGCGCACGCTGGCCAACACAAGGGAAGCCGGCTTCGACCTGATCGAGTTCTCCTATCTCGACCCCGCCAATGTCGACATCGCAAGGCTGGCCGGGCGCATCGCCGATCTCGGCCTCGGCGTCGCGATCAGCATCGGCCTGCCGGTCGACGGTGATATTTCCAGCGCCGACAAGGCGGTCGCCGGGCGTGGCGTCGACATCCTCAACCGCACCATCGCGCTCACCCGCGATCTAGGCGGCCGGAAGGTCGGCGGCATCCTGTCGACCAGCCACGGACTGCAGACCGAGGCGCCGACCCGCGACCAGTGGAACCGCAGCGCCGCGACGTTGGCAAAGGTGGCGGAGACGGCCAAGGCCGCCGGCGTCACGCTCAACCTCGAGATCGTCAACCGCTTCGAAAGCAATCTGCTCAACACCGCCGCGCAAGGCCTGGCCTTCATCGAGGACACCGGTTCCGACAACATCTTCCTGCATCTCGACACCTTCCACATGAACATCGAGGAGGCCGATGCCGGGCTGGCCATCCGCAACGCCGCGGGCAAGATCGGCTATGTCCATATCGGCGAGAGCCATCGCGGTTTCCTCGGCACCGGCAGCATCGATTTCGCCGCGATCTTCGATGCGCTGACTGCCATCGGCTATCATGACGACCTGAGCTTCGAATCCTTCTCCTCGGAGATCGTCGCGATGAGAACCTGTCGAAGAAGACGGCGATCTGGCGCAATCTGTGGACCGACAATATGGAGCTCGCCCGCCATGCCCGCCGCTTCATCGCGGTCGGGCTGGAGACGGCGCGGCGCAAGGCCGAGCTTGTCACGGCGACGCAGAAGCCCTGAGGCTCCGGCTCCCGACCTGCCGTCGCAAAGCTCACGCGCAATTTACGACCATGGGCTAAAACATCCTTGTTGATTCGCCCGGCCGCGGCCGGAGAGCAGGAGCAAGGAACGGCATGAGCAAGGCCCTCACCACTTTCGCATTGGTCGCGGTGCTCACCGCCTTGCTGATGGCGCTTGCGCTCGCGGTGGCGAGGCACGGCTATCCCTACGGCGCCTTCGGTGTGAAGCGTCTCGACGGCATCGCCGATGCCGGCTCGTTCATTCCGCTTGCCGCCGCCTATTTCTTCAGCGCGCTCTTGATGATGATCCTGCCGCTGCGCGCCGCCAGCATCGTGCTGACCAACGCCGCCGATGCCCTGTTCTGGGCGACGGTTGCGCTGTTCGCCACCATCGTCGGCTGTCTCGTCGCCAGATGGGCCTTCGGCCAGGGCGGCGTGCTGTGGGCGCTGGTCAATTGGCGCTTCCTGTTCGTCGCGGCCATCGTCGCGGCCCATCTCGCCATGAACGAGCTTCGCCGCAATATCCTGCTCAGAAGCCTGTTCTTCGTCGTCTTTGCCGCGGCGACGCTGGCCTGCCTGTTCTGGACCTTCCCGGCCTGACGAACCATATACCGTCTCGGTAGGGCCACAGGCACGGGCTTTCATCGGCCCGCGCCATCGGCTATCGAGGGCACGAATTGAAACGTCCTCAAACTGTCGCCATTTGTCTGATAAATATCTTGGGCGATCGATGACCGGGTGATAAACGACCCGGCAGGCACCCCATCAGCGAACCACCACAAGGAAAGACCATGACCCTGCTGCGCAAAAACCTCATCGACGGCGAATGGCTGGGCGAGGCCGGTTCCCGCAACATCAACCCGTCGAACACGGATGATGTCGTCGGTGAATATGCCTCCGCCGGCGCGGACGAGGCGCGCCAGGCCATCGCGGCCGCCAAGGCGGCCTTTCCCGCCTGGTCGCGCTCGGCGCCGCTGGCCCGACACGCGGTGCTGAAGAAGGCGTCCGATGAGATCATGGCCCGCAAGGACGAGATCGGCCGGGCGCTCGCCCGCGAGGAAGGCAAGACGCTCGCCGAAGGCATTGGCGAAACGATCCGGGCCGCCCAGCTTTTCGACTTCTTCGCCGGCGAGACGCTGCGCCTGTCGGGCGAGCTGGTGCCCAGCGTGCGCCCCGGCGTCGGCGTCGAGATGACGCGCGAGGGCGTCGGCGTCGTCGGCATCATCACGCCGTGGAATTTCCCGATCGCCATTCCCGCCTGGAAGATCGCGCCGGCGCTGGCCTACGGCAACACCATCGTCTTCAAGCCTGCCGAGCTGGTTCCGGAAAGCGCCTGGACCATCGTCGACATCCTGCACCGCGCCGGCCTGCCCAACGGCGTGCTCAACCTCGTCATGGGCAAGGGCTCGGTGGTCGGCCAGGCCATGCTCGACAGCCCCGATGTCAACGCCATCTCCTTCACCGGCTCGGTCGGCACTGGAAAACGCGTTGCCGCCGCGAGCGTCGAGCACATGCGCAAGTTCCAGCTCGAAATGGGCGGCAAGAACCCGCTTGTCGTGCTCGACGACGCCGACCTTGCGGTCGCCGTCGACTGCGCGCTCAACGGCGCCTACTTCTCCACCGGCCAGCGCTGCACCGCGTCCTCCCGCCTGGTCGTCACGGAAGGCATCCACGACCGCTTTGTCGCCGCGCTCAAGGAGCGCATGGAAAAGCTCGTCATTGGCGACGCGCTCGACGCCAAGACCCAGATCGGCCCGGTCGTCGACGCCACGCAGCTGAAGCAGGACGAAGACTACATCGCCATTGGCCGCCAGGAAGGCGCCGAGCTTGCCTTCGGCGGCGAGCGGCTGGGCCGCGAGACACCGGGCTTCTATCTGCAGCCGGCGTTGTTCGTCGGCGCCAGCAATGCCATGCGCATCTCGCGCGAGGAGATCTTCGGACCGGTCGCCAACGTCATCCGCGTCAAGGACTATGACGAGGCGCTGGCCGTGGCCAACGACACGCCATTCGGCCTGACGTCCGGCATCTGCACCACCAGCCTGAAGCACGCCTCGCATTTCAAGCGCAATTCGGAAGCCGGCATGGTCATGGTCAACCTGCCGACGGCGGGTGTCGACTTCCATGTGCCGTTCGGCGGCCGCAAGGGCTCGAGCTATGGGCCGCGCGAGCAGGGCCGCTACGCCATGGAGTTCTACACCACGGTGAAGACGGCCTATACATTCGCGGGCTAAAGAAATTCCAGGAAAAGTGTGAAACGGTTTTCCGCCCGGAATTGCGTCAAACCAATGAGACAAGCCGGCGACGGCGCAACCAACCGGGCAGGCAAGCATGTCGACGACGGACTGGAATGCGGACCTGACCTGGCTCAACCCGCCGCCGCATCATGCCTTTGCCGGTAGCACCGTGCATGTGCGCACCGGCAAGGAAACCGACTTCTGGCGCGAGACCTTCTACGGTTTCCGGCGCGACAACGGCCACTTCCTCTATCGGCCGGTCGCCGGCGACTTCAGCGCCGAAGTCACGGTCAAGGGCGACTATCGGGTGCTCTACGACCAGGCCGGGCTGATGGTGCGGCTGAGCGAAACGCACTGGATCAAGGCCGGCATCGAGTACACCGACGGCCTCGCCTATTTCTCCGTCGTGGTCACCAACGATGCTTCCGACTGGTCGCTGGTCGGCATCCCAGCCAATCCGGACGGGGTCAGGATCCGCCTGACCCGCCATGCCGAAACCATCCGCGTCCAGTATCAGGACGCGGCCGACGGCCACTGGAAACCGGTGCGGCTCGCCTATTTCCCGCCGTCCAAGTCGGTCGATGTCGGCATGATGTGCTGTTCCCCGCAGCGCGAAGGTTTCGAGGTCACTTTCTCAGATTTTTCGATCGGCCCGCCCATTGCCAGGGAGCTTCACGGCTAAAGCGCCTCGCCGGAGTGGGAAGGGAGGTGCTTCCCCAAAGTCGGGCCGCAAGGGTATACGAAACGCATCCCGTACGCCGAAAGTCTCCTATGCCGTCGAACGACCCGCTCATCCTTTTCTACACCTCCGTCTTCGGCAAGCCGGTCGACATCGCTGCTATCCAGAATTGCGCGGTGCCGGTCGAATGGAGCAACGACCGCCGCCGCCTTGCCGAGGCGGCCGCGGTGGTGTTCCACCTTCCGGATTACCGCGAGATCGGCGACGCCCGGAAATATCCCGGCCAGACCTGGGTCGCGTGGTCGATGGAGAACCCTGACAACTATCGGCGCGCGGCCGCTCCGGACTTCATGCGGCACTTCGATCTCACCATGACCTACCACGCCGGCGCGGACATCTGGGCGCCCTATCTGCCGCCAGCCGCCTGGTGGCAATCGTTGCGCGAGCGCGTGATCCCGCCCAAGACCGAGACCGTGCCGGTGGTGCATTTCCAGTCCGCAAGCACCGACCTCAGCGGCCGTGGTGCATTCATGGCCGAGCTTGGCCGGCATATCGATATCGATTCCTATGGCCGCCATCGCCCCACGCGAAAGATCGAAGGTCCCGATCTCGGCACGCAGACAAAGATCGAGACGATAGGGCGATACCATTTCTGCCTGGCGCTGGAGAATTCGATCGCGCCCGACTATGTCACCGAGAAGATCTTCGATCCGCTCCTTGCCGGCACCGTGCCGGTCTATCTCGGAGCGCCCAATGTCGGGGAGTTCGTCCCGGCCAATTCCTACATCGACGCGACCGCTTTCGGCACGCCCGCCGAGCTTGCCGCCTATCTCCGCCACTTGCTGGAGACGCCGCGGGACTATGAGGCTTATTTGGCCTGGCGCTCTCGACCGCTGCCGGAGTCGATCGCCAGCCGGCTGCCGCTCCTGGAAACGCCAGCGAAATGCCGGCTGGCCGAATTCGTGTATCGGCGCCAGCAGCAAGGGCAGGGCCGCTCCTCCGGCTGGCCGACGCTACCGTTCGGGGCCGTCTCCTTCGTACGCTCCAAGCTACGCCGCTGGCGGATGGCCCGTTGACGCTGCAGGGCGGGGCTGATGGCCTTGAACTTGGGAGCATCTGCCTGCCCGTCATCGTTGAACAAGAAAATATGGGCAGCCGTCATTTGCGCTCGCCGTCGAGCCGAAGCCCGTGGCGAACCGCATCGCCAATGGCTTGCGGCCCGAACCGTGACCAGACAGCTGCATGAGCTTGGGTGCGCTGCCTGGCCATGCGGGGCGGGTCCATGCACAGCGCGATGGTCTTCTCTGCCAGCCTTTCGTCCTCGTCGGACAGCAGCACCTCTTCACCCTCGACCAGGTCCAGACCCTCGGCCGCCAGCCGCGTCGCCAGCACGGGAACGCCGAAGGCCATCGCCTCGAGGATCTTGATGCGGGTGCCGCCGCCGGATGAAAGCGGAACGAGGCAAAGGTGAGCCTTGGCCAACAACGGCCTTGTGTCATCCGGATCCTCGATGAGCGAAACGCCTTCCAGCCCGGCCAGCGCCCGCACGGCCGGCATGGGCGAGCGTCCTGCAAGGACAACCTTCACCTGCGGCAGCGCCTGCCGGATAAGCGGCAGGATGTTGCGGACCAGCCGTTCGGCGGCCTCGATGTTTGGCTGGTATCCGAGATGGCCGACGAACAGGATGACCGGAAAGCCGTCTGCAAATGCGGGCTGCGCCGGCAATGCCCTTGCAATGGCCTCGGCACGTGGAATGCCGTTTGCGACGATGTCGATCGGCACCGTGCCGGAAGACAATGGCTCCAGCCTGTCGCGGTCGAGGCGCGAGCAGACCCAGATCCTGTCGACGATCCGCGCGGCTTCTCGTTCGAGGCGTTTGAGATCAGGCGCGGTGACCGGGGCGCCGTTGGCCCGGTCCAGCTGTCCGGCGAGATTCGATTCGACATTGTGCATGTCGAGGATCAGCTGCCCGGTCAGCGGCCGCAAAGGCCGAAGCAACCTGAACAGCGCAATGCCCTCGACGACGATCGTGTCCGGGCGGAACTCGCGGGCGAGCGTCTTGAGGCGGGCGAGCGCCCGGCGTGGAATCCGGCTCTCGCCCTTGGCCCGCCGCCAGCCCAGCCACGGGCCGCGCATTTCGCCAGCATTGGTCAGGGCGGCCACACCGATATTGCTGTTGAGCGGCTGCGCGTCGTCGGTCCGCGGACAGATCGAGATGAGGCGGACAAGCCCGAGTTCAGCAGCCGCCGTGGCATTGCCGAAATTCCGCAGATCGGCGCCCGACGTCGGTGGAAAGGCGGGGTCGTGGCAGATAATCAAGGTCCGATGCTTGCCGGGAGCCGGCAGTGGCGTGGCCGGAGCCCTTGGCAGAACCAGCTGCCCGATGCGGATGCGGGCGCGGTACAGCCATGCCTTCCGGTCCCCGCCCAGAATCTTGTGGGGGCGAACGGCGCGCATCAGCCGCCGGAAACGCTGCAAGGCAGTCGGGGGAAGGCCGCCGCGCACTGGCGTCAGAGGTTCTTGATCGACTGCCAATGGCTCAGCCGTTCCGCGATCAACGCCACGCGACGCTGATTGTCGTTCCCGTCCAGGATGGTCACGTCCTCCGGATCGGCGCGCAGATAGACGCCGGACGTACGTGCATTTACGTCCGAGTTCGTATCCGAACGTGTCGTGAAGTATCCGGACGCGCGATCGGCGGATTCCAGCTTTATCTCGCCTGTCCCGTAGAGCTGCGGCGCGTTTGCGTCCAGGGGCCGCTCGCCGTTCCAATAGTAGAAGATGCCGGAAGACTCTCCTTTCTCCTTCGACGCCTCGCTCCAGTATCTGGCCGAGAGGTTGCCATTCTCCTGCCATGAGCGCCCGGTCAGCTCCAGCGCGCCGTTGCGGTCCCGCGAGATTCTGAGCAGGCTGACGGCGGAAGGCTCCCTCGCCGTGCGCTCCGAGAGGGAAAACTGCCACCAAAACCCCTCTATTCGGGCGACACGCCCCTCATTCTCGATGGCGTTGCGCAATTTTTGGTTGATCGCCCGCGTCTCGGCAGCGGTCGTTGCCTCGCCGTAGCGCACCGACGTCAGGCCGAGCAGGTCGCTGGGAAGCTTGGCGCCATTGGCGTGCAGGATGAATGTCCGGCGCATTCCGAGCACACCGCCGAACAGGCCGGCCTCGAAGACGACATTGTCGCGCGGCGAAGCCTGGACTGGAACGGTGGCGCTCGATTCCGGCTGGCTGGCGCTCGTCCAGTCGTCCTGGGCGAACACGAAAGCGGCGAAGTCGACCTCGCGCGTGAGCTCGAGCAGGCGCCCCAACGTGGTCGTCCCGGGATTGAAAACAGTTGTCCACGGCTCGACATGGGCAATCTCCTCGAGACCGCGCGTCAGCGCCTGCAACAGCTTCTTCTGCTTTCCGGACGACCCCAGGAAGATTCGCGGTTTGGCCATCCATTTCCTCCAGCAAAGCGACTCACCTTAGCGTATGCGGATGACCTTCCGCATTGCAACGGCAGCTGGCGTCGATGACATGCCGGCTGTTACGGCTCCGTTCGATGCTGGAAGAACTGCAGGAACAGTTCCCGCTCGGTGGTGATGTCGAGCTTTTCATAGATCCGGCGTCGATGGTTCTTTACCGTGCCGACGGTGATGCCAAGCCGCTTGGCAATGTTGGCGGTCGGATGGCCGGCCAGGATAAGCTGGACCAGCTCTCTTTCACGCGCGGACAGTTCCGGCCACAGGCTGTCCGGAACGGTCGGCTTTTGCCTGGGAGAGGCGCCAGGGCCTGTCGGCACCGACGTGCGCGAGAACTCGGTCCCGCGCGCCTTGATGTCGAGCGCATGCAGCGCCTCGAACACCATCAGCCGCTCGCAAAGCAGCGCGATCTCGCTGTCCTTGAAGGAAGATGTCGAGCGGTCGAGGAAGATGCCCAGGCACCAGTCGCCGCCGTCGGCGAGCATGATGCCCACCTCGTCGCATATCTCCGACTGCGCCAGGAAGCCGGCTATGTACTGGCCGCGCTTGGCCTTGTCGTCGGCGAAATGCTTCAGCGGCAGGATGCCCAGCCGGCGTTCCTGCCGCCACGAGGCATAGAAGGGGTCGAACACGTAGTAGCTGGCGAGATAGCGCCGCACCATCTCGTCCGAGAAGCGCCGGTGCTTGACGAATTCGGGTGTCTTTGTCGCCGAGTAGCGGGTCACCGTGACAAGGTCGTGCGCGATGTCCGCGCCGATCAGGTCGATCAGGCAGTCGACATGCCGGTCGGTGCCGGTGGCGGCTATCGCCTTGGCCAGCGGCGCCCAGATAGTGCCCATGCCCATGCCCTTTTCTCGGCGAAACGCGACGCGAGGTCATTGTGTCTTTAGGCATATGGCGCGATCCGGCCTTGTGAATCTAGCCTGCGGTCACTCTCGGCAAGGGAAAGCGACCCGTGGACCAGATCACTACCAATCCCATCGTCATCGGCATCGACGCCGGCGGCACCATGACCGACACGATCCTTGTCGATCAGGACGGTCACTTCAAGATCGGCAAGTCGGCGACCACGCCGAAGAACGAGGCCGAGGGCTTCCTCGCCTCGGCCGAGGACGCGGCGGACGCTTGGGGCATCTCGCTGCATGACCTGTTTTCGGGCGTCAACGTCGTGCTCTATTCCGGCACCGGTATGCTCAACACGCTCCTGTCGCGCACCGGCCGCAAGCTCGGGCTGATCACCACCAAGGGCCTCGAGGATATGATCCTGATGGGCCGCGGCCTGCAGGCCTGGGCAGACTACTCCTATGCCGACCGCCTGCATGCGGTCACCCATCATCATCCCGATCCGCTGGTGCCGCGCCGCCGCACGCATGGCGTGACGGAGCGCATCGATCAGTTCGGCGACGTCATCCTGCCGCTCTACGAGCACGAGGTGCATGCCGCGGCAAAGAAGCTGATCGCCGACAAGGTCGAGGCGATCTGCGTCATGACCGTCTTCTCGCACGTCAATCCGGCGCATGAGAAGCGCATCGCCGAAATCTGCCGCGAGGAGATCGCGAAAGCCGGCGCCGACATCCTCGTCTACACCAGCCACGACGTTCGCCCGGTCATCCGCGAGCAGTCGCGCCTGAACTCGGTGCTGATAGAGGCCTACGCCACCTCGCGCGGCCGCAAGCAGCTGAAGGGCATCGAGGACGTCTCGAAGAAATACGGCTTCAAATATGGCGTGCAGACGCTTCTGTCCTTCGGCGGGCTGACCTCGATCAACCATCCGCGCCTGCACGAGACGATGATCTCAGGGCCGATCGGCGGCATCCTGGGTGCCGCCTATGTCGGCAAGCTGATCGGCAACGACTCGCTGATCTGTTCCGACATGGGCGGAACCTCCTTCGACATGGGCGTCATCACCCGCGGCCAGACCCGGATCGAGAACGAGCCGCTGATGGACCGCTTCAAGCTCAATGTGCCTACGCTGCATCTCGATACGATCGGCGCCGGTGCCGGCATGATCCTGAAAGTCGATCCGTTGACCCGCAAGGTCTCGCTCGGGCCGGAAAGTGCCGGCTCCGATCCCGGCCCGATCTGCTTCGCCAAGGGCGGCACGGAACCAACGATCGCCGATTGCGACGCCATCCTCGGCCGGCTGAATCCGCATTACTTCCTCGGCGGCAAGGTCGTACTTCAGGTCGAGAAGGCGCGAAAAGCCTTCGAGGAGAAGTGCGCCCGCGTGCTCGGCGTCGGTGTCGAGGAGGCCGCCGAAGGCATGATCGAGATGCTCGAGGCCGACGCCAACAATGCGCTACGCCGCGTCATCTCCGGACAAGGAATCCATCCCTCGGAATTCACGCTGCTGTCCTACGGCGGCTCGGGGCCGCTGCATCTGGCCGGCTGCTCACGCGGCATCGGCTTCAAGGACATCATCACCTTCCAGTTCGCTGCCGCCTTCTCGGCCTTCGGCTGCACCACCGCCGATTTCATGCGCCGGCATTCGGTGTCGACGCAGCACGACATCGGCGCACGCGCCGGCGATGACGAATTGCAAGCCTTCGGCGCCAAGATCACGGCCGTCTGGAACGACCTGACCAAGGCTGCGGTCGACGAAATGATCGAGGACGGCCATGCGCGCGAAAAGATCAGGACCGTGCCGTTCCTGATGATGCGCTACACCGGCCAGCTGGAGGACGTAGAGGTGATGGCGCCGTTGTCGGCTATCCACTCCGCCGACGACATGCGCAAGATCATCGCCGAATTCGAGGCGGTCTACGCCAAGGTCAACCACCGCGTCTCGCGCTACGGCGAGGCCGGCTTCTCGATCACCGAGCTCGGTCTGATCGCCACCGCCGACAAGGTGAAGCCGATGCTCATCAAGCGCCCAGTCGGCAAGCCCGATCCGGCGTCCGCCCACAAGGGCGTCCGAGAGGCCTATATCGGCGGCCGCTGGCACAGGGCCGATCTCTACGAGATGGACTTGCTGCAGCCCGGCCACGAGGTGATCGGCCCGGCCATCATCGAACACCCGGCGACGACGCTCGTCGTCCATCCGCAGGACCGCGTCTTCGTCGACGAATGGACGCTGCTCCACTACACCCACGCTTGAGAAGGGCGAACGCCATGCTGGACAAACCCGCCTCCGCGCTCCGCCTCCGCGAGCGGCTGATCGAATCCGAAAGGCTGATGGACGAGACCGGCTGCTACGACGGCATCACCGAGCTCAAGCTGCGCAACCAGGACCCGCTGAAGTTCGAAACGCTGCACACCAAGCTGCGCGCCTATTGCGTCTCGGCGCGCGAGATGGCGCGGCGGATCTCCGCCTCGCCAGGCGTGCGCGAGGTCGGCGAGATGGTCGTCGCCATCTACACGCCGGAAGGCGACGCCATTGCGCTTTCCAACGGCATCATGGTGCATGTGCACACGATGAGCCGCTTCATCAAATGGATGATCCGCAACGGCTACGAGGAAAATCCTTGTATCCGCGATGGCGACATCTTCGCCAACAACGATGCCTTCATCGGTACCGTGCAGGTGCCGGACGTGATGGACGTGGTGCCGATCTTCCACTCCGGCAAACTGGTCGGCTGGGCCGGCGCCGTCTGCCACGAGCTTGAAGCCGGCGGCATCACGCCCGGCGGCGATGTGGCGCTGGCGCAGGAGCGCTTCACCGAGGGTCTCTTCGTCTGCGCCGAAAAGGTTGGCGCGAACGACGAGATTCGCCGTGACTACGTCATCCGCTGCGAGCGCAATCTGCGCATGCCGATCTACTGGGTGTTGGACGAGAAGGCCAAGGTCGCCTCCTGCATCGACATGCGCGAAAGCGTCAAGGCGCTGATCGACGAGATCGGCCTCGACTACTGGATGCAGGTGTCGAAGGAGTTCATCGAGGAGGGCCGCCGCGCGCAGCTCGCCCGCACGCGGCAGCTCACCGTCCCCGGCATCTATCGCGGCCACACCTTCTACGGCCACGTCACCAAGGGCAAGCCCGGCTACCAGCCGCTCGGCGATCCCGACTGGTTCTACAACATTCCGATCGAGATGGAGATCACCACCGACGGCAAGATCAAGATGGACTTCGAGGGCACGCAGCCCTGGGGCTATCATTCGATGAACTGCACGCCGGCCGGCATGGATGGCGGCATGTTCGTGACGCTGACCCAGCACATGAATTTCGAGGGCCTGGTCAATGACGGCGCCTGGATGGCAACGGAGCTGAAGTTGCCGCACGGCACCTGGACCAACCCCGACAATGAGATGGTAGCGACCGCCACCTCCTGGGCGCTGCTGCTCCCCGCTTACGGAGTTTTCCAGCGGCTGCTCTCGCGCTCCTTCATCGCCCGCGGGTTCGTCGAGGAGGCTTTCGTCGGGCAGGTCAACAGCCCGATGATCGAGATGGGCGGCACCAGCCAGTACGGCACGCTGTTCGGCATGGCGCATTTCGAATGCGCCGCCGCCGGCTCCGGCGCGCTCGCCATCAAGGACGGGCTCGACACCGCCTATGTCGGCTGGAACCCGGAATCCGACATGGGCAACATCGAGATCTGGGAACAGAACATGCCGATGCTCTATATCGGCCGCTCGATCGTTCCCAACTCCGGTGGCGCCGGGAAATATCGCGGCGGCTGCTCCTTCCTGTCGACCTGGCTGGTCAGCAAGACGGACCATCTCAGGCTGGTGACGTCGGAGCATTCCTCGCGCGTCTTCGACAATGGCGGCCTGTGCGGTGGCTATCCGGCGCCGACCTGCCAGAAGCACCGCGCAGTGCGCGACTCAAACATCTTCGAACTTGCCGAAAAAGGCGCGCCGCTGGCGCATCACACCGGCACCAATCCGCATCGCTCGGAGCTCGAACTTCGGCTGCAGGGCGAGCATGTGACGATGGAAGGCCCCTACATCACCGCCCCGCACAAGACCGGCGACGTCTTCACGCATTCCTACAATGGTGGCGGCGGCTATGGCGACGTGCTGGAGCGTGATCCGCTCAAGACGGCCATGGATGTTGAGAACGGTTATCTCACCAAGGAAGCGGCAACAGGAATCTTCGGCATCATCCTCGACGAGGATGAGGAGGGTTATCCCGTCGCCAACATCGAGGCCACCAAACGCCATCGCGCCGAGATGCGCACCAATCGGCTGGCCAAGGCAAGGCCGGTTTCGGAGTGGATCGCCAGCGAACGCGGCCGTGTCGAAAAGGCCGATTTCGCCCCTGAAGTGAAGAAGATGTATGCCAGCGCCATCAAGCTGTCGTCGCGCTTCACCAAGGATTTCAGTGACTTCTGGAACGTCGACGCCAAATCCATCTTCATCCCGGGAGCAAAGCAATGACCTCATACAGCAAGGAAGTCATCGCCGATCTGGTTGCCGGCACGCTGCCCTGGCCGCAGACGCGCCGCATCATGAGCGCCTACAAGGACGACGACCGCTTCTTCAAATATGTCGCCGTGCTGCAGGACCGCGTCGGCTGGAGCGACCCGATCCTGCTCCCCGTCGGCGATCACCTCTTCATCTGCCAGAGCGGCGACGAGCGGGTGACGAAATGCGAGTGCGGCCGTTCCTTCGGCGACTACCGCCAGAACTGGAAGCTGAAGGCCGCGATCATCGTGCGCAACACAGAGGAATCGCTGCGTGAGATCTACCCCAACAGCGACTTGCCGGACCCGGACTGGATGGAGATCCGCGAATTCATCTGCCCGCAATGCGGCACCCTCCACGAGGTCGAAGCGGCCGCGCCCGGCTATCCGATCGTGCACGACTTCGAGCCGGACCTCGAGGGCTTCTACCGCGACTGGCTGGGCAAGCCGCTGGAACCGTCAAGCAAGCGAGGTTGATGGCGATGGGCGGGGAGGTTATGCAGCCACCTGATACCGGAGGTGCTCGATGACCAATTTGTCCGGCCGCAACGCGATCGTCACCGGCGGCTTCTCCGGCATGGGGTTCGCCATCGCCACCGCGCTTGCCCAGGCCGGGGCCAACGTCGCCGTCGGCTCCTACGTGGCCGCTCCAGATTCGGCCAGCAGCGACGCCGCCTACTATCCAGGCGCTGACGAGATCGAGCGTGTCCGGTCGGCGTTGGCAGCGCATGGCACGCGAGTCCACGCCGCGCACCTCGACGTGCGCGACAGCGATTTCACCAACCATTTCGTTGCGGAGGCGCAAGCGGCGCTCGGACCGATCGACATCCTCGTCAATGCCGCCGGCACCACCGCCGAGCAGCCGGTCTGCGGTCATTCCGACGAACTTTGGGACAAGATCGTCGACACCAATCTCACCGGCGCCTTCCGCACCGCGCGTGCCGTGCTGCCAGCGATGATCGAGCGCGGCTGGGGCCGCATCGTCAACATCGGCTCCACCGCCGCCACCGTCGGCTGGAAGGACAATCCGGCCTACTGCGCTTCCAAGGCCGGCCTGCTCGGCCTCACCCGCTGCGTGGCGCTGGAAGGCGCCCCGCACGGCGTCACCTGTGTCATGATCAGCCCGACCTGGGTCGAGACCGAGCTGATGCGCCGCAACGTCGCTCAAGTGGTGGCGCGGGAAGGCAAGGGCCGCAGCGTCGAGGAGGCGATGGACGAGCTCAGGAAGGGCAATCCTCAGGGCCGCATGCTGCAGCCGGAGGAGATTGCCGCGCTTGCGGTGTTCCTGTGCTCGGACGCGGCCAGGGGCATCACCATGGAGAACATCCAGGTCACCGGCGGCGCCCTGTGGTAGCTACCAGACATCGTCGCCCTCTTCTCCTGCCCGGCTGAACCACGCGCCGCGTCGCCGTATTCGCGCCATGCGCCTGTGCAACATGGCCTGCGGGCCGTTGTTAGCCCGCGACAACATTTGCCGTTGAGTGCCGGGCGATAGGGCGGTAAGTTATATTGCACTGCACAATGGAAGCCCGGATCGGGGAACGTCCCGGGGCTTCAGACCGGCCTTTGACAGCCCGCTCCCGAGGGCTCAGCGAAAGAGAAATCCGGTAGGGATATGAAGATTCCAAAATCCTTGTTGATCGATCCGGACAGGAATGCCGTCTACGGCACCTTCGCCATTGCCATCTCGATCTTCGCCTTCGCCTATTCCACCAATTTCGGCAAGATCCTCATCCTCGCCTATTATGCGGTCTGGCTGCCCCTGATCCTGGTCGACTACCGGCGGTTCCTGCGGCATCTCTCCGATGCCTGGCTGCCGCTGCTGTTCGCTGCCTATATCTGCTTCTCAGTGTTCTGGTCGCATGCGCCCGGCACCACGGCACGCGCGGCGCTGCAGTACTTCTCGCACATAGTGTGCGCCTACGTCGCCGCGCGCACGGTCAGCGTGCGCACGCTGGTGGTCGGCTCGCTGATCGGCATCTTCATCGTGCTGCTTTATTCGCTGCGCGTCGGCGGCTATGCGCTCGACACAATCGACGGCACCACCAATTTCGTCGGCGCCTTCGGTTCCAAGAATCAGGTCGGCTTCTTCGCCTCGCTCGGCCTTTATTTCTGCTTCGTCTTTGCCATCTTCTACCGTCGCGGCTGGCAAAGCCTGGTCTGGACGGCGCCGATCGGCCTGCTGTCGCTCTATATGCTTGCGATCGCCCACTCCGCCACCTCGGTGGCGTCGCTGCCGGCGGCGCTGGGTGTCGTCATGCTGCTCGGCATGAGCAAGGTGCTGTCGCGCCGCTACCGGCGGGTGCTGTTCACGGTCGGCGCCTGCGCGCTTCTGGGGGCGGTCATGGCCGCGCTCAATCTTGGCCTGCTCGATTTCGTGCTCGGCATCTTCGGCAAGGATTCGACGCTCACCGGACGCACGTATCTGTGGGAGCAGGGCTGGGAGGCCGCGCAGCAATTCCCGATCCTCGGCTATGGTTACGCCGCCTACTGGGTGCAGGGCTTCGCCGAGGCCGAGCGGTTGTGGGCCGAGTTCTACATCACCACCCGCACCGGCTTCCATTTCCACAACACCTATATCGAGACGCTGGTCGAGCTCGGCTTCGTCGGCGTGACGCTGATCGCCATGGTCATCCTGCGGTCCTTCTACGGACATGTCTCGTCGGTGGTCTTCCGCGACTGGCGCGCCGATTCGGTCGTCCTGGCCGGCGCGGTGGGGCTCATGCTGCTCCGCTCCTTCTTCGAGGTCGAGATCCTCGGCCCGTATTTTACCGCCTCGTTCGTCGTCTATTACGGGCTGTTCAAGCTGCGCCCGGCTCCCGCGACGGTCCGCCCGCAGCGCGCGCGCGTCGCGATCCAGGAAGCGAAGCCCGCAAGCGGCTGAGCGCGTGCTCTCGTTGGGAAAAACTCAGGCGATGGCGCGCGAGCGCTGCGTCAGCCGCTGCAGGAAGCGCCGCACCGGTTCGTCATAGATGCGCGTCGCGATATCGGCGATGACGACCACCGCGCCCGCCATGGCGATGCCGAACCAGGGGTGGTTGGCGAACGGATCGATCGAGACGGCCTTGCCCGCCCCCGCGATGATCATCAGCATCGGCGTGTGGATGATGTAGATCGGGTAGGAGATCCGCCCGAGCCAGCTGTAGAGCTTCGACAGGCGCGGCGCGTTGGGCGCCACCGCCCCGACCGTCACCATGACCGGGAACAAAAGCACCACGCAGATCAGATCATAGGCGGCGCGCGCGCCGCCGCCTGATGGCGCGATGGCGAAGATGACCAGCGTCAGCACAAGCGCGATCTCGACCCAGTAGCCGCGCCGCAGGAAGCCGAGATTCCCCTGGACCTGCGCCATGGACCGGCAGAGCAACACGCCGAGAAAGAACGAGAAGGTGACGCGCGGCAAACCGCTCGCGATGGTCTGGCCGGTCATGCCGAAATCGAGCGTGCCGGAGAGCACCGCGGCAAGAACAAGCAAGGCTAGGCTGCCGGTGATCAGCACCGAGAGCACCCGCTTCGACAGGACGAAGAACAGGAGCACATAGGCGATGTTGACCAGCAGCTCGAAGAACAGCGACCAGGAAGCGGGATTGAGCGGGAAGATCGTGTGATAGGCGTTGCCGACCAGCGGGATGAACAGCATGCCCGTCGTCAGCATCAGCGCGATGTCGGACATCGGCATGTATTCGCCGGGCATCAGCCTGTTCTTGATCAGCAGGTAGAAGGCGCCGAGCAGTGTGCCGGCGAGATAGAGCGGATAGAGCCGTATCAGCCGGACCAGCAGGAAGGTCCCGAACCCCATCCCGCTCTCGATCTTGCGGTCATAGGCGTGCGCGATGACGAAGCCGCTGAGCAGGAAGAACAGGTCGACCGCGAGATAGCTCGACGGCAGCACCTTGCCGTCGGCGATGAACGGCGAGAAATGGTAGAGCATGACGCTGATCGCCGCCACGCCGCGCAACGCGTCGAGATTGAGGTAGACGTGACGGGTTGCCGGCTGCATTCGTGGCCTTCATCAGCGGATCGCTGCGCGACTTCTCAGCGGCTCTCCTGCGCCCCACCGGGCGGCACTCGACGCTGCCTTCTCAATTCTTGCCGGCGTCCACCCGCGCCATACATGCCGATCGCCTACTGGCTGGCCATCGGCGCCAGCTTCACCTTGATCACGTCTCCGGGCAGCACTGGCGTATCCTCGGTCGCCGCGACCTCGGTCGTCTTGCCGTTGACCACCCGAACCAGCGCGTAAAGCAGGGCAGGTTGATCGCTGTTGGTCATGGCCGCCTGCGTGGCAGGATCCGAGGCCACGGTCATCAGGCCCTTTTGCATGCCCACCCTGAGTTCTGCCTCCTTCAGGTCGGTTTCGACTTGCTGCCGGTCGGAAGCGAGGCTCGATCTCAGCGTGTTTTCGGCGTCGGTGGCGTCCTGCGTTGCCTTGCTGATCGACTGCTTGGCGGTGAGGATCGCCGTCTCGTAATCCAGGATCTGGCCCTGCAGGTCGGCGATGGTCTGTTCCGAATTCAGCACCCGCGTCTGCACGACCAGGCCCTTCTGCGCCAGCGCTCCGACGCTGTCGAGCTGCTCCTTGGCGAGGTCGACCTGGCGCTGCTGGTTGACGATCTTCTTCTGCAGCGACTCGATCTCGTTCTGCAGCAGGCTTTTCAGGTCGTCGAGCGCCTGCAGCTTCAGCTTGAGCTTCTTCTGGTCGGACGTCAGCACCGCCATCTCGTCGGCGACGATCGTCGCCACCTTCGGATCGTCGGCCACTTCCTTCGGCGCCTCGAATGTCGTCTTGTCGGCGAGCTCGGCGTCGATGCGGGCGCGCCTTACGACGAGGCGAAGCCGCTGGTCGTCGTAGATGTCGTAATTGCCCTTGGCGGTGATCAGGTCGCGGTCCTGCTGCGGGCCATTTTCGGCGCTGCGCCGAATGCCGCCGGCAACGCTGACCGCCTTCAGCACGGTCAGTTCCGGCACATAGGGGAATTGCCCGGGGCTCTGCACTTCGC
Source organism: Mesorhizobium sp. 131-2-1 (assembly GCF_016756535.1). Lineage (NCBI taxonomy): Bacteria > Pseudomonadati > Pseudomonadota > Alphaproteobacteria > Hyphomicrobiales > Phyllobacteriaceae > Mesorhizobium > Mesorhizobium sp. 131-2-1. The sequence continues at coordinate 269,239 of NZ_AP023247.1, read as the reverse complement.
CGGAAATGTAGAACGGCCGGAACTGCACCATTTCCACCGAAGCTTCCGGCCTGTCCGAAAGCGCCAGCTTACGCTGCAGCGTCTCGCTGATCGCCGCGGCGATCTCGGCGGTGGTCTTGCCGGCGGCGGGCAATTCTCCCGCGAACGGCACCGACAGGGTTCCGGCCGGGCCGACCGAATATTCGCCATTGATGGCCGACCAGTCGCGGAACGTGCCCTCGACCGTCTGCCATTCGGCGATGCGGATGTTGAGCTTGTCCTGCGGCCCAAGCTGATAGTCGCCGGCCATGGCTGGCACGGCCAGCAAAAGCGCGAGGCCGGCGACGGTGAACCGCGCCGGGACCATGGGAAGCGACAGACCGTTGTCGCGAAGGATGCTGAAGATGTTTGTTTTCAACTGAACGTTTCCGATCCGCTTGCCCCATCGCCCGATGTGCTTGCTGCCGGACGCCCGCTCCAATGCGAAACGGCGTCCCAATCGAAGAGAGCCGCGCCCCTGGCGCGGCTGGGCCGGCGGCTCAGTAGCTGCCGCGCGACATCCATACCGCAGGCACTGTCTTGAAGATGATGCGAATGTCCTCGAACAGCGACCAGTTCTCGACATAGTGGCGATCGAAAGCGACGCGGCTGTCATAGGACACGTCATTGCGGCCGCTGACCTGCCACAGCCCGGTGAGGCCCGGACGCGACTTCAGATAATAGACCGCGGCGCTGCCATAGATCTCCAGCTCGTCGCGCACGACCGGGCGCGGCCCGACCAGGCTCATGTCGCCCTGCAGGATGTTGATGATCTGCGGCAGCTCGTCGAGGCTGAGCTTGCGTAGCACCTGGCCGACGCGCGTGACGCGCGGGTCGTTCTTCAGCTTGCGCGTCGCGACCCACTCTGCATTCGCATCCGGATTGGCGGCAAGATGCGCGGCCAGCACCCGCTCGCCGTCCTGGACCATGGTGCGGAACTTGAGGCACGGGAAGATCCGGCCGCCGCGGCCGATGCGCTTGTGGCCATAAAAGATCGGCCCGCCATCGGACAGCTTGACCAGCAGCGCGACCATCACGAACAGCGGGGCCAGAAGCATCAAGCCAGCCAGTGAGCCGATGATATCGAAACCACGCTTAAGCAGACCGCCGATCGGTGGCGGAAAATCGATGCCGGCCTGCGGAAAACCCGCATCGGCCGACTTGGCAATATCCCTCATACCGCAACTCCATACGTTGAACGAATGGTTTACGGCAAGATATCAAAAAAATGCTGCAGCGCAACACACAATTTCCCATCGCAGTGAAATAGTCACGTCATGATTTGACTAAATAATAAACGCGCGCTGCTCAAAAAATCACCTTTGTGGCACGTTTGTGACAATCTATGAGCAACACTAGGAAATGTAGTGCCTTTTTGAGGCCGATTTTGGGCGTATCGTTCTTTGCCAGAGAGTGAATGCCCTTAACGTGCCTCCGAATCACTATCTCAGCTAAGTTATTAGAGTAAAATACTAATTAATATTGTAGATTCTACTGCAGCAAAATCCGCTTTTCGCAATCGGCTGTGCAGCCTGCGTGTGCGACGCAGCATGGCAGAGTCGAACCCGAAAACCCACTCAAAATTATTTGCGTTTGGCCTTGCTGGCGGTTCCCCGCCTTAATAGAGTCGCAAACTGTTCCTGTTAGAGTTTGGATAGGTTGGGAAGGCCGGAAGCAACCGGTCGAAAGCGAGCAGCCGGATAAGCTCGCGTGGCGCATGGGGAGATACTCGGGTGGGTAAGCCGTCACTTTTGCATGCTCGCGTCGGTTGATGGATCGGCGGACATGTCACTGCCAAAATTCATCGTCGGGATGCTGTTCGCCCTCGCGATCGTGATCTCGTGGTCCTATTTCGATGGCGCCTCGTCCGGCACGATCGTGCTGCGCGCCGTCGCTTGCGCCGCCATCATCCAGGCGGGTTATTTTCTGCTCGTCTATCTCATAGTCGCCAGGAGCGCGCCGACCCCGGCCGACAGGCTCCGCGAGGCCGAAAGGAACCTTGGTGCGCCGAAGGCGGCCGAGGGCGAGAAGTTCAGCGCCCGGCGCAGCATCCGCTGACGCGGCATCCTGCTGAAACAACGAATCGAGGCGCCCTCAACTGGCGTCGGCGATATCGTGTTCCGCCTGCTCGCCCGACAGCATCCTGGACAGCCGGCTGCCGGATTTCGCCTTCAGCCGCTGATACTGCCCGACCTCGACGATGCGGCCGTTTTCGATGGCCACCACCCAGTCGGCGAAGGCGATCATCGACGGCCGGTGCGCGATGGTCAGGATCGTCATCGTGCCGCGCAGCCCGTCGATGGACTTGGCGATCAGCGACTGGTTCTGCCAGTCGAGCGCGCTGGTCGCTTCGTCGAGGATGAGCAGCGATGGCTTGCGCAGCAGCGCTCGCGCCAGCGCGATTCGCTGGCGTTCGCCGCCGGAGAGCCGGATGCCGCGATCGCCGACCACCGTGTCCAGCCGCTTCTCCAGCCCCTTGACGAAATCGGCTGCGTGCGCCGCGCGCAATGCCGCCCAGAGCTCGCCATCGCTGGCTTCCGGCGCCGCAAGTCTGAGGTTCGCCGCGATCGAATCATGCAGCAGGAACACATCCTGCGGCACATAGGCCACCTGGTCGCGCCAAAGCCTGCGGTTTTCCGGTCCGATCTCGACACCGTCGGCGAGGATATTGCCTTGTGTCGGTTCGAGTAGGCCAAGCAGCATGTCGGCGATCGTGCTCTTGCCGGATCCCGAAGGGCCGATAAGGGCGGTGACCTTGCCGGCGGGAAGGCCGAAGGTGATGCCGCTGACGACGGGCCTGCCCTCCGCGCCATCGGCAAGGCCGCCATAGGCAAGCGAGACATCGCGTATGTTGAGCCCGATATCGAGGGTCAACCTCCCGACCTGCACGCCCTGGCTGCCCGCCGGCTCGCGCTCGGCGTCGAAGCGCCTCTGCAGGTCTTGCATCGAGGCGTAGGCGGGCAGGTTGATCAGCAGCTGCTGCGCCTGCGTCTGCATGTCCATGAAGCGCGGCGCGATCCGCATGAAGACCAGGAGCAGCACGACGATCTCGGCCAGCGAGAGATGGAACCGGGTGAGCGCGATGTAGATGAACAGGCTGAGGCCGATGACGCTCGCCACCTGGAACAGAGCCGTGCCGATCGTGCTGTTGCGCACATAGTTGATGTTGTCGGCTTTCATTTTCTCGAGCGTCGTCCGCAGCTGCGCGAAATAGCTCGCCTCGACATTCAGGCTCTTCGCCACCTTGATGCCGCCGAGGAACTCCGAGACGGTGCGGTACTGGTCCTGGCGATTGGCGGTGAGCACCCGGCCATAGGCCGTCGCGCGCGAGCGGAAGGGCCGCAGTGCCGCGAACATCAGCACGCCGATGACGATGGCGAACGAAGTCATGACCGGCGAGATGAACAACGACACCACGAGATAGCCGGCCAGAAGCACGATGGTCTGCGCCAGCATCAGCAGCGAGAAGGCGGCGGCCTGTACGCGGTCGATGTCGCCGGTCAGTGCATGGTCGAGATCTGAACTGCGCGTGCGCGCGAAAATGCCCCAGCGCGCTCTGCCGATGCTCTCGAACAAATCCATGCGCAGGCGGTTGACGAAATCATAGAGCAGCCGCGCCATGTAGACGGACTTGAAGCGGTTGAAGCCTGCCTGCAGCGCGACGAGGCCGACGAGCAGGCAAAGCACCGTCGCCAGCCCGAGCGTTCCGCCGGGCACCAGCCAGTGCAGGACAGGGTTGTCGGGCAGCCTGATCGCGAAATCCTTGTCGGACCTGCCGATAAGATGCAGCAGCGGGATGAGCAGCAGGATCGAGATGCCCTCGGTCAGGCTTCCTAGGATAAGGAAGATGAGCGCGATCCATGTCCGCCGTCCGCCGATCCGGGCCATGACGGCGCCGAAGCCGGCAATATCCCGAAACAGCGACAGGCGAAGGATCGCGGCCATGGCCCGTCTCACTCCTGCCCGCTGCCGGCCAGATCCCGTTCGATCAGCGCGACGGCCTCGCCGATCCGGTCCAGCCCGGTCGGCACTTCGAGGCGATGGACGCCGGCCCGGTTGGCGAACCCCGCGCACTGGCGCAGATGCGTGGCGGCGAAATCGCCGACCAGCGCGGCGCGGCCGAAGCGCGTCACGTAGGAGAATTTGATGAGCGCCGACAGGGCGTCGGGTCCTGTCAGGGGCGAGATCGCCGCTTTGTCGCCGCGCTGCAGGATGTAGACCCGTGTCGCCGCAACCGCGTCGCGGGCAAATCCGCCATGCAGGCGATGCTGCGCCTTGTCGATCGCCGGATGCGCCTGCGGGCGGATTTCCGCTTGCCGGATCGGGATGGCGGCGGCGGCATCGGCTGCGAGCTTCAGCTGCGGAAAGCCCGGAATGATCACCGGTTCGTTCGGCCTGGACAGGTCCACCGCCACGACATCGTCGGTTTGCAACCGGTGCCCGGCGCTGATCATCGCGCTGGCCGTCGTCGACTTGCCGGCGCCCTTGTCGCCCATGAAGATCGCGCTCCTGCCGCCGACGGCGATCGCGCTGGCATGCAGCACGAGCAGGCCGCGCTGGTGCAGGAGCAACGCCATGACCGGCCCCAGCAGCGGAAAGGCGATCAGCTGGTCGTCGATGCCGGGCGCGGGCTCGATGTCGATGCGGCGGGCATCGCTGATCAGGAAGGCGCCGACCGCCTCCCAGGCGAGATATTGCCGTGCCGGTTCGAAGCGGAAGGCGGTTCCGGCCTCGAGCCGGGGTTTTGCATAGTCGATGGGGCCGACCGCGATCACCACGTCGGCCGCTGCCGGCGCCGTTGCCTCCAGCTCGGGCAAGGCCACCTCCGAACTGATCGTCAGCCCATAGGCCCGGTAGAAGCGGCGTTCCCTGCCGCGCTCTCCGGCCGGTTCAGCCGTGTCCTGCCAGAGAGCCGGCGCGAGCGAACCGTTGGGCGATATCATGCATGGCTCCCGCTGAGTTTCACCTGGCGCAACCAGAGCGACAGCGAGGTCGAGCGCCAGACATACTGCACGTCGAGCGGCGCGGCCTCGTCTGGCCGCCGCAGGATCCGGGCATAGGCGGCGGCCACCTCCGGCAGGTTGACATAGGGCGCAATCAACTCGGCGTCCGAGACCAGCACCTTGTGCAGCAGGTCGCGATGGTTGCCGACCATGCCCTTCACCAGGTTGGACGTGAAATCGATCTTGTCGCGCCGCCACTGCACTTCGGGCGGCAGGATGCCGTCCATGGCGCGGCGCAGCACGTAGCGGCCAAAGCCTCTGCTCAGCTTCTCCTCGCCCGGCAGCGCCAGGCAGAACTCGACCAGCGGCTTGTCCCAGAACGGATAGCGTGGCTCGACGCCGAAATTGGCCGCTGACTTGTCGAGCACCTCGAAGGCGTGCGGCACCAGCCCCGTCGACAGGATCCAGCGATGCGTCAGCGCCTCGCTGGCGCTGACGCTGGACGGCATGTAGCCGCTCCTATGGAACCGCTCGGCAAGATCGGTGCGTCGGGCAAGCGCCGGATTGACCAGACCGCCCCAGCCGCGCGGCACTGGCGCGGACCCGCGCCTCAGCCTGCCGAGGACGCGATTGGCTATCCCTCTCAGTTTCGCGATCCGCCAGGCCGGCCCATAGACGGTCAGGAATTTGAAGTACATGCCGAGCATGCCGTCGCCATAGGTGTTGGAGGCGCCGCGCAGTTCCCGCCATAGCTCCATCCATCTGCCGGCATCGGCCAGCTCGTGCAGATGGCCGTGGCCCTGCGATACCACCTCGTCGCCGCCATGGCCGTCGAGCAGCACCTTCGTGCCCTTCGCGCCGGCGGTCCGGTAGATGCTGCGGGTCAGCGACAGGCCGGGCGCCAGGAACGTTTCTTCCTGCTCTTCAAGGATGCGCTCGAACTCGGCGAAGGGCGCATAGTTGCCGACGCTGATCAGCGTGCCGTCGAGGTTGGGCTTTTCAAGCACGGCGTCGATGAACGGCTTCTCGTCCATCGAGGAGCCTTTCTCGAAGATCAGTGAGAAGGTCGGCAGTCCTGGCTTGCGCTCCGCGGCTCTCTCGAGCCCGGCCACGCAGGCGATCGAGGAGGAATCGAGGCCGCCGCTCAGCATCGCGCCGACCGCGTCGGTTCCGCGCATACGATTGCGGACGGATTGCGAAAACAAATGCCCGAATTCCTCCGCCGCATCCGACCGGAGCGGCCGTCGCGACGGCTCGATCTGCCAGTAGCGGCGCAGCACCACCTGGTTCTCCGTCACCGTCAGGCTGTGGCGGGCGGGCAAGCGGAAGATGTCGGTGTAGGCGGTGGACTGCGGATCATCCGGCAGCCCAGCAAGGAAGCCGGAAATCTGGTGCTCGCTGATACGCGCGCCGTCGCCGTCGAGGCCAAGGATCGGTCCGATCTCAGAGGCGAAGGCGAAACGCCGGTCGCTCGCGTAATAGTAGAAGGGTTTGACGCCGAAATGGTCGCGGGCGCAAAACAGCGCCTGTCTTTCGCTATCCCAGATGGCGAACGCGAAGTCGCCTTGCAGATGGGTGGGGCAGGTTTCGCCCCAGGCGAGATAGGCGCGCATCACAAGCACGCCGTCGGCGACCGACCTGTCCCGGATTCCGAGCCTTGCCAGCAATTCGTCGCGGTTATCCAGCCGGCAGTCGGCGGTGATCGCCAGCTTGCCGCCGGCCATCGTCAGCGGACCCGGCCCGGCTTCGTCGGTCGTGTTCAGCCAGGCATGGCCGAGGGTTATCGCCGTGTCCGACCACCACGAGGCGCCGTCGCGGGCGCGATGCCGCATGCGCGCGAGCATCTGCTGGATGTCGGCGGCGGTGGCGGGCTTGCCGTCCCGTCTGGCCAGGATTCCGGCGATGCCGCTCATCGTTTACTGACCGTGGTCGACGAGATGGGCGAACCCGGCAAGCGAGCCGCCAAGGACAATGTGGCTGCCGCTCATCAGCCAGGCATGCGCTTTCAGCTCGGCGCCCGTATTCTGCTCGATGCCAATGCGGATGTTCGAGGCCTTGCCCCCGCGGGCGAGAAGGTATTGGCCCGACAGCGCCTGGGTCAGGCAACTGGCATAGGGGACAAGCCGGGCAGCGGCCGCGACGCCCCAGGCGACACGTCTCAGATCGGCGACGCTGGCCACCTCGCGCGCGTCGAGCCGGGTCACCAGGCGGCGAACACGGTTGAAGGAAAACAGCGTCAGCCCCAGCCGCACGGCGGCGACCACCACAACGCAGCGCGCCAGGAAGAGCATCTCCGCACCGCTGAGTGAGAGGAGCCTAGACAAGTTCCTCATGGTGGAGCCTCGCAAGCCCTGCCTCGGCCAGGCCTTTCAACAGTCCATCGACGTCGGCCCTGCAGCGCGCCGGATCGACGTCGTAGCGCGTGAGCACCGCGGCGCGGATGTCGGCCACCGGGCGCGGCTCCTGGATCAGTTCCCAGATATAGGCGCCGACACTGTTCAGGCTGTAATAGATGTTGGATTGCAGATTGAGCAGCGCCAGCCCGTTGCCGAATTCGCAAGCCACGGCGTCGCTGGTGGCGGTTACGCGGTCCTGATCCGCCGGATCCCATGTCATCCTAAAACCCCGTTACAAAACGCTACGCTTCGTCAGTTCCAGGAAGGGATCGATCAGCGTCGGCCGAAGTCACCCCGATAGGTCGTTGTTGAACAGAAGCCCAGCACCCATGCCGTTCGCCAGGCTGATCGCGGCCTCAGGCAGAAAGCCGGGGGATTGGGTCCCCCGGCTTCCCGAGAAGACGTATTCGGAGCCCCAACTTTGCGCCCCGGAACACAATCAAGCTCAAGAGAACGTAAGCTGGTCGAAAGGCGTGTGCGCAGGGAATGCCGCGTCGAGCGCCGTCGTGCCCGAGCCGCCTTGCGTGATCGTTTCGATCGAACCGTGAACCGTCAGGCTCGGCGTCTCGTACTCTTGCTTTTCAACATTCTGTTCCATTTTACTCTCCGATAGGACTGGAAACGGCCTGTCGAGTGCCGGCAGCACATTACTATGCTGCAACGCAATAGCTGCATGGCACCCTAAATGAGTCAAGCCTGATTTACCAACCATTAATCAATTCTTGGTTGCGCCTGCCTTGGTTGGTGATCAAACCTTTTGCACGCGCATCCTAGCCATGCCTCCAGACGGATTTCAACGACGCGTCCGTGACGTCTATTTAAGCAACTGATTTGATTATGATAAATATTTTGACTCAAATGCCCGCATTCTAGGCATGAAAAATTCAGTGCCCGATGCGCCCGAATTCGTGCCGTCCCTCGGCTCGAACTGGGTCGCCGGATGGCTTGCTCATTTGCCGCCTATGTAAACGCTGGGGTTGCAGGACTCCGCCGCGATGAAGGAAAGGCTGGACGCCTGCGGCGATTTTGGCGATGCTTTCCTTCGCAGTTGCAATATAACAGGCCGGGCGGATTTTTTGCGAGGACCTTGTCGGGAATGGCCGTGCAGGAAAGTGCTTACCAGAGGCTGCGCGCCACCGACTGCGCCGACGAAGTCGCCTACGTTCAGGCGTGCCTGAGGCTGTTCTTCTCGCCCGGCTCGGGTGCGGCGGCAGGCGGGGCGCTGGCGCCGTCAATCTCCATCGCCACCGTCGCCGACATCGCCAGGCTGAACAAGGTCGCGATCTTCGTGCTCAAGGCCTTATCCCATGCCAAAGCCGGCGAAGCGCCGTCGGAACTGCTCGGCTGGCTCGACACCTACCGCCGCCGCACGGTCTCGATGAATTCGTCCGGCATCATGGATTCCTTGGCCATTCATCAGGCGCTGCGCGACAGGCAGATCGAATTCGTTTTCCTGAAGGGGCCGTTCCAGCAGCAGCTGCTTTATGGCGATCACTTCATGAAGCCGTCGGGCGATGTCGACATCCTCGTTTCGCAGGCAGGCTTCGCCAGGGCGCGCGAGGCGCTGCGCGCGATCGGCTACGAGGTCGCCGGCAAGTCGCGTTCGCTCTGGTGGCTGCGTTTCCTTGGCGAGCAGCACATGATCCGCGGCGGCGAGTTCAGGCCGTCCACCGTCGACCTTCACTACCGGCTGCAGCAGCCCGGGTCGCCGAGCCCGCGCGACACCGATGGCTTCCTGCGGCGCAGGCGCGAGGTCGGGATCGCCGGCAATCATGTGCCCTTCATCTCGGCTTCCGACACACTGCTTTTGTCCTGCATCAGCGTCGCCAAGGCCTTCTTTAACCGCGAGCCTTGCGCCGGCTATGTCTGCGATGTCAGGGCCAGCACCAGCCGGCTGAGCGAGGCCGAGCAGCAGGGCGTGCTCGACTACGCGGCCGGGCAGGGGTTGGCGGATACGCTGCTGCTTGGCCTCAGGGCCGCCGATGTGCTGCTTGGCGGCACGGGCACGCTGCTGTCGGAGCGCGCCACGCGGATACTGTCGCGCATCGACAACGCCGATCTCCTCCACATGGTGATCGCGCCCTGGCTGTCCTCCTTGCGCTGGCCGCAGCGCCGGACGGTGCTATGGGAACTATGCGGCCGCGCGCCGGTCCGCTATCTGGCCGAGGCCGGCTGGGCGGCTTCGGCCGATCTCAGCCGGCGCATTTTCGAACGGCCGGCAGTCGGCGAAGCAGGTGGCCGGTGACGATCATTTTGGGGCATGGGGCAGGAAATTCGAAACAAACTCGTTCGATCGAGAGGTGAATTGATGTCCAGCACAGCTTCCCGGGTCTGCGTGATCATCGCCGCCCGCAACGCCGCCCGAACGATCCCAGCCGCCATAGCGTCGGCGCTGCGCGAGCCGGAAGCGGCTGAAGTCGTCGTCGTCGACGACGCCTCCACCGACGACACCGCCGAGGTGGCGCGCGCCGCCGATGACGGCAGCGGCAGGCTCAAAGTCATGCGTCTCGACGTGAACCGGGGCCCGTCCTTTGCCCGCAACGCCGCGATCGCCGGCTCAAGCTCACCCTTCATCAGCATCCTAGACGCCGACGATTTCTTCCTCGAAGGCCGCTTTCGCAGGCTGTTCGCCAGCACCGACTGGGATTTCGCCGCCGACAACATCATGCTGATCAGGGACGACACGGCGACCGATGTCTCCAAGGTCGTCGCCCCGTCCTTTTCGGCCGATCCGGAATTCCTCGACTTCGAGCGTTTCGTCGAGGGCAACATCTCCAGGCGCCGCGTGCAGCGCGGCGAGCTCGGCTTTCTGAAGCCGGTGATCAGCCGGGCCTTCCTCGATCGCCACGCCCTGCGCTACGACGAGAACCTGCGCCTCGGCGAGGACTATGAGCTCTATGCCCGCGCCGTCGCCTGCGGCGCCCGCTTCAAGGTCATCAGGTCTTGCGGCTATGGCGCCATCGTGCGCGCCGATTCGCTGAGCGGCCGCCACAAGACGCAGGATCTGAAGCGCCTGGCCGACGCGGACCTGGCGCTGCTTGCCATCGACACGCTGCCGGAAACGTCCAAGGCGGCGCTCAGGAAGCATGAGCGCCACGTGCGTGACAAATACCGGCTGCGCAATTTCCTCGACGTGAAGGCCGAGCGTGGCCTGGCATCGGCCGCCGCCTATGCGCTGGCGAGCCAGTCGAACCTGATCCCCATCGTCCGGGGCGTCGCCGCCGACAAGCTCGAGGCGCTCTTTCGCCAGACCGGCCTTGCCCCCAAGCGGCCGGTGCCGCCGATGCGCTTCCTGATGGCCGCTCAAGCTGTTGAAAAGTAAGCCGGACCGCGGCTCGGCCTCGGTCTCGGATCGAAAAAAATCGCCTTTGCCTAACTCCGAGGTTGCCTACTCGGCCTCGGAATGGCAGTGTATGTTGCGGTGCAGCAATTTTGGAAGGCCAACCGGATGGCTTCGATATTCGGCTTCAGATCCAGGGATCCGGCCCGGGACCGGCAGACCGACCTCCAGCGTTACGATCGTCTGGCGCGGCTGCTGGACCAGATCTCCAGCGAGATCGAGGCGGAGAAGACCGGACTTGAGAATCGCTACCGGTCGAAGGCGACGAACGCCGCTTTCCTGGTCGAGGCGATGGAGAACGGATCGGCGTCGACAGGCAAGTCGTCGGAAGTCAACGAATTGACGAAGTCGATCCTGAACTGCGAGCGACGCATTGCCGAGCTTGCCCGGCAGAACGGCCTGATGAAGGAACTGCGTCATTCGCTCGACGCGATTGTCGACGAAAGTGCGCAGGGCTCCGATTCGCGGAGCGGTTTCGTCAAGTCGGCGGGCGCGCGCTGACGGCACGAACGAGGTCCGCAGGGCAAAGGCTAGGTACGAGGCACAGACAAGGAGTTCTAGGGCGGAGGATCGCAAACGGCCCGCAAGGCGGGTCATTGGACGACTTTGGGTTGGGGCGGAACAGCACAAAGGTGAGTTGGTATGAACGCAGATCCGAAGACTATCCCCATCGTCGCGGCCGATGTCATGCGGTTCGAGCCGAGAGCGGGCCTGCGGCGGCTATCCACAGCTGGCGCGTTTCTTGTGGCCGTGGCCGCAAGCCTGGTTGCAGCCCCGCATCCATCGCGGGCGCAGGACGTGCAGAGCGCGCCCTCATTCGTCGATGACTTCTCGAATTTCGACCATTCGCGCTGGTATGTTTCCGACGGCTGGTCGAACGGCCCACACCAGAACTGCACCTGGTCGAAGAGCCTTGTCGGGCTTTCCGATGGTGTGCTGACGCTGGGCTTCGAGAAGCGCCAGACCAAGGACCGCGAATTCGCCTGCGGCGAGATCCAGACCAAGAAGCGCTATGGCTACGGCACCTATGAAGCGCGCATGAAGACCGACACCGGGTCCGGCCTCAACGCCGCCTTCTTTTCCTACATCGGCCCCGCCGACAAGCAGCCCTGGGACGAGATCGACTTCGAGGTCCTGACCAAGGACACCTCGAAGGTCCAGGTCAACACCTACATCTTGGGCAAGCCGAAGAATGAGAAGCTCGCCGATGTCGAGGGCGGCACCGACAAGGGCTTCAACGACTACGGCTTTGTCTGGGAGAAAGAGCGGTTGCGCTTCTACGTCAACGGCAAGCTGGTCCAGGAAGTGACCGACCCAGCGGAATTGCCGACCCATTCGCAGAAGATATTCTTCAGCCTCTGGGGCAGCGACAAGCTGACCAACTGGATGGGCCCCTTTTCCGACCCCGGCCGCAAGGTCACCATGCAGGTGGAACGCGTCGCGTTTACGGCGCTGGGCGAGCCATGCCAGTTCAAGGAATCGCTGGCGTGCAGCATAAGCAGCGGCGCCAACAGCAACTAGCGTATGGTTCCGAAGGAAAGCCAAGCGTGGCAGAAGCGGCGACCGCTTTCGGAATCGTGCTTAAATAGGAAACAGCCGTGGGGATCACGGCCAGGCAACATCTGAACCGGCCGGACCGAAGACGGCCTTGAACAGGAACAAAACCGAATGAATCTGACCGTCTTTGGAATTGGCTATGTCGGCCTCGTGCAGGCCGCCGTGCTCGCGGAAGTCGGGCACCAGGTGGTGTGCGTCGACATTGATGAGAAAAAGGTCGAGCGGCTCAACCAGGGCCTGATCCCGATCTTCGAGCCCGGGCTCGAAACGCTGGTCAAGGAGAACCACGCCGCCGGCCGCATCAAGTTCACCACCGACGCGGTGGCGGCGGTGAAGCACGGCCAGATCCAGATGATCGCGGTCGGCACGCCTCCCGGCGAGGACGGCTCGGCCGATCTCAAATATGTGCTCGCCGTCGCCGAGGCCATCGGCCGCGAGATGGAGACGCCCAAGATCATCGTCGGCAAGTCTACGGTGCCGGTCGGCACCTGCGAGAAGATCAAGGCCAAGATCGCCGAGACCCTGAAGGCGAGGGGTCGCGAGGATCTGGCTTTCGACGTCGCCTCCAATCCGGAATTCCTCAAGGAAGGCTCGGCCGTCGCCGACTGCATGAAGCCCGACCGTATCATCGTCGGCACCTCTAGCGAGGACACCGAGGCGGTGATGCGCGAGCTCTATGCGCCGTTCAACCGCAACCACGAGAAGATGATCGTGATGGACGTGCGCAGTGCCGAGTTCACCAAATACGCCGCCAATTGCATGCTGGCGACCAAGATCAGCTTCATGAACGAGATGGCCAATCTGGCCGAGCAGCTGGGCGCCGACATCGAGGAGGTGCGCAAGGGCATCGGCTCCGATCCGCGCATCGGCTACCACTTCATCTATCCCGGCCTCGGCTATGGCGGCTCGTGCTTTCCCAAGGACGTGCGCGCCCTGATCAAGACCGCCGAAGGCGTCAAGTTCGACGCCAAGCTGCTGCGCGCGGTGGAGGAGCGCAACAACGAGCAGAAATCGGTCCTGTTCGACAAGGTGCACCGCTATTTCAAGGGCAACCTCAAGGGCAAGACCTTCGCGCTCTGGGGCCTGGCCTTCAAGCCCAACACCGACGACATGCGCGAGGCCCCGGCACGTGTCTTGATGGAAGCACTGTGGCAGGCCGGCGCCAATGTTCAGGCCTATGATCCCGAGGCGATGCAGGAATGCCAGGCGATCTACGGCTTGCGCGACGATCTTCTGCTCTGCGGCACGAAAGAGGCCGCGCTGCGCGGCGCCGAGGCGCTGTTGATCTGCACCGAATGGAAGAGCTTCCGCGCGCCCTCCTTCGACGCGCTCAAGGATGCACTGACCACGCCGGTGATCTTCGACGGCCGCAACCTCTACGATCCCAAGGTCATCGCCCGCTACGGCATCGAATATTTCAGCATCGGCAGGATGGCGGCGTGAGGGCATGCGCCGACATCAGCCTGAAGGACCGGTTCGGCCTCGACGAACGACAGCGAGGCCGCCGGTGACCATACGCGTATCCAGAAAGGGTTCTATCTGATGGTGCTGGATATCAGGCCCGAGCAAATCGCCAACGAGCATTTCGATATCATCGCCATCGGTTCCGGTTTCGGTTCGGCCTTCTTCCTGCACGGCCTGTTGAAGCGGCGGAAGGCCCGTGTCCTGGTCCTGGAATGGGGCCGGCACAACACGCACGAATGGCAGCTCGGCCAGAACGCCAACACCGATATCGACGACGAGAGCACCTACAAGACCAACTCCGACAAGCCGTGGAACTACACGATCGGCCTCGGCGGCGGCACCAACTGCTGGTTCGCGCAGACGCCGCGTTTCCACCCCAACGACTTCAGGCTGAAGAGCACATACGGCGTCGGCAATGACTGGCCGATCAGCTATGACGAGCTGGAGCCGTTCTACTGCGACGCCGAGGAGGTCATGTCGATCTCCGGCGACCCGGACATGGCTCGGATGCTGCCGCGCTCGAAGCCCTTCCCGCAGCCGCCCCACCGCATGTCGTCGCCCGACCTGATGATGAAGGCGGCGCAGCCGGAGCAACACTTCGTCATGCCGACGGCGCGCGCCCGCGTGGCGACCGCGCTGCGCGGCGCCTGCTGCGCCAATCTGCGCTGCTGGCTGTGCCCGGCCGATGCCAAGTTCACCGTCAACAACGGCCTGATGCATGTCTTCGAGCATCCTGACGTCTCGGTCTGCCTCAGCTCGGAAGTGCGGCGGCTCGAACACGTTGGCGGCTCCGTCCGCTCGGTGACGTTCGTGCATGGCGGCAAGGAATATTCGGCGAGCGGCGACCTGTTCGTGCTCGGCGCCAACGCGATCCAGAGCCCGGCGATCATGCTGCGCTCCGGCCTTGGCGGCGAATTCGTCGGTCTCGGCCTGCACGAATCCTATGGCTGGAACTTCGAGGCCTATCTCGACGGCGTCGACAATTTCGACGGCAGCACCATCACCACCGGCCTGAATTTCGGCCTCTATGACGGTCCGCATCGGGCCGAGCACGCGGCGGCGCTCGTCTATTTCGAAAACCGCTGGCAGCACGGCATGCGCGCCGAGAAGGGACGGCTGCGGCAGGTGCTGCCGCTGGTGGTCGTCACCGAAAACCTGCTCGACCCGGAGAACCGGGTGATCCTCGACAAGGACGAGAACGCCTTCGTCAGCTTCAAGGGCGCGTCGGACTATGCCGTCAAGGGCATGGCCAAGGCGCTGGAAAAGCTGCCCGCGCTGCTTCAGCCGCTGCCAGTCGAGCAGCTCTTCGACCGCGGCATCCGGCCGACCGAATCGCATGTGCAGGGCACGTTGCGGATGGGCACCGGCCCGGCCGATTCGGTGGTCGACCGCGACATGATCCATCATCAGCAGCGGAACCTCGTCGTCGTCGGCACGAGCACCTATCCGAGCTGCTCCTGCGTCAATCCCAGCCTGACGGCGGCCGCCCTGTCGTTGCGGGCGGCGAGTCGGATGGCATGAAGGAGCTGTCGGCATGATGAAGATCACTCGACGTGCAGCATTGGCCGTGATGGCCGGCGGGGTCGCCTCGACCGGCATCGCCTATGCCGCCGTGTCCTCGCTTTCGGACGAGGATCTCGTGCGCGTCACGCTGGAAAAGTATTTCGGCAAACTGAACATGCGCATAGAGCACCTGCAGCAATTCGTGCTTGAGTTCTCCAACCGCAATCCGTGGATATTCCCGAGCACTAAGGTGGCGGACGCGGTCACCCTGCTGGAGACGGTCAAGCTGGGCGAGGCGCGCCGGCTGCTGCCGCGGGATAAGCGGGAAGACCTGACGCATTTCGAGCGCTGGGTCATCGCCGAGTTCCACATGCTGACCGACTATGCCTGGCGCAGCTCGCCAGGCGATCCGATCCGCTTCACCGGCTGGCATCCATGCACCAATCCATTCGCGAATCTGGAGCCGCCGAAGGTCGCTTGAGGCCGGAGGCAAGACGCTGGTCCTGGCCAGCTTCCGAACGAAACACGACAAGGAGCCCTATCCATGAAAGTCCTCTTTGCAGGCGGCAATGGCTACACTCCCCAGTTCAGCGGCGGCGTGCAGTCCAGCACCCATCATCTGGTCGAGCAACTGATCGAGCACGGCCATGAGGCGTCGGTGCTGGCGGCGCTGTTCGGCCAGGGCGTCTTCGGCTACAAGGCGCGCGCCAAGATGAAGCTGCTCAGGCAGCGCGCCGTCATCGACAGCTATCCTGGCTATCCGGTGGTGCGGGCCTGGTTTCCCTGGGAGGCGGCGGGCTTTGCAGTCAAGAAGCTGAGGCCGGACGTCGCCGTCGTGCAGTGTCACAAGTCGGTTCCGATCGGCAAGGCGCTGCAGGCCGAGGGCGTGCCTCTGGTCGTCTACCTCCGCAACGTCGAATTCCATGAACTGGGCGGCGACCTGCGCGAGCTGCATTCGGCGCTCTACATCGCCAATTCGGAGTTCACCGCACGCACCTACAAGGAGAAGTTCGACATCGATTCCACGGTCATTCCGCCGACCATCAATCCGGCCACCTACAACACGCCGACGACCGGCGAGTTCGTCACCCTGATCAACCCTTACGAGGAAAAGGGCTTTGATCTTGCAGTGCGCATCGCCGGCGCCTGCCCCGAGATCCAGTTCCTCTTCGTCGAAAGCTGGAAGCTCGACGACGATCACAGGGCCCGGATCGAGGCGACGATCGCGCCCTTCTCCAACATCAGGCTGGAAAACCGCACCAGCGACATGAAGACGGTTTATGGCCGCACCAAGATTCTGCTCGCTCCCAGCAAGTGGGAGGAGGCCTGGGGCCGTGTCGCATCGGAGGCGCATTGCAGCGGCATCCCCGTCGTCGGCTCGCGGCGCGGCGGCCTGCCCGAGGCCATCGGCTCGGGCGGCGTCGTGCTCGACTATGACGGCCCGCTCGACGATTGGGTGGCGGCGGTCAGGCGGCTCTGGAACGACACTGAGGAGTATCAGCGGCTTTCAGCAGCCGCGCGCGCCTTCTCGGAGCGCCCCGCCCTGAACCCCGAGCGCCAGTTCGCCACCTTCTTCTCGCTGCTCGACAGGGCGGCGCAACAGTCTTCGCGAAAGGCTGCTTAGGGTTCGGCTGCAGCGCCCCCTGCGGGCGCTGCCTCCAAGCTTGTTCGAGTTGTTGTCGCGATCAGGCTGGGCGCTTGACCCGGCTCTTCAGCGTCTCGTAGCCGCGCTCGCCGAGCAGCGTGCGCGCCACCTTCTTGGCCACGGACTTGCGTCCGTCGGGCGAGTTGATCTGGCGCAATCTGGCCGGCAGGTTGCGCGCCGCCTGGCTGAGCGCCGGCAGCGACAGCGCGTCGGGATAGGTGACCAGATGGGTCTCCACGCACAGCACCGGCTTGCCCGACAGCTCGGCGATCTTGAGCGCCTGCTGGTGCTCGCTCTCGATGAACAGGATGGCGTCGGACTTGGCGTAGAAATCGGCCTTGAAGCTGCCATGCACGCCAAGCCGCTGCCGCTCTGCCTTGCTCGGCAGGTCGAGCATGATCAGGTGGTCGTATTTGATGTCGTGCTTGGCCAGCCAGGCTTCGGTCAGCTTGCGGTACTTTTCCAGCCGGCTGGTCACCAGCCAGCCGATCTTGCGGGTCGGACCATGCAGCGGCCGCGCCTCGGCCAGGAATTTCTCATAGGCCGGCCCGTCGTCGTTTTCCGCTTCCGTGGGGTCGAGGCAGAGCACGCCGTCAATGTCGACACAGCACTGCTCGAGGAATTTGTGGTGCATGAAGTTCCACTGGAACATCCTGGGATGCGGCACCACCTCGAAGACGACATCGGTTTCCTTGTGCTGTGACAAGAGCCCGAACACCGCCGCAAAGGTGAAGTCCGCCTTGATGCCGGCGGCCTCGATCCGGTTGCGCGCGTCGCGCATGGCGTTGCCGCCGCTGACGCTGTCGTCGATGACCAGGATCTTGCGCATCTCGGCGGCTTGCCGGTCGAGCGCGGCGCGGCGCTTGGTGATGCCGGACGAATAGATCTTGCCGGCAAGGAAGCTGTCGAGATCGGTCATCGGAATGTTCGCGGCGAGGCTGACCAGCGTTGCCGCGAGAATGCCGCTTCTCGGCACACCGACGACAAGGTCGATGTCGCGCGGCAGGCGGTGAAGGTTGCTGACGATCGCGTCGTTCATGTCTGAGATCGAGCGGTAGTGCATGGTCTTGGTCGGGTCCTCGGATGTGCGCATGTTATTTCGCTCCGCTGGGGGCAGCCGCCGGCGCCCGCGTCGGTATCAGCTTCAGGGCTTCGCGCAGCGCCTCGCGCCCGGAGGCGAAGGCCAGCGCGACCACGATGGTGGCGATGTAGGACATGACCACAGCCCCGGCCATGGCCAGGATCGGCTGCTGCGGCAGGAACGGCTTGGCGAACCACACCGCGGCAAGCGCCAGATGCGCGCCAAGCACGAAGGGCGTCGCCGCCTGCAGGACGTGGCTCGCCCTGAGTGGCCCGGTCTTGCCGATATAGAGCCACAGGAAAGGCGTTCTCAGATACTCGCTCACCGCATAGGCGACCGCCACGCCGATCGCGCCATAGGGCAGGCCGACCAGGAAGGCGAGCACAGAGGTCACCGCCGTGACGATGCCCCAGCGCATAAAATCGCCCGAACGGCCCTGGCTGACGAACAGCCAGCCGGCCGGATTGTTGAGCGGCTGCAGCAGCCCGGCGAAGCCGAGCGCCAGGAAGATGCCGGAGCTCTGTCGCCACTGCTCGCCGAGCACAAAGGGGATGACCACGTCGGACATTGCGGTGGCGAAGGCGACGCCCGGCAGCGCCACAAGAAGGATCAGCGGCATGACGCGCAGATAGGCGCTGCGGTAGCGGTCCGGCTCGTCCTTCAGCCTGGAAAGCGCCGGCACCATCACCTTCGACAGCGGATTGGTGATCTGGCTGAGCGGGAACAGCAAAAGCTTGTAGGCGCGGTCGTAGAGGCCGAGCTGGGCTTCGCCCCAATATTTGCCGATCAGCACATTGTCGAGGTTGCGGGCGAAGAAGTTGGCGAAGTTGAAGCCGGTAATGCCGGCGCCGAAATTGATGAGCTGGCTGATGCCTTCGACCTTGCGCGGCAGGCCGGGGCGCCAGCGCGAGCTTGCCCAGTAGCAGAGCGTCGGCAGCACCGCGCCGGTCAGCGTACCGGCAAACAGCGCCCAATAGGAGCGGTCGATGAAGGTCCAGGCGATTGACACGGCAAGCCCGGCGACGGCGCTGGTGACGTCGATGGCGGCAAGCCGCGCGAACTGCATGCGGCGCGTCAGCAGCGCCAGATGCTGGGCGCCTAGCCCATAGGCCATGATCTGCAGGCCGAGCGCAGCTACAAGGCCCGACACCCGCGGCTCGCCATAGAAGGCCGCGACCAGCGGCGCGGCGGCGGCGAGCAGGCAGGCCAGGACGGCGCTGACCGCGACATTGATCCAGAAGAGGTAGTTGACCTCCTCATGCGTGATGCCGCTTTTCTGGATCGTCGCCTGCGTCAGGCCGAAATCCTGGAACAGCGCGATGAAAGCAAGCACCGGCGCGCACATCGCCACGACGCCGAAATCCTGCGGCGACAGCAGCCGCGACAGCACGATGACGGAAACGATCTGCGTCCCGACCCGCACGGACTGCGCCATGGCCGTGACAACGGCGCCGCGCCCGACCGATCTGCGGAGAGAGCCCTCTGGCGGGTCGAATGCACTGGCTTCCAAATTCAGGATCCCTGATTTTTGCGTCGCTCCCGACAATGTCGTGACCGGCGCCCGCCGCCGTCCCACAAACTACGGCATTTTTGGTGCAGCGCAACAAAAAACGTGGATATTTGCTACGCTGCACCAAAAATGTTGCGATGCAGCAAGAGCTGTACTAACTTCGCCGTGGGTGGGCCAACAGCGGTCGAGTTTCATGCTGCATGTCTTGTACCTTGTGCATGACGTATCCGACCCGGCGGTTCGCCGGCGGATCACAATGCTCAGGGCAGGCGGGGCCAAGGTCACGCTGGCGGGTTTCCGCCGCGCCGCCAGCCCGGTTGCCGACATCGAAGGATTGCGCCCGATCGATCTCGGCGCGACGCGCGACGGCCGATTCGGCCAGCGCCTGGCGGCGATCGCCAGGGCTGCGTTCGGCATCGGTGCGAAGCTGGCGACGGTGCCGAGGCCCGACCTCATCATCGCGCGCAACCTCGAAATGCTGGCGCTTGCCCGCCGCGCCAAGTCGGCGCTCGGGGGCGCGGTCCCGATTGTCTACGAATGCCTCGACATCCACCGCCTGGTGCTGCGCAACGATCTGGTCGGCAAGGCGCTGCGTGGCGCGGAACGTTATCTTGCCCGCGACGTTAAGCTCCTCGTGACTTCGTCGCCCGCCTTCATCGCCAATTATTTCAAGCCGTTCGAGCAGGTCGCGGCACCCGTCGAACTGGTCGAGAACAAATATTTCGACGCCGCGGCGGTGACGGTGGACGAGCGATTGAAGGCGGAAATTCCCGCGGCTCCCCCCTGGCGGATCGGCTGGTTCGGCGCGCTGCGCTGCCGCCGCTCGCTGGAACTGCTGGCCGAATTCACCCGCCGTCTCGACGGGCGCTTCGAGGTCGTCCTGCGCGGCCGTCCGGCGCTCTCCGAATTTCCCGATTTCCACGCTTTCGTCGAGGCCGAGCCCTGGCTCTCCTTTCGCGGGCCCTATCGCAACCCTGAAGACATGGCGGCGATCTACGGCGACGTGCATTTTTCCTGGGCCATCGATTTCTTCGAGGCAGGGCAGAACTCCGAATGGCTGCTGCCCAACCGCCTCTATGAGGGCTGCCGCTTCGGCGCCGTGCCGATCTCGATGGGCAACACCGAAACCGGCCGCTTCCTCAATCAGCAGGACATCGGCGTCCTGCTGTCCGAGGCGACGCCCGAAACGCTCGAAACCGCGCTCGGGCGGATGGAGCAGGAGCGCTTCGGCAAGCTCAAGGCGCGCGTGCTGGCCCGCAACCCGAGGACCTGGAGCTACGACCGCAACGACTGCCGGGCTTTCGTCGACAAGCTGCGTGGGCTTGTGGCGGCGCCGGGGCCCTTCGTGGCCGAAGCGCTGGCATAGGATGGACAGAACCGGATGACGCCAACCGCAACGTCAGCATCGAGCCTGATCGTGATTCCGTGCCTGAACGAGGCCGCCCATATCGGCGCGCTGCTCGAACAGCTGCGGCCCGCAGCGCAAAGGCTCGGCGCCCGCATCATCGTCGCCGATGGCGGCAGCACCGACGGTACGCTTGGCATCGTCGGGGAGATCGCCGCGAGGGATGCGCAGGTCGTCCTGCTGCACAACCCGCAGCGCATCCAGAGTGCGGCGATCAATCTCGCAGTCGCCAGCCATGGCGATGGCGCGGAGTATCTCATCCGCATCGATGCGCATGGCGGCTACCCCGACGACTATTGCGACCGGCTGGTCGAGGAGGCGTTGGCCACTGGCGCCGATTCGGTCGTCGTCTCCATGCTGACTAGCGGCACCGGCGCGGTGCAGCAGGCGGTGGCGGCGGCGCAGAATTCCAAGCTCGGCACCGGCGGCTCCAAGCACCGGCACCTGTCGGCGGGCGAATGGGTCGACCATGGCCACCACGCGTTGATGCGCATTTCGGCCTTCAGGGCGGTGGGCGGCTATGACGAGACGTTCAGCCACAATGAGGATGCCGAGCTCGACTACCGGCTGCGCCAGGCCGGCTACCGCATCTGGATGAGCGGCAGGACGCAGATGGTCTATTATCCGCGCTCGTCGCTGAAGAGCCTCTATTTCCAGTATCTCGGCTATGGCCGCGGCCGCGCCAGGAACGTGCTCAAGCACCGCATGGTGCCCAAGGTCCGGCAGATGATCCCGTTGCTGGTCTTCCCGGTCGTCCTGCTTGCCGCCTTCTCCTTCGTCCACTGGCTGGCGGCGGTGCCGTTCCTGGTGTGGGCGGCGGTCTGCCTCGGCTACGGCATCGCCACCGCCATCCGTCAGCGTAATCCTGGCCTTACGCTTGTCGGCGTGTCGGCGATGGTCATGCATTTCGGCTGGTCCGTCGGTTTCTGGCTGCAGCTCCTCGGCGGCCGATCGCAGCGCGGGGTGGCGTGATGGCTGTCGCGCAAAGCCGCTCGATCGATATTTGCGTCTGCACGTTCCGGCGGGCCGAGCTCGCCGACACGCTGCGTTCCATCGCCGCCATGGACAGGCCCCCCGGCTTCGAGGTCGGCGTCGTCGTCGCCGACAATGACGATCAGCCAAGCGCCCAGCCGCTGGTCAAGGCGCTGGCGCAGGAGCTGAAGCTGCCGATCCGCTACCGCCACGCACCGGCGCGCAACATCTCGATCGCGCGCAATGCCTGCCTCGATGCCAGCGTTTCCGATCTTGTCGCCTTCATCGACGATGACGAGACCGCCTCGGTCCGTTGGCTGGCCGAACTTGTCGCCACGGCCGAGGCGAGCGGCGCCACCGCCGTGCTCGGGCCCGTGCGGGCGCATTACCGACAGGATGCACCGGCCTGGATGCGCAAGGGGGATTTTCATTCGACCTTACCGGTCTGGGTGCGTGGCGAGATCCGCACCGGCTACACCTGCAACGTCCTGCTCAGAACCGGCGAGGCGAGCCTGCGCGGCCGCCGCTTCAGCCTGGCGCGTGGCCAGACCGGCGGCGAGGACACCGAGTTCTTCGACGGCATGGTCAGGGACGGCGGCAGCATCGCGTTTTCACCGGATGCTCTGGTCGAGGAAGTGGTGCCGCATGCCAGGGCGGCGTTCGACTGGCTGCGCCGCCGCCGCTTCCGTTTCGGGCAGACGCACGGACACCTCATCGGAAATGGCGCGAGCGGCATCAGGCGCGTCGCCCAGGTCGGCCTCGCCTCGGCCAAAGCGGCCTACTGTTTCGGCATGGCGGCGCTGACCGCGATCAGCCCGGTGCGCAGGAACCGCAGCGTGCTGCGCGGCATCATGCATGTCGGCGTCATTAGCGGCCTCGTCGGCGTCCGCGAGATTCGCCAGTACGGCCTCACCTCCGCGCAGGAAGGAGGCAAGCATGCAACCTGACGTCAGCTTCGTCATCGCCGCCTACAATTCCGAGGCGACCCTCGACCGGGCGATCGCCAGCGCCATTGCCCAGCGCGACGTTTCCGTCGAGGTCATCGTCGTCGACGACTGTTCGCGTGACCGGACGCTCGACGTGGCGCGATCCTACCCCGAGGACATCGTGCGGGTCGTCGCGCTTGAGCACAATCGCGGCCCCGGCGGCGCCAGGAACGCAGGCCTCGAGGCCGCGCGGGGCAGATGGGTGGCGGTCCTCGATTCCGATGACGAGGTTCTCTCAGGGCGGCTTGGCGCCATGATCGCGCGGGCGGAAAAAGCGGGCGCGGTGATCGCGGTCGACAATCTCCAGGTCGTGCGCGAGGACGGCGTGCCCGAGGACACGATGTTTCCGGCCGACTATCTCGAGGGCCTGGGCGAGATTTCGCTCGCCGACTACATCGCCGGCAACATCGTCTTCGAGTCGCGCTTCAACCTCGGCTATCTCAAGCCGATCTTCCAGCGCGACTTCCTCAACGAAAACGGCCTTCGCTATGACGAGAAGCTGATCATCGGCGAGGATTACATCCTGCTCGCCAACGCGCTCGCCAAGGGCGGCAAATGCGTGGTCGAGCCGACGACCGGCTATGTCTACCACATCCGCACCGGCTCCATCTCGCGGGTGCTTGAATTGCATCATGTCGAGGCGATGCGCGCGGCCGACGCCAAATTCGCCGAGACGCATCTCATGGACGCGGCCGCCGCGGCTGCTTTTGCCAGGCGCGGCCGCAGCCTGCGCAAGGCGGCATCGTTCCTGTCGCTGGTCCAGCACATCAAGGCGCGCTCGCCGTTCAGGGCGATATGGACGGCGCTGAGTGATCCGGCGGCGGTCAGGCATATGAGCATGCCGATCGCCGTCCGGTTGCGAAGGGTGGCGGCACAGTTTGCCGTGGGGACGGGGAGGTGAGAGTGCGGGCTGATGAAACGAGGGTTCATGGCCTGCGGCATATTGAAATCGATCTTCTCAAAAGGACTATGCAATGAAGAAAGTCAGGAAGGCAGTCATACCGGTGGCGGGGCTTGGAACGCGGTTCCTGCCGGCGACCAAGTCGATGCCGAAGGAAATGCTTCCCGTGGTCGACAAGCCGGTCGTCCAATATGCGGTGGACGAAGCCTTCGAGGCGGGCATCGAGCACATCGTCTTCGTGACCGGCCGCAACAAGGCGGTCATCGAGGACTATTTCGACCTGCATCCTGAATTGATCGGGACCCTGGAGCAGACCGGCAAGAAGGCGCAGCTGCAGTCGCTGGAAAGCCTGCTGCCCGTCGCCGGCGCTACGTCCTTCATCCGCCAGCAATCGCCGCAGGGCCTCGGCCATGCCGTATGGTGCGCGCGCGAGGTGATCGGTGACGAGCCCTTCGCCCTGCTGCTGCCTGACATGGTGTCGTTCGGCGGGCGCGGCTGCCTTGCCGAGACCGTCGACCTCTATCAGCGCACCGGCGGCAACGTCATCGCCGTCGAGCGCTGCGAGCCGAGCGAGACCAGCAAATACGGCATCGTCGGCCGCGGCGCTGAGATCGGCACCGGCTTCGAGGTGACAGCCATGGTCGAGAAGCCGGCGCCGGCCAATGCGCCGTCGAACTTCTACATCAACGGCCGTTATGTCCTGCAGCCGGAGATCTTCGCGCTGCTCGGCAACCAGCAGCGCGGGGCCGGCAACGAGATCCAGCTCACCGACGCCATGGTCCGGCTGTCCGAAAAGCAGGCGTTCTTTGCCCAGCCTTTCAACGGCCGCATGTTCGACTGCGGCTCGAAGGAGGGCTTCATCCAGGCCAATGTCGCCTTCGCTCTGGCGCGCGACGACATGAAGGGACCGATCTTCGAGATGCTGCAGGAATTCGTCCGGACGCATGAACGCCGGGAAGAAGCCGCATAATGCCCATCTTTTGGGTGCATATGCGTATCGATGATGGCGCGACAAACGCCGCCGCGCTTGGCCGACCCGGCCAAGCGCTTTCTGGCATGAATGTTGCGTGGTCTTTTCTGGTGACGACGCCAATCTTCGAAGGCCGATAGCGCCTGCAACCTGGAATTGGACCGACGATGAACTATGCCAATTTTCCCCTCGACAAGAGGACGCCATTGCCTAGCGCGGACGCGGAAAAAGGTGAGGACTTCATCGACATCGAACGCCTGCTCGGCATGGCCGCGCGGCAGGTCAAGGTGGTGGCGGTGTGCGCGATCATCGGCCTGTTCCTGGGCGTGCTCTATCTGCAGACCACGCCCAAGCAGTATTTGTCGGTCGCCAGCGTTCTGATCGACGAGGGGCTGAACAAGGTTGTCGACGACATCTCGGCCGCGTCCGTCACCATGCAGACGGACGCCGCCCTGCTCAGCCAGATCGAGATCATCAACTCGGCCCGCCTGGCCTCGGTGGTCGTGGACAAGCTTAAGCTTGACCAGAACCAGGACTTCATGAACCCGCCGCAATCGGCTCTGGCCAAGGGCATCGGTTTCCTGCGCGGCGTGGTTGGTTATTTCCGCAGCAGCACGGCCGACGAGATTCCCGGCATGGAGAACGTCGACGCCGCGACGCGCGACGCCATGATCAAGGAAGCGAGCCACGACTATGCCGTGCTGAAGCTGCAGAGCGAGGTGCTGGCGCAGCGCAACGGCCGCAGCTATGTCATCGCCATCGGCTATCAGTCGCCGAACCCGGCGCTGGCGACGGCGATCACCAAGGCCTATTCCGAGGCCTATCTCGCTGACCAGCTCAACGCCAGCTTCGACGCCACCGAACGCGCGGCGGTCTGGCTGCAGGGCCGCTTGGCGGAGCTTCGCGAAAGCTCGCAGAAAGCGTCGATGGCGGTCGAGACGTTCCGGGCCGAGCACGGCCTGTCCGCCAACAGCGACGGACAGTTGATGAGCGACAAGCAGCTCGCCGACCTGAATGCCCAGCTCATCGTCGCGCAGGCCGATACGGCGCGCGCCAGCGCCCGCTATCAGCAATACAAGGCGATCGTCGACAGCGGCTCGGACAACGCCTTCAACGATTCGGCCATCGCGAGCGATCAGCCGAGCAGCTTGGTCATCACGACGCTCAAGACCCGCTATCTCACCATCGCCAAGCGGCTGCAGGATGTTTCGGCCAATTACGGTGCGGACCATCCCCAGGCGGTCGCGCTTGCCAAGGAGAAGGCCGACGTGTCGGCGCAGATTTTTGGCGAGCTGAAGCAGCTTACCGAAAACTACCGCAACGAGTATGAGGTGGCTCAGACACGTGAGACGGCGCTCAGGCAGAAGATCGCCGACGCGGCAGGCAAGAGCTCCATCGACAACCAGTCACAGGTCAAGCTGCGCGATCTGAACCAGCAGGCGACTGCGCTCACCACGCTCTACCAGACCTTCCTGGGCCGCTATGAGGAGGCCTCGCAGCAGCAGTCCTTCCCGGTCGGCAAGGTGCGCATCATTTCCGATGCGACGATGCCGCTTTCCGCGGCAAGCCCGCGCACGTCCAAGGTGCTGGCGCTCTTTCTCGTGCTTGGCGTGTTGCTCGGCGCCGGATTTGGCGGTCTGAACGAGTTCAACGAGCGCTTCTTCCGGACCGGTGACGACGTCCGCGACCGCGTCGGCCTCAAATTCCTCGGCTACCTGCCGACGATCGGCGGCGGCAAGGCCGGCAAGGACAGCAAGCCCGACGACGCCGAAGCCGATCCCAAGGTCGCCAGCCTGTCGGCGGCGGAAAAGCGGGCGCGAATGCGGGTCAGCATCGACGCGCCGGCATCGATGTTCGCCGAAACGCTGCGCAATGCCAAGATCGCCTTCGACGTGGTGATGGAAGGCCAGGGCAGCCGCGTCATCGGCGTGATCTCGCTTCTGCCCGGCGAGGGCAAGTCGACGGTGGCGGCGAACCTCGCGGGGCTGCTGGCCGCCAACGGTGCCAGGACGCTGCTGATCGATGGCGATCTGCGCAATCCCGGGCTCAGCCGCAGCCTTGGCATGGAAACCGAGCAGGGGCTGATGGAAGCGGTGGTCAGCGGCCAGACCTGGCAGTCGGTCGGCAAGGTCGACCGGCAGACGAAGCTCGCGATCATCCCGGCCGTGCTGCGCGGCCAGTTCTCGCACACCAGCGAGCTGCTCTCCTCGGCCGGCATGCGCCGCTTCATCGACAACGCCAAGGAGACGTTCGAATACATCGTCGTCGACCTGCCGCCGCTGGGTCCAGTGGTCGACGCCAAGGCCTTCGCGCCGCTCGTCGACGGTTTCGTGCTGGTCACCGAATGGGGCCGCACGCCGCGCGCCATGGTGCGCTCGATGCTGGAATCGGAACCCTACGTCGCCAACAAGATCATCGGCGCCGTGCTCAACAAGGTCGATCTGAAGCGGCTGGCGAAATACGGATCGCTCGGCGGCTCCGAGAAATTCTTCGACCGCTATTCGAGCTACTATCTGGAGAAGTCGGAGGCACGAACCAAGGCCGCGGCCTGATACCCTCGGGCGGTCCGGCAGGTCAGGACGTGATCAGCTTGCCGTGCTTGCCGATGATCCTGACGGCGGTCAGCCGCCCGCTCTGGAAGGCGCCGGTATCGATTCCAAGCCGGCGCCCTTCGAACTTCGGCACATCCACGATCGTGTGTCCATGCACGACCCAGCGGTCGAGGAGATGGGCCTTCTCGAAGAATTCCGAGCGGATGTTGAGCAGGTCGTCTTCGTCCTGCTCGATAAGGTCGATGCCCGGCCGGATGCCCGCGTGGACGAAGACGAATTTCCGCGAGCAGACCAATACCGGCAGCGAGCGCATGAAGCTGACATGGCTGGCGGGAATGGCCTCGCGGATGCGCCGGTCGACCTCCTCGCTTGAACCATAAAGGTCACTAAGGCGTGCCGGGTCGACGCCGTAGGAATAGAGCGTCTCGAGTCCGCCGATCGCCAGCCAGAGTTCCCGCGACAGATGGCCGTCGAGATAGCCGAGCATCGCAATCTCGTGGTTTCCCGCGAGGCAGACGCGCAGGAAGCCCTTCGGCGCCGGCGCGATGAGATGATCGAGGACGCGTTTCGAGTTCGGGCCGCGGTCGACATAGTCGCCAAGCATGATGATGATCTTGCGCCCGCGAAAGGGCAGCGCGTCGAGCAGGATCTTCTGCTCCAGCGCCCGCAACTCCTTGTAGCAGCCGTGCACGTCGCCGATCGCATAGACGACCGTGTCCTGCATATCCAATTCCAGGCGATCGCGCGGCGCGGTCCGGGGTCGTCTCGATCGCTGGAACAGGCTCACGGAATGAGGCTCGATGCTCGCTGGGGGAGGTCCGTTTCTGAGGAGCATGTCACACGGCATGCATGAATCTTCGATTATCATGCTTGGCCGGAATTTCCATACCAGTGACCCGCCGTTGCGGCCCAGGCAGATTACGGCAAGGTTCCTACGGACGAGGATCTGCGGCGATTACGCCGCCTTGAGCCGGTAGCGGAACACCGTGTGGTCGAGCAGCAGCCGGATGCGCGGCTCGGCCTCGATCGCTACCAGCCAGCTTGCCGCGATCATCGTTGCGCCGACGGCGGCGATCGACAAAAGGTAGGGCACGCCGGCGCGGACCAGGGCGCCGAGCATGGCAGCGCCGACGACGTCGTGGAGCAGATAGAGCGGATAGGTCATCAGTCCGATCCGGCGCCAGCCGCGCCAGGACAGATTGAGCCGCAGCGACCATGCCATCAGCCCGACCGCGGCGAGAAAGATGAGGATTGGCGGCGTGTACGGCATCGCCGCCTCGATCTTGAGGCTGTGCACGTCGACCGAACTGATGATCTGCAGCACGCCGCCGGCCAGGAACAGCGCCGAGAAGCCAAGCCGCGCCGGCGTCACCGCCTTGAACCGCATCAGCCATAGCATCACGCCGAGCGCGAAGAAGCAGCCATGATGCACGAGCGTCAGCTGCAGCCAGCGCGTCTCAGCCAGATCGGACATGTCCAGCGGATAATAGAGGCACCAGAAGAACGTGCTGATCAGGCCGATGACGATGGCGACGGCCTCCATCCGGTCGAAGCGGCCAAGCCGCAGCAGGATCCAGACGATGGCGTAGAAGGCGATCTCGATGCCGAGCGTCCAGTAGACGCTGTCGACCCACGGGTCGACGGGAACGAACAGCGCCGTGCGGACCACCCGGATCACCGCATCCGTCGGCCAGCTGAGGTCGGTGAGAAGCAAGACCGCTGCAGTGATCGGCGCGCAGACCCACACCGCCGGCGCCAGCCGCTTCACCCTGGCCTCGAAGAAGCGCAGCGGCGTCGATTTCTCGGCGCTGAAGGCGATGACGAAGCCGCTGATGACGAAGAACACCTGCACGCCGACCCAGCCGGAGCCGAGCAGGGCCATCTCCGGATGCGGCGGGATGCCGCCGGTGGCGCGCGCCGAGATGCCGCCGGGAAAGGCCCACACCCAGAAACCATAGTGATAGAACATCACCAGCACTGCGGCCAGGAACCGCAGGATATCGACGCCGCCAAAGGTGGTTTTCTGCTGAGCCATGCCGTGCCGCGGGAATGGCCCCCCACGGCAACTGTAGGGTGATTTGCTGCATTGCACAACAAAAGATCGGGCGCCGCGGCAATCACAAATGTCGCGCCGCTGTCATCGGCTGGCAATCGCACTTTTTTCCGTGCCGGTCCCGTTATCGCGAGCGACCATGCATGCCCGGCTACACCCCGATGCCGCGTCCCTTGAGCGCCGCGGTGATCTCGTCGAGGATGACCGGATCGTCGATCGTCGCCGGCATCGTCCATGCCTCCTTGTCGGCGATCTTCTGCATGGTGCCGCGCAGGATCTTGCCGGAGCGCGTCTTCGGCAGGCGCTTGATCGTCACCACCGTCTTGAAGGCGGCGACCGGGCCGATGCGCTCGCGCACCAGCCCCACCACCTCGCTTTCGATGAGCGCGGTGTCGCGCGCGACGCCGGCGTTGAGCACGACGAAGCCGAGCGGCACCTGGCCTTTCATCTGATCGGCGATGCCGATGACGGCGCATTCGGCGACGTCCGGATGGGCGGCCAGCACCTCTTCCATCGCCCCCGTCGACAGCCGGTGCCCGGCGACATTGATGATGTCGTCGGTGCGGGCCATCACATAGAGATAGCCGTCCTCGTCGATCATGCCGGCGTCGGCCGTCTTGTAGAAGCCGGGGAACTCCTCGAGATAGGCCTGGCGGAAGCGGGCGTCGGCGTTCCACAGTGTCGGCAGGCAGCCGGCCGGCAAGGGCAGCTTGACCACCACATTGCCGAGCGTGCCGCGCGGCACCTCATGGCCGGCATCGTCGAGCACGCGGATGTCGTAGCCCGGCATCGGCACGCCGGGTGATCCGTATTTCACCGGTAAGAGCCCAAGGCCGGCCGGGTTGATGGTCATCGGCGAGCCCGTCTCGGTCTGCCACCAGTGGTCGATCACCGGCACGGCGAGCTTCTGCTCGGCCCATTTGATGGTTTCCGGGTCGGCGCGCTCGCCGGCGAGGAACAGCGTGCGGAATTTCGACAGATCGTATTTCGGCACGAACTCGCCGCGCGGGTCCTGCCCCTTGATAGCGCGGAAGGCGGTCGGCGCGGTGAACAGCGCCACCACGCCATGCTGCGATATCACCCGCCAGTAGGTGCCGGCATCCGGCGTGCCGACCGGCTTGCCCTCGAACAGCACGCTGGTCGCGCCATGCAGCAGCGGGCCGTAGACGATGTAGGAGTGGCCGACCACCCAGCCGACATCGGAAGCCGCCCAGAACACCTCGCCCGGCTTGACGCCGAACTCGTTTTCCATCGTCCATTTCAAGGCGACCATGTGGCCGCCATTGTCGCGCACGATGCCCTTCGGCTGACCGGTCGTGCCCGACGTATAGATGATGTAGAGCGGGTCGGTGGCCAGCACCGGAACGCAGTCGACATTGGCGCCGGCGGCGCGCTCGCGGGCAACCGCGTCGGCATAGTCGATGTCGTAATGGTCCTTCAGGTCGCAGCGCGACTGGTCACGCTGCAGGATCAGGCAGGCGTCAGGCTTGTGCCTGGAGAGCTCGATCGCGGTGTCGAGCAGTGGCTTGTAGGCGACGGTGCGTCCGGGCTCGAGCCCACAGGATGCCGAGATGATCAGCTTCGGCTTAGCGTCGTCGATGCGGGTGGCGAGCTCATGCGAGGCGAAGCCGCCGAACACCACAGAATGCACGGCGCCGATGCGCGAGCAGGCGAGCATGGCGAAGGCCGCTTCCGCTACCATCGGCATGTAGATGATGACGCGGTCACCCTTGCCGATGCCGCGGTTCTTCAGCACCGAGGCGAGCGCGATCACTTCGCGCTTCAGCTCGGCATAGGTGAATTTCCTGATCGTGCCGGTGATCGCGCTGTCATGGATCAGCGCCACCTGGTCGGCACGGCCGCCGGCGACATGGCGGTCGATGGCGTTGAAGCAGGTGTTGCAGGAGGCGCCGGGGAACCAGCGGCCATAGACGCCGGCCTCGGCATCGAAGACGCGCTCGTAGGGCGAATACCAGTCGATGGCTTTCGCAGCGTCCGCCCAGAATTGCTCCGGATCGCGTTTCCAACCCTCATAGACCTCGTGGTAGCGTGACGCCATCCAGCTTCCTCCCCGGAAATTTGCCGCCCTCGAATAGCCTATGCCGTTCCGGCCGGCCATGTCTTCCCCGAATTTCGTCGATGGCCGATCTCGCCTTGGCCGCAAATATCCGGCACCATCGCCGCCGGGTCGAGTTTGCGATGGAGGGGACAATGCAGATCCCGATCATTCGTGCAGCGCTGCTTGGGGCGGCGCTGGCGACGTCAGCCGGGCCAGCCCAGGCCGGCGATGCCGCGGCACGGCGCATCATCGGCTTTTCGCCTGACGGCGCCTACTTCGCCTTCGAGCAGTACGGCCAGCTCGACGCCGGCGCTTCGGCCTCCGGTTATTCGGAGATCGACATCATCGACACCCGCACCGATGAATTCGTCGGCGGCAAGCCGATCCGCATCGTTGACGAATCGGAGGAGGCGACGATGACCGTCGATCAGGCGCGGAAGCAGGCCGCGGCCGAAGCGGCTCCCATTCTCGCTAGATATGCCATTGCGCCGCGCGGCGACCGGACCGCCTTCGACAAGTTCACCTTCCCGGACGAGACCGTCGCCTACAACGACATCGCAAGGCTCGAGCAGGTTTCGCAGAAATGGCTGTCGCCGACCTATGACCAGCTCGGCATCTCGACCATCCAGCTCGACCAGATCCTGGCGGAGAGCAAGACCGATTGCTCGGCAAGCTTCGATGAGGCGCAGCAGGCTGCCGATGCGTCGGGCAAGGCGCTCGGTTTCCGCCTGACGCTGCAGGGCCAGGATGGCAAGCCGATCAAGGTGCTGCATGAGGACAAGGCCGTGCCCGGCTCGCGGAACTGCCCGACGTCCTACTCCCTGTCGGAAACCTACGAATTCGCGCCCGAAGGCAAGCCTGCGGTGATCGCCGTGCTCGTGCAGCGCTTCAGCCAGGGCTTCGAAGGACGCGACCGCCGCTTCATCGCCGTCACCGGCCAGGCGCGCTGAGCAGCGCCGGCCCGGCCGGGGCATGCAAACCCTGGCGACGATGCCAGGCACCGTTCCTGCCTGTCCGCACTGTCTACCGGCTTAAAGCGGCAACGCCGCGAGCATCAACCCGACGCCGCCGGCGATCAGTATCGCAGCAGCAAATGCCTTCCGATGGCGTTCGAACGCCGTCGGAGCCCGGTCCCAATTGTAACGCATACTCGTCACCCTCTCCCCAACCCCGGCGATTCCATAGCTTACTTAAGGGAAGGAAGGCAACACCCCCCGTTTTCGCCAGCTTGCCGGACAATGGCGTTCACTGTCACCTGCGGTTGTCGATCGTCTCGGGAGATTGCCGCGAAGAAGGCCTACGAAAAGCCAGTGTTGAGCAAGCGCGAAAAACTGTCCGCCGTGACCGCCGCGCCGCAACCCTCATGCGTGTGATTTCCGCTCCAGCCGGGCCCGGGGGTTCGTTGCGGACAAGCCGTCAGGGCGATGGACAGCATCGCCTCGCCGCGCTAATGGCTCTCCAGCATTCTTGCATGATCTGGAGCAGGCCCATGGCTGAAATCGCATCAGGAATGGTTCTGCGCCTGGCGGACGACGCCTCGGTGCAGCATGTCGGCGACGGCGCCGTCGTGCTTCTGGCGCGCAGCGGCCAGCTCTATACTTGCAACGGCACCACTGAAGCCTTTCTCGACAAGGTCGACGGCGCGCGCAGCCTCGACCAGATCGTCGATCTGCTTTCCGACGAGTTCGAGGTCGACAAGAATATGCTCGACCAGGACATGGCGGCGCTTGCCGCGGAGCTGGTGGCGGAAGGCATCCTCGCCGACCCGGGTGCATGATGGCTGACGGGCCGCTGATGCGGGTGTTGTTTCGCGCCCATCTGTGGATCAGCGCGCGGCTGATGCCGGCCCTCGTCGGCAAGCGCGATTTCGAAACGGTGCTGAAATGGGCGCCGCTGACATCGCCGACGCCCTATCGCGGCCTGCCGTCCTCCTACATCGTCGCCAGCGTCAACCACGCGGTCAGGCATCCCTGGCTGATGCGCGACCGCAGATGCCTGAGGGAAGGCCTGCTTGCCCATCGTTTCCTGCGCCTCGCCGGCTTCGATCCGGACCTGCGCTTTGGCGTCGATCCGCAGTCGATGCACGCGCCCCGCCTGTCGGCGCATTGCTGGGTCTGCCTCGATGGCCGGCCGGTGGTCAGCGACAGCCTTCCCGGCATGGTCGAGATCTATCGCCATCATGCCGAGCCCGGAAAGGCGCGTGCCGCTTGACCGCGTCCATAAGCTACGCCCTCAACGGCCAGGTCGTCGCCATTTCGGCCGAACGCGCCGAGCTCTGGCGCGATCTCGACAGGATGCTCTCGGGCCTGAGCGCCGCCGAACCCCTCGATGCCGGCTTTCGCATCGACATCGTCGAGACACAGTCCCTGTCCGAGACGCCCGATGGGACGCTCGCCTTCGACGGCGAGGTGCCCGAGGACGGCCATTGCCGCATGATCGATGGCGGCGACGTCCTTCACCTGGTGTTTCCCGGTCGCCAGACGGTCTCCATCCGTGCCGGCGAGCGCCGGGCGGAAATCCGCACGCGCCCCGGCGTCAGGGTCACCTGGACGGCGTGGATGCTGGCGCTGGATGCCGCGCTCGACGCCGGCGGGCAGTATATGCTGCACACCGCCGGCCTGACGTTGCCAGGCAGTGATGCAATGGTCCTCATCCACGCGCCGAGCGGCACCGGCAAGACCACGACCTCGCTGGCGCTGGCCTCGCAAGGCTTCGGCCTCTGCGCGGATGATTCCATGATCCTCGACGTGGCGCCGGACAAGGCGGCAGCCTGGGGCCTGCCTCGCCATGTGAAGATCCACCGCAAGACCGCCGAGCTTGTCCCGCTCGTCTCGCCCTGCCTCGGCCCGTCCTGGGACCGCAATGGCGAGCAGGCCGTGTCGCTCGAGCGCCTCGCCGAGATCCTGCGCGTCGAAAGCATAGTCGCCAGGCCGGTCGCGGCGCTGCTTCATCTTGCCCGCTCGTCCGACGGCGAGAGCAGGCTTCATCCCATGGCTAGGACCGACGCCATGGTCGCGCTGGCCGCCGACAATGTCAGGACCGGCATGACCGGCCTGCTGCCGCTGCAAAAACACCGGCTGGCGACTATCGCCAGGCTGGTCACGGCGGTGCCGACCTTTACCCTGGAGGTCGGTGCGCGGCCTGCCGATGCCGCACGGTTGATCCGGTCCACGCTGGCGGTCGCCTGACTCACCGCGGGCCTTCGGCGCGCTCGCCAAAGCGGCGCACTTCGAAGGATTTCTGCCGAAGCCGCAGCCGGCCGAACGCGCGCTGCCAGCGCGTCAGCTGCCGCGCGAAGCCGTTATAGGCAAGGTGCGCGATGCGGCCGTCGGCGCAATCGAATTCGATCGTTCCCCAGCGTCTCGCCGGCGGTTCGCCCGTTGCCGGGCCGAGCCTGCGGATGGGATGCGCCAGCCGGGCCAGCTTCCCGTCGATCGGCACATGGAGCGCGACGGCGCGCCCGACCACGCGCCATATTCTTGCGACATGAGCGCTCGACCATTGACTGCCGACCACCACCGGCGCGCGACCGAGCTTCGCCCAGGTGAAGTTCCCTTCCGGCTGCCGCATGCCTTCGAGCACGCCGACGCAGTGATCGGGCGCGGCCTCCGCCACCAGCAATTTCATCCCGCTGGCCAGCGCCCGCGACAGCGTCGCTGTCGACTGCCAATCGCCAGGTGAAAACGCGACCTGCGCCAGGATGTCGCCCTCGTCGAAGCCCGACGTCATCTTGTGCAGGCTGACCCCGCCATGCGCCTCGTATTGCTGGTCGACGACGAGCCGCGCGATCGGGTGAGGGCCCTTGTAGTTGGGCAGCAGCGCCGGATGCAGGTTCAGTCCGCCCTTCGCGAACAGTTTCAGCAAGGTCTCGGGAATAAGGGTGAGAAACCCGAACGTGATGAGGACTTCCGCGTGGACGCCGGCAAGGCGCTCGCAAAGCGCGGCCCAGTCATAGGGGCGGCCGAATTCGATCAGCGGCACCTCGGCGGGGACCAGATGCCGCTTCAGCACGAGCTTGCGTTTGCGCCGCCGCCGCCAGGTGCCGAAGCTCGCCTGTTTGCCGGGCCGCGGACCAGGCACGACGACCGCGGCGATGTGGTGGCCCTTCTCCAGCCAGCCGGCGAGCATCGGGGCCGTGATCGGCGTGATTTCGATGATGAAGACGGCCGAGATCGGCCTGTCCGAGGCTGCTGCGTGATCAGGCACGATACGGCCTCGGCCTGGCCAGCCTCTGGATCCAGCGGAACGCGTCGCGGCGAAGCCGCGAGCGCATTTTGTCCCTGGAATTGACGCCGAGCAGCGTCTCACGGGTGATCAGCCGCCTGGCGAGCCGGATGCCGAGATCAGGCTTGATCCGGTCGGCGAGGTCGAGCGCCTGTGCCTCGTCGAAAAGCCGGCCGGTCACGTCGAGCACGGTCGCCAGTTCGAGCTCGATGCCGGTCATGCGCGCGGCCTCCAGCAGCCGCGCTTCGGCCGCCGGCGAACGCAAGGCCCGCACGCCTTGCAGCACGTCGACGCAGAGCTGCAGGCGGTGGAATTTGTGTCCGCCGGACGCATGCACGATGGCGATGGTCAGCAGTGCCGCCGGCGTGTCCGTTCCGTTGCCGTCGATGGCCTGCAAGTCGCGAAAGCCCAGCGACAGCCGCCGCCGCATGCCGGAATCATGCACCAGATTGCCGTGCAGCTCGATCAGCAGGCTCGAATTCTCCTTCTCCAGCCATTTGAACTCCTGCAGGTCGTGCGACTGGGCTTCGCCGCTGCAGAGCTCGAAGCCGGATGCCGCGATCACCCGGTTGGCATCGTTGATGCTGGCCGGCTCGACCAGGATGTCGATGTCGGTGAAGGGTCTGTCGGAGACGTGTTTGTAAAGCTTGCGCGCGAACACCGGTCCCTTGACGATCCGCGCCGGAATGGCCTTCGCCGCAAGCGCCTTCATGATGCGCTCGCCATGGTATTGCAGCAGCATGGACTGGCCGGTGACCAGCGTCGATGCCTCGCGCAGTTCGGCCAATCTCGCTTGCAGGTCAGCATCCTGCGGCAGATGCGCATCGCCTGCCTCCCGCAACTTGCGCAGCATGATCGGCAGCACACCGTGGAACTCGGCATTGTCGAGCAGCGCCAACAGGCTTCCTGCCCTGGGAACCACGGCCAGCTCTGCCTCGGGGTCCGCATAGTTCAGCAGCAGTTTCTCGTCGGCAGGCGTCAGTGGTGGCAGCATCAACCCGGTCGGTGTTTGCGAACTGGAGGACAATGTTTCGAATATGGTTGCAGAAAAGCACCATTGAGACCAGTGCGGCGGCGACAAACCTCAGGGTTGATTTGACTTGGCAACGGATGTTCCTCCATCCTGCGCGTTGAAGCGGAGGCTGTCTGCAATGACCAGGAAGACGTATGAGGCGCCGGTGCTGCGCAAGGCGGGCAGATTGTCCGGCATCACCGCCGCCAACGGCAATTCGCTCGTGACGATCTGACCTTCTTGGAACTCGGCGGGGCTACAATCCCCAGCGCAACGCGGCCGTGTGCACCGGCGCGTCCCACAAAGCCGTCATCTCGTCGTCGAGCATGGTCAGCGTGATCGAGCAGCCGGCCATGTCGAGCGACGTGACATAGGAGCCGACCAGCGAGCGGATCACGCTCACGCCGTTCTTCTCGAAGATGTTGCGGGCGCTGTTGTACATCAGATAGAGCTCCATCGACGGCGTGCCGCCGAAGCCGTTGACGAAGAGCAGCGCCGGCCCTTTTGCCCGCTCGCCGAGGTCGCCGGCGATGGCCGTGCAGATTTCCTCGGCGATGGCATCGGCGCTCCTCAGCGCGTCGCGCCGCCTGCCGGGCTCGCCATGGATGCCGACACCGAACTCCATCTCGCCGTCGCTGATTTCGAAGGTGGGCCTGCCCGCAGCCGGCACCGTGCAACTGGTGAGCGCCACCCCCATCGAGCGCGTCGCGCCGTTGACGCGGTCGCCGAGCGCCTTGAGCTGCTTCAGCGCCATGCCTTGCTCGGCCGCCGCGCCAACCATCTTTTCCACCACCAGCGTGCCGGCGACGCCGCGCCGGCCGGTGGTGTAGGACGAATTCTCGACCGCGACGTCGTCATTGGTCACCACCTGCATGACGCCTTCCGACATTTCCGCCGCCATATCGAAATTCATCACGTCGCCTTCGTAGTTCTTGACGATGAACAGGCAGCCGGCGCCGGTATCGACGGCCTGCACGGCAGCAATCATCTGGTCGGGTGTCGGCGAGGTGAACACCTGGCCGGGGCAGGCGGCATCGAGCATGCCGTGCCCGACCAACCCGCCATGCAGCGGCTCGTGGCCCGAGCCGCCGCCGGAGATCAGCGCCACCTTGCCGGGCTTCAGGGCCTTGCGGCGGATGAATTTGTGGTCATCGCCCAGCACAAGGATATCCGAATGGGCGGCGACGAAGCCGTCAAGGCTCTCGGTCAGCACCGTGTCCACTGCGTTGATGAATTTCTTCATGGCTGTCCTCCCGGAACAGTCTTGATCAGCCGCTGCCCTTGCCGGCGATGCTGGTGATCTTCTGGATGAATTCGTTGATCGCCCGATCGAGCGCCGCATTCTGCTTGTCGTCGCCGAAATCCGGCACGATGAGCGAGACATGGCGTGTCTTGCGCAGCCCGGAAGCCGCCGACATCTTGCCGGGATGCGCCTGATGGTAGGCGGCGAGGAACTGATCGCGCTCTGCCGGGCTGAAATGGCAGACGGAAAAGATAGCCGGCAAATGTTTTGACGGGATTGGGATCGAATAGGCCGGGCTGGAGATCTGGGTGACGAAGCTGCGATGCTTGCCGAGCGCATCGGCGAGCCGCTGTCGCATGCCGGACGGCCGCTGGTCGATAACCAGCGACAGGATCGTCTTGTAGGCGCGGATCGCCTCTTCCGAGTTCGCTTCGGGTACCTTCTCCATCTCCGCCACGCCGCCTAGACCGGGACTTCAGCGATGGCCGCCTTGGCCATGGCGAGTTGTGCGGGGGCGACCGACAGGTCGCGGAGGCCTGCCTCGATCAGTGCCGGAATGGTGGCCGGATCGCCGCCCGCATCGCCGCACAGGCTCACCGGGATGCCCTTCTCCCGTCCAAAGGCAGCGACGGAAGCGATCAGCCGCAGCACGGCCGGATGGCGGACCAAATTGAGGTTCGCAACGGCGGCATTGTCGCGCGCCGCCGCCATGACATATTGCGTCAGATCGTTGGAGCCGATCGAGAAGAAGGCGACATTGGCGAACGCCTCCGGTGCGATGGCCACAGACGGCACCTCGACCATGATGCCGAGCGGCGGCATCTTGTGTGCTATCCCGCGCGCGGCAAGTCCTGACTGCTCCTCCGCGAACAGCGCGGCAGTCCTCGCATACTCATCGGCCGTGGCGATCATCGGAAACATGACCTTCAGATTGCCGTGTATGGCGGCGCGCAGCAATGCCCGGATTTGCGCGCGGAAGACGTCGAGCCGCGCCAGCGACAGCCTGATGCCGCGCAAGCCGAGGAAGGGATTGGTCTCCTCGACGGTGAAACCGGGGACCGGCTTGTCGCCGCCTGCATCGACGGTGCGGATGGTCACCGGCTTGCCGCCGGCCCATTCCAGCACCTTGCGGTATGCGTGATATTGCGTCTCCTCGTCCGGCAGCGTCCTGCCGAACAGGAACTCCGTCCGCATCAGCCCGACACCATCGCAGGTCTCGATATCGAGGCCGTCGACATCGGAAGGGTAGGCGATGTTGACCTGGACCCGCACGGCGGTGCCCGCCTTGGTCACCGCCGGCCGCGCCAGGAAGGTCCGCGCCTTGCCCTGGCGTGCCGCGAAGGAGGAAGATGACTGCCGGAAGGCTTCGATCTCCGCCGGCGAGGGCGAAAGCACGATGCCGCCATGCTCGGCGTCGAGCAGCGCGACCCCGGCAGGTTTCTCCGCCGAAGCGCCGAGCCCCACCACCATAGGCACGCCGCGCGAGCGCGCCAGCATGGCGACATGGCTGGCGGTGCTGCCGGCCCTGAGCGCGATGCCGCCGCCGGCGCTCCAGTCGGTTTCGAGGAAGCGCGTCGGCGCGATGTCCTCGCCATAGAGGATGGCGCCGGCGGGTGCCGAAGCCTCGCTGTCCTCGCTCAGCGCCCGCAGCACCTGGTCGCGAATGTCGCGCAGGTCGGCGGCCCGCGCGCGGAAATAGTCCTGGTCGGATGCCTCGTAGCCGGCGATCTCGGCGTCGAGCGCCCACCGCCACGCCAGGTCGGCCGCCGTGCCCTCGTCTATGTGTGAAAGGGCCGGTCCGCTCAGCGCGTCGTCCTCCAGCATGGCGACATGGAATTCGAGGATGTCGGCGGCATCGCCATCGGCGGTTTCGATCATGGTCGAAAGCCGGCTCACCGCCTTGCCGATCGCGCTCTCCAGGGCTGCCTTTTCCTCCGCCGCGCTCGCCTTGCCCATGTAGGCGGCAGGCGGCCGATCGAGATCGAACAGCGGCCCCTCGGCATAGCCCGTGGAGGCAGGAACACCCTCAATCCGCATGGCCCGCATTCCTTGCGGTTCCGGGCACTTGCGAGTCCGTCTCAAGCGGACCGGGCATGGTCCGCATCCTCGTCGAAATCACGCTGCACGAGATCGACCAGCGCTTCGACCGCTTCGCCTGCGCCGTCGCCCCTGGCGCGGATGTACAGCAGCGTTCCCTTGGGCGCCTTGGCCGCCATGACCTTGACGATGCTCTTGGCGTCGAACCATGGGCCGTTGGCGGCCAAAGCCACTTGCACCTCGGCCGCGAACGACTTGGCGAGCTTGGTAAACTTCACCGAAGGGCGCGCGTGCAGACCCACATCGTGGGTGATCAGGACGTTGGCTTCGGCGGATGCGGACATGCGGTCGGGTTCCCGTTCATTCACGACGGCGAGAGTTCATGCGCCGTCGCCACCACTTCCTTGAGCGAGGCGCCGCCGGAGGCTTCCGTCGCCGCCATGACCGCGCCCTCGACGATCGGCGCGTTGCAGACGACAATTCTGTGCGAGCGCGGCTCGCCGATCATCTCGACCGCCATCTCCGAGTTGGTCTCGGCGCCGCCGAGATCGACGAGGATGGCGACGCCCGCTTCCGACCAGGCCCTGTCGATGGCGCCCATGATCGCCTCGACACTGGTGCCCAGCCCGCCATGGCCGTTTCCGCCGCACCATGCAAGCGGCACTTCGTCGCCCACCATCTGGCGCACCATGTCGGCCGTGCCTTCGGCGACCAGCGGCGAATGCGAGACGATGACGATACCAACATTGCTCATCAGCGGTCCTCGACGGTTTCAGCGACTGCGCGCACCAGAAGCGCGGTCGAGCGCGCCCCGGCGTCCATATGCCCGATCGAGCGATCTCCCAGGAAGGAGGCGCGCCCGCGCAGGGCCTTCATCGGCACGGTGGCGTCAGCCGCCTTGTCGGCGGCATCGGCGATTTCCGTGCCTGTCTTGCCTTGCGCCAGCGCCTCATACACCGGCTGCAGCACGTCCAGCATGGTTTTTTGTCCCGGTTGAGATTTACCTCGCGCCGCGACCGCCTCGATCGCCCTGCCAAGCGCCGCCGTCAGCGCGGCGCGGTCAGGCGTGCCCGGCAGTTCCTTGCCGAGCGCCAAGAACAGCGTGCCGAACAACGGGCCGGAGGCCCCGCCCACGGTCATCACCAGCTTGGTGCCGATCGCCTTCAGCGCGTCCGGCAAGGGCTTCGCCGCGATTGCCTCCGCGTCGGCCCGCACCGCCTCGAAGCCGCGTCTCATGTTCAACCCATGGTCGCCGTCACCGATCGCCTGGTCGAGCCCGGTCAGTTCCTCGGCATGCGCCGCGATCGTATCGGCCGCCGCCTCGATCAAGCTGGAGAAATCGGATGCGGCCATTCTCTGTCCTTCATGCCGGGGCGAACATGGCCGCCACGGCCACAAACACTTCCGCCACCGCGAATGCGCCCGGGTCGGCGACGCCGTCAAGCTGCCGGCCGATATAGGCCGAACGCCCGGCCTTCGCCTTCTGCATCGCGGCGGTGGCCTCCGCCCCATGTCGCGCGGCCGCCGCGGCTGCTTCCACCCCGCCCGAATCGAGCGCCTTCAGCGCCGGCTCCAGCGCGTCGACCATGGTACGGTCGCCGATCTTCGCGCCGCCATAGAAGCTCATCCGGTCCAAGCCGGCGAGCAACGCTTTGCCAAGCGTCGCGCCGCCGCCGAGTGACTGCGCCGCCGCGGTGAAGAAGATCGACAAAAGCACGCCGCTGGAACCGCCCATCGACGTGCCCAGTGTATCGCCGATCGTGGCCAGCGTCGCGGCCTTGTCGGCGAGCGGAAGGGTGCCGATGCGCTCAAGGACGCTACGCGCGCCCGTTGCCACGGTCGACCCGGTGTCGCCGTCGCCGGCCTTGGCGTCGAGATTGTTGAGGGGTTCTTCCAGCGAGATCAGCTTTTCGCAGACGACTGTGATCAGACGCTCCACGGCGGCATCGCTGCTTGCGCTGGAAGCATCGCGAACGGCCGGTTTGGCGACCGCTACAACGACCGGCGTGCGCACCGGCCTTGCCGGCAGCCAGGCATGCGGGCCGACCGGCGCGAGCAGCGCTGCCTCGCGCGCCGCGTCCAGCCTGATCAGCGAGAGCGAAAAGCCGTTCATGTTGAGCGCCGTCATCAGGTGCCCGGGGCCGACCGTCAGCGTCACCGCCCTCGCCAGCGGTGAGGCCAGCACCGCGTTGGCGATCAGCGACATTTCGAGCGGCGGCACCGATCCGAGATTGTTGATCAG
This sequence comes from Mesorhizobium sp. 131-2-1, assembly GCF_016756535.1. Classification (NCBI taxonomy): domain Bacteria; kingdom Pseudomonadati; phylum Pseudomonadota; class Alphaproteobacteria; order Hyphomicrobiales; family Phyllobacteriaceae; genus Mesorhizobium; species Mesorhizobium sp. 131-2-1. The sequence continues at coordinate 227,126 of NZ_AP023247.1, read as the reverse complement.
CAGGGCGTAGCGGCTGCCGGGATCGAGCCGCGCGGCAAGACGCTCCGCCATGATAGCGACGAGTGTGCCGGCGCTCTGCAGCGCGATGCGCTCGACGCCAGGCTCGCCATGGATGCCGAGCCCGAGCTCGCCATCGTCGGCGCCGAAGCGATCCTCATGCGCCTGACCGGGGATCGAGCAGGAGGAGAGCGAGATGCCGAGCGAAATGATGTCCTTCGCCGCGGCGCGTGCCGCCGCGGCGACCGAGGACAGGTCATGGCCGGTTTCGGCAAGATGCCCCGCGATCTTGTGCACGAACAGCGTGCCAGCGACGCCGCGCGGCTGCGCGATATCGGGAAGCGCGATGTCGTCGCCGACGATCACCATGTCGACTGAGAACCCCTCGGCGCGCGCCTTCTCGGCGGCCAGCCCGAAATTGAGGCGGTCGCCGGTATAGTTCTTGACGATCAGCAGGCAGCCGGCCGGGCCGGTCGTCGCGCGGATCGCCGCCAGCACCGCCTCGACGCTGGGCGAAGCGAAGATCTCGCCGGAGACAGCCGCCGTCAGCATGCCGGCGCCGACGAAGCCGGCGTGCGAGGGCTCATGCCCGGCGCCGCCGCCGGAAACGATCGCCACCTTCGTCTTGTCCCAGTCGGCGCGCAGCACGACCTTGATCTCGGGATAGCCGTCGAGCCGCGCCAGCGTGCCCGAGCCGGCGGTCGCGAGAAAGCCGTCTAGCGCTTCGGTGACGATCGAGTCCTTGCGGTTGAAAAAGTGCTTCATGGATTTCGTCCAGTCCGTATCTGCGGTCGTCAATCGATGTGCGATGCGTGCGCGGTCCGCCTACATCAGTCTTTGCCCGTCCGAGCCGAAATAAAGCGGCGCGCGGTAGCGGATCGTCACCCTGTCCCCCTTTTCGAGCGCCGTGTCGGGGTCGGTCAGCGTCACCAGCTTCTTGGGCCCCACCGTCACATGCAGATGGTTCTGGTCGCCGAGATGCTCGACCCAGTCGACGATACCGTCGGCGTGGCCGTTCGCCGCCTTCTCGATTGCCAGGTGCTCGGTACGGGCACCGATCGTCTTGGTGCCTGCCGGCGCGTCGCCGTCGGGCAAGAGCCCGGCCGGCAGAAGGTTGATCGCCGGTTGGCCGAGGCGGGCCGCGACGTGAAGGTTTGCCGGCTCTGAATAGATGGCGCGCGGCGTGCCGATCTGCACCAGCACGCCATCGGCGAGGATGCCGATGCGGTCGGCCATGGTCATCGCCTCGATCTGGTCGTGCGTGACATAGAGCATGGTGGCGCCGAGCTCGGACTGGATGCGTTTCAGCTCGAGCCGCAAATCGGCGCGCAGCTTGGCGTCGAGCGACGACAGTGGCTCGTCCATCAGATAGATCGCCGGCTTGCGCACCAAAGCGCGGCCGATGGCGACGCGCTGCATCTCGCCGCCGGACAACTTCGTCGAGCGGTTGTTGAGCTTGTGGTCGATGCGCACCATGCGGGCCACGTCCTCGACGCGGCGGCGGATCGCCTCCTCGGGAAAGCGCCGCGCCGGCGAGCGCAGCGGGAAGGCAAGGTTGTCGAACACCGAAAGATGCGGATAGAGCGAATATTGCTGGAACACGAAGGCGGTGTCGCGCTCGGCCGGCGACAGCGCCGTGGCGTCGTGACCGGCGATATGGATCGTGCCGCTGTCCGGCCGCTCCAGCCCGGCGATCAGCCTTAGCGTCGTCGTCTTGCCGGCGCCGGTCGGGCCGAGCAGCACGACAAACTCGCCGTCCTTGATCTGCAAGTCGAGATCATTGATCGCGACAGTGTCGCCAAAACTCTTGGTCACACCCTGGATCCGGACATCAGCCATGGCGCGCCTCCGCGGGTTGGTCATGCATGGCGGTCTTGACCGCCCGGCCGGAGCCTTTTTCGAACAGCGATAGCCGCGCGCTGTTTAATGCCAGCCCGACCGGCTCGCCCGTGGTGAGCCGGATTTCGGCTGGCACGCGGGCCTTGATGATGCCGTCCGCCGTCTCCACCGCGACGATCTGCGTCGTGCCGAGATATTCGGTGCCATAGATCGCGCCGCGCAATTTCGAGGCGTCGTCGAAGCGGACGTGCTCTGGCCGGATGCCGAGCGCCATGTCGACCGGGGCGATGTCCTCGCGCACCTCCGGCACCGCCACCTTGGCGCCCTGCACGACGATTTCCTTCGAACCTTTTGAAAGCCCGCCGCCGAAGCCGAGGAAATTCATCGGCGGCGAGCCGATGAAGTCGGCGACGAACATCGTCGCGGGCCGATCGTAGATCTCGCGCGGCGTGCCGAACTGCTCGATGACGCCGTGGTTCATCACCGCGATCTTGTCGGCCATCGACATCGCTTCCATCTGGTCGTGGGTGACGTAGACGGTGGTGGCGTGGATGCGATTGTGCAGCTCGCGCAGCTCATGCACCATCAAATCGCGGAATTCGGTATCAAGGGTCCCGAGCGGCTCGTCCATCAGGAAGCATTTCGGCCGCCGCACGATGGCGCGGCCGAGCGCCACGCGCTGGCGGTCGCCGCCGGCAAGGCCGGAGACGGACTTGTTGAGCAGATGGTCGATGCGCAAGAGCCTTGCCGTCTCTTCGACCCGCTGGCGGATCTCGGCCGAGGGCATGCCCTGCGCCAGGAGCGGAAAGCCGATGTTCTTTCGGACATTCATATGCGGGTAGAGCGCGAACAGCTGGAAGACGAAGGCGATGTCGCGCTCACGCGCCCGGCGCATGGTGACGTCCTCGCCGCCGAGCAGGATCTTGCCGCCCGTCGGCAGTTCCAGCCCGGCAATCATGCGCAATGTCGTCGTCTTGCCGCAGCCGGACGGCCCGAGCATGACGAAGAACTCGCCGTCCTCAACGACGAAGTTGGAGTCCTGCACGGCGACGAAATCGCCGAAGGCCTTGCGCAGATGCTGAACTCTGATCTCCGCCATCGTCTACTCCGGGAACTTCGACACGATGATGAACATGACGGTGCCGGCAAGCATGGTGATGAAGGAATAGGTGTAGAGCGACAGCGCGTAGGGCTGGAACAGCATCAGGAAGCCGATGGCGATGATCGCCGTCGCGATGTTTTCGAGCAGGCCGCGCTTCGCCCAGCGGGGCCATGAGGAGCGCTTGGAGACAACAGTGCGGCTCATGCGTTCCTCCCGTCCTTCTCCCCGTTCAAGGGGAGAGATGGTTGCCAGGTGGTTCCCCCACTCCGTCGCTGCTTTGCAGCGCCACCTCTCCCCCCTCCGGAGGGAGAGGAAGGGAGCCTCGCTGAATGAAGTTCGCGCCCTTCCTCTACCCTGTCGATCGGGGGAGAGGTGTCGAGCGAAGCTCGACGGAGTGGGGGTCGACTTATTCCCAAACTAATCATTTGCGCACCGCGCCGAAGGTGATGCCGCGCAGCAGCTGCTTGCGGAGCAGGATGGTGAAAACCAGGATCGGCACCAGGAAGATCGTCGTGCCCGCCGCCACGGCCGGCCAGTCCTGGCCGCCCTCGCCGATGATGGTCGGGATGAACGGCGGCGCGGTTTGCGCCGTGCCGGAGGTCAAGAGCGCGGCGAAGGCATATTCGTTCCAGGCAAAGATCAGGCAGAAGATGGCGGTCGCGGCGATGCCGGTCGTCGCCTGCGGCAGCACGGTGCGCCAGAAGGCCTGCAACCTCGTATAGCCGTCGATCATCGCCGCTTCCTCGTATTCGCGCGGGATCTCGTCGATGAAGCCCTTGAGCAGCCACACCGCCAGCGAGACGTTGACCGCCGTATAGAGCAGGATCATGCCGAGCGCGGTGTCGGAGAGGCCGAGCTCGCGGTACATCAGGTAGATCGGGATCGCGACCGCGATCGGCGGCATGAAGCGCGTCGACAGGATGAAGAACAGCAGGTCGTCGGCGAGCGGCACCTTGAAGCGCGAGAAGCCGTAGGCCGACAGCGTTCCGAGGAACACCGCGCAGAAGGTCGAGCCGAAGGCGATGATCAGCGAATTGACGAAGCGCGGCAGGAAGTTCGACGGCCCGGCGATCACCATGTTGCGCTTGCGCACGGTCTCGTCGCAGAAGCCGGTCGCAGGCCCGAGCGAGTTGATGTACTCCGGTGTCTGCCGGGTCCGCGTCGTGAACAGGTTGCAGTAGCCTTCGATGCTCGGCTGGAAGACGATCTTCGGCGGATAGGCGATCGAATCCGGCGGCGTCTTGAAGCTTGTGGCGAAGATCCACAACAGCGGCACGATCGAGATCAGCGCATAGGCGACGATGATCGTGCCGGCGACAAGCTTCGCGTTCGACGACGGCGCGACGACGGAATGGGCGGTGGTCAGGCTCATCTCTGTTTCACCTTGTTCAGCGCCTTGACGTAGATGTTGGCCAGCCCGAACACAGCGACGAACAGGATGATGGCGAAGGCCGAGGAATAGCCGGTGCGCCAGCTCTCGAAGGCCTGCCGCTTCAGCGTGATCGAGGCGACCTCGGTGGTCGAGCCTGGTCCGCCGCCAGTCAACAGGTTGACCATGTCGAACATCTTGAAGTTCTCGATGCCGCGGAACAGCACCGCCAGCATGATGAAGGGCAGCGCCATCGGCAGTGTGATCGACCAGAACTGCCGCCAATTGGAGGCGCGGTCGACCTCGGCCGCCTCATAGATGTATTCGGGGATCGAGCGCAGGCCCGCGAGGCAGATCAGCATCACGTAAGGCGTCCACATCCAGGTGTCGACGATGATGATCGACCACGGCGCCAGCTCGACATTGGACAGCATCTGGATGTTCGTCGGCGGAATGCCGGTGACGAACGAGATGGCATAGGCGAACAGCCCGATCTGCGGCTCGTAGAGGAAGCGCCAGAAATTACCGACCACCGCCGGCGACAGCATCATCGGCACCAGGATGATGGTGGTCCAGAAGGCATGGCCGCGGAATTTCCTGTCGATCAGCCAGGCTAGCGTGAAGCCGATCACCGTCTGCAGGAGGATGGTCCAGAAGACGAAATGCGCTGTCGTCTGCATCGCGATCCAGATGTCCTGGTCGGTCAGGATGCGCTGGTAGTTGGCAAAGCCGAGGTTCTTCACCACCTCGTTGGGCCGGTTGGCCCGGAAGTTGGTGAAGGACAGGTAAATCGCCCAGAACAGCGGGAAGATGTTGATGGCCAGAAGCAAAAGGATCGTCGGCGAGATGAACAGCCAGGCGAGGCCCTTGTCGCTGATGCCGCGGACCTTGCGTGCCAACGGCTCCGGGGTCGCCCGGGCAACGCTGTCCGCAGTCCGATTGAGCATGGTGAGTCCTGCTTCGGTCACGTCAAGTCTCGACAATGGAATTTATCTGAACTGCGTCCCGTGCCAAGGGCGGCACGGGACGCTCGGGTCGCGGCTCGGGAGGAGCCTTACATCTTGCCGTCGTCCTGGAAGACCTGCGTCCAGTCCTTGACCAGGCCGTCGAGCGCGTCCTTTGCCGAGCCCTGGCCGGCGACGACATAGTCGTGGAAGCGCTTCTGCGAGGCCTGCAGCAGCGGTGCGTAGCTTGGCTCGGCCCAGAAGTCCTTCACGATGGCCATCGAGTCCAGGAAGGTCTGCGCATAGGGCTGGCTGGCCGGGAACTTCGGATCCTTGACCACCGCGTTCAGGCAGGAATATCCGCCGAGCGACCACCATTTGGCCTGCACGTCCTTGTTGGCGAACCACTTGATGTATTTCAGCGCCGATTCCTGCTTGTCGGAATAGGACACAACCGAAATACCCTGGCCGCCGAGCTGGGCGAACTGGTCGCCGTCGGGACCCTTCGGGTTGACGAAGTAGCCGATCTTGTCGCCGCCGACATTCTCGTCCTTCTGCAGGCCGGGCCAGGTGAAGGCGAAGTTCATATGCATGGCCACCTGGCCGGATTTGAAGGCGTCGACGCCTTCGCCCATGTAGCTGTTGGAGGCGCCGGGCGGGGTGCAGCAATCATAGAGCGCCTTGTAGAACTCCAGACCCTTCACCGACTTCTCGGAGTTGACGAAGCCGTCCATCTCATAGGGCTTCTTCGGGTTCTCATACTGGAAGCCGAAGCTGTAGAGCACGTCCATGGCGCCCATGGTGATGCCTTCGGAGCCGCGCTCCGTGTAGATCGAGGCGCCATAGACCGTCTTGCCGTCGATCTCACGCTTCTGGAAGAATTCGGCGATCTGCTTCAACTGGTCGAAGGTCGAGGGCGGGCCGAGATCCCAGCCGTACTTCTCCTTGAATTCCTTCTGCAGTTCCGGCTTGGAGAACCAGTCCTTGCGGTAGGTCCAGCCGACGACGTCGCCCATGGCCGGCAGCGCCCAGTAGTTCGGCGAGTTCTTTGGCCATTCCGAATAGCCGACGACGGTCGCCGGCACGAAGTCGTCCATGCTGATCTTCTCCTTGTCGAAGAAGTCGTTCAGCTTGACATAGTGGCCGTTCTCGGCGGCGCCGCCGATCCACTGGCTGTCGCCGATGATCAGGTCGCACAATTTGCCGTGCGAGTTGAGCTCATTGAGGAAGCGGTCGGCATAGTTGGTCCACGGCACGAACTCGAACTTCATGCCAATGCCGGTTTCCTTGGTGAAGTCCTTGGACAGTTCCACGAGTGCGTTGGCCGGATCCCAGGCCGCCCAGCAAAGCGTCAGGTCTTCCGCATGCGCGACGTTCGAGACGGCTGTCGACGCGGTGATCGCCGAGGCCAGACCCAACGCCAGTTTCAAGGTCGATTTCATGCCTTCCTCCCATTTGCGAAACACGCCCGGATGACGGTTTCAAGAGCTCTCAACCCCCGCTCCTCCGGGGGCCCAAACATGACAGTGCGCGGTGCGCAGGATGTTTAGTAATTTGTTTAGTGATGCGCTTTTTACTAAACAACGCAAGCGAATTCGTTGCTGCGCCGCAGCATGGCGGAAGGCGCGCTTGAAATCGTTGGAAAATTACTGCCGACCGCCCCGGCCGTTCGTCAGCCCTGGACAGTCCTCGTGCTCACCGTCACCGGCCGGATCGGCGGCGCCGGCGGCAGCAAGGCGCGGATGTCGGCGAAGGGGAAGACGGGCTCGAAGCGGAAGGCTTCGGCGAGAGCCGCCGGCGCGCCGTTGCATTGGCCGGCGCGGAAGGCGTTCAGCGTCCGCGATGCCTCGACAAAGCGCTCGGGGTCCTGCGAGCGGTGCGCCCGGATCGCTTCGGCCTTGATCCCGCCATGGCCGGAGATGTCGACATAGTGCGTCGGCGAAAAGCCGGTGCCGCCGAGCGTGTCGGCATGCAGCACCGGCACCGCGAACGACGCCGCGATGCGCACCCCGTCCGACAGCGCCCGGTGGTCGCCATGATAGTCGTTCGGCGCGTGGGTGATGACGAGATCCGGCTTCACCTCGCCGATCAGCGCCTTCAGCGCGCCGATCAGGGCGGCGTCGGCGACGAGCGCCCCGTCGGGAAAGTCGAGGAAGCGTGGAACGACGCCGAGCAGTCCCGCCGCCGCGGTCGCCTCCTCGCGGCGGGCGCGGGCAAGGACTGCCGGGTCGCCCTTGCCGCCCTTGGCGCCGTCCGTGGCTATGGCGAAAGTCAGCTCTGCGCCTAGCGCGGCATAGGCGGCCATCGTACCGAACATGAATATCTCGATGTCGTCCGGATGCGCCCCGAGCGCCAGTACCTTCACTCTACTCTCCCGGAAATGGAAAAACGTGCCGAACGGTATCCTGCTCGCCCTGATCGCCTATGCAAGCTATTCGTGCAACGACGCCGTTGTCAAAAGCCTGGGCGGGCAGTTCACCGTCTTCGAGATCGGCTTCTTCTCGACGCTGTTTTCCGGCTGCTTCCTGCTCTTCACCCGCCCGAACGGCGAACGCTGGCGTGACTTCTGGCGCACCAGAAGGCCGTGGGCGGTGCAGGCCCGCGCCTGGTCCGGCATCGCATCGGGCGTGCTCAGCGTCTACGCATTCACCACAATTCCTTTGGCCGAAGCCTATGCGCTCATCTTCCTGGCGCCGCTCTGCGTCACCATCCTCTCCACCCTCATCCTCAAGGAGAGCGTCGGCCCCTGGCGCTGGCTGGCGGTGGTCGCCGGCTTTGCCGGGGTCATGCTGGTCGTCAGGCCGGGCTTTCGCGAATTGCATCTCGGCCATCTCGCGGCGTTCGGCGTTGCCTTCCTCGCCGCCGCCAGCGTCATCCTGATGCGCTCGCTTGCCCAGCAGGAAAAGCGCACCACCATACTCGGCGTGCTGATCGGCTACGGGCTTTTGTTCAACGGCCTCGGCGCCGCGGCCACCTCGTTCACGCTCCCGGACGCCAGGCATCTTGTATGGTTCGTCATATCGGGCGCCTTCACCTCCTGCGGACAATTGCTTCAGCTGCTCGCCGTCAAATACGCGCCCGCCAACCGCATCGCGCCGACGCATTATTCGCAGATCGTCTGGGCGGTGATCCTCGGCGCGCTGTTCTTCCAGGAGTATCCCGATACGCTGTCGCTCGTCGGCCTCGCCGTCGTCGGCGGGTCCGGCCTGCTCACCATGGTGCGCGAGGAGGTGCGGCTGGGCACGGTGCGCTGGAACCCGTTTTCGCGCACCCGGCTTTAACGCGGCCGGCAGCGCATTGTTGCGCGCTGGCCATGGCCGCTGATATGCGGGCGCGATGAAGACAGATCGCTTGCCGGAGCTTCCGGTCTCAGCCGTGCTGCCGGCGCTCGGCGAAGCGCTGGCGATGAAGAGCAGCGCCGTGCTGGTGGCGCCGCCCGGCGCCGGCAAGACGACGCTGGTGCCGCTGGCGCTGCTCGACGCGCCGTGGCTCGGCGCGGGCAGGATCGTCCTGCTCGAGCCGCGCCGGCTCGCCGCCCGCGCCGCCGCCCGCCGCATGGCCGAGCTCCTCGGCGAGGAGCCCGGCGAGACCGTCGGCTATGCCATGCGCATGGAGAACCGCACCTCGGCGAAGACAAAGATTCTCGTCGTCACCGAGGGCGTGTTGTCGCGCATGATCCTCGATGACCCGGAACTGCCCGGTGTCTCCGCCGTGATCTTCGACGAATTCCACGAGCGCTCGCTGGACGGGGATTTCGGCCTGGCGCTGGCGCTCGACGTGCAGGGTGCGCTGCGGCCGGACCTCAGGCTGCTGGTCATGTCGGCGACGCTCGACGGCGCGCGCGTCGCCAGGCTGTTGTCCGGCGCGCCGGTGATCGAGAGCGAGGGCCGCGCCTTCCCGGTCGACATCCGCTATGACGAGCGGCCGCCGGGCACTGCGATCGAGGACGCCATGGCCAGGGCGATCCGCTCGGCCCTGGTCGACGAGAACGGCAGCGTGCTTGCCTTCCTGCCCGGCCAGCGCGAGATCGAGCGCACCGCCGAGCGGCTGCGGGACCGCCTCGGCGCCGACACCGACATCGTGCCGCTCTACGGCCAACTCGACAACAAAACACAGGACGCGGCGATCAGGCCGCCGCCGCCGGGTCGCCGCAAGGTGGTGCTGGCGACGTCCATCGCCGAGACCTCGATCACCATCGACGGCGTGCGCGTCGTCATCGATTCCGGCCTGTCGCGCCTGCCGCGCTACGAGCCGGCGAGCGGACTGACCAGGCTGGAGACGGTGCGCGTCAGCCGGGCATCGGCCGACCAGCGCGCCGGCCGCGCCGGCCGCACGCAGGCTGGCGTCGCCGTCCGGCTGTGGCGCGCCGAGCAGACGGCCGCGCTTCCCGCCTTCACGCCGCCGGAAATCCTTGAGGCCGATCTTTCCGGCCTCATGCTCGATTGCGCCGCCTTCGGCGTCGCCGATCCTTCGAGCCTGTCCTTCCTCGACCTGCCGCCGGCGCCGGCGCTCAACGAGGCGAGGGTCTTGCTGCGCGCGCTGCACGCCGTCGACGAGGCGGGGCGGCTGACCGATGCTGGTTCGGCGATGCGCAAGCTGGCGCTGCCGGTGCGGCTTGCCCATATGGTCGCCGAAGCCGCCGCAATCGGCCATGCGCTGGAGGCGGCGACGCTTGCCGTGCTGCTTACCGAACGTGGGCTCGGCGGCGACGGCGCCGACCTCGAACGCCGGCTAATGCGCTTCCGCGCCGAGAAGTCGCCGCGTGCCGTTTCAGCCCGCCAGCTCGCCGAACGGCTGGCAAGGCAGGCCGGCGGCGGCAAAGGCGATGCGCAGGCTTCCGCCGGCGCGCTCCTCATCCATGCCTGGCCGGACCGCGTCGCCAAAGCGCGCGGCGAGCGTGGCCGTTTCGTGCTGGCCAATGGTTCGGGCGCAATCCTCGATGCCGCCGATCCGCTGGCTGGCGAGACCTGGCTGGTCGTCGCCGACCTGCAGGGCAAGGCGCAGAACGCCCGCATCACCGCCGCCGCTGCGGTCGACGAGGCCGACATCCGCGCGGCCCTTGGCGACCGCATCGAGACGCGCCGCGAGACAAGCTTCGACCGCGACCGGCGTGCGGTGCGCGTGCGCGAGACCGCAAGGCTCGGCGCCATCACGCTGGCCGAGCGCATGCTGCCGGCGCCGTCCGGCGCCGACGCGGATCGGGCGATCCTCGAAGCTCTGCGCGAGCATGGCCTGTCGCTGCTCGACTGGGGCAAGGAGGCCGAGACGCTGCGGCAGCGGCTCGGCTGGCTCAATCGTGGCCTCGGCGCGCCCTGGCCTGATGTTTCCGACGAGGCGCTCCTCGACCGCCTCGACGACTGGCTGCTGCCCTTCCTCGGCGGCGATGCCTCCTTCGCCGCGATCAAGCCGGCTTCCCTTTCGGCCGGGCTGATGGCGATGGTGCCGCATGATCTGCAGCGCAAGGTCGACGCGCTGGCGCCGACCCATTTCGACGCCCCGTCGGGCAGCCATGTGCCGATCCGCTACGACGGCGAATGGCCGGTGCTGGCGGTGCGCGTGCAGGAGCTGTTCGGCCTCGACAGGCACCCGGCGATCGCCGGCGGCACCGTGCCGCTCACCCTCGAACTCCTGTCGCCGGCGCACCGGCCGATCCAGACGACGCGCGACCTGCCCGGCTTCTGGCGCGGTTCCTGGGCGGATGTCCGCACCGACATGCGCGGCCGCTATCCCAGGCATGTCTGGCCCGAGAACCCGTTGCTCGCCACCGCCACCAGCCGCGCCAAGCCGCGCGGGACGTAAGGGCAGGCATCGAAACATGGTAGTCACCCCATCGTCTTTTCCCGGCTATAGTCGCTCGTCATGATCAACATACTGCGTTCACCAGATTTCCAGCAAAGCCAGCGGCTGCGCCTCAACACGCTGATCCGGCTGCGCTGGCTGGCCATCGTCGGCCAGAGCCTGACGGTGCTCGTCGTCGCCTACGGGCTGAAATTCCCGTTGTCCGTCAGCATGTGCTTCGCGCTGATCGCCTGCTCGGCCTGGATGAACCTGTGGCTGACCTTCCGTTACCCGGCGGCACACCGGCTCACCCCGCTCTCGGCCTTCGCCATCCTCACCGTCGACAGCTTGCAGCTTGCCGGCCTGCTCTACATGACCGGCGGTCTCACCAACCCGTTCTCGGTGCTGCTTTCCGTGCCCGTCGTCATCTCGGCGGCGTCGCTGCCGCTGCGCCTCACAGCGGTGCTAGGGGCGCTGGTCATGGTGGCGGCCACGCTGCTGGTCTTCTTCCACCAGCCGCTGCCCTGGTACGAGGGCGCGCCGCTGGAGATGCCCTTCATCTACGTCGCCGGCATGTGGATGGCGGTGTTCGCCTCGATCGCCTTCACCGCCATCTACGCCTTCCGCGTCGCCGAGGAAGCGCGCCTGCTTGCCAACGCGCTCGCCGCCACCGAGCTGGTGCTGCAGCGCGAGCAGCATCTCTCCGCTCTTGACGGGCTCGCGGCCGCAGCCGCGCATGAGCTCGGCACGCCGCTTGCCACCATCACGCTGGTCGCCAAGGAGATGGAGAAGGCGCTCGGTGAGGACCGGAAATTTGCCGAGGACGTGAAGCTGCTGCGCTCGCAGAGCGAGCGCTGCCGCGAGATCCTGAAGCGGCTGACCAGCCTGTCTCCCGAGGGCGAGGCGCATCTGTCGCGTCTGCCGCTGACCTCGTTGGTCGAGGAGGTGACCGCACCGCACCGCGATTTCGGCATCTCGATCAAGCTGCGGCCGGGCGAGCGCATCGGCCCCGAGCCGGTCGGACGGCGCAATCCAGGCGTCATCTACGGTCTCGGCAATCTGGTCGAGAACGCCGTCGACTTCGCCCGCAAGACCGTGACTGTCAGCTGGAGCTGGGACGACGCCGAAGTTACCTTTTCGATAATCGATGACGGGCCGGGCTTCCCGCCGGAGATCATCGACCGCATCGGCGAACCCTATATGTCGACGCGGCAGGGCACAGAGGCCGGCGGCGGCCTCGGCCTCGGCCTGTTCATTGCCAAGACCTTGCTGGAGCGTTCCGGCGCCACGCTCGATTTCCGCAATTCGAGCGGGCTGGGCGAGGGCGCCGTGGTGCAGATATCCTGGCCACGCGGCGTCTTTCTCAACCCCGAATCGTCTTCGAGCATGTTCGACACCGCCTGAAACCACGCTTTAACCTGCTTAGTGGCCTCATCGGAGCCGGTTGCAGGCCCTAAAAATTGGACAATAGTGGCGCGGGACTGTATCTGCGTAAACTTAAGGCAGCAGGAATTCTGGACACCATGAGTGGAGACGAAACGACTGGCGCAATGGTTGAGGGCGAGGACACCTCGCTGCTGATCGTCGACGACGACAAGCCGTTCCTGACCCGGCTCGCCCGCGCCATGGAAACCAGGGGCTTCGTCGTCGAGACGGCCGAGAGCGTCGAGGAGGCGGTCGCCAGGGCGCGCGCCCATCCGCCGGCCTATGCCGTGGTCGACATGCGGCTCGGCGACGGCAACGGCCTCGACGTCATCGCCGCCATTCGCGAGAAGCGCGACGACGCCCGCGCCGTCATCCTCACCGGCTACGGCAACATCGCCACCGCCGTCACCGCGGTGAAGCTCGGCGCCATCGACTATCTCTCCAAGCCCGCCGACGCCGACGACGTCTTCGCCGCGCTCACCCGCACTTCTGGCGAGCGCGCCGCTCCGCCGGAAAACCCGATGTCGGCCGACCGCGTGCGCTGGGAACACATCCAGCGCGTTTACGAAATGTGCGACCGCAACGTCTCGGAAACCGCACGCCGGCTCAACATGCACCGCCGCACGCTGCAGCGGATCCTCGCCAAGCGCGCGCCGCGCTGACGGAGCATCGTTGGAGGAGCCGTCGCAAGCTTCACAATTGGCGAAAGCCCCCAACGTCGTCATCCCAGGGCGAAGCAGGAGCGAAGCTCCGTCGCGGAGACCCTGGGATCCATGCCGTTACCTCAGCCGGAGAATGCAAACGGCGCAAAATACTGCACCGCAGCAGCGCTCTGAAGTCACGGCATGGATCCTGGGGTCTGCGCTGCGTCGCTTCGCTCCTTGCTCCGCCCCAGGATGACGAAGCGACGGGCGTCTCGGCCAATTTCCGACGTACCAAGCGCGCCTTGCGTCATCGGCGACGCTTGAGCATCATCATGAATAGCGCCGGCTGACAGTCGGCAACGGAGGGTACATGCGGGACGAGCGGCCAAAATCCATCTTCCGCGAATTCCTCGACGGCGAGGCGGCCGGCGGCATCATCCTGATGGTGGCGGCGGCGCTTGCGCTGATCGTCGCCAACTCGCCGCTCGCCGAAGCCTACTTCGCCGCGCTCCACGCCTATCTCGGGCCGCTCAGCGTCGCGCACTGGGTCAATGACGGGCTGATGGCGGTGTTCTTCCTGCTGGTCGGCCTGGAGATCAAGCGCGAGATGCTGGACGGCCAGCTTTCGACCTGGCCGCGCCGCGTGCTGCCCGGCATCGCCGCCGCCGGCGGCATGGTGGTGCCGGCGCTGGTCTATGTCGCCATCAACAGGGACAATTCCGCCGCGCTCTCCGGCTGGGCGATCCCGACCGCCACCGACATCGCCTTCGCGCTCGGCGTGCTGTCGCTGCTCGGCAATCGCGTGCCGGCCTCGCTCAAGATCTTCCTCACCGCGCTCGCCATCATCGACGATCTCGGCGCCGTCATCATCATCGCGCTGTTCTACACCAGCGGCCTGTCGCTCGCCTATCTCGGCGCCGCCTTCGCGGTCATCGCCGCGCTCGTCGTTCTCAACCGCATGCGGGTGATGACCCTGATCCCCTATCTCGTGCTCGGCGCCGTGCTCTGGGTGTTGGTGCTGAAATCGGGCGTGCACGCCACGCTGGCCGGCGTGGCGCTGGCGCTCACCATCCCACTCGAGCGCGCCGCCGGCATCAGCCACGACCTCGAGCATTCGCCGCTGCACCGGCTGGAGCACGGCCTGCACAAGCTCGTGCCCTTCTTCGTCATCCCGATCTTCGGCTTCGCCAATGCCGGCGTATCGCTTGCCGGCCTGAGCATGGCCGCCCTGGTCGAGCCGCTGACGCTGGGCGTCACCGCTGGCCTGGTGCTGGGCAAGCTGGTCGGCGTCTTCGGCTCTTCCGCGCTCGCCATCCGGCTCGGCCTCGCCGACCTGCCGGTCAATGCCGGCTGGCTGCACATGATCGGCATTTCGCTGCTGTGCGGCATCGGCTTCACCATGAGCCTGTTCATCGGCCTGCTCGCCTTTGCCAGCGATGCCGCACTCCAGGACGCGGTCAAGGTCGGCATCCTCGCCGGCTCGCTGGTCGCCGCGCTGCTCGGCGCGGCGGTGCTGCTCATCGCGCCGGCGGTGGGGGACGAGGCGGACGAAGACTAGATCGGCGGCAGTCCGAAGGCCGCAAACAGTTTAGGTCCGAGCGGCGGCACATAGATCGTCAGGCAAGCGATCGCGCTGTCGGCGGGCTCGATGACATGCAGCGAGTGGGGCCGCCAGACCTGATCCTGATGGCTCAACGCGTAGACCCCGACGGCGGGATGGCCGTTGGCCCTTGTCGCCACCGTGCGATAGCCGGCAAAATTGCCCCAGACCGTCCCCAGGAAAGCACCGATCGCCTTGCGTCCTCGGTACCATTCCCGCCATGGCGGCATGTGATAGCTGGCGTCCTCCCGCAGCAGCTCGACGAGGCCGTCGAGATTGTCGGTCTGCCAGGCCCGCATGTAGCGTTCGAGCAGCAGGCCCTCTTCCGGACTGGGCTGCACCCGTTGCAGGGGGCGGCCCTCAGCGTATCGTTCACCAAGCGTCGCGCGGGCGCGCTGCAGGGCGCTGTTGATCGAGGCGGTCGACCCGCCCAGCAATTGCGCCGTCTCGATCGCCGACCATCCCAGCACATCGCAAAGCAAAAGCGCGGCCCGTTGCCGGGGCGGCAGAAGCTGGATCGCCGCGACAAAGGCGAGCTGTACGGCCTCGCGCGCCTCGTAGCGCGCCTCCGGACCGGGCTCGTCGTCGGCGAGGTCCGGAAGCTCGGTGTCCGGATAAGGCTCCAGCCAGGCAAGCTCGGCGGCGGGCCCGTCTGCTGCCGGCCCGTCGGAGGGCGGCTGTCGGGGCAGTTCGAGAATGCGGCGCGCCGCCGCTCTCGCCTTGATGGCGTTGAGGCAGCTGTTGGTAGCGATGCTGTAGAGCCAGCCGCGAGGAGAGCCCCGCCCGCCGAATTGCGACCTTGCGCGCCATGCCTTGAGGAAAGTGTCCTGGACGAGGTCCTCGGCCTCGTTGAGCGAACCCATCATCCGGTAGCAGTGCAGCTTGAGCTCGCGGCGATGGGCCACGGTCAAGCGCTCGAAGGCCAGCCGATCGAGGATCGGCTGGCCTGGCCGGCCCAATGGCTCAGAAGCGCCGGGAGCGTCTGTCATGCGGAGCCTGCGGGGTTGAGTTCGGCCGGCATCCTGCGCGCCTCATGCCGCCGCCGCAAGTCCGGCGCCACTCACCAGGAAGGAACTGCCTTGCTGCTTCGCGGTGGCGAGCTGAACCACCGCGCGCCCGACATCGGCCGGGCTCTGCATGTCGGTCATGCTGGCGAGGAAGTCCGCCGGGCGGATGCCCATATAGGCCGAAATGCTGTCGATGCCGCGATCGCCGACGCCGGTGCCTGGCATGATGCGGGCCGGCGACAGCGCCATGAAGCGCAGGCCGAGGCCCAACCGGTCCGCTTCCTTCTGGCTGTGGCCGGCCAGGAATATCTGCATGCGCTTCGCGCCGGAATAACCGCCGGAATTCGGCGGGCCTCCGGTCATGGCCGCCCCGCTGGAGATCAGCACCACCCGGCTCCCCGGCTTGAGCCGGCCCTGGAGCGCGGCCCTGCAGAACAGGAACGACGCCTTGACGTCCATGTCCCAGTTTGCCGAGAACACCTCCCAGCTCTGCTCCTGCACCGGCACGGTCGGGGCAAGCGCGCCCGCCGAGACCACCAGCACGTCCGGCGCAAGCGCGCCGAAAACGGCTTCGGGCGCGCTCTCGTCCGTCGCGTCGACCGCCAGCGTCTTCACGCCGGGCTTCTCCCAGGCAAGCTGTTTCAGGTCCGCGGCGCCACGGGCGACGGCAAGCACCGTTGCCCCTTCGCCAAGCGCTGCTTCCACGATCGAGCGGCCGACACCCCGGCTCCCTCCGATGACGACGACATTCTGACCTTTCAACGATCCCATGGATCACCTCTCGTTGCGGGCCGCCGGACCATCCGGGCGCCCCTGTTGATGAGGACAGCCGGAGTCAGCGGAAATCATCGGTGCGAGGTCAAAAAACTTTTCGGGCGATCAGTACGGTCGAGGCTATCTCCCTTCTCCCCGTTCACGGGGAGAAGGTCCCGGCAGGGGGATGAGGGGCGGCGCCAGCGTCGCAGGATGACCCCGGCGGGCCGTATCAGCCCTACTCGCTCTCGCCATCCAGCGACGGCACCGAGACACCGGCAAGCTCCGCCGCCAAAAGCCGTGCCGCGCCCGCCCGGGCGATCCGCAGCATCAGCGCCTTGCGCGTCGCCGCCGCCATGCGGTGCTCCGGCGCGTCGCGCAGGATTTCGGCGCCATAGCCGTCGGAGAGGATGAAGCCGCATTCCTCCGGGAAGATGTCCTGCGGCACGCCGGGATGGGTGGCGAAGAAGAAGCGGTCGGAATGCAGCCGATAGTCGGGCCATTTGCGGTCGACGCGGAAATCCTCGATCGAGGATTTGATCTCGATGATCCAGATATCGCCCTGCCGGGTGAGCGCGACGAGGTCGGCGCGCCGGCCGGTGGCGAGCGAGAGCTCCGGCAGCACATGCGCGCCCATTTCGGTAAGCAGCCGCTGCACCCCGCGCCGCACCAGCATGGCTCGCTCCGACTGGCGGCCGTCGATCAGGGGGTTGAGCGGAATCGGAGAAATGATGGGCATGGCCGGCACCATGCCAGATTTTGTTCACGGTTTGAACCCGGGCGATTGCATATTTGACAGACCCAAGTGCTCGGGGGATAGCTTCCGATATCCGGTGGAAGCGGGGGCGCACCTTGGTTTTTCAATCGCTGGTGAACGGTTGGCGGCGGTTCTGGTCGCGCAAGCTTATCGCCAAGTACAACGTTAATGCCCAATACTTCACGGTTTCGTTCAAAATCTACCAGTCAGATGATGGCGAACGGACGTGCCGTATGAGCGTGCAGTCAGGCGAAGATTCGTACTTCTCCCCGATGCGGAGCGTCGATCTAGACCTCCTTATCGAAGCCGCTCAGGAAGCTAGGGCGCAGCTTCGTGCCTAGTTGCCCAGACCCGTCCCGTTCCACCGATGAACGGATCTTTCCCGAGGACGCAGGTGCACTCACCAAGGGCCATGAATCTGCGACAGGATGTAGATCATGTGGAGGAAAGCGTACGCTGGAACGCTGAGGATGGCGGCAGCGGCGAACACCAGAGAAACCTTCGGTGGTCTGAATCGATAGGATGCCAAGGGGCCCCTTATAGTCCTTGATAGTGCTGACGCGAATTTCAGTCGGCACGAAGGGTCGTGCCTTTGTTCCCGCACGCTTGATCGGTTACTCGTAGGGCTTGGGGGCGCCCCGACAATCGCGCAACACGGCAATCCATTCGAGGGTCCGCCTAAAGGCGTAAGCCCACGCCCATTCGATTTAGATTGGCTCCTTTCGTTCGCGGAACGTCCGCCGGGCGTTCCTACGTTAGCGGCCTCTAAAGTGGCTCAGCCGGTCCCGTCCCGTTCCACCGGATGAACGCTACTTCCTTCCCGGTGACTTCATGCACGGTCTTCAACAGCGCCGCATGCAGAACCTGGAGCGAGCGGGTAGTGGTCGCACTGCGGCGATACCAGTGGGTCGACGATGGGCCGTATGCAGCCCTTCCGCGGCCTGTAGTAACCGGTCCGAATCCTGACCCGATAGCTGGTTGGGTTTGTTGCGCATGCCCACTGCAACCTCCTACGAGAATCGCCCTACCTAGGAACATTATGGCGATTATGATTGACAAACCCAGAGTGGGATTAGGGCTCCCGAACAGCCTAGGCCCGTCTGGACATTAGCTATCGTTAATGGTTGTGTCCGGTTGCATTCGCCGCTGGTGATTGCAACAGGTGGCAACCTGGCCCGCGTCTTCCCGTCCAGGGAAAGACGCGGGTTCGCCGCCCGTCCCGACGCTCAAAGGCGCGGGCGTGGTTCAACAGCCGCGCCCGGCTGAATTGCAACCCCCGGCGACGATTGGATGGCTGTCGAGCAAGATGCCATTTACACCCAAAAGAAGTCAGCGCCGGGACCGCTTTTAACTTGAAGGGTTCCGGACGCCGATCATATAGAAACATATATGTTTCTTGTTGCTTTCGGGGCGGAGATGGCGGTGGACAGAGCAGGATCGAATGGCGAGAGGCCTTCGGCCTTCGACCTCGACACGCTGCGCGAGATGTTCAGGAAGTCGGTTCGGGAGCATGGCGTCACGACAGCCGATTGGGCCGATCACGCCAAGCTGTTCATCAAGCAGACCACCAGCCGCAAACCCGGCAAGAAGCGCTCACGAACGTCCTGAATAAACGTCGTCGCGTGCTCTGCGCGATCCCGCCCGGGGTCAGTTCGCCGTCTTGCCGCGACCGCTCTCCGCCGCCAGCCCCGCCATGTCGTCCAGGATCGGGCAGTCCGGGCGGTGGTCGCCATGGCAGGCGTGGATCAGCGTCTGCAGCGTGGAGCGCATCGATTGCAGCTCGCGCACCTTCTCCTCGATCGCCCTGACATGGGCGGCTGCGATCTCGCGCACGTCGTGACTGGCGCGGCTGCGATCCTGGTAGAGCAACATAAGTTGGCGGCAGTCGTCGATGGAGAAGCCGAGATTGCGCGCCCGGCGCAGGAAGGCCAGCCGGTGGATGTCGTCGCCGGAATAGTCGCGATAGCCGTTCTCGGCCCGCGCCGGGCGGATCAGGCCAATCTCCTCGTAGTAGCGGATGGTCTTGGCCGGCAGGCCGGACCGCTCGGCGGCATCTCCGACATTCATGGCGCTCTCCTCGGCCTCGGCCATCCCGCGGGACAGGCCCATTGATTTTGCTTCACAATCCTGTGAGCCCTGTTGCCGAAAAGACGCAGTTGTGCATCTACCGGCAGGTAAGGTCCTGCATATAGGCATCGCGCGCTTGGCAAGCAAAAGAAATGCCAGCATGAATGATTTCAGGAAAAAGCGGCCGACTCGTGCCGCGATCAACGGGCTGGGCATCGGACCTATTCATGCGCTTGAAGTCTTTTGCAATTGTCGCCGCTCTGGCGCTGTCGACTGCGATCAGTGGTTGTAGCACCATCGGCTTGCGACTCTTTACCAACGACTATGGCGCGGTCACCGATGCGGGCTATCAATTGCCGCGCATCCCGATCGAGAAGGTTCCGGCGCGCTTCCACCGGCAGGAAGTAGACTACGACACCAAGGAAAAGCCGGGCACCATCATCGTCGACACCCAGAACAAGTTCCTCTACTTCGTCGAGGGCGACGGCCTTGCGATACGCTACGGCATCGGCGTCGGCCGCGAAGGTTTTGAGTGGCATGGCACCGCCCATATCGCGCTGAAGCGCGAATGGCCGACCTGGACGCCGCCCTCGCAGATGATTAAGCGCCAGCCGGAGCTCGCCAAATTCGCCAGCGGCATGGAGCCGGGCCTGAAGAACCCGCTCGGCGCGCGCGCCATGTACCTGTTCAACAAGGGCGGTGACATGGGCTACCGCCTGCACGGCAGCCCGGAATGGAATTCGATCGGCAAGGCGATGTCGTCGGGCTGCATCCGGCTGATGAACCAGGACATCATCGACCTCTACGACCGCACCTCGGTCGGCGCCAAGGTCATCGTGATGTAGGCCAACTGAAAGTTTCGTGCGCGGACCGTCTAGGCAACAAATGGACGTCCTAAAACAGAAAACCGGGCAATTCGGCCCGGTTTTTTGTTGTCTGCGGATAAGGGAGCGGTGGGATTAAGCCACTTGCTCGACCTGCTGCACCTCGGGAACGAAGTGACGAAGCAGGTTCTGGATGCCGTGCTTCAGCGTCGCCGTCGACGACGGACAGCCGGCGCAGGCGCCCTTCATGTGCAGGAACACGGTGCCGTTCTCGAAGCCGCGGAAGGTGATGTCGCCGCCGTCCTGCGCAACCGCCGGGCGCACCCTGGTGTCGAGCAGCTCTTTGATGGTGATGACCAGCTCTTCGTCGGCCTTGTCGTAGAATTCACCGGTCTGGCTGGTTTCGGCCGCCGGGCCGCTCGTCGCCATGACCGGCGCGCCCGACATGAAATGCTCCATGATGGCGCCGAGGATCGCCGGCTTCAAATGCTGCCAGTCGGGACCGTCCTTGGTCACTGTGATGAAGTCATAGCCGAAGAAGACGCCGGTGACGCCCGGAATCTCGAACAGCCGGCCGGCCAGCGGCGAGGCGGCGGCGGCGCCATCGGCGTCGCGGAAATCGGCGGTGCCTTCGCGAAGCACCTCCTTGCCGGGCAGGAACTTCAGCGTCGCCGGATTCGGCGTCGACTCGGTCTGGATGAACATGGCGGTCTCCATGCCCCTTCGGGCGGGAAGTTTGGAATAATTCTAAATAGGCCCTATCGGCTGGACATTCAAGCGAAACGCATCGCCCGAACGGCCGGCTGGCGGAATGTTTTTGCGGGCTCCCGCAATGTGCGTGAGGTGTGTTGAGGTTCAGGTCAGGCCGTGCCGAAAGTGGTGGCTTACGAGAACCGGAGCGGAGCGTACTCCAAGTACGTGAGCACCGGAAGCGCAGGAAGCCGCCATTTGCAGGCCGGCCTCACCTGAATACCAACACATCTCAAGCGAGGCTGTCGATCTCCTCATCCGACAGATTCTGCGGCACCACGGTGACCGGGATGGGGAAGGCGGCGCCCCTGCCGGCCACGGCGCTGACAAGAGGTCCGGGGCCTTCCTTGCCGGCGCCCGCCGCCAGCACCAGGATGGCGATGTCCTGGTCTTCCTCGATCAGCTTGTGGATCTCCTCGGTCGGCTTGCCTTCGCGCACCACCAGCTCAGGCTCGATGCCGAGCTTCTGGCGAACCTTGTTGGCGTAAGTATCGAGCGCTGCGCGCGCCGTCGCGTTGGCCTCCTCGCGCATGATCTTCTCGACCCCCAGCCAGTGCTGGAAATCGTCCGGCTCGATGACATAGAGCAGCACCAGCACGCCGCTGGTGCTCTGCGCCCGCTTCGAGGCATAGGCGACGGCGCGTTCGCATTCGGGCGTGTCGTCGATGATCGCCAGGAACTTGCGGCGGTGGCCGACTTCACGGCTGAGGCGTTTGGAGACCATGTCTATCTGCCCGGTATCAATTCGGCCGCAATCTGCCACCGCCACGGACCGGCGGCAAGCCGCCGGCCTCCATGGCAGTAGCGATCAACGAGATTGGATCGATCAATCCTGCAGAAGGCCGATGATGTCGCGCACCGTCCTCATGGTGGATTCCGCGAGCGCGCCGGCGCGCTCGCCGCCGTCCCTGAGCACCGCGTCGACATAGGCGCGGTCGCCCTCGATGCGGCGCATCTCGCCGGCGACCGGCGCCAGCTTCTCGACCGCCAGGTCGGCCAGCGCCGGCTTGAACACCGAGAACTGCTGGCCGCCGAACTCCTTCAGCACGTCGGCCTTGGAGATATCGGCGAGCCCGGCATAGATGCCGACCAGGTTTTCCGCCTCCGGCCGGCTTTCCAGCCCGTCGACCTCGCTCGGCAAGGCTTCCGGATCGGTCTTGGCCTTGCGGATCTTCTTCGAGATGGTGTCGGCATCGTCGGTCAGGTTGATGCGCGACAGGTCCGATGGGTCCGACTTCGACATCTTCTTCGAACCATCGCGCAGGCTCATGATGCGCGCCGCCGGCCCGCCGATCACCGGCTCGGTGATCGGGAAGAAGCCGTTCACGGTCTCCTCGCCGACCTGCATCTCGACACCGACGCCCAGCGCCGCGATGCGGTTCGAGAAATCGTTGTTGAATTTCTGGGCGATGTCGCGGGTCAGCTCCAGATGCTGCTTCTGGTCCTCGCCCACTGGCACATGGGTGGCGCGGTAGAGCAGGATGTCGGCCGCCATCAGGCTCGGATAGGCGAGCAGGCCGAGCGAGGCGTTCTCGCGGTCCTTGCCGGCCTTGTCCTTGAACTGCGTCATCTTGTTCATCCAGCCGATGCGCGCCACGCAGTTGAAGATCCAGGCGAGCTCGGCATGCTGCATCACCCGCGACTGGTTGAAGACGATGTGCTTCTTCGCGTCGATGCCGGAGGCGAGGAAGGCAGCGGTGATCGAGCGTGTCTGGTCGGCGAGGTCGTCATGGACGAGCTGCGCGGTCAGCGAATGCAGGTCGACGACGCAATAGATGCAGTCGGACTGCTCCTGCAGCGCGACGAATTTCTTGATGGCGCCGAGATAATTGCCGAGATGCAGATTGCCGGTCGGCTGGACGCCCGAAAAGACAAGGGGTTTGAAGGCGGTCATGATGTCCTCATGGCTTGTGGAGGGCCGTCTAAGCGTGATTCCGAAAAGTTGCAGACTTTTCGGAGCCAATCACGCGGCTGGAAACCGCGCGCGGCGAAAGTCTTGCGACGGCGCGCTTATGGACGAAGACGACGCTGCGATCAAGACGGGTGCTGCAAGCGGATTTTGAGGCTCTATTCGTCCAGCTCGATCTTTGCTGCTGGCGGCGCTGCCTTGCCGGATCCACGTTTCACGTTGCGCCGGATCATGCCGAAATCGGCGCCGCCGGTGGCGAAGGCGGTGACGAAGTAGAGCGTCGCTCCGCCGGCTACCAGCGCCAGCAGTGTCGTCGCCTTTATGACCAGCGGCGAGCCGGGACCCAGCCTTGTGGCGAACCAGTGCTCGGCGAAATAGAGGACGACAGCCATCACCGCAGCTGACAGCACCAGCCTGGGAATGCGCTTCAACAGCGGGATGTCGCGGCCCCAATGGCCGCGCCGGATCAGCACGGCGAGCAGCATCATTGCGTTGACCCAGCCGGCGACGGCCGATGCGACCGCGATGCCCGGCGCGCCCATCGTCGGGAACAGCGTCAGCGCGGTGGCGACGTTCACGCCGACCGAGATGGCGGCGAACATCATCGGCGTGCGCGTGTCCTCGCGGGCGAAATAGCCAGGCGTGAAGGCTTTGATCAGCACGAAGGCCGGCAGGCCGAGGCCGAAGATCGCCAGGATCGAGGCCACGATCGGCGTCGAGTGGTTGGCGGCAAACGCGCCGCGCTCATAGACCAGCCGCACGATCGGCTCTGACATCACCCAGAGTGCGGCCGCCGCCGGCAAGGTCATGAACAGCGTGAACTCGACCGAGCGGTTCTGCAGGTTGGCCGCCTCGATCAGGTTGCCTGACTTCAGCGCCCGAGATAGTTCGGGCAGCAGCACGATCGCCACAGCCACGCCGACGACGCCGAGCGGCAGCTGATAGATGCGGTCGGCATAGGCGAGCGAGGACACCGCGCTGTCCTGCGCCGAGGCGATCGCCGTGCCGATCAGCTGGTTGATCTGGGTGATGCCGCCGGTGATCGCCGCCGGCAGCGCCAGGATCAAGAGCCGCTTGACGCTCGGCGTCATCCTGGGCCGGCGGAAACCGATCGAGATGCCGGCGTTGCGCACCGCCAC
The DNA here is from genome assembly GCF_016756535.1 of Mesorhizobium sp. 131-2-1. Lineage (NCBI taxonomy): Bacteria > Pseudomonadati > Pseudomonadota > Alphaproteobacteria > Hyphomicrobiales > Phyllobacteriaceae > Mesorhizobium > Mesorhizobium sp. 131-2-1. The sequence goes on along the minus strand of NZ_AP023247.1, from coordinate 203,222 downwards.
CCAGACGATGGCGAGCTGCACTAGGCCCGCCACAAGCACGCCCCAGGACAGGCCGAAGCCGACATCATGCGCGTCCAGTCCGTGATACCAGGCGTAACCCAGCACGCTGATTAGGATGATGTTGAGGAAGGCCGGCGCGATCGCTGCCGCGAAATAGCGGCGCAGCGAGTTCAGCATGCCGGCCATCATGGCGCCGAGCGACATGCAGATGAGATAGGGGAACATGATGGTCGCGAGCGTGACCGTCGTCTCGAACTTGCCCGGCGTGTCGGCAAAGCCCGGCGCCACCAGGTAGCGCACGATCAGCGGCATCGCCAGTTCCATGGCGATGGTCAGTGCCAGCAGCGCCGAGAACAGCACGCCGAACACTTCCTCGGAAAAGCGCTTGGCGCCCTCGGTGCCGTGCGTCTCGATCTCCTTGGCGAACAGCGGCACGAAGGCGGCGTTGAAGGCGCCCTCGGCGAACAGCCGGCGGAAGGTGTTGGGAAACTGGAAGGCGGCGTTGAAGGCGTCGGCCACCGGTCCCGTGCCCAGCGCCGCCGCCATCAGCATCTCGCGGCCGAAGCCGAGCGCGCGGCTCATCAGCGTGCCTGAAGCGACCGTGGCGAATTTCTTGACAAGGCTCATGCGCGGAGAGACTGCCTGTGCGATTGGGACAAAGTGATGGTCACTCGGCGGCGGCCTTGGCCTTGCCGCCGCGCTCCGGCGCGATGCCTTCGAGCGATTCGATCAGCCGCTTGTGGATGGTGGCCATGCGCGTCGGGCTGTCGATCTTCTGTCCGGTGAGGTCGGTGACATAGAAGGTATCGATGACCTTCTCGCCGAAGGTGGTGATGTGGGCCGAGGCGATGTCGAGGGACAGGTCCGAGAGCGCGCCGGTGACCTCGGACAGCAGGCCCGGCCGGTCGAGCCCTTCGATCTCGATCACCGAGAAGCGATTCGACAGCGTGTTGCGGATCTCGGCGCGCGGCGGAATGCGGAAGACCTTGGCGCCGCGCCTCGGCTTGGTGCGCTTTTCGATCATTTCGGGCAGCCAGCTCTTGCCCGACAGCACGTCCTCGATCAGCCGGCCGACGCGCTCGGCGCGGCGGCGCTCGTCCTCGTCGCGGTCAAACTCTCGCGAGATCAGGATGGTATCCAGCGCCCGGCCGTCGGAGGTCGTGAAGATCTGCGCGTCGACAATATTGCCGCCGGCGCCGGCGCAGGCGCCGGCAATCACCGACAGCAGGCGCGGATGGTCCTGCGCCAGGACGGTGATCTCGGTCACCGCCTCGAACTGGTGGGTCTTGACCATCGTGGAGAGCTTCTTGCCTTGCACATCCGCCTCGCGGACGAATTCGGCGTGGCGCAGCTGGTCGGCGAGGTCGACGGTCAGCAGGTAGTTCTCGTAGTGCTGGGCGACGTAGCGCTTGCGTTCCTTCGCCGGCCAGCCGGCCAGCGCCTCGGCCAGCCGCTCGCGCGCCGCGGAAGTGCGCTCGGCGCGCGACACCTCCGAGAAGCCACCGGTCAGCAGCAGCTCGGTTTCGTAGTAGAGCGTGCGCAGCAGTTGTCCCTTCCAGCCGTTCCAGACGCCAGGGCCGACGCCCCTGATGTCGCAGACGGTGAGGATCAAAAGCATCTTCAGCCGCTCCACCGACTGCACGATCGAGGCGAAATCCTCGATCGTCTTGCGGTCGTTGAGGTCGCGCGTCTGCGCCGTCATCGACATGACCAGATGGTTCTCGACCAGCCAGGCGACGGTTTCGGTGTCGGCGGCCGACAGCCCCATATGCGGGCAGATGCGCCGTGCGATCCTGGCGCCGGCCTCCGAATGGTCCTCCGGCCGTCCCTTGGCGATGTCGTGCAGCAGCACGGCGACATAGAGCGCCTCGCGGCTCTTCTTCAGCCCAGGCATCAGCGCGTGCGACAGCGGATGCACCTTCTCGCCGTCGCCGCGTTCGATCTCGGCCAGCACGCCGATGCAGCGGATCAGGTGCTCGTCCACCGTATAGTGGTGGTACATTGAGAACTGCATCATGGCGACGATCTTGCCGAAATCCGGGATCAGCCTGCCGAGCAGCCCGGCCTCGTTCATGCGCCTCAGATTGAGCTCGGCGTTGCGGTCCGAGGTCAATATGTCGAGGAACAGCCGGTTGGCCTCCTCGTCGCGCCTCAGCGCCTTGCCGACGAGGCCGAGCGAGCGGGTGAGCAGCTTCAGCGCGTCGGGATGGAATTCCAGCCCGTGCTTGTCGGCGAACCAGAACAGCCTGAGCAGATTGACCGGGTCGCGCTCGAACACCATGTCGTCGGCGACGTTGATGCGGTGGTTGTCGACGATGAAATCGGAGGTGCCGGCGAGCTTGCGCTTGCGCCGCGAGAAGGTGAGGAAGATGCGGTTGAAGCCCGGCACGTGCTTGGCCTGCTCTTCCTCGAGCGCGGCGCAGAAGATGCGCGTGAGGTCGCCGACGTCCTTGGCCACGAGGAAGTAGTGCTTCATGAAGCGCTCGACCGCCGACAGGCCGGGATGGCTGGTATAGCCGAGCCGTTCGGCGATCTCGCGCTGGATGTCGAAATGCAGCCGTTCCTCGGCCTTGCCGGTGAGGAAGTGCATGTGGCAGCGCACCGCCCAGAGGAAATCCTCGGCCTTACGGAATTCCCGGTACTCGGCCTCGGTGAAGACACCCTTCTCGACCAGCTCCTCGCCGGTGCGCACCCGGTAGAAATATTTGCCGATCCAGAACAGGGTCTGCAGGTCGCGCAGGCCGCCCTTGCCGTCCTTGACGTTGGGTTCGACCAGATAGCGGCTCTCGCCAGCCTTGGCGTGGCGCTCGTCGCGCTCGGCAAGCTTGGCCTGCACATATTCGGGCCCGGTCGTGCGCACCACCTCATGGTCGAAACGCGTCAAAAGCTCGTCATAAAGCTTCTGCTCGCCCCACAGGAAACGCGCCTCGAGGATCGAGGTGCGGATGGTGATGTCGGTGCGCGACAGCCTGAGGCATTCGTCGATGTTGCGCGTGGCGTGGCCGACCTTCAGGCCGAGATCCCACAGCATGTAGAGCATGTATTCGACGATCTGCTCGCCCCAGGGCGTCTGCTTGTAGGGAAGCAGGAACAGGAGGTCGATGTCGGAGCCCGGCGCCAGCGTGCCGCGGCCGTAGCCGCCCACCGCCACCACCGCCATGCGCTCGGCCGCGGAGCGGTTCTTGACGCGATAGACGTGGGTCGCGGCGAAATCGTAGAGCGCCCGGATGAGTTCGTCCATGACATGCGACAGCCGGGCGGCGCAGGCGGTGCCGCCGCCATCCTCCCTCAGCATGGCTTCCGCGATCCTGCGGCCATCGGCCAGCCGGGCCTTGAGCAGCTGGAGAACGGCCGCGCGCGTTGCCTGCCCGGAACCGTCGCCGGCATGGGCCGCGGTCAGCGTCGTCATGTCGCCGCGCAGCATCACGCCGTCGATCAACTCGTCGAGTTTCAGGGAGATCTTTGCCATATGCCCGTGTCGGCCTTGCCTTTTTGGCGGCGTCTATAGCGCGTTTTCTCGGTGCTGGGTATGGGGCGGACGGACACGCCGACAATACGGGATTCCGCTGCCTCGACCGGCCGGCAATCGCCTGGCGAGAAAAATTACAGTCGACCCTTGACCTTCCAGTTACTGGAAGCACTACCTCGGCCTCAGATCGAGACATGAGAGGCATTCCCAATGGCCCATTCCGACCATGATCACCACGCTCACGGCGCCGGCTGCTGTTCCGCGAAGGGCGCCGCGCCTGTCGCGGAGGCGGTCATTCGCGATCCGGTCTGCGGTATGACGGTCGATCCCGCCGCCGGCAAGCCGACCGCCGAGCATGGCGGCCACGTCCATCATTTCTGCAGTGAGGGCTGCCGTTCGAAATTCGTCGCGGAGCCGGAAAAATACCTGACCGCCACCGATCCCGTTTGCGGCATGAGCGTCGACCGCTCCAGCGCCAGGCACTTTCTCCGCCATGAGAGTCAAGGCTTCTACTTCTGCTCGGCCGGCTGCAAGGGCAAGTTCGAGGCGGAGCCGGCAAAGTATCTCGGCGAGCGCGCGGCGCCGCAGCCGATGCCGAAAGGCACGCAGTACACCTGCCCGATGCATCCCGAGATCATCCGCGACAAGCCGGGCGCCTGCCCGATCTGCGGCATGGCGCTGGAGCCGATGGGCGTGCCGACCGGTGACGAGGGCCCTAACCCTGAACTGGTCGACTTCACCCGGCGATTCTGGGTCAGCGCGGTGCTGTCCCTGCCCCTTCTCGTCATCGCCATGGCGCCGATGCTCGGCCTGAGCTTCGAAAGCCTCGTCGACGACCGCACGAAGACATGGGCGGAGCTGGCGCTGGCGAGCCCGGTGGTGCTGTGGGCAGCGTTCCCGTTCTTCCATCGCGGCTGGGACTCGATCCGCAACCGCAGCCCCAACATGTGGACGCTGATCTCTCTGGGCGTCGGCGCGGCCTATTCCTACAGCGTCGCCGCCACGCTGTTCCCGGACATCTTTCCGCACCAGTTCCGCGGCCATGGCGGCGCCGTGCCTGTCTATTTCGAGGCTGCCGCCGTCATTGTGGCACTGGTGTTCCTCGGCCAGGTGCTGGAGCTCAGGGCCCGCGAGCGCACCGGCTCGGCCATCCGCGCGCTGCTCGACCTGGCGCCGAAGACAGCGCGGCTGATCGGCGCCGACGGCTCCGAGAGTGACGTGCCGCTCGACACCGTCAAGGCCGGCGACCGGCTGCGCATTCGGCCGGGCGATGCCGTCCCGGTCGACGGCGTCGTGCTCGAGGGACGCTCGGCAATCGACGAATCGATGATCACCGGAGAGCCGCTGCCGGTGGAAAAGACCGAGGGCGACGCCCTGACCGGTGGCACGCTCAACAAGAACGGCTCGCTGGTCATGCGCGCCGAGCGCATCGGCGCCGAGACGACGCTGTCGCGCATCGTCGAGCTGGTCGCCAAGGCGCAGCGCTCGCGCGCGCCGATCCAGGGACTGGCCGACCGCGTCTCCTTCTATTTCGTCCCGGCCGTGGTGCTGGTGGCACTCGCCGCCTTCGCCGCTTGGGCGGTCCTCGGGCCGCAGCCCAGCCTGATCTTCGCCATCGTCTCGGCGGTGTCGGTGCTGATCATCGCCTGCCCCTGCGCGCTGGGGCTGGCGACGCCAATGTCGATCATGACCGCGACCGGGCGCGGCGCCCATGCCGGCGTACTGATCAAGGAGGCGGCGGCACTGGAGCGCTTCGCTTCGGTGGACACGTTGATAGTCGACAAGACCGGCACCTTGACCGAGGGCCGGCCACGGCTGACCGACGTCGTCGCCGCCGGCGGCATCGCGGAAAACGAATTGCTGGCGCTGGCCGCCGCGCTTGAGAAGGGTTCGGAGCATCCGCTCGCCGAGGCGATCGTCGAGGGCGCGGCCGAACGCGGCATCAAGATAGCTGACGCCAGCGATTTTGAGGCGGTCACCGGCAAGGGTGTCTCCGGCACGGTGGCGGGCAACAAGGTCGCGCTCGGCAATCCGGCGATGATGGCCGATCTCGGCGTCGACACGGGCTCCGTTTCGGCGCAGGCGGGTGCACTGCAGGGCGAGGGCAAGACCGCGATGTTTGTCGCCGTCGATGGCCGGCTCGCCGGCATCGTTGCCGTCGCCGATCCGGTCAAGGCAACGACGGCCGAGGCGATCAGGGCGCTGCATGACAGCGGCTTGCGGATCATCATGGCGACCGGCGACAATGAGCGCACGGCCAGGGCGATCGCCGGCAAGCTCGGCATCGACGAGGTGCGCGCCGGTCTGCTGCCCGAGCAGAAGGGCGCGCTGGTCGAAGAACTGCGGGCAAAGGGCGCCGGCGTCGCCATGGCCGGCGACGGCGTCAACGATGCGCCGGCACTTGCCGCCGCCGATGTCGGCATCGCCATGGGCACCGGCGCCGATGTCGCGGTGGAAAGCGCGGGCATCACGCTGGTCAAGGGCGATCTCAACGGCATCGTCAGGGCCCGCACGCTTGCCCGGGCGACGATCCGCAACATCCGCCAGAACCTGTTCTTCGCCTTCCTCTACAACGTGCTCGGCGTGCCCGTCGCGGCCGGCGTGCTCTACCCGCTCACCGGCACGCTGCTGTCACCGATGATCGCGGCGGCGGCGATGAGCCTGTCCTCGGTCTCGGTCATCGGCAACGCATTGCGGCTGCGAACGTTGAAACTCTGACAGAAGCTCCCAAATACGACATTCCATCAACAGGAGATAACGGATGACCTTGGCCAAGAAGATCGTGTTGCTGCTGATGGCGGCGGGGATGCTGCTCGCTGTCTTCCTCGAAAGCGTGCCCGCGCAGTCCGAGGAGATGAAGCACGACATGTCCGGCATGGCGATGGGGGCGGAGAGCCCGTCGACCGCCGGCTACAAGGCGGCGATGGACAAGATGCATGCCGCCATGATGGTCGAATATACCGGCGATGCCGATGTCGACTTCGTCCAAGGCATGATCCCGCACCACCAGGGTGCAATCGACATGGCCAAGGTGGTTCTCGCCAACGGCAAGGATCCGGAAATCCGCAAGCTGGCCGAAGGCGTCGTCAAGGCGCAGGAGGCCGAGATCAAGGAGATGCAGGCCTGGCTCGCCGCCCATCCGGCGAAGTAAGGCATCGGGCGGCCAGGCCAGGAGCCGGCGCCGACTTTTCATCTGGATTCCCGTATCGGCTGTGATGCGATCCTGCGCCAAGCGGAGCCTGCCATGTCCTCACCAATCAGAACCACCGCGCTGCCCTCGGGCGAAGCCTTGCCTGTGCTCGGCCAGGGCACCTGGAAAATGGGTGAGGACGGCCGCCGCCATGCCGACGAGGTGAAGGCCTTGCAACTCGGGCTGGATCTCGGCATGACATTGATCGACACCGCCGAAATGTATGCCAGCGGCGGCGCCGAGAAGGTGGTGGCGGAGGCGATTGCCGGGCGCCGCGACGAGGTCTTCCTGGTCTCCAAGGTGCTGCCGTCCAACGCCTCGCGCGCCGGTGTGCAGCGGGCCTGCGAAAATAGCCTGAGGCGCCTCGCCACCGACCGCATCGATCTCTATCTGCTGCACTGGCCGGGCAGCGTGCCGCTGACCGAGACCGTCGAGGCCTTCGAGGCGTTGAAGGCGGCCGGCAAGGTCCGCCATTGGGGTGTCAGCAATTTCGACACCGATGAAATGGAGGAATTGGTCGGCCTGCGCGACGGCGGCAACGTCCAGACTAACCAGGTGCTCTACAACCTGTCGCGTCGCGGCCCCGAATTCGACCTAGTGCCCTGGAGCCGGCAGCGCGGCATCCCGCTGATGGCCTATTCGCCGGTCGAGCAGGGCGCGCTGGCGCGCAATGCCCGGCTGGAAGCCATCGCCGCCCGCCACAATGCCACGGCCGCACAGATCGCCCTTGCCTGGGTGATGGCGCAGCCCGGCGTCATCGCCATTCCGAAGGCGGGTAGACAGGAGCATGTCCGCCAGAACGTCGCCGCGCTCGACATCAGCCTGACGCCGCAGGATCTCGCCGAGCTCGACCGCGCCTTCCCGCCGCCGACGCGCAAGCGCGGGCTGGAGATGATCTAGCCGAAAACCTCACTTCGGATTTTGGGACTGGACAGAGAGCAAGCATTGGAACGAATTTCAGCTGGACCTCATCACACGACCTATAAGATCGGCAACCTGACCGTCACATCGCTGCGCGACGGTTATGTCGACATGCCGGTCCGGCGACTGCGCCAGCCGGAAGACAAGCCTTTCGGCGATGATCTCCCGCTGCAGGTACCACTCTTCGACGGTGCACTCAGATTGTCGGTGAATGCCTTTGCTGTCGACGACAGTCATGAAATCACGCTGATCGATACGGGATCCTCGAACGCCTGGCACCCGACGATGGGGTTTCTGCCGCAGGCGCTAAGCGAAGCGCAGATTGCCGTCGATCGAATACGCACGGTTGCCTTCACCCACACGCATCTCGACCATATCCACGGGCTTATCCTTGCCGATGGTCGGGACGGTTTCCCGCAGCTGTCCCGCTTGCTTGTCCCTCGGGCTGAGCTCGACATGTTCCGGTCGGTAGCAAGGTTGAGCCGCTTTCATGAGCGAGCTCAGCCTTTGGATCCGGGACAGCGTCTGGACCCGAACATCGAGGCGATCGCCGCGCCGGGACATGAAATCGGCCATACCTGCTTTCGTGTCACGAGCGGGGGCGAAACATTGTTGGTCTGGGGCGACCTCGTCCATGTGCCGTCGCTTCAGTTCGATCGGCCGGAGGTCGCATGGGAGTTCGACGCCGACCAGGAACAGGCGCGGGCAAGCCGGTTGCAAATTTTGGCCCTCGCCGCCGACAACGCCTATTGCGTTGCAGGAGCGCATCTCGATTCACCGGGCGTTGGCCGGATTTCCCGAACCGAGACAGGCTTCTGCTTCGAACCAGTGTAGGAACCGCGGCTAGATCTTAGCCGGTAGCCCAAGCCGCATCCGCAGTCGCCGCAGTGTCCTTGAAAATACATCGAGGTCATTGGCGGCGCGGGCAAGCGTGAGCGCGCCCTGGATGGCGGCGACGGATTCTTCGGCAAGCTCGGCCGCATCGGCCTTTCCATGTCCACCCCGCGCGAGCGCATCGGCGAGATGCGTGACCCAGCGGCCGAAATAGTCCCTTATCTGGCCGGCGAAGAGGTCGCGCGATTCATCCAGCGCGAAGGCGCCGATCAGGCAAACCCGACGCCCCGAGCGGAAGTAGCTGTCCGTCGCCTCGAACATGTGCTCGATCCCGGCCAGCGCATCCGTGCGGTCGCGCAGAGGCGCAAAGACATTGTCCTCGAACCAGCCATCGATATGGGCAATGACGGCTCTCGCCATCTCTTCCTTACCGCCGGGAAAGAAGTGGTACAGGCTCCCCTTGCCGAGCCCCGTCGCTTCGCCGATCAAGGACAGGCTGGCGCCCTCATAGCCATGCTCGCGGAAAACTTCCGCGACGATCCCCAGCAACTGGTCTCGGTCGGGCGCGATGCGTCGCATGCTTTGCTAGAGCCCGAGGTCCGAAAGTCCGGGATGGTCGTCCGGCCGCCTGCCCAGCGGCCAATGATATTTCCGGTCGCTTTCGGTAATCGGCAGGTCGTTGATGCTCGCCACGCGCCGGCGCATCAGCCCGGCGTCGTCGAATTCCCAGTTCTCGTTGCCGTAGGAGCGGAACCAGTGGCCGCTGTCGTCGCGCCATTCATAGGCGAAGCGCACGGCAATGCGGTTGTCGTTCCAGGTCCACACCTCCTTGATCAGGCGGTAATCGAGCTCGCGCGCCCATTTGCGCCTGAGGAAGCCGACGATCTCGCCGCGGCCAGAGATGAATTCGGCCCGGTTCCGCCAGATGCTGTCCTCCGTATAGGCGAGCGAAACCCGTTCGGGGTCGCGGCTGTTCCAGGCGTCCTCGGCAAGCCGTGCCTTTTGCGCTGCGGTCTCGGCCGTGAATGGCGGCAATGGCGGACGGCTCATGAAAATCTCCTATCGGTTCCGATCATCGGCAACCGACATTGTACCGAATGGTACAATGAGTCAATGGCGAGGCGGATGATGCAGACAGAAGCTATGGCTTCCCCGCCATCCCCTTCAGACGGTACAGCGCCTCCAGCGCTTCGCGCGGCGTCATCTCGTCGGGATTGATGCCGCCGAGCGCTTCGCTAAGCGCATCGCTCTTCACCGGCTTTTGCGCTTCGCGTTTCACCGCCACCGAAAACAGCGGCAGGTCGTCGACAAGGCGGTTGGTCTTGCCGGAAACCTCGCCCTCTTCGAGCTGGTGCAGCACCTCTTTCGCCCGCGCCACCACGGCCTCCGGCAGGCCGGCGAGCCGCGCCACCTGCACGCCGTAGGAACGGTCGGCAGCACCTTTGCCGACCTCGTGCAGGAACACCACTTCGCCTTCCCATTCCTTGACCCGCATCGTCACGTTGGAGAGGCGTGGAAGCTTGCCGGCCAGCGCCGTCATCTCGTGGAAATGGGTGGCGAAGATCGCCCGGCAGCGGTTCTTCTCGTGCAGATATTCCACCGCCGCCCAGGCGATCGACAGGCCGTCGAAGGTCGCCGTGCCGCGGCCGATCTCGTCGAGGATGACCAGCGCCCGCTCGCCCGCCTGGTTGAGGATCGCCGCCGTCTCGACCATCTCGACCATGAATGTCGAGCGGCCGCGCGCCAGATCGTCGGACGCGCCGACGCGCGAGAACAGCCGGTCGACGACGCCGATATGGGCGCTCTCGGCCGGCACGAAGGAGCCGGTCTGGGCGAGGATGGCGATCAGCGCGTTCTGCCGCAGGAAGGTCGACTTGCCGCCCATGTTGGGACCGGTCAAAAGCCAGATGGCGCCGGCCTTGGCGCCGCCTTCCGGCGAAAGATTGCAGTCGTTGGCGACGAACGGGCCTTCGCCCGTGCGGCGTAGCGCCTGCTCGACCACCGGATGGCGGCCGCCTTCGATCTCGAAGGCGAGGCTGGAATCCACCTCGGGCCGGCACCAGGCCTCGCTTTCCGAGAGTAGCGCAAGGGCGGCCGACACGTCGAGCACGGCAAGCGCATCGGCACCGGCGCGGATGCCGTTCGCCTCGGCAACGACTTCCGCCGTCAGCCGGTCGAAGGTGGCGAGCTCGATGCTCAACGTCCGGTCGGCGGCATTGGCGATCTTCGATTCCAGCTCGGCGAGCTCCGTCGTGGTGAAGCGCATGGCATTGGCCATGGTCTGCCGGTGGATGAAACGGGCCTTGCTCTCGTCGCTGCCGGTCATCGCCGCATGATGGTTGGCGGTGACCTCGATGTAATAGCCGAGCACATTGTTGTGCCGGATCTTCAGCGAGCGGATGCCGGTCTCCTCGATCAGCGAGCGCTCCAGTCCGGCGATCACCTTGCGCGACTCGTCGCGCAGCGCCCGCATTTCGTCGAGCTCGGCGTGGTAGCCGCCGCGCACGAAACCGCCGTCGCGCTTGAGCAGTGGCAATTCCTCGTCCAGCGCCTGGCCGAGATGCTCGCGCAGATCGCGCGGCAAGGCCTTGATCGAAGCCAGCGCCGCCGCAAGTTCCTCAGGCAGGCCGGTCGCCGCGAACAGCTGCGCGATCGCGTCCGCCGCCTCGAAGCCGGCGCGCAGCGCGCCGAGATCGCGTGGGCCGCCACGGTTGAGCGCCAGCCTGGACAGCGCGCGCGGCATGTCGGCGACGCTCTTCAGGCTCGTCCGCGCCGCCTGGCAGAGCCGGGTTTCAGCGCGGAAGAACGACACCGAATCGAGCCTTGCGCCGATCGCCGCCGCATCGGTCAGCGGCGCCATCAGCCGGTCGGCGAGCAGCCTCGCACCACCGCCGGTCACCGTGCGGTCGATCGCCTTGAACAGCGAGCCGTCGCGGCTGCCCGACAGCGTGCGCAACAGCTCCAGATTGGCGCGTGTCGCCGGATCGATGAACAGCGTCGAGCCGCTCTCCTCGCGCTCCGGCCGCGACAGTGGCGGCCGTTCGGCCTTCTGCGTCTTCTCGACATAGGCGATCGCGCCGGAGATCGCCGACAGCTCGGCGCGCGAAAACGTGCCGAAACTGTCCGGCGTCGCCACCTCGAAGAAGCGCGCGATCCTGCCCGCCGCCGAGGCCGAATCGAACAGCGAGGGCGGCTGCGGGTTGGCGACTCGGCCGAGCACGTCGAACAGCGGCTTCAGCTCCGCATCGTGGAACACCGGCTCGGCGACGATCAGCTCGCGCGGGTCGACACGGAATATGTCGGCCAGCAGCCGATCGGCGCTGGTCTCGGCGACGCGGAAGACGCCGGTCGAGATTTCGATCCAGGCCAGCGCGAAGGCATGATCGCTGCTGCCGCCCTTCACGCGTCCGAGCGCCATCAGAAAGCTCGATTCCGACGGCGCCAGCAATTTGTCCTCGGTGATGGTGCCGGGCGTCACCAGCCGCACCACGTCGCGCCGCACCACCGATTTGGCGCCGCGCTTCTTGGCCTCCGCCGGATCCTCGATCTGCTCGCAGACGGCAACGCGAAAACCTTGCGCGATCAGCTTCTGCAGATAGTCGTCCGCCGCATGCACCGGCACGCCGCACATCGGGATGTCATGGCCCTGGTGCTTGCCGCGCCGCGTCAGCACGATGCCGAGCGCCCGGCTTGCCTTCTCGGCGTCGTCGAAGAACAGCTCGTAGAAATCGCCCATGCGGTAGAACAGGAGTGAATCCGGGTTCGCCGCCTTGATCTCGATATACTGCTCCATCATCGGCGTGACGCCGCCGCCAAAAGCCATCGGCGTGGTCGCCTCGGGGGCGTTGAGTTCGGTCGGGGTGCGCATATCCATGCCGGCACGCTAGCAGAAGCGCTGGCGTGGTTTAATGCCGGCGGCTTGAAAAACGGGGGACGACTGTCCGCAATCGGCGCCTTTGGACCGCCGGCCATCATGTTGCCTCCGGCCAGGGGACGACATAAAGATCGTCCGAGGTCAGTGGCGGATTGTGGGCTTGGACAAGGACGGGCACGAGACATTCGAGGAGATGGTCGGGCCGATCAGCTCGCCATTCGAGCGCCTGTGGCTCAAGGCCGCGCGACGCGCCAACCGGACGGCGGGCAAGCTCAGGCTCTCAACGCAGAAGCGGGCTCCTTTCCTGCTTCCGGTCAAGGGCCCTCTCTCCGGTCTCGACGGCGGGATCAAGGTTGCCCTCTATGTGGTCAATCGCGATCCGCTGGTCCTTTACACGCCAATTGGCGGGCCACGTCCGCTCTGTTCCGTCGCCGTCCTCGGCCGGCGCCTGGCTTCGCGGCGGGCCGCATTCCTTCTTATGCCGAGCTGGACCCTGGAAAGGCGGCCGGCCGTCATCGAACAGCTGGGCAAGGACCTCGCGTGGTACGGCGCGCGCTTTCCGCAGCACGAAATCATCTTCCTCTGCAATACCGAGGAAGAACGTCGCCTGATCACCGGTGTTGGCGGCACCGCGATCTTCTCCAATCACAATCTGATGGTGTCGGAGGACGTGTTTCGGCCGCTGCCGGACGTTCCCGTCGAATTCGACGCCGTCTACAACGGCCGCATCTCGCACACCAAGCGGCATTACCTTGCATTCGACATCGAAAGGCTGGTCCATATCGCCGTTTCGATCGGCGAATTGCCGCCCGCCGGCGCGCGCGCCTTCATCCGCCGCCTGCAGGCGCAGTCGCCGCTTCACCGGATCGCCAATCCGATTGCCGACGGCATGACCGGAAGGCTGTCGCCGCAAGAGGTCAATCGCGTCTACAACCAGGCCGCGGTCGGGCTCTGCCTGTCGGCGAGCGAAGGAGCCATGTGCGCCAGCATGGAATATCTGATGGCCGGGCTGCCGGTCGTCAGCACGCCCAACCTCGGCGGTCGCGACGTCTATTTCGACCCGGACTATTGCCTGATGGCCGAGCCGGATCCGGCAGCGATCCGCCGCGCCGTCGAGACGCTGCGCGACCGCGCCATCCCGCGCGAGGAGATCCGCAACCGCACGCTGGCGAAGGTGCGGGCGCAGCGGCTGGAGCTCATCGATTTCCTGTCGGAGCTCTACAGGCGCATGGGCAGCAAGGAGCCGCCGCTCTCGCATTGGCCGTTTCCGGGCACCACCTCGCTGCGGCGATGGGCGCCGGCCAGCCAGCATGCGCGCGAGCTGGCAGCGCTCGCACCCTTGCCCGAAGGCGCCTGATCGAAGTCGCTCCGCCCGGCGCAGGAACAGCGTTTGCCCGACGCTTGGCGGTTTACAGCGGCGGCGTGTGGCCTTAAGCCGGAAGCTCACAAAAAAACATGGCGTCCATCTCAAGGGTGCCGCACCGGTGAGGAAATCAAGAGCATCATGGCCAGGAAAACCGAAAGCAGTGGCCCCTCCGTCAGCGCGCAGGAGGCGCTCGAATTCCACGCCATGGGACGGCCGGGCAAGCTGGAGATCGTCGCCACCAAGCCGATGGCGACGCAGCGCGACCTCAGCCTCGCCTATTCGCCGGGTGTCGCCGTTCCCGTCCGCGCCATCGCCGAGGATCCGAGCCGTGCCTTCGACTACACGACGCGCGGCAACATGGTCGCCGTCATCTCCAACGGCACCGCCATCCTCGGCCTCGGCAACCTCGGCGCGCTCGCCTCCAAGCCGGTGATGGAAGGCAAGGCGGTGCTGTTCAAGCGCTTCGCCGACGTCGATTCCATCGACCTCGAGGTCGACACCGAGGATGCCGACGAGTTCATCAACTGCGTGCGCTTCCTCGGCCCGTCCTTCGGCGGCATCAATCTGGAAGACATCAAGGCGCCGGAATGCTTCATCATCGAGCAGCGGCTGCGCGAATTGATGGACATCCCCGTCTTCCACGACGACCAGCACGGCACCGCCATCATCTCCGCCGCCGGCCTGATCAACGCGCTCGAGATCACCGGCCGCGACATGAAGACCACGAAGATGGTCTGCAACGGCGCCGGCGCCGCCGGCATCGCCTGCATCGAACTGATGAAGGCGATGGGCTTTTCTCCGGAGAACATCATCCTGTGCGACACCAAGGGTGTCGTCTTCCAAGGCCGCACCGAAGGTATGAACCAATGGAAGTCGGCGCATGCCGTCAAGACAGAGGCGCGTTCGCTGGCCGAGGCGCTCGACGGCGCTGATGTATTCCTCGGCCTCTCGGCCAAGGGCGCGCTGACCACCAAAATGGTGCAGTCGATGGCCAAGAACCCGATCATCTTCGCCATGGCCAATCCGGACCCCGAGATCACGCCTGAGGAAGTGGCCGAGATCCGCACCGACGCCATCATGGCGACAGGCCGCTCGGATTATCCGAACCAGGTCAACAATGTGCTGGGCTTCCCCTACATCTTCCGCGGCGCGCTGGATGTCCGGGCCACCACCATCAACGACGAGATGAAGATCGCCGCGGCGCGCGCGCTGGCCGAGCTGGCGCGCAAGGACGTGCCCGACGATGTCGCCGCCGCCTATCAGGGCAACCGGCCGAAATTCGGCCCCAACTACATCATCCCGGTGCCGTTCGACCCGCGCCTGATCGCCGCCATCCCGCTCGCCGTGGCCAAGGCCGCGATGGAATCCGGCGTCGCCCGCAAGCCGATCCTCGACCTCGGCCGCTACGCGCAGGAACTTTCCGCCCGCCGCGATCCGATCGCCTCCACGCTGCAGCGCATCTACGACCGCGTGCGCCGCCAGCCCAAGCGCATCGTCTTCGCCGAGGGCGAGGAGGAGCAGGTGATGCGCGCCGCCGTCTCCTATGTGAACCAGAATCTCGGCACCGCCATCCTGCTTGGCCGCGACGACGTCATCAAGGAGAACGCCAAGCACGCCGGCATCGAGCTCAACAAGCAGGGCATCGAGATCATCAATGCCAGGCTGTCGCGCCGCAACGGCATCTACACCGACTATCTCTACGAGCGCATGCAGCGGAAGGGTTTTCTGTTCCGCGACTGCCAACGGCTGATCAACAACGACCGCAACCATTTCGCCGCCTGCATGGTGGCGCTGGGCGATGCCGACGGCATCGTCACCGGCGTCACCCGCAACTATTCCACCGCGCTCGACGACATCCGCCGCGTCATCGACGCCAAGCCCGGCCACCGCGTCATCGGCGTCTCGATCGTGCTGGCCAGGGGCCGTACGGTCGTCGTCGCCGACACCGCCGTGCACGATATGCCCAACGCCGAGCAGATCGCCGACATCGCCGAGGAGGCGGCCGGCTTCGCCCGCCGCATGGGCTATGAGCCGAGGCTCGCCATGCTTGCCTATTCGACCTTCGGCCACCCGCAGGGCGAGCGCTCCGAGCGCGTCCAGGAGGCGGTGCGCATCCTCGACAAGCGCCGCGTCGATTTCGAATATGACGGCGAGATGGCGGCCGACGTGGCGCTGAATGCCCGCGCCATGGCGCAGTATCCCTTCATCCGGCTGACCGGCCCGGCCAACGTGCTGATCATGCCGGCGTTCCACTCGGCCTCGATCTCGACCAAGATGCTGCAGGAGCTCGGCGGCTCGACCGTCATCGGCCCGCTGTTGGTCGGCCTCAACAAGCCGGTGCAGATCGTCTCGCTGAACGCCAAGGATTCGGACATCGTCAACATGGCGGCGATCGCCGCCTACACGGCGGGGAATTAAAGGCGGACGCGCGCCCGGTCGGCGTCCAGGCCATAACAGATTGATAATATTCAGCTGATATAGAACCCCTCTTGCCGACTTGCCGTACCGGCATCTACGGCGCGCTCAGACCGCTAACTTGGGGGTGCGGCCATGAAGCATGACGGGGTTTCTGCATCCGTGGTCGGCCAGGGGGTCCACCACGACGAGCGGCTGGACGCGCTGCTCAGCATCACCGGTCGCATGGACGGCTATCTCTACCGCTGCCGCAACGACCAGTCCTACACGATGCTCTACATCAGCGACGGTATCTTCACCGTCAGCGGCTATCGGCCGAGCGATTTCATCCATAATGCGGTGCGCGACTACGTCTCGGCCATCCACCCGGATGACCTCGCCGCCGTCTATGCCGCCGTGGACACCGCGCTCGAGGCGCGCTGCAACTGGAATGTCGACTACCGCATCGTACCGCGGGTTGGCGAGCCGCTCTGGGTCCGCGAGATCGGCGGCGGCGTCTGGGACGAGGCCGGCGGGCTCGAATTCCTGGAAGGTTTCGTCGTCGACATCAGCGACCGCAAGGTCGTCGAGGACCTCAACGCCCAGCTGCTGCTCGACCTCAAGGCTGCCAACGAGGAACTGTCGGCGCAAAAGCGTGAGATCGAGCTGGCCAAGCAGCAGAGCGACCATTCGGCCAACCATGATCTCTTGACCGATCTGCCCAACCGGCGTGCCTTCCACAACGAGCTCAAATCGGTGATCGGCCGCTGCGCCGCCACCGGCGACGCGGCAGGTCTGCTGTTCATCGACCTCGACCGCTTCAAGGAGGTCAACGACACGCTTGGCCACGAGGCCGGCGATGCGCTGCTGCAGCGCGTCTCGGACAAGCTTCGCGCGATCCTGCGCAGCGCCGATTTCGTCGCGCGTCTCGGCGGCGACGAGTTTGCCTTCCTGTTTGCGGGCAAGCCGGACCAGGCCAGGGAGAAGGCGGTGCGCGTCGCGGAGCGCGTGCTGGAAAGGCTGCGCATCAAGGTTCCCGCCCCGAGCGGCGACATCCAGGTCGGCTGCACCGTCGGCGTTGCGATCTATCCGACGGAAGCGGCCGATCCCGACGCGCTTGTCGCGCTCGCCGATCGGCTGATGTATGTCGGCAAGAAGGAAGGCCGTGGCCGGCTGGTCACCTCCGACCAGTTGGTGCTGCAGCAATCCGAGGCCGGCCAGCCGTCGCGCCGCCAGCGTCGCATCGCATAGCTTCGACGGCCCGCGTCCATCGAACAGCACGGATAGGATCCTGCCACTATTGGCTGGACGATTTTGCCGCCGCCGAGGCCACCGCCCGCCACGGCGCTCAATGCGCGCGAGACCTTGTCTAGATTGGCCCTCGCCGTCGCCCTCGTCGCGCTCGGGCGCCCGGAGGAAGCCAAGGCCGTCGTCACTGAGGCCAGGCGCATGGACCAGGGGCTGACGGTCGCCTCGTTCGACTCGGTCGTCGGCCAGGAGCCGCACGATCTGCGCCAGCGGGTCTATTCGGCCCTGCGGCAGGTCGGGTTGAGTTGAAACGAAAAGGCCCGCGGCGCATAGCCGCGGGCCCTTCTTTCGAGATTGTAGGACCGATCAGAACGAGCGCTGGAAGCGGAGGATGCCGCCGATGCTGTTTTCCTTGTCGGCTTTGGTCCAGTTGGTGACGGTGTCTTCGCCGACATGCAGATAGTCGACTTCGGCCGTGATCTTGAGACCCTTGACGATTTCATAGGCAATGTTCGCCGCGACGCCGAAGTTCTTGCCTTCGTCATAGGAGAGCTGGGCGTTGAACGAGGTCTTCTCGTTGATGGTATAGGTACCACCGCCCCAGATTGCCCAGTTGCCGCTCCACTGCTTGTAGAAGCCGCGACCGTGTGCGTCGATGAAGTTGCCGGCGTCGTCGTTGAGATTGTCGTCGGTGCCGTAGCCGCCCATGATGAACAGCGACAGGTTGTCCATCGGCTTGACGTCCAGGCGCACCTTGCCGGCCACTTCTTCGTAGTTGCTGTCGTAAGCAACGACGCCGGTGATGGCGCCCCAGCCCTGCGTGTACTTCACGCCGCCGACGACATGCGGAACATAGCTGTCGATCGTGCCAACCGCGCCAGAGCCTTCTTCGAGCGAGACCACCGCCGAGAAGCCGTTGCCGGCGTCGAAGTAGTACTGAACGACGTTGGTGTCGAAATCGCCGTAGGGAACCAGGGTGTCCTGGATGACGGCGCCGGCGTAGCCGATGAACGAATCGAATGCCGATTCGTCCTTACCGACACGGAGACCACCGAGCTGGATCCAGGCAAATTTCACCGAGACGCCCTTGTCGCCAGCTGAATTGCTGGTTGCGGAGTTGCCGAAGTTGAAGCGCATTTCGGTGTAGGTCTTCAAGGTGCCGAGTTCGGTTTCCTGGCCGGTCCAGGTCTTGAAGGTGAAGCGGGCATTCTTCTTCCAGGTGTCCTGGACATCGCCGTCCTGGCGGTCCGTAGCGAGCGCACCATCGAACGAACCGACATCGCCAGCGCCGATGTCATAGCGGACATAGCCGCCGATGCGCAGACAGGTTTCGGTGCCGGGGATGTAGAAGTAGCCGGCGCCGTAGACGTCGCAGATCTTGACGTATTCGGCCGGTTCCGGCTCGGCGACGACGACCGCGTCGGCGGCGCGCGCGCCGGAAACTGCGATCAGGGCCGCAGCTGAGCCGAGAAGAAGGCTCTTGATGTTCATTTTCTGAATCTCCAGTCAAAAGTTAAACGGGTTTGATCTCTTGAAGGGCAGCGATGCCGCCCCCGTCCCCACGGTTGAAAAAGACGCGCATCGCGACGCTTCTTCGCTCTCCACATGGCCCATGCCTCAGCGCGCTTCAACAGAGATTGTGTCGTAAAAGCGGCTTTTGGAATCTTCGAAAAGTATTGTTGCGTAAATACCACGAATAAATTGTCGAATTCGGCACAAACGGCACAAGTTGTACAAACGAAACGTGCCTCTAAATTGGCGCAACCTGAGATAAATCCAACTATGACTATTCCATGAAATACCATTAGCCGACCAATTCAAGAGGCGGCTATTGTTGCTCAGCCGATTGATTTAAAGAAAAAAATCAAGCTTGCGGGCCGCTGGGCCTGCTGGCCGACGAAAAGTCGCGTGCGGCCAGCATGACTTCGCGCACTCTGTCGTGCTTGAGCATTTCAAGGGGAGTACGACCATCGAGATCGGGCGAAGGGCGGGTCAGCCAGAACCAGGCCAGTCTCGGATTGGCGATCACCGCCAGCACCTCGCTGATCCCCGCGGCCGGCCTGCCGTCGACGAACTGGGCGAGCGGGAAGACATGCTTGCGGCCGCCCTTGCGCAGGGCAATGACCTCGTTTCGCCTTTGCCAGCGATGCAGAGTCGAGCGCGCAATGCGGAAATTCTCTTCCAGATAGGTCGACCCTGCGACTTCGCCTGCCCAATCCTCGATCAGCACCGATTGTAGATCGTTGGTTCGCTCGCGCGGGTCGACGGAAGCGGATTTCCGGTCGACGATTGCCGATGCCAAAGCAGCGCTGTCATCCGAGGTATTCGCCGCGTCGCGCTGTGCGGCCGCCATAGCGTGGACCAACTCCGAAGCCAGGGCGCTCCATTCGCCCTTGAAAGAGCCAATCGCGAGCCTCTGTGCCTGCGGAAGGAAAGGCAGGCTTGCGGCAACATTGCCGGCAAAGGCGCTGGTTGAACTCAGGGTCTTTGCGTCAAGAACGACGCCATGCTGGATCAGCGCCTGTTGCACCGCCTCGGCCACGAGGCCCGCCAGGGCATCCTGCGATATCCCATCCGTCGGATTTTGAAATCTGGTCATGTATCTGTCTTGTGGGCCACGCGCGCTCCTCCCCAGCTGCGGCCGATTGAAATGGCTACAGCAGGAAGCGGAAATGGCAACAACGACAAACACAGCGACCTGACAGGTTGCTGTCTTCCATCTAACACCCCAACCGATTGAGCGCGTCCCGAAATGTCAGTCGCGAGACGCCTCAAATTGCGTGTAAGTGCGCTCTATGACAGGCGCACGACAGGCGAGCGGTCGGTTTCGCCGAAAGCGAAATTCATCGCGCCGCTGGCAAGATCAAAACACGCGAACGCCGGGGAGGCCGTGGCAGGAGGCCCGGCAAGGCGGTCCTGATACGCCCTGCTCCTACAGCAACCCCGCCAGCTGGGCCGCGCTGCGCAAATTCTGCCGCGGGCGCGGCCCGACCTGCTGGATCACCAGCCCGGCCGCCAGCGAGCCGAGGTTGCCGCAATCCTTCAGGCTGCGTCCCGCAGTGTAACCGTAGAGAAAGCCGGCGGCATAGAGGTCGCCGGCGCCGGTCGTGTCGACCAGTTCGCGGATCGTCGTCGCGTTGATGGTGACGGTCTCGTCGCCACGCACGATGACCGAGCCCTTTTCGGAGCGGGTGACGGCGGCGATCTTGCAATCCTTGCGGATCGCTTCCAGCGCGTCCTCGAAGGATGAGGTCTGGTAGAGCGATTTGATCTCGTGGCTGTTGGCGAAGACGATGTCGACGGTGCCCGAGCGCATCAGGTCGAGGAACTCGTCGCGGTAGCGGTCGACGCAGAAGGAATCCGACAATGTCATCGACACTTCGCGCCCGGCTTCGTGCGCCAGCCTTGCCGTTTGCCGGATCGCTTCCTTGGCGCGCGGCGGATCCCACAGATAGCCCTCGAAATAGGTGACCGCGGCGCCCGATGCCTTGTCAGCCTCGACATCTTCCGGCCCGAGCTCGACGCAGGCGCCGAGATAGGTGTTCATCGAACGCTCGCCGTCCGGCGTGACGAAGATCATCGATCGCGCCGTCGGCGGCTGGCCCTTTAGCGGCTTGGTGTCGAAGGCGACGCCCTGGGCCTGGATGTCGTGGGTGTAGATTTCGCCGAGCGGGTCGTTGGAGACCTTGCCGAAGAAGGCGGCGCGGCCGCCGAAGCTTGCAACGCCCGCCGCCGTGTTGCCGGCGCTGCCGCCGGAGGCTTCGATCGCCGGGCCCATGCGGCTGTAGAGCAGTTCGGCGCGCCTGGTGTCGATCAGGTTCATCGCGCCCTTGATGATGCCGTTGGTCTCGAGGAAAGCGTCGTCGCACTGGGCGATGATATCGACAATGGCATTGCCGATGCAAAGCACGTCATAATCCGGCATCAATCTCTCCGCCTCGAAACTTGCCGGCTTTCTGCCACGCCGGCCGGGCGCGGGTCTAGCGAGTTGCCGGCCTTTTGCCTACCCCGAAAATCGGTATCGGGCTCCGCGGCGCCGGCCAATGGCCGCGATTGTTCGTCGGCTGCTGCAGCCATCGCATCGAACTGGACCATATCGGCCGCGACGATGGCGGCTATGGTTGCTTCCGGATCGAAACATCTCCGTTCAATCGTCGGCTAGAAGCGATCCGATCGAAGTTTCTGAAGAGCGCGAACCGGCAATGCCCGCAAAGACCGACATGACAACCGAACTGGCGCTGCTTGCCGTGCTGGCGGTGCTGTGGGGTGCGTCCTATACCTTTATCAAGGTCGGCGTCGAGACGATCCCGCCGGTGACCTTCATCGCCGCCCGCACCTTGATCGCCGGCGCCATCCTGCTGGCCATCATCCGCTGGCGCGGCCTCGCCATGCCGAGGGACGCCGCAACCTGGCGCCGCTTCGCCTTCCAGGCCTGTCTGAACAGCGTCGTGCCCTTCACGCTGATCGCCGCCGCAGAGCGCTCCATCGATGCCGGCCTCGCCACCATCCTCAACGCCACCTCGCCGATCTTCACCTTCCTGCTGACCGCGCTGATTACCCGCCACGAGCCGGTGACGCTGCGCAAGCTGGTTGGCGTCGGCGCCGGGATCGCCGGCATCTGCCTCATCGTCGGCACCGAGGCGCTCGGCGGCCTTGGCCATCAGCTCTGGGCGCAGCTTGCCGTCGTTGCCGCCACCGTCAGCTACGCCGGCGCCGCCATTTTCGGACGCAACTTCAGGGGCCTCGACCCGATGCTGCCGGCGGCCGGCTCGATGATCTGCGGCGCCGCGATCCTGATCCCCTTGAGCCTCGTCTTCGACCGGCCCTGGACGCTTTCGCCATCGACGGCGTCGATCCTCGCCCTGATCGGGCTTTCGGTCTTTTCCACCGCGCTCGCCTTCACGATCTTCTTCCGCCTCATCCACACGCTGGGCTCGGTCGGCACCACCTCGCAGGCCTACCTGCGCGTGCCGATCGGCGTCGGCATCGGCGCCGTCTTCCTCGGCGAGAGCCTCGGTCCGACGGCCTGGCTCGGCATGGCCTTTGTCGTCGTCGGCGTCGCGGCGATGACCATCCCCGCCCGGCAGGCGAAACTTGCGCAATAGTTGCGCTGCTCGACAAGGCTGCCTATCTCGGAAGCGTCCTTGTCCATGAGGGGTTGGAGACACCGTGATCCTCGACGCCGCCCGCGCCGCCGCCAGCCGGCTGTTCTCGCCCGAATTCCGCTCCGTCTTCCTCAAGACGATTGGGCTGACCCTATTGGCCCTGGTGGCGCTGTGGTTCGGCATCGAGAGCCTGCTCGAATGGCTGGCCTGGCCATGGCTGCATTCGCTTCTTCCCGGCCTACCGTCCTGGGCTGGATGGCTGGGCGCCATCGTCGCCGGCATCATCCTGGCGATGGGCATGGCGCTGCTCATAGCGCCGGTGACGGCGATCATTGCTGGTCTGTTCCTCGATGACGTCGCCGAAGTGGTGGAGCGCACCGACTATCCGGACGATCCGCCCGGCCGTCCGGTGCCGGCGTTGCACTCGCTCGTGCTGGCGATGAAATTCTTCGGCGTCGTTGTCCTCGGCAACATCGTCGCCTTGCTGCTGCTCCTGGTGCCGGGCGTCAACATCGCCGCCTTCTTCATCGTCAACGGCTATCTGCTCGGGCGCGAGTTCTTCGAATTCGCCGCCATGCGCTTCCGCCCGGAGGCAGAGGCCAAGGCGCTGCGCAGGAAACATGCCGGCACGGTGTTCCTGGCCGGCCTGGTCATCGCCGCCGTCCTTGCCGTGCCGGTCCTCAACCTTTTGACGCCGCTCTTTGCCGCCGCCATGATGGTGCATCTGCACAAGGCGGTATCAGTGCGGGAAAAGCCGTAACTTATCCTGTCGTCATTCGCCGGGCTTGCCGAACAGGGCTTGCAGCTTGCCGAACGGCATTGCGGCGCGGGTGAAGCCGAACGTGCCGTCCTGCTGGATCTCGCGCGCCGCAGTCTCCAGCATGCCGAAGGCGAAATTGGTGAGCCACGGCCCGAGCGAGATGCGCTTGCCGCCGGCTTGGGCGAGGTCGGCGACGGTGAAGCCCGGCCGCGCCATGACGTTGACCGGCTTCTGCACCGACGAGCAGACGATTCGCACCGTCTCGACGTCGCTCAAGCCCGGCGCGTAGAGCACGTCGGCTCCGGCCTGCTCGAAGGCCTGCAGCCGCTTGATCGTGTCGTCCAGGTCGGACTTGCCCCAGAGGAAATTCTCGGCCCGCGCGGTGAAGACGAAATCATGCTTCAGCGCCCGCGCCGCCTCGACTGCGGCGGCGACGCGTTCGACGGCGTGCGAAAACTCGTAGATCGGCTTATCCGGATCGCCGGTGTGGTCCTCGATCGAGCAGCCGGCCAGGCCTGCCGCCTCGGCCGCGAAAATGGTCTCTGCCGCCTGTTCGGGGCTGTCGCCCTTGCCGCGCTCGAGGTCGGCCGAGACCGGCAGAGCGGTCGCCGCCGTCACCTCGCGGCAATGATGGATCATCGCGTCGAACGTCACCGCGCCGTCCGGCAGGCCGCGCGAAAAGGCAAAGCCGGCGCTGGTCGTCGCCAGCGCCTTGAATCCGAAGGAGGCGAGAAGCTTCGTCGTGCCGATGTCCCAGGGGTTGGGCATGACGAAGGTCGAAGCGTGAAGGTCGCGAAAGATCTTGCCCTTGTCCATGGATGCTTCCCTCATGTGTGGACTTTTGAGGCGGAGTCTATCGCGCCGAATTCAACCGGGCAAACGAATGCGGTTGGTTCAGAAGCGTTTGGCGTTCTCTGCTGACAGGCGCTCGAACGCCTTGGAGTTCGGAACGTAGCGCGACGCTTTCTTGCTCCAACGGTAGGTCACGGAGATCTTGTGCGACGAAGCCTTGGGCTGCTCGTCCTCGCAGCCTTCGCCCGGCACCGTGGCGTCGGTGACCGTCGCCTTGATCGCCGCATAGAGGCGGCCCTCCGGGAGCGTCTTGAAGGCAAGATCCTGCGTCCGCTTGTAGCCGCAGTAGTTTTCATCGAACGTGTCGATTGTGTCGACCAGCTTGAAGCGGTCGTTGCGGACCATGAGCAGCAACGTGCTGACATAGCCCTGGCTCGAATTGAAATGCGTGCTCGTGGTGACGACGGCATCATCGCCGGCGCCGATCGCAAGCCTGGCCGGTTCGCGGAAAAAGGTGATCCGGTCGGTGGCGACATTGACCGCATCGAGCAGTTTAGGCTTGCCGGCGAGATCATAGAGCGCCAGCAGCGCGAAGCCTTCGGCGCTATCGGAGGCTTGTCCGAGGTCGAACAGCATCGTCAGCCGTTCCTTGCCGCCGGCTTTGATATCGAGCACGGCGGCGCTCGACAGGTCGCCGGTCGAAGGCGGCGCCTCGTGGTAATCGTCACCGAGGATGGGACGGATCTTGATCGGCGAAGTGTCGGCGAGAACCGGAATGAGCATGTTGGCAAGGTCGAGATAGGTGACGTCCTGATGGCCAGGAACGGCGCTGCTCATCTCCGGGAAGCTGGCGGTCTGCGCGTCTGCCGTCGCCCAAAGCCAGGGCAAGAGCAGGCAAGCGAGAATGAAACGAAACAAAATGGAGATCATATGTGCGGGCGCCCCTCGAGAGAGCGTACGCTAGAGCAAATTCAGGAAAAGTGTGAAGCGGTTTTCCGCCCGGAATCGCGGCGAAACAAAAGTTGGAGTGGCTCTGCTTTTCGATGAACCGATGAACCACTCCAGCGCGGAGTTTCGAAGCGCGCAGCCGGGCCTCAAGGCCGGTTCACGAGATCGGCACCAACCCGGCCAGTTCGCGCATGTCGTCGAACAGGATGCCGCCGGCTTCTTCCAGGTCGTGCGGGTCGGAATAGGGGTCGGCGTGGTAGGAGAAGACGCGCATGCCGGCGGCGATGCCTGCCTGGGTACCGGCGACACTGTCCTCGATGACGATGCAGTCGGCCGGCGCGAAGCCCATCGTTTTTGCCGCGTAAAGGAACAGGTCCGGAAACGGTTTGCCGCGCCCGACCATTGTCGAGGAAAACATCGCGTGCTCGAACAGCGGCAGCAGCCCGGTCTGGCCGAGCGTGATGTGCATCTTCGACACCCGCGCCGAGGAGGCGACGCAGTAGGCGATGCCGGCGCCGCGGACCTTCTCGATGAACTCACGCACATGCGGGATCGCCTCGACGCCATGCGCGAATAGGTCGGGCAGGCCGGCATTCCACCGATCGACGAAATCGGCGCCGAGCCTGACGTCGGTCGCCGCTTCGATCTCTTTCTGCACCGAGGCCATGCTGCGGCCTGAGAAATGCTTGCGGCAGTATTCGAAGGTGGTGGCGAAGCCCGCGCCGCTCAGCCATTCGGCAAGGCGCCGGTTGGCAAGGTTCTCGGTGTCGACCAGGACCCCGTCGCAGTCGAAGATAACCAGCTTTGGTGCAGACATCACGCCGTGCCGGTCGACCCGAACCCGCCGGAGCCGCGCGCGGTGCCGCCGGCGAGCGAGCGCTCCTCGATCGCCACCTGCGTCACAGCGGCAAAGACGATCTGGGCGATGCGCATGCCGCGCGTCACCGCGAAATCCTCGTCGCCGAGGTTGACCAGCAGCACCTTCACCTCGCCGCGATAATCGCTGTCGATGGTGCCGGGCGTGTTGAGGCAGGTCAGCCCGTGCTTGAAGGCAAGGCCGGAACGTGGCCTGACCTGACCTTCCATGCCTTCCGGGATTTCCAGGATCAGCCCGGTCGGCACCAGCGCGCGTTTTCCGGGCAGGATCAGCAACGGCCGATCATCTGGCACCGCTGCGCGCAGGTCCATGCCGGCGGCACCCGAGCTTTCATAGGCCGGCAGCGGCAGGCCTTCGCCATGCGGAAGCCTGACGAAACCGACGGAGGGGCCGATGACGGAGGAAGGATAGACAGCTGTGCGCATGAGCACATTCCTATCGGCGTGAGTGCCGGAAAGGTCAACCCGGCCGCAACGCTATCAACGCCTTTCTTTGAAGGCAGTTCCTCCTCAGCGCAGTTCCACCGGCACGACCGTCGTCTCCTTGATCTCCTCCATGACGAAGGAGGCCGATACGTCCGACAGCGCCACCTTGGCGATCAGCCGCTGGTAGAGCCGGTCATAGGCCTTCACGTCGGCGACGCGGGCTCTCAGCACATAGTCGAGGTCGCCGGACATGCGGTAGACGCCGGTGATCTCGGGAAAAACGGTCACCGCCGCGCGGAATTTCCCCAGCCAGTCCGGATCGTGGTTGGAGGTGCGGACCAGGATAAACACCGAAAGGCCGAGCCCGAGCTTGTCGGCGTCGACCAGCGCCACGCGCCCGGTGATGACGCCATCCTCCTCCAGCCGCTTGACCCGCCGCCAGCAGGCGTTGCGCGACAGCGCCACCCGCTCCGAAAGCTGGTCGACCGACAGCGTGCCGTCGCGTTGCAGCTCCGCCAGCAATCTTCGATCGATTTCATCGATTTCCGATTTCATGTTGGGATGAATGTCCCAAAATGTCGCCATCTGCAAGGACAATTTGGGACCGATGAACCTTCGACTGCTGGCATGATACTCAGCATCGGGGCTCATCCCGGCAGGAGGGATCACCATGACGACACGGTTTGCGACGCTGTTCACCGCTCACCCGGCCAAGGTGGGCGAGACCTATTTCAGTCACATGGCCTTCGCCGCGTGGTTCTGCTCCCGCCTGTCGCTCGCCGCCGGCGCCGCGTTTGTTCACGCTTTCTTGCCGTTTTTGTTCGAGACTACGGCCAGCCGGATCGTTCGCGAACTCTATGAGCGGACGCACAACAGAGGCTCACACGCGGTCAAGGAGCCTCAGGCTCTCATGGACCGCGCCTAGCAACGGTGGAAGGCGATGTGCCGGTGGGCGGCCTATTTTGGTGAAGCGGTCTTCCTGGAAGACATCGTCACGGCGCCCTGCCACTCGCTGATCGCGCAGAGTCATTGTGCCCAGGAGGCGAAGTCGCCGACCAATGGTGACGGCTTCGGCCTTGCCTGGTACGGCGACCGGCCTGAGCCCGGGCTTTATCGCGATATCCTGCCGGCCTGGTCGGATCCCAATCTGAAGAGCCTGTGCCGGCAGATCAAATCCGGCCTGTTCCTCGCCCATGTGCGTGCCTCGACCGGCGGCGCCACCAGCCGCATGAACTGCCATCCGTTCATCTCCGGCCGCTGGTCGTTCATGCATAACGGCCAGATCGGCGGCTTCGAGAAGATCCGCCGCGCGCTGGAGAATTCGCTCTCCGACGCCGTCTTCGACCAGCGCGAGGGCACCACCGATTCCGAGCTCTTCTTCCTCCTCATGATCGACGAAGGACTGTCCGACGACCCGCAAGGCGCGGCGTCGCGCGCTACCAGTCGCGTGCTGGAAGCCTCGCGCCGCGCTGGACTCGAGCCGGCCCTGAAGCTCACCGCCGCCTTCTCGGATGGCCAGGCGCTGCACGCCGTGCGCTACGCCACCGACGATCATGCCCCGACGCTCTATACCTCCGTCTTCCGCAATGGCGGCCGTTGCATCGTCTCCGAGCCCTTCGACCGCGAAGGCGGCGACTGGCAGGCGATCCCACCGTCGAGTTTCGTCACCATGACCCGCGAAGGCATGAGCATCCGGCCGTTCGCGCCGGCGACCAAGCTTGCGCTGGTCGGCTGACCCAAGGAAGCAGGTTTAGCCCGCATTCCTTTCGCGCCCCCTCAGCCGACTTCGGCGGAGCAATCCCGATCAAGCATAATCAATCCCCGGATGCTGAACTTGGCTTGAAGCCACGCCGCAGTCCGCCATTTCAGGGAAGAGCGCGGCCAAGCCGGAGCATTCGCCATGGACATAGCCTTTTCCTCGACCATCGACCTCGCCGCCGCGATCGCGACACGAAAAATCTCGGCGCTAGAGACGCTGGATGCGCATCTGGCGCAGATCGACAGGCTCAACGGGGCGGTCAACGCGGTCGTCACGCTCGACAGGGAAGGGGCTCGTGAGCGTGCCAGGCAGGCGGACGTTGCGCTGGCGCGCGGCGAAGCGCTTGGTCCGCTGCACGGCGTGCCCTTCACGCTGAAGGACACGCACGAAACAGCGGGCATGAAGACCACGGTCGGCTTCCCGCCCTTTGCCGACTATGTAGCGAAGGCGGACAGCCCGGTCGTTGTGCGGCTCAAGGCCGCCGGCGGCGTGCTGATCGGTAAGACCAATGTCGCGACCATGCTGGGCGACTGGCAATCGGACAATCCGCTGTTCGGCCGCACCGGCAACCCCTGGAATGGGTCGCGCACTGCTGGCGGCTCCAGCGGCGGCGCGGCGGCGGCGGTTGCCGCCGGCATGACTCCGTTCGAGGTCGGCACCGACCTCCAGGATTCGATCCGGCTGCCGGCCGCCTTCTGCGGCGTCTACGGGCTGAAACCGACCGAGCATCGCGTTTCGCTGGCCGGTGCCTTTCCCGATCCCGGCGGTGCCGCGCGCAGCGTGCGGCTGATGTCATGCCTCGGACCGCTGGCGCGCAGCGCCGAGGATCTGGCGCTGATCTACAGGATCATCGCCGGCCCGGACGGAATGGACACCGACCTTGCCCCGGTGCCGGTCGAGGCGATGCCGAAGCTCGACCTCAAATCGCTGCGCATTGCCGTCGCGCCTGTCTTCCCAGGCTTTCCGGTCGCCGCCGGGATCAGGGCCGCCGCCGGGAGCCTGGCGAGGCAATTGCAAGCTGCCGGCACCACGGTCGAGGAGGCAAAACTGCCCAGGCTCGACCTGCATGACGATCTCGCCGAAGGCGGCGCGCTGATCGGCATGATGCTGGAGGCCGCGCAGCCGGAACCGCCGGACCAGCCGACGCCTGTCTCGCGCTGGTTCGCGGCGCTCGCCCGGCGCGACCGCTCGATTCTCGCCTGGGACAGGTTCTTCGAAAGCTGCGATGCATTGCTCTGCCCGGCCGCGATGACCACCGCCTTCCCGCATTGCGCGCCGGGAACGGCGATCGAGGTCAATGGCAAGCACGAAAGCTATTGGACGCTGCCGGCCTACGGCGCGGTGTTCAACTATTCCGGCCATCCGGCAGTCGCGATACCCAGCGGGTACGACAGCGAGGGCCTGCCCATTGGTTTGCAGCTGATCGGCAGGCGCTGGTCGGAATCGCGGCTGCTCGGCATTGCCGCTGCGATGGCGCCGCTCAGTGGCGGCTTTCGCCGGCCGCCTGGCTATTGAGCGAAGCGGTTCAGCCCATAGGGCGCCAGCAGCGCATCACGCTCGCCGTCGAGGATTTCGCGGGCGGCAAAAAGGCCGACCGCGGGCGCCAGCGTGATGCCGGAATGCATGACGGCGACATAGAGCCCGTCCGCCCCTTCGGCGCGGCCGATGATCGGGAAGCCGTCGACCGGGGTCGGCCGGTAGCCGACCGTGTGGAAATCGAGCTCCAGCCCCTCGCCGCCGCGCAGCATCGTCTTCGTCGCAGCGAACAGCTCGTGCGCGGTGGCATCCGCATCCTCGCCCGGATCGGCGCCGCCGAAATCCGAGCCGGCAATGATCCGTCCCTCGGCCGTTTGCCGCATGTGCAGCCGGTCGGCCAGCACCAGCCCGTTGAGCATTTTTGTGTAGGGACGCGAATGGACGATAAGGCCGGGCGGTGTTTCGATCGGCAGCTTGACCCCGACTGTTTCGGCGATCGCCGGCGCGCCGGTGCCGGCCGCGATCACCACCTCGTCGGCGGCATGGCGCTCGCCGGACATCTCCACGCCCGTGACCTTGCCGCCGGACCGCGTCAGGGCGATGACAGTCTTTCCGGTGACGATGCGCGCCCCGCGCCGCTCGGCATCGGCCAGCAATGCGCTTGTGGCGGCAACCGGCTCGGCCACGCCTTCCTCGGCGATGTAAAGCGCAAGATCCGGAAGCTCGGCGAGATTGGGCTCGATACGAGCCACCTGATCACGACCGACGCGCTCGATGCCGTAGCCCCAGGAAGAATGCCCGGCCGCGTAAGCCTCCTGCTCGTCCGTCGGCATGTCCCAGCACAGGCCGCCGCACCAGGCGAGCGGCAGGCCGGGCAGGTCGTCTGCCAGCCTTGTCCATTCGGCCATGGCGCGCCGGCGCAGCCGGAAATAGGTCTCGGGATTGCCCCAGCTGGCGTTGATCCAGGCGAAGGAATTCGGCGTCGCTACGCCGCCGGCACCGCTTTCTGAGACGACCGTCACCCGCGCCCCGGCTTTCGCCAGATGCCAGGCGATCGAGGCGCCGATGATGCCGGCGCCGATGACGATGACTTCCTTCGCACTGCTCATGCCGGGCTCCGTGGGATTTCCCGTCATGCCATCGCATCGATCCAACCTCAAGCGGGA
Source organism: Mesorhizobium sp. 131-2-1 (assembly GCF_016756535.1). NCBI lineage: Bacteria > Pseudomonadati > Pseudomonadota > Alphaproteobacteria > Hyphomicrobiales > Phyllobacteriaceae > Mesorhizobium > Mesorhizobium sp. 131-2-1. Next base: position 172,618 of record NZ_AP023247.1, on the reverse strand, counting down.
AGGAACTCTATGCGCTAGCCCAGTGCCTCTCTCTTCGCGCCGGCGAGCTGCCCCTTCAGCTCTTCATATCGCCGCATGAGCCGTGGCGAGTCGACCTTCTTCGCGACCGTTAGCACCGTGCCGAGCTCCAGTTCGGCGCCGATGCGATCGCCCAGGTGAATGAGCAGTGCCGCGAGCGACAGCCGCGCGTTGGCGGCATTGATTGCCGAACCGATCTCGCTCCAGCGCGAGCATGCGGCTTGCAGCTCGCCAACGGCCTCGGCCAGCCGGCCTTCCCGGGTGAAAAGCTCGGCCTTGGCTTCCGCCGTGTGCGCCCGGATCGACGCCATCGGCCAGCGCTGCGGCTGGGTCTCCAATTCGGTGATGGCCTCCCTGGCGCGCTCCGGTCGATCCGTCCGTGCCGCGACCTTTGCCAGCGTGGCGAGAACAAGCCCCCGGCGCTGCAGGGTCGGCCAGGCCGCGCCGATCAGCGACCGCTCGAGCGCGGCGAAGGCGGCTTCCGCCTGTCCCAGTTCGAGCTGCAGCAGTGCCAGGCCCGGCTGTGGATCCCAGCCCGCGGCATGGGACGCTCGATAGGCCGTTTCCGCCTCGGCGAAATCGCCGGCGGCAAGATGGATGTCGCCGAGGACGCGCAGCGCATCGCCGGTCGCCCACGGCGCATCGAGCGCAAGCTGGTCGAGGGCAGCGCGCACCAGCGCTTCCGCTTCCTTCAGCGTGCCGAGCACGCCGAGCACCTCGGCCCGATGCAGCCGGCACGAGCCAGACAGGTCCTCAAGCCCGTGTCCCCTGCACCAGTCTTCGTAGCCCAGGGTCCATTGGTTGGCTCTCGCCCAGTCGCCGAAATTCCGGCAGGCCCAAAGCACGTTGCAATAGAGGATGCCGCCGACGACCGGATCGACGTCGCTCGACAGGCCGAGCGCGGCGGCGAAATCCTGATCTTCCAGACCGGATTTGGTTTCTCCGAGGCAAAGCTTGAAAAAGCCGCGATAGATCAGCCCGAGCGACTCCACCACCGGATCCTCGAGGTGCTTGCCGACCACGCAGGCCTGCTCGGCGAAGGCGAGCGCCTGCTCCGGCTCGGCTTCCGCGCCCCTGATGCGCGATCCCATCCAGCACCAGAGCCCGTGCTCGCGGCTGTCGGTGGCGGTGCCGATCAACGCGGCCGCGCGCTTGTGCCACCCGCTGGCGACCGCGAGCTCTCCTCTCTCCAAGTGGATCCGTGCGAGCGCGATTGCCGGCGTAGCCGCGCGCAGGCGCTCTCCGGCCACGCCATAGGCCGTCACCGCCCGTGTCAGCGGCGCGATGGCCTCGGACGGGCGTCCCATGCATTCCAGCGCCAGCGCCCATTCCTCGAGATCGGCGGTGAGCAGCTCGTCGCAGGCATCGGCTTCGGCGAATGAAGCCGCGGCCTCGTGCCATTTTCTGGCCGCGACCGCCGTTCGCGCGGCGAGGATTCGCGGCCCGGGGCGAGGCTGCGCGCTTGATGGGTCGGGCGGGCTGGGCCGCCGTTCCGAAACGGCAGGCGAATCCAGGAAGATGCGGTAGCCGAACCGGGGCAGGTTGCGCAGCGCCGTTTCCATGCCGCCCTGGCGAAGGATGCTGCGGGCGAGGCTCGCCACGCGCTGCAGCGAAGCCTCCGTCACCGTGACGCCCGGCCACAGCGTTTCGATCAATTCGTCCTTGCTCAGGGCCCGGTCCTGATTCCGCAACAGAACGGCGAGGAAATCGAAGACCAGGGGCTGCGCCTCAACCTCCTTGCCGGCGAGACGAAGGGCGCGGGATTCCTCGTTCAGCTCGAAGTCGCCGAAGCAATAGACCCCCATCGGCAGCATTCCTCCAACGACAATGGGCAAAGGATCAGGAGAAGATAAGCGCGGCGTAAGGACTGTCGGCCGCCCCTCCTGTCATTCTTCCCCTGCCTGGCGAGCCAAAAGGCACTTTAGCTCAGCCACCCCAGGCATGTCACCGGCAGCGACCTGGTCGGCCGCCCGCCGGCATTTGAACCCAAGATGAGGAGACTACGAAAATGCAGAAGTACATCATCGAACGGGACATTCCCAAGGTCGGCACTTTCGAGCGCGAGCAGCTTCGCGATGCGTCCAAGGCCTCGAACGCCGTGCTTGCCGAACTCGGCCCGGACATCCAGTGGGTGGAGTCGTTCGTCACCGACGACAAGACCTTCTGCGTCTATCTCGCCAAGGACGAGGCGATCATCCAGCGCCACGCCAAGATCAGCGGCTTCCCGGCCACCAAGATCACGCAGGTGAAACGCCTGTTCGATCCGACGACGGCGCACGCCAGCGCCTGACGGGGAGGGACGGGTGGTTAAACTCTTCGCAAATCTCGTCCTCGGCACGGCGTTGTCCGGCGCCATCTGGGCCTCCGCGTCCGCCTGCGGCACCGCGGATGCCCATGACAAGCCGGATGCGGTGCTCAACCGCTCGCGGGAAATGGCGGCCAAATACTTCAACATCGAGGTCGCCAAGGCCGAGGGCTACCAGCAGCTCTTCGAATGCACGACGCATGACGAGCACGGCACGATGGGGGTCCACTTCATCAACCCCGGCCGTGCCGGCGACGGCAGGCTGGTGCTCGGCGAGCCGGACGTGCTGACCTACGAGCCGGAGCCGGATGGCTCCATGCAGCTCGTCGGCATGGAATACATCGTCTTCGAGAAAGACTGGAAGCAGAAGGGCGTTCCCGAATTCCTCGGGCGCACCCTCCAGCGCAAGACGACGGTGGGTGTCCACCCGGTGGATCCCTACTACGAACTCCATGTCTGGCACTGGCGGCACAATCCGGCCGGCATGTTCGCAGACTGGAACCCCTATGTGAGCTGCGCCAACGACCAGTCCTGACGCAGCCGACACCCGGCATTTCATGTCGGCATCTCACGGGAGGGTCATTGCATGGCCCTCCCGATCTTCCATCGTTCAAACAGAAGGAACCACGACCAATGTCATCCCTCACCGAACTGAAGTTCGCGGTCGACAGGCCGATCGGCTGGCGCTTCTTCGTCACGGCCAACGAAAAGTGTCGCGCCGGCCTCAATGCCGTCGCTCGCATCGTACGCGTCCGCAGGAACCGGGCGCTGCTCGACGAATTGCCGGACTACCTGTTGCGCGATATCGGCATCAGCCGCCTGGAGATCCGGTTAGCCACCAGCTTCGGCAGGCAGTACAGCGATCAAACTGGGATCTGACGGACTGCGGCTCCTAGCCGGTGGCGGCTTCTCGGTGCGGAACCGATCCGCCCGAAACTGTCGACAGGCTGGCAATGCACTGCTAGAAGCCCGCGCCACAGACAGGATTCCACGACTTGGCAGAAGACATCGAAAACGCGGTATCGCGCCGTCGCACCTTCGCGATCATCGCCCACCCCGACGCCGGCAAGACCACGCTCACCGAAAAGCTGCTTCTGTTCGGTGGCGCGATCCAGCTTGCCGGCGAGGTCAAGGCCAAGAAGGACCGCATCCAGACACGGTCCGACTGGATGAAGATCGAGCGCGAGCGCGGCATTTCCGTCGTCACCTCGGTGATGACCTTCGAGTATGACGACAACGTCTTCAACCTGCTTGACACGCCAGGTCACGAAGACTTCGCCGACGACACCTACCGCACGCTGTCGGCGGTCGACTCGGCCGTCATGGTCATCGACGCCGCCAAGGGCATCGAGCCGCGCACGCTGAAGCTGTTCGAGGTCTGCCGGCTGCGCGACATCCCGATCATCACCTTCGTCAACAAGATGGACCGCGAAAGCCGCGATCCCTTCGAGATCCTCGACGAGATCGAGCAGAAGCTGGCGCTGGACACCGCCCCCGTCACCTGGCCGATCGGCCGCGGCAAGACCTTTTCGGGCACCTACCACCTTGCGCTGAACGCCGTGCGCAGGAGCGACGACGAGAAGGAGCGCACGCCGGTCCACGGTCCCGATTCCAACCGCGTCGCCGGGCTGCTGCCCGACAATGAGCGGGAAGCCTTCATCGAGGAGCTGGAGCTGGCGCGCGAGGCCTGCCGCCCGCTCGATATCGACGCCTTCCGCGAGGGCCATCTGACGCCGGTCTATTTCGGCTCGGCGCTGCGCAATTTCGGCGTGCGCGACCTGATCGAGGCGCTCGGCGCCTTCGGGCCGCCGCCGCGCGCGCAGGAGGCCGACAGCCGCAAGGTCGAGGCGACCGAGGAGAAGATGACCTCCTTCGTCTTCAAGATCCAGGCCAACATGGATCCCAACCACCGCGACCGCATCGCTTTCGTGCGTGTCTGCTCCGGCAAGCTGGAGCGCGGCATGAAGGCCAAGCTGGTGCGCACCGGCAAGCCGATGAGCCTTTCGGCGCCGCAGTTCTTCTTCGCCCGCACCCGCGTCACCGCCGACGAGGCCTTCGCCGGCGACGTCGTCGGCATTCCCAACCACGGCACGCTGCGCATCGGTGACACGCTCACCGAAGGTGAGGAGATACTGTTCCGGGGCGTGCCGAACTTCGCGCCGGAAATCCTGCGCCGCGTCCGCCTCGGCGACGCGATGAAGGCCAAGAAGCTCAAGGAAGCGCTGCACCAGATGGCCGAGGAAGGCGTCGTGCAGCTGTTCTCGCCGGAAGACGGTTCACCCGCAATCGTCGGCGTCGTCGGCGCCCTGCAGCTCGATGTGCTGAAGGAACGGCTGAACTTCGAATACACGCTGCCGGTCGATTTCGAGATGTCGCGGTTCTCGGTCTGCCGCTGGATCTCGGCCGACGACAAAGCGGAGGTGCAACGGTTCATCGAAGCGCATCGCGGCGACATCGCCCGCGACCTCGACAACGATCCGGTCTTCCTCGCCCAGCATGGCTTTTCGCTCAACTACGAGGCCGAGCGCTGGAAAGCGATCCGCTTCGCGGCGGTGAAGGACTATCAGGTTCGCGACAAGGCAGCGTGAAGGCGGTCTCTTTTGGCGCGCCGAAACGATGCCGGCAGATGCCTGCACAAGCTGAACCGCTCGGACTCTGTCGGATGTTCTGGATTTTCATCGTCGTCTGATCGGTCCATAAAAGCCGCGGAGCATCGCCGAAGCGTGATGCTCTTGTGATGCAGGACAGGAGGCTTCGTGATTTCGACAACCGAGAGTTCAAATCAGGGACCTGGAGCAGCAGTCCATGCGGCCGACAGATCCGGCGCTGCTCCGGAAATCCAGCTCCCTCCGCCGCGGCTGCGCTACAAGGTCACCGGCACGGACGCCGGCGACTGGTTCGTTGAGTCGGGGGCAAAGTCCTTGCGCGATCTGGAGCGGGCCTTGGCGTCCATCCGAAAGTCATACGGGGATTTCAACGATATCCTCGAGTGGGGTTGCGGCTGCGGCCGCATCTTGCGGCATCTGCCTGTGCCCGCCTTGCCTCGCAAGCTGTACGGAAACGAGATCGACGCCGAAGCGATCGAATGGGTTTCGGCGCATATGCCGTGGATTGAAACGAGCCTTACGCAAGGCCTGCCTCCGCTTCCCTACGGCGATGGCTCGTTCGACCTGATCTTCAACCACAGTGTGATGTCGCATCTTGATGAGGATTATCAGGATGCCTGGCTTGCGGAGTTGGCACGCGTCCTTCGCCCGGGCGGGTTTGTCACGCTGACAGTTCACGGACAGCATGCATTCGATCAGTTTTCCGGAGGGATTCCGCCGGAGTCGCCGCTTCGCGAGCAGGTCGCGGATATCTTCTATACGCGAGGGCTTTTCTTTACCAAGGATGACCAGTGGGGCGCAGACTTCCCCGACTTCTACCACTCCGCCTTCCACAATGTGCGGTATGTATTCGATCATTGGTCGAAATTCTTGCGTGTATGCCAGTATATCCCGCGCGGTGCGCTCGACTATCAGGACATGGTCGTTCTGACGAAGCTGTAGTGATCGATCTCTTTCGGCAACGACAACAATCGGCACGCGCAGACAAGCCGACGGCGACTGAGGAGAGCCGGTAGTATGAGCAGGCGGGAAGACGCCACCCTATCGGCGGGTTACGACGATTGGCGGCAATCCAGGTTGGCCGAAAGGATGGCGGCAGCCGGCGAGCAGCGCACGTGGAATCACCTGATTACCGTTGTGATCCATGACGCGGCATCGGCGAGCGGCGAGGCCCTGTCGGATACGCTCTCGACGCTGCTTGCACAGTCCTATCGCAATATCGAGATCGTCGTTGCCGGTGTCCGCGAGACGGACTTGCCTGATGTGGACGACTTTGCAAGCCTGCGCGGCCTGTTCGCGGAGCCGACGCTCGATGCGCTGAACCTGTTGTCGGATCCGGCGCACGATCATCTGTGGCGCGGAAGTCATATGGTTTTCGCAGCCGCGGGTACGACGTTCGATACGGATGCCTTCGCTCTCCTCAATCGCATGCTTTCACCGTCGCGCGGGGCACCGATGCCGGACCTGATCGTCTGCGATCATGATCGCCGTCTCGATGCCGGGGCGGTCCCGCAGCCTTGTTTTCTGCCGGGCTGGGATCCCGATCTGATCGTTTCGATGGACTATGTCGGCACGGCCTTCATGGCTTCGCGTAAACTCATCCTTGGCCGGCGCTCGGCCGGGCGCCCGAATTCCCTGCACGGTTGGCTGCGTGCCCTGGCGAGTGGGCCTCTCGCGGTCGGTCATCTCACCGAGACCGTCATGCACCTTCCCACTGGTCTGCCGCGTCCTTCGGCGGAACCAGCCGATATCGCGCGTCTGCCTCCGCCTCGGTCCGTGGCGATCGTCATTCCCAACCGTGACCAGCCCAAACTCCTGAAGCGTTGCGTCCGGTTTGTGAAAGCCTTGGAGCACCTTTCGCCCGAGCTCGTCATTGTGGATCACGCAAGCACCGACCCGGCCACGCTGGCACTCTACGCGGAACTCCAGAAGCAGCACGGCGCCGGTATCGTCAGGGTCCATGGCCGCTTCAATTTCTCTCGCATGGTCAATATGGGCGTGGCGGCCGCGACCGCGGACGTTGTGGTCCTGTTGAACAATGATGTCGAGATCACCGACCCTCGTCAGCTGGAGTTGATGGTTGCGCACGCTATGCGCCCCGAAGTCGGCGTCGTGGGCGCCCGCCTTTTGTACCCGGATGGCTCGGTGCAGCATGCGGGCATAGTTTTGCAACCCGGCTCGCACAGCGAGCATCCCGTGCTGGCGCAGCATGTGTTGCGAGGCGCGCCGGGAAATGCGGACGGCTATCTCCACGCCATGCGCACCGTGCGCAATTATCAGGCCGTGACGGGCGCCATCATCGCCTCGCGGCGAACCGTTTTCCATGAGATCGGCGGGTTTGACGAGGTCTGCCTGCCTGTTGAATACAACGATGTCGACTATTGCCTGCGCGCGCGCCTGATGGGCTTAAGGGTCATTTCGCTACCGACGGACGGGATCGTCCACCGCGAATCCGCGACGCGTGGTTCCGAAGCCACGCCTGAGGTGCTGAGGATGCGTGTCGCAAGCATGCGCCTGATAGCCGAGCGTTGGCGCGAAGCCGTGGAGCAGGATCCCTTTTGCAATCCGCATGTGGATATGGGCGATCGGCCGCAAGCCGGATTTCCGTGGACAGACAGGATAGGCAATCCGTGACGATCAAGGATTTTGCGCGAAGGGTCGTTCGCTACGCTCGGCGTACCATCCTGTCGCGGCGGCAGCAGATGCAGGGGGTGCTGGGCGTCGAATGGGAGCACCGGCATCTTCGGGCATTGGCCGAACTGACCGGCGTCTTCGACCCGGAGTGGTATTTGACTGCCCACAAGGACGTCGCCATGAGCGGCATCGATCCGTTCGCGCACTATATGAGCCATGGCTGGCGCGAAAGGCGGAAGCCGGCGAACGGGATCGATATCGAAAGCTATGCCTCTCTGGCCCCGGGGTTCCGGCCGGGCCAGGACAATCCGATCGCGCACCTTTTGCGCAATGGCTTCGATGCCCCCCATTTCAAGGCGGTGCGGATGAAGCTCTCCGAACGTCGCGTCATCCCCTTCCCGCGAAATCTGGAAGATGGCCTGTGCGTCAGCGGATATCTGTGTTCCGAAATTGGACTGGGCCAGGCGGCGCGAAACATCGTCTACGCGTGCGACGCGGCGCGCCTGCCCGTTACGTCCCGCGCCCTTGCTTTGCCCGGACGCGAAAATGACGCCGAATTCACAACCAAGTCCAACCCGGTGGTCGACCGCAAGGCCCAGCTGGTCGTTACCGGTCTGGCCGCCGCCGAGCATTATCGCCAGGACATCGCGCCCGGCCGGTTGAACATCCTGTTTCCGTTTTGGGAGCTCGGAAAGATTCCGCGGGAATGGCATGCCGCAATCCGTGATTTTGACGAAGTGTGGGCGCCTTCGCGTTTCGTGGCGTCCGCCTTCGACGGACTTTCGGGCGTAAGCCTGAAGTATGTGCCGCAGCCCGTGCGGCTTCCCTTGCAAGCGCCGACACCGCGCCCTGACCGCGCAACGCTACGCTTCTTTACCTATCTGGACTTTGACTCGTACGTCGCGCGCAAGAACCCTCAAGCCGCGGTCAACGCCTTCCGCGCCGCCTTCCCGCCGGCGAAGCGTGATGTCGAGCTGATCGTCAAAACGCGCGGCGAGCGCGATGAAGGGCTGCGGCAGTGGCTTGGTGACATGGCAGCGCAAGACGACCGGATCCAGATTGTGGACCACACGCTCGATCGCATGGGCGTGGATGCGCTGATGCGGGGATGCGATGCGTTCATCTCGCTCCATCGCTCCGAAGGCTTCGGCTTTGGCGCCGCCGAGGCGCTCGCGGCCGGAAAGGCTGTGGTGGCCACCGACTATGGCGGCACCACCGACTTCATCAATGAACTGACCGGATATCCCGTCGCCTATGCCTTGGAGCCGGTTCGCCACGGCGAATATGTGCAGACCAAAGGTCAGGTTTGGGCGACAGCGAACGCCGACGCCGCGGTCGAGGCCTTGCGCAAGGTCTACGATTCACCTGGGGAAGCCGATGCACGTGCGCGTCGCGGCTTCGCGCTCCTGAAGGAACAGCAATCGCTGGTCGTGGTGGGGCGGCGTATTGCGCAAATCCTTGAGGAGCATGGTCTGATCCAGAGATAGAGCGGTTCTCCGTTCCGTGAAACGGTGAACCGCCCTGGAGCTGGAGCGATCGGCCTGGGGCGGTTCAGCCCCTGGCGGCCTCCTCGATCTTGGCGATGTCGATCTTGCCCATCTGCATCATCGCATTCATCGCCCGGCCGGCCTTTGCCTGGTCGGGGTCCTGAAGCAGGCGCGGCAGCTGTTCCGGCACGACCTGCCAGGAAACGCCGAACTTGTCCTTCAGCCAGCCGCAGGGGCCAGGTTCGCCACCGCCTTCTGTGAGCCTGGTCCAGAAATGATCGACTTCTTCCTGGGTCTTGCAGTCGATCGAGAGCGAGATCGCCTCGGTGAACTTGTATTGGGGTCCGCCGTTGAGCGCCAGGAACGGAACGCCGTCGAGCTCGAACGACGCCACCAGCACCTTGCCTTCAAGAGCGTGGCCCTTGGGCCAACGCGTCACGCTCAGCTCCTTGGAATTCTTGAAGATGGACATGTAATGGTTCATGGCCTCTTCTGCCTGGCCGTCGAACCACAGGAAGGTGGTGATCTTTTGCATGCGTCTCTCCTCGGCTTCTCTTGGGGATGATGGAAGGATCAGGCGGCGCCCTTGGCGGCGTCCTGCAGGGAAGCAAGATAGGCGTCGAGCTTAGCGTAGCTTTCGCCCATGCCGCCGGTCATGCCGGTGCCGAGCGCGCCGTCGCGCGCCGCCTGCGAGGCATAGAGGATCGTCTGTGTCAGCAGTGTCTTGTCGTTGACCTCCGAGAAGATCACCGTCCCCAGCGTCTCGCCGCCGGTCCAGTCCTGGTCGAAAAGCTCGGTGGCGACGATCCGGCTCGGGCGCACGATCTCGCGGTAGGTGGCGCTCATGCCCATGACCTGGCCATCGCTGTGATGCCAGACGTAACGTGCCGCGCCGCCGACCCTGAGGTCGATTTGGCATACCTCCAGCCACCAGCCGTCCGGGCCGTGCAGCCAGCCCTTCAGGAGTTCCGGCACGGTCCAGCAGTCGAACACCATCGGGCGAGGCGCGTCGAAGACGCGGGTGATCCTCACCTCGCAATCGCTGGGGGTCGTGACTGTCAACGTCGCGAGGGTCGAATCCGGCAATCTCGTGGTGCTCATTGCTGTCCTCCTCTGCTTCGTCCTTGATTAGCCCAAGGACGCTCGGCCAGGCCTCGATCCGACAGCGGCGTCGATATTTTCGGCCCGCGCCGAAGTCGTCCGGGTCTAATGTTCCTGCTCGTCTGAGCCTTTTTCGGCCTTGAGCGCGCCGAGCAGCGCATCGAGCCGCTGGAAGTTGCCCTCCCAGATTTTGCGATAGCGCTCCAACCAATCATTGGCTTCGGCCAGCGGCTTGGCTTCCAGCCGGCAGGGCCGGCGCTGCGCGTCACGACCGCGTGAAATCAGTCCGGCATTTTCCAGCACCTTGAGGTGCTTGGAGATCGACGGCTGGCTCATTGCGAACGGCTCGGCCAGTTCCATCACCGAGGCTTCGCCTTGGATGAGCCGGGCGAGGATGGCGCGTCGCGTCGGATCGGCGAGCGCCGCGAAAGTGGCATCCAACTGGTTCACATCAACTCCATAGCCAAATAGCTATATACCCAATTGGCTATATACGGATGGCTCGCCGCCGTCAACCGGCGCAGGCAAAATCTGGCGCATCGCAAAATTGTGGCCATGCCGGACTGCGGCGTCTATAAACCCTGCGGTCCAAATTCAGCGCCGCCACGCTCGGCATCGAGCGCGGCCAGCCAGCCAAGGAAAGTTCATGCCCGCCTATCGCTCCCGCACCACCACCCATGGCCGCAACATGGCCGGCGCCCGCGGCCTGTGGCGCGCCACCGGCATGAAGGACAGTGATTTCGGCAAGCCGATCATCGCCGTGGTCAACTCCTTCACCCAGTTCGTGCCGGGCCATGTGCACCTGAAGGACCTCGGCCAGCTCGTCGCGCGCGAGATCGAGAAAGCCGGCGGCGTCGCCAAGGAATTCAACACCATCGCCGTCGACGACGGCATCGCCATGGGCCATGACGGCATGCTCTATTCGCTGCCGTCGCGCGAGCTGATCGCCGACTCGGTCGAATACATGGTCAACGCGCATTGCGCCGACGCCATGGTCTGTATCTCCAACTGCGACAAGATCACCCCCGGCATGCTGATGGCCTCGCTGCGCCTCAACATCCCGACCGTCTTCGTCTCAGGCGGCCCTATGGAGGCCGGCAAGGTGGTGCTCGCCGGCAAGGCGCAGGCGCTCGACCTCGTCGACGCCATGGTGGCCGCCGCCGACGACCGTGTCTCCGACGAGGACGTCAAGGTCATCGAGCGCTCGGCCTGCCCGACCTGCGGTTCCTGCTCCGGCATGTTCACCGCCAATTCGATGAACTGCCTGACCGAGGCGCTCGGCCTGTCGTTGCCCGGCAATGGCTCGACGCTCGCCACCCACGCCGACCGCAAGCGGCTGTTCGTCGAGGCCGGCCACCTGGTCGTCGATCTTGCCCAGCGCTACTACGAACAGGACGACGCCAGCGCCCTGCCGCGCAGCATCGCCTCCAAGGGCGCCTTCGAGAACGCCATGGCGCTCGACATCGCCATGGGCGGCTCGACCAACACGGTGCTGCACATCCTCGCCGCCGCGCATGAGGGCGAGGTCGACTTCACCATGGAAGACATCGACCGGCTGTCGCGCAAGGTGCCCGTGCTCTGCAAGGTGGCGCCGGCCAAGTCCGACGTGCACATGGAGGACGTCCATCGCGCCGGCGGCATCATGGCCATCCTCGGTCAGCTCGATCGGGCCGGACTGATCAACCGCGACCTGCCGACGGTCCACACCGCGACGCTCGGTGAGGCGCTCGACCATTGGGACATTTCCCGCACCTCCGCCGAGAACGTGCGCGACTTCTTCCTCGCCGCCCCCGGCGGTGTGCCGACGCAGGTCGCCTTCAGCCAGGACCGCCGCTGGGACGAGCTCGATCTCGATCGCGAGAAGGGCGTCATCCGCTCGGCTGAGACGCCGTTCTCCAAGGACGGCGGCCTAGCCGTGCTGAAAGGCAATCTGGCGCTCGACGGCTGCATCGTGAAGACCGCCGGCGTCGATGAGTCGATCCTGAAGTTCACCGGCCCGGCCCGTGTCTTCGAGAGCCAGGATGCCTCGGTCAAGGCGATCCTCGGCAACGAGATCAAGGCGGGCGACGTCGTCGTCATCCGCTATGAGGGGCCGCGCGGCGGACCCGGCATGCAGGAAATGCTCTACCCGACCAGCTATCTGAAGTCGAAAGGCCTCGGCAAGGCCTGCGCGCTGATCACCGACGGTCGCTTCTCCGGCGGCACGTCGGGCCTGTCGATCGGCCACGTCTCGCCGGAAGCCGCCGAAGGCGGGCTGATCGGCCTGGTCCGGGAAGGCGACACGATCGAGATCGACATCCCCAACCGCAAGATCCACCTCGCCGTCTCAGAGGCAGAGCTCGATGCCCGCCGCGCGGCGATGGCGGCAAAAGGCGTGGATGCCTGGAAGCCCGAGGAAAAGCGCAAGCGCAAGGTGACGACAGCGCTCCGCGCCTATGCGGCGTTCGCCACCAGCGCCGACAAGGGCGCTGTGAGGAAAGTGCCGGAGTGATCTAGGCTCCCCCTTCTCCCCCTGTGGGAGAAGGTGTCGCCGAAGGCGACGGATGAGGGGTGTTCCAGGGAACGCCGACGTCTCACTCCGCTGGAACACCCCTCATCCGTCTCGGCGCTGCGCGCCGATCCACCTTCCCCCACAAGGGGGGGAGGAAAAGGCGTTACGGCATCAGCTGATATTCATAAAGCTTCTGGTACAGCCCGCCCTGCCTGAGCAGGGTCTTGTGCGGGCCGCTTTCCACCACCTTGCCGCTCTCCAGCACCACGATCGTGTCGGCCTGGTGCACTGTCGACAGCCGGTGCGCGATGACGATCGTCGTGCGCCCGACGGTGAGCTGCTGCAGCGCGTCGCGGAACAGCGCTTCCGACTCGGCATCGAGCGCGCTGGTCGCCTCGTCGAGAAGCAGGATTTCGGCATTGCGCAGCATGGCGCGAGCAATCGAGATTCGCTGGCGCTGTCCGCCTGAGAGCAGCGAGCCGTTCTCGCCCACTTCGGTCTCGTAGCCCTTGGCCATGGCGGTGATGAAGTCATGTGCATTGGCGGCCTTGGCGGCGGCCATCACCTCCGCGTCGGTCGCGCCCTCACGGCCGAGGCGGATGTTGTGCATCACGGTGCCGGCAAACAGGAATGTGTCCTGGCTGACATAGGCGATCTTTCCCCTGAGCGAGGCGAGCGTCGCATGGGAGATGTCCTGGCCGTCGAACAGCACCTTGCCGTCCTGCGGGTCGTACATGCGCATGATCAGGTTCAGGATCGTCGACTTGCCACTGCCCGAAGGCCCGACCAGCGCCGTCATCCTGCCCGCCGCGAGGGTGAGGTTGAAGCCTTCAAACACCGGCTGGCTCTCCGGATAGGCGAAGCCGACGTCCTCGAAGCGGATTTCGCCGGGACCTGGCTGCAGCGGCCTGGCGTCGGGCTTTTCGGCCAGCGTCAGCGGCCGGTCGGCGAGCTGGAACATCATGCGCACGCCGACGATGCCGGTCTCCAGCGAAATGCGCACGCGCGCCAGGCGCTTGGCCGGCTCGTAGGCGAGCAGCAGTGCTCCGATGAAGGCCATGATGTTGCCCGGCATCTGGCCGCCCTGAAGGACGAGAAAACCGCTGACGAAGACGGCGCCGGCGATCGCCAGGCCGGCAAGCGTTTCCATGACCGGGCTGGTGGCGGCCTCCAGCGTGGCGATGTTGTTGGCGCGGTTTTCGACGTCGGAAACCGCCTTGTACATGCGCTTGCGCATCGCGCCCTCGAGATTGAAGGACTTCACGACGCGCACGCCGACTGCCGTCTCCTGCATCACATGCACGATCTGGCCGAGCGAGCGGAATTCCATCTTGGCGATCTTGCGGACGCGCTTCAGGATGCGGTTGACGCCATAGATGGCCACGGGCCCGATGACGAAGCAGATCAAAGACAGCGCCGGCTGCTGCCAGATCATGACCAACACCAGCACAATCAGCGTCACCAGGTCCCGCACATAGGACGTGACGACGAGGTCGAGCACGCTGCGCGCGGCCTGTGCATTGTTGGTCATGCGGGTGATCAGATCGGACGACGAGGTCGCATGATAGAATTCTATGCCTTGCGCCAGGATGCGGTCATAGATCTTGCGCTGTCGGTCGGCGATGATGGCGTTGCCGACGCGGCTCATGAAATAGGCCTGGACGAAATTGGCGGCGCCCTTGAGAAGGAAGATCACCGCGACTGCGACCGCGATCAGATTGACGCGATCGATCCTCTTGTAGATCACGAATTCATTGGTGATCTCCTTCAGGATCCAGGCGCTCGCGCCGGTCGTGGCGGCCACCACGAGCATCGACAATACGGCGGCGCCATATCCGGCCCTGTGCTCCCGGAAGGATTCCCTCACCAGCCTCGCGATGAGGCGCTGGTTTTCCGTCGAGCGGAAGAAGCGAAACAATCGGCCGATCCCATGCCTGGCTGAAACGATTTCGGATTCGCCACCGGGGCGAGAGGCGGCTTATAGAGCGAGTTGCCGTCGGATGGAACCTTTCGCCGTCGCGAAAGGAAACGGCTGCGGCTGGGTGTCTTTTCGGCCACGATAGAAGCTGATTCTACCAAAGGGATGACCACAGATGGATTTCGACCTCATCGTGCGCGGCGGCACCCTGCCTGACGGACGGGTTGCCGACATCGGCATTGCCGGCGAGACGATCGCGGCGATCGAGCCCAGACTGGACGCCAAGGCGGGCAAGGAGGTCGATGCCCACGGCAACCTGGTCTCGCCGCCTTTCGTCGACCCGCATTTCCACATGGACGCCACGCTGTCCTACGGCATTCCGCGCATCAACGCGTCGGGCACGCTGCTCGAAGGCATCGCGCTCTGGGGCGAGTTGAAGCCGCTGTTGACGCATCAGGCGGTGCGGGAGCGGGCGCTCGCCTATTGCGACTGGGCGGTGTCGATGGGCCTGCTTGCCATCCGCACCCATGTCGATGTCTGCGACGACCGGCTGCTCGCGGTCGAGGCGCTCCTCGACGTCAAGAAGACGGTGGCGCCCTATATCGACCTGCAGCTCGTCGCCTTCCCGCAGGACGGGCTTTACCGCTCGCCGACGGCGCGTGAAAACACCATCCGCGCGCTCGACATGGGTGTCGATATCGTCGGCGGTATCCCGCATTTCGAGCGCACCATGGCCGACGGCACGCGCTCGGTGACGGAACTGTGCGAAATCGCCGCAAAACGCGGCCTGATGGTCGACCTGCATTGCGACGAGACAGACGACCCGCTGTCGCGCCACATCGAGCAGCTGGCCTATGAGACGCAGCGGCTTGGCCTGCAGGGCAGGGTGGCCGGCTCGCATCTGACCTCCATGCATTCGATGGACAACTACTATGTCTCGAAGCTGTTGCCGCTGATCGCCGAGGCCGGCGTGTCGGCGATCCCCAACCCGCTGATCAACATCATGCTGCAGGGCCGGCACGACACCTTCCCCAAGCGCCGGGGCCTGACCCGGGTGAAGGAGATGCTGGCGCTCGGCATCCGCGTCGGCTGGGGCCAGGATTGCGTGCTCGATCCCTGGTATTCGCTGGGCACCGCCGACATGCTCGACGTCGCCTTCATGGGCCTGCATGTCGCCCAGATGTCGAGCCCGGCCGACATGGCGCGCTGCTTCGACATGGTCACCAACGTAAATGCCGCCATCATGGGCCTCGACCATCTCGGGCTTGCCGTCGGCAAGCGCGCCAGCCTGGTCGTCCTCGACGCCGGCAATCCGATCGAGGCGGTGCGCTTGCGCCCCGAGCGCCTCTGCGTCATCGCCAGGGGCAAGGTCGTGGCCGAGCGGACGAAGCAGGAGACGCGCCTGTCGATTGCCGGCCGGCCGGGCCAGGTAAATCGGCGGCACAAATCGGCGTAGAGCCAGCCGATTCCCGCTGCTGGTCTTACCTTTTCTGCGATTTCCACTCGTCAAAGCGGCCGCTTGCGTCTAGGCAGCCGGCATGGTTCGATCCATCGCCCGCACTCTGACGATCAGGAACGTTCTCCTCGCCGGCATCCTCCTGATGCTGGCGGGCGATTTCATGTTCGCGCTGAACGATGCGATGGGCAAATGGCTGGTCGCCAGCTTCTCCGTCGGTCAGGTCGTGCTGATCCGTTCAATCGGCGCCTTCATCGTGCTTGGCCCGATGATCGCCAACCAGGGGCCCGGCAAGTTGTTCCACATGGAACGGCCGGTGCTGCAGCTTCTGCGCGTGGTGGCCACCACGCTCGACACCGGCCTCTTCTATGCCGCCGTCGTCTACCTGCCGCTCGCCGATGTGATGAGCTTCTACATGGCCGGACCGATCTATGTCGCGGCGCTGTCGCATCTGCTGCTCGGCGAAAAGGTCGGCTGGCGCCGCTGGCTGGCCATCCTGGTCGGCTTCTGCGGCGTGCTGATCATTCTGAAGCCTTCCTCGGCGGCGTTCTCGCTGTCGTCGGCCTATGCGCTGGTCGGCAGCATCGCCTTCGCCTTCGCCATCATCCTCGGCCGGCGGCTGCGCGGCACCAGCGACACGACGCTTGTTACCTGGCAGACCATCGGCACGCTGCTGGTCGGCGGCGCCTTGACCATCGGCGCCTGGCGGGCGCCGTCCGCGCTCGATTTCGGCGCCATGCTCTTGCTCGGCGTCGTCTCCTGCACCGCCCATCTGATGATCACCAGGGCGCTGAAGCTGGCGCCGGCCTCGACGCTGGCGCCACTGCACTACAGCCTGCTTCTGTGGGCGATCATTTTCGGCCTGGTCTTCTTCGGCGACGTGCCGAGCCCCCGCATCCTGGTCGGTTCGGCGATCGTCGTGCTCGCCGGCATCTTCATCTTCCATCGCCAGAAGGTGGTGGAAACCGTGGTGCCGCCCGAGAACGTGCCGAAGGGGGTGAACTGAAATCCGTTGCCGCTGGTGCTCACGCTGCTCTTGCAGCCGCCAGGTGCTCTGAAAATTCCTTTGTCTCCATCAGCGCCCTGCAGCGGGCGAAGCGGCCGTCGGCATAGGCGCGGAAATCGTCGACCGGATTGTTGTTGGCAAGCTGGATCAAACCCCAAAGCGTCCAGAGAAGGTCGCACATCGCCTTGTAGATAACGACGCGCCCGCGCTCGGCGGGCTTTGGCTCGCGGCCGAAATAGGCCAGCATCAGCTCCTCATCCTGGGCGTCGTCGAATTTGCCTTCCACCGAGAGGTCGCCGAGATCCCAGAGCGGATCGTTCATGCCCGAATACTCCCAGTCGACGATCCACATCCGGTCGCCCGTATCGAGGAAGTTCTCGCACAGCGGATCGCAGTGGCAGGCGACAAGCGGAGCGGGATGGACGGCGAGCGCGGCGCGCACGCCGTCAGCCTCCCGCACCACGTCGTGATAGCCTTCGGGCAGCGCGACATCCTTGGTCGACAGTACCTTCAGATAGTCGTCGATCATTGAAAACAGCTCGAAGCGAAAGGGAAAGACCGCGCCGGATGAATGCAACTTGCGGAAGGCCTCGCCCGCGCGTGCCGGGCTGCCGGGTCTCGTCTTGAACTTTTCCGGCGACATCGTCTCGGCGCCGGCTAGGAAGCGGGTCACCAGCACGCCGGTCCCGGCGTCGGCATGCAGCACCTCGGGACTGACGCCGGCCCTGGCTGCCTCGCGCGCCGCCACCGCCTCATTGGCGCGGTTGATGTATTCCTCGGTGCCCTTGCCCGGGATGCGCAGGCAAAGATCGCCCGCCCTGTAGACCAGATTGGTGAGACCGCCGAGCCGTTCCAGCGGCCCCTGGTAGCCCGCCAGCACCGGAATGGCGGCCAACGCCGCGCGCGCCTCGTCCATAGTCATGCCCCGTATTTACCTTCACGCCCTATTTATGGTGGGGACGGTTCCACAGTTTTCGCCGTTTGGCTATCATCGGATCGAAGGCGACTCGATCAGGCGACGGCAAAGCAGCGATGACCGACAGCAAACATCTGGGTGCGCTCAGCGCAGCCTACGCCGCGACGCGGCCCGAGGAAGTGGCGGCGCTCTATGATAGCTGGTCGGAAACCTACGACGCCGACATGTCGGCGGCCGGCTACCGCCATCCGACGATCTGCCTGGCGCTGCTTGCCCGCCATCTGCCGCGCGGCGCGGCGCCGCTGCTCGACGCCGGCGCCGGCACCGGCCTGATCGGCGAGTGGTTGGCCATCACCGGCTACCCGAAGGTCGAGGCGCTCGATATTTCGCAAGGCATGCTGGACAAGGCGGCCGCCAAAGGCGTCTACGCCGCACTTCACTGCCTGGCGATGGGTGGGCCATTGCCCTTCGCGGACAATGCCTATGCCGGCATCGTCTCGGCCGGCGTCTTCACCTCCGGCCATGTCGGCGCCGAAGGGCTGGACGAACTGATCCGCATCTGCAAGCCCGGCGGTGTCATCGTGCTGACGGTCAAGAACACCCTGTGGGAAGGGGGCTTTGCCAAAAGCATCGCCGACCTCGAGGCGAAAGGTACGGTTGTCCGGGTCGAGGAAACGGCGCCCTATGTCTCGATGCCCGGCGAAGCCGACACCGTGCCCAGCCGCGGCCTCGTCCTGGGCGTCGCCTGATCTGCAAGAGCAATTCCAGGAAAAGTGTGTAGCGGTTTTCCGTCCGGAATTGCCTAAGACAGATACTCTGGTCAGGCTTTGATTTTTGCCCCAGCCGGATCGTACATCGGCTCCAGATGGATCTTTGCCGGCGTGCGGTCCATCGCCACCACCAGCTGATAGTCGCCCGAAGCGAGGAAATCGTCGCTCACGCCGTCGGCGTTGCGCACATAGCCGTAGCCGATGTTCTTGCCGATCGTGTAGCCATAGCCGCCGCTGGTGAGGTAGCCGACCGGCTCGCCATTGCGCAGGATGGTCTCGCGCCCGACCAGCACCGTCTCCGGGTCGTCGACGGTGAAGCCGGCAAAGCGTTTCTTCAGTGCCTCGCCGCCGGCCTTTTCGAGTGCCCTGCGGCCGAGGAAATCGGTGTTCTTGCGCAGCTTCACCGCCCAGCCGAGGCCGCCTTCCTGCGGCGTGTCGTTGGGGGTGATGTCGGAGCCCCAGGCGCGGTAGCCCTTCTCCAGCCGAAGCGACTCCAGCGCTCGGTAGCCGACCGGTCGTATGCCATGCGCCTTGCCCGCCGCCATCAGTGTGTCGAAGATCTCGCCAGTTGCGGCGATCGGCACATGCAGCTCCCAGCCCAGCTCGCCGACATAGGTGACGCGCAGCGCCTTCACCGTGTGGCCGGCGATCGTGATCTCGCGCGCATGGCCGAACGGAAAGGCGGTGTTGGAGACATCCGCATCGATCACCGTCGACAGCACGTCGCGGGCGCGCGGCCCCATCAGCGTCAGCGTGCCGAAATCCTCGCTGACATCCTTCAGCGTCACGTCGAGGCCCTTGCCGACATGGTCCTCGATCCACGACAGATCATGCGTGCGAAAACCGGTGCCGGTGACGATGTAGAACCTGTCCTCGCCAAGCCGCGACACGGTCAGGTCCGCCTCGATACCGCCACGCGTGTTGAGAAGCTGCGTGTAGGTCAGCCGGCCGACCGGCTTGTTGACATCGTTGGCGCAGATCCAGTCGAGCGCCTTCAGCGCATCCGCGCCGGTCATCTCATATTTGGCGAAGGAGGACTGGTCGAAGATGCCGACCTTCTCGCGCACGTGCCTGTGTTCGTCGCCGACCGCCGGGAACCAGTTCTGTCGGCCCATCGAGTAGACATCTTCTGGCGCCATGCCCTCGGGCGCGAACCAGTTCGGCCGCTCCCAGCCGAGCTTCGAGCCGAACACGGCGCGGTGCTGCTTCAGCCGCTCATAGAGCGGCGAGACGATGCGCGGCCGGCCCGAGAGGTATTCCTCATGCGGGAAGCCGATCGTGTAGTGCTTGCCGTAGGCTTCCAGCGTGCGGTCGCACACCCATTGCCGGTCGCGGTGCAGGCCGGAAAAGCGCCTTATGTCGACCACCCAGAGGTCGAGCGGCGCCTCGCCGTCGACCACCCATTGCGCCAGTACCCAGCCGGCACCTCCGCCCGACGCGATGCCAAAGGCGTTGAAGCCGGCGCCGACGAACATGTTGGCGCATTCGGGTGCCGCGCCGAGGATGAAATTGCCGTCCGGCGTAAAACTTTCCGGTCCGTTGATCATCTGCTTGACGCCGGCATCGGCCAGTGCCGGCACCCGCTCGATCGCCTGCGCCATATGCTGCTCGAAGTGATCGTAGTCGTCGTCGAATAGCCGGAATTCCCAGTCATCGGGAACGTCGCCGGTCGTCCAGGCCTGCGGGTTCGGCTCATAGCCGCCCATCACCAGCCCGCCGACCTCTTCCTTGAAATAGGTGCGGCGGTCGGGGTCGCGGATCGTCGGCGCGTCGGTCGCAAGCCCCTCGATCTTGTCGGTGATGATGTACTGGTGCTTGACCGGCTGCAGCGGCACGTTTATGCCGGCCATCGCGCCGACCTGGCGGGCCCATTGCCCGGCGCAGTTCACCACCTTGTCGCAGGCGATGTCGCCCTTGTCGGTCTTCACCACCGTGATGCGGCCGTCCTTCATGCCGAAGCCTGTGACGCGTACCTCCTCGAACAATTTGGCGCCATGCATGCGCGCGCCCTTGGCCAGCGACTGCGTGATGTCGGAGGGGCTGGCCTGGCCGTCGGTCGGCAGCCAGGAAGCGCCGACGAGGTCGCCGCTCTCCATCAGCGGCCACATCCTTTTTACCTCGGCCGGCGACAGCAATTGCATGTCCATACCGAAGCTCTTCGCCGTCGTCGCCAGCCGCTTGAACTCGGTCCAGCGGTCGGCATTGGTGGCAAGCCTGAGGCACCCGGTCATCTTCCAGCCGGTGGCGAGCCCGGTCTCGGCCTCCAGCCCTTTGTAGAGCTCGACCGAATACTTCAGCACGCGCGTGATCGAGGCCGAAGAGCGCAGCTGGCCGACCAGTCCGGCCGCGTGCCAGGTCGAGCCCGAGGTCAGCTTGCCTTGCTCCAGCAGCACGACATCGGCCTTGTGGTCGCGCGCCAGATGATAGGCCGTCGAGCAGCCGATGATGCCGCCACCGATGACGACGATCCCGGCGTGGCTGGGCAAGGTCATGGGTTCAGTCTTCCGTACTTCGTTTGGTAGTGGTCCAGCGCCGCGTCGAGCCGCGTCAGGTTCTCCTCGGTGTAGGCGACGTAGTCGATGCCCGGCGCGTCGAGATAGAGTTCGGAGACCATGCTCCACATCGCCTCGCGCAGCAGCGACGCGCATTGCATGGCGGCATGCGAGCGGCGGATCGCATCGTCGGGCTCCTTCATGAAATAGGCGGTGAGCAGGGCGAAGGATTCCTCGTCGCTCAGGCCGGCGTTGGAGGCCGAGCCCGCAAGGTCGAACATCGCCGTGTTGAAGCCCGCATATTCGAAGTCGATCAGCCAGAGCCGACTGCCGTCGTCGAGAATATTGGCCGGCAAAAGGTCATTATGGCCGAACACAATCGGCAGCAGCTTCTGCGCGCGTTCGAGGTCGTCGGCGAGCGTCAGATAGCGGGGCAACTCGTCACGCTTGCGGCTGCCGCCTTCGTCCAGCGTCCGCGCATAGTCGCGGATGACATGGAACACCCAGAACATGAAGCCGGCGCCGGAGACATGATTGGGCATTTCGCGGTGGAAGCCGCGCATCAGCGCCGCGACGCGGCCGATATTGGCGCGAACATCCTCGCCTGTATAAGTCCTTGCGCCGAGATACTGCGTCACCATGATACCCGGCTCGGCATAGCGGACGGCTGGCGCGAAGCCTGCGGCATGCGCCGCGCGCGAGGTCATCACCTCGCGCTCGCGAAAGACGTGGTGGAAAGGAAAATCCTGGCCGAAGCGCACGACATGCCGGCCGGCCGCATCCTTGACCAGATAGTTGGCGTTGCTCAAGCCTCCCGGCAGCGGCTCAATGTCGATCGTGCCGGTCCAGCAGGGCAGGGCGCGGATGCGGTCTTCAATGGTGGTCACGGTCTATTCCTGGTTCGGCGGCGCTTCGGCAAAGCGCCACAGACAGCGCGCGATGGAAATGGGCAATGCAAAAATCTCGTCGGTGCGGGACGCCAGGACCGGTATCCCGCACCGCACCGACGAGCCCCTTGGCCAGGTTTGTGATCCCGGCATCCGCCCCCGCGGATCTGAAAATTCCTCGCACCAGGCCCATTCCGGGCAGTCTGGTTAGTCAATTGCGGCTCTGCCTTGTCCGGCAGTTCCGAGACTGTCATGCCCTTGATCTCACGCCAGCGTTGGTCGGCTGTCAATCAAAAGCTGTGACTTTTTTTGGGTGTTTTGCCCGAAAGTATAAGCAGTTCCTTTAAAAACGGCAGGATTGCCTTAGAATCGGTCAAAATATGGAAGCCCCCCATATGATCCATTCGAAACGGCATGCCGAGATCCTGCGGCTTCTGAACGAGGAGGGCACCATCACCATCGCGAGCCTGGCCGACCGGCTGGGAGTCTCGCTGGAGACGGTGCGCCGCGATGTCAAGCCGCTCACCCATGACGGGTCGATCCTGAAGATGCATGGCGCCGTCAGCCTGCCGGCGATGGCCGGCGAGGCGCCGTTCGAGCGGCGCATGCGCGAGAATGCCGATGCCAAGCGCGCCATCGCCCGCATGGTCGCCGCCACCATTCGCGACGGCGAGTCGGTGATGCTCGACACCGGCACGACCACCTCGTTCCTTGCGCGCGAGCTGCTTGGCCACCGGCGGCTCACCGTCGTCACCAATTCGTCCGACATCGCCCGCACGCTGGCCACCGTAAACGGCAACAAGGTCTATATGGCCGGCGGCGAGTTGCGCAGCGATTCCGGCGCCGCCTTCGGCGTCTCGGCCATCGACTTCGTCAGCCGCTTCTCCGTCAGCCATGCGGTGATCTCCATCGGCGCGGTCGACGCCCTCGCTGGCCTGATGGACTATGATCTGGAAGAAGCTGAATTCGCTCGCATGGTGCTGTCGCGCGGCCAGCGCTCCGTGGTGGTCACCGATCAAAGCAAGTTCGGCCGCCAGGGGCTGGTCCGGGTCTGCGGCTTCGACGGCTTCTCCGAACTCGCCACCGACCGGCCGCCGCCGCGCAACATCGCCGCGGCGCTCGCCGGGGCCGGCGCGCGGATCAGCGTTGCGTTCGGCGAGGACGACAGCCGGTAAGGCCAGGGCAGCGATGTTGTGGGCCGGACAGCGGCCCGCTTTCCTTCCGCGCCCCGCCAGTGTTTAGTCCCGCCATGGCCTTCACCATCCGCCAGCTGCAGTTCTTCGTCGCCGTCGCCGAGCAGGGCACCGTGTCCGGCGCCGCGCAGAACCTCTCCATCTCGCAGTCCTCGGTCACCGAGGCGATCAAGGAGTTGGAGAGCGACCTCGGCGTCGAACTGTTCGAGCGCCACCCGCGCGGCCTCAACATCACCCACAAGGGCCACCAGTTCCTGCGCCACGCGACCAAGATCCTGGCGGATGTGTCCGATGCCCGCCGCGCCTTCTTCGGCGACCAGCTGGTGGCTGGCGGCCGCCTGCAGCTAGGCGTCACCTCGTTGGTCGCCGGCTATGTGCTGTCCGACCTTCTTGCCCGCTACCGCCGCGCCTATCCGGGCGTCGAGGTCTCGGCCATCGAGGACAATGGCGACTACCTCGAGCACCTGCTGATCGGCGGCAAGCTCGACATCGCCGTCATGGTCACCTCGAACCTGCGCGACCGCACCGCGCTGCAGTTGGAAATCCTCGAGGTCTCGGCTTACCGTTTGTGGGTACCGCTCAGCCATAAGCTGGCCAGCGCCGACATCATCGGCATTGGCGACATCGTTTCCGAGCCGCTGATCATGCTCACTGTCGACGAAATCGAGGAAAACACCGGCAAGCTGCTGGCAGCGCTCGGCGCCAAGCCGCATGTCGCTTTCCGCACCCGTTCGGTCGAGGCGGTACGCAGCCTCGTCGCCACCGGCGCCGGCGTGGCGCTCTTGCCCGATCTTGTCTATCGGCCGTGGTCGCTGGAAGGCGACCGCATCGAATCGCGCGATATTTCCGGCGCCCTGCCGGTCGTCCAGGTCGGCATGGTCTGGCGCCGCGGCTCCAGCCTGCCGCAGGCCGCGCGCGACTTCATCGGCCTTGCCCAGTCGCAGCGCACCGTCCGCCAGCGCCCATAAGGGTAGATCGCTATCTATCGGTAAAACCGATATCGCCTTTCTGACAAATGAATTTGCGAAACCGGGCATTTCGCAGCACCTTCCTTCCAGGGAACCAAAGCCGCCGTGGAGTGCGGCCCCTTGAAGCGCCGCTCATCCGCCTTGGGCTGGCGGGCGCTTTGATGTCTGAGGGAGCGCATGGTCTTTTCCGAAGCCGGACGGGTCTTCGGGGTCATGCGCCAAAATGGGAGATCGATGATGAATGCATTCCTGAAGTCGTGCACCGCATTGACGGTCGCGCTGACCTTCTCCGGCCAGGCCATCGCCCAGGTCAAGGAACTCGGCAAGGGCGAGGGCGAAGTCAACATCGTTGCCTGGCCGGGCTATATCGAGCGCGGCGAAACCGACAAGGGCTATGACTGGGTGACGTCCTTCGAGAAGGACACGGGCTGCAAGGTCAACGTCAAGACCGCCAACACGTCAGACGAGATGGTCTCGCTGATGAACGAAGGTGGCTTCGATCTCGTCACCGCGTCGGGCGATGCATCGCTACGCCTGGTCGCCGGCAAGCGCGTCCAGCCGATCAACACCGATCTCATCCCAAGCTGGAAGACGGTCGACGACCGCCTCAAGGACGCGCCCTGGTTCACGGTCGACAAGGTGCACTACGGCGTCCCCTATCAGTGGGGCCCGAACGTGCTGATGTACAACACCGATGTCTTCAAGGAAGCGCCCAAGAGCTGGAACATTGTCTTTGAGGAGATGAAGCTGCCCGACGGCAAGTCGAACAAGGGCCGCGTCCAGGCCTATGACGGCCCGATCCATATCGCCGACGCCGCCAACTACCTGATGTTCCACAAGCCGGAGCTTGGCATCAAGGACCCCTACGAGCTGACCGAGGACCAGTACAAGGCCGCGCTCGACCTGCTGCGCGTCCAGCGCACGCTGGTCGGCCGCTATTGGCATGATGCCGCGATCCAGGTCGACGACTTCCAGAACGAAGGCGTGGTTGCCTCGGGTTCCTGGCCCTACCAGGTCAACACGCTGGTCGCTGCCAAGAAGCCGGTCTCTTCGACCATTCCCGAGGAAGGCGTCACCGGCTGGGCCGACACCACCATGATGGAGGCCGACGCCGCCCATCCGAACTGCGCCTATATGTGGCTCGAGCATTCGCTGTCGCCCAAGGTGCAGGGCGATGTCTCCGCCTGGTTCGGCTCGCTGCCGGTGGTGCCCGACGCCTGCAAGGGCAACGAGCTGCTTGGCGGAGAGGGCTGCAAGACCAACGGCTACGACTATTTCGACAAGATCAAGTTCTGGAAGACGCCGGTGTCGAAATGCGCCAGCGAGAACAACCAGTGCGTACCCTATTACCGCTGGGTGTCGGACTATATCGGCGTCATCGGCGGGCGGTGAGCGCCCTTACCCTCCCCTTTGTGGAGGGGCGACGTGTAGCGTCGGGGTGGTCAGCCGGGCAGGTTCCTCGCTGCCACCCACCCGCGGCTTCCCGACGTCCTCCCCGCTTGAGGGGAGGTGGAGTGCCGTGCCATTTGCGCTGCCCGATTGCCGGCAGCGAGAGCGATTTCGACCAAAGACAACCCGGCAAAAGACTGACAGCCCATGACCTCGGCCGTTTCCTTCCAGAAAGTATCCCGCCATTTCGGCAGCGTTCGTGCCGTCGACGCGGTCGATCTCGACATCGCGCCGGGCGAGTTCTTCGCCATGCTTGGCCCGTCGGGCTCCGGCAAGACCACATGCCTGCGCCTGATCGCCGGTTTCGAGCAGCCGACGTCGGGCTCGATCTCGATCTTCGACGAGCGCGCCGAGGGCGTCCCGCCCTATCGGCGCAACGTCAACACCGTCTTCCAGGACTATGCGCTGTTTCCGCATCTCAACGTGCTCGACAACGTCGCCTACGGGCTGATGGTCAAGGGCGTCGGCAAGCCGGAGCGGCAGAAGGCGGCGGAAGAGGCGCTGTCGCTGGTCAGGCTTCCGGGCTACGGGGCCCGCCGTCCCGGCCAGCTCTCCGGCGGCCAGCGCCAGCGCGTCGCGCTCGCCCGTGCGCTCGTCAACCAGCCCAAGGTGCTGCTGCTCGATGAGCCGCTCGGCGCGCTCGACCTCAAGCTGCGCGAGAACATGCAGGAAGAGCTGAAGTCGCTGCAGAAGGTGCTCGGCATCACCTTCGTCTTCGTCACCCACGACCAGGGCGAGGCGCTGTCGATGGCTGATCGGGTCGCTGTCTTCAACGACGGCAAGATCATGCAGATCGGCACCCCGGAAGACATCTACCAGCGTCCGAAGACGCGCTTCGTCGCCGATTTCGTCGGCTCCTCCAACGTGCTGCCGCCGGACTTCGTCCAGCGCTATTCCGGCCAGCACCGCTGGGGCAGCCTGCGCCCCGAATCCATCCGCGTCACGCGCGAGGCGAGCGGCGACGGCGTTGCCGCCCGTCTGGTCTCGACCAACTATCTTGGCGCCACCACCAGGCTGGCGCTCGATGCCGACGGCTTGCGGCTGCACGCCGTGGTGCCCGCCGGCGTCGCGCTGCCGGTGGAAGGCGAAGCCGTCATGCTCACCTTCAACCGCGATCAGCTGCATTTGATGGACGAGCCGGCATGAGCATCGAGGCGACGATACCGTCGAAGGTTGCCCCTGCCATCCTCCCGGGCAGCGGCGGTCCGC
The DNA here is from genome assembly GCF_016756535.1 of Mesorhizobium sp. 131-2-1. Lineage (NCBI taxonomy): Bacteria > Pseudomonadati > Pseudomonadota > Alphaproteobacteria > Hyphomicrobiales > Phyllobacteriaceae > Mesorhizobium > Mesorhizobium sp. 131-2-1. The sequence goes on along the minus strand of NZ_AP023247.1, from coordinate 145,712 downwards.
GCGGCGCGCTCTCCGACCTGTTCTGGCGCCGGCCGAAGCTGTTGCTGCTGCTCATGCTGCTGCCGCCGGTGCTGTGGCTCGGCATCGTCTACATCGGCTCGCTGTTCGCGCTCCTGGCGCAAAGCTTCTTTTCGATCGACGAGTTCTCCGGCCTCATCAACCGCGAGTTCACGCTGAAGACTTATGGCGACCTGCTCCAGGCCGCCAATCTCGACATCATCCTGCGCACGGTGACGATGGCGGCGCTGGTCACACTCGCCTCGGCGGTCATCGCCTTCCCCATCGCCTACTACGCGGCGCGCTATGCGCGCGGCCGCTGGAAGGCGCTGTTCTATCTCGGCGTCATGCTGCCGCTGTGGTCGAGCTACCTGGTCAAGGTCTATGCCTGGAAGCTCATCCTCGCCAAGGAAGGCATCCTCACCTGGCTGCTCGGCAAGCTGAACCTGTTGTGGCTGCTCGACGCCTGGCTGTCGCTGCCCGTCGTCGGCGGCAATTCGCTGTCGGTCTCCTTCACCGGCACCTTCATCGCCTTCGTCTATGTCTGGCTGCCTTTCATGATCCTGCCCGTCCAGGCGGCGCTCGAGCGCGTGCCCGGCAATCTGGTCGAGGCCTCGTCCGATCTCGGCGCCTCGCCCGGCCAGACCTTCCGCAACGTGCTGTTCCCGCTGGCGCTGCCCGGCATCGTCGCCGGCTCGATCTTCACCTTCTCGCTGACGCTGGGCGACTACATCATCCCGCAGATCATCGGCACGTCGCGCCTGTTCATCGGCCAGGCGGTTTATTCGCAGCAGGGCACCGCCGGCAACATCCCGCTCGCCGCCGCCTTCACCGTCGTGCCCATCGTCATCATGGGCTTCTACCTCTGGGGCGCCAAGCGCATGGGGGCCTTCGATGCGCTCTGACGGCTCGCCTTCCGCCCCGCTCGGCTTGAAGATCGCCGCCGCCTGCGGCCTGCTCTTCCTGCACCTCCCGATCCTGCTGATCTTCGTCTATGCCTTCACGACCGAGGAGAAGAGCTTCGTCTGGCCGCCGCCGGGGCTGACCACGCAATGGTTCGCCGTCACCTGGAACCGCCCGGATGTGTGGGAGGCGCTGTCGCTGTCGATCCGTGTCGCCGCCATCTCGACGACGATCGCGCTGTTGCTTGGCACGCTCTGCGCCGCCGCAGTCTCGCGCACGCGCTTCTTCGGCCGCGAGACCATCTCGCTGCTGGTCATCCTGCCGATCGCGCTGCCCGGCATCATCACCGGCATCGCCCTGCGCTCGGCCTTTGCGCTCGCCGACATCCCGTTCTCGTTCTGGACGATCGTGCTTGGCCACGCCACCTTCTGCGTGGTCGTCGTCTACAACAATGCCGTCGCCCGCTTCCGCCGCACCTCCGGCTCGACGATCGAGGCCTCGATGGACCTCGGCGCCGACGGTTTCCAGACCTTCAGGCATGTCGTGCTGCCCAACATCGCCACGGCGCTGCTTGCCGGCGGCATGCTGGCCTTCGCACTGTCCTTCGACGAAGTCATCGTCACCACCTTCACCGCCGGTCAGCAGCAGACCGTGCCGATCTGGATGCTGGAGGAATTGATCCGTCCGCGCCAGCGCCCGGTCACCAACGTCGTCGCCATGGTCGTGGTGCTGGTGACGCTGCTGCCGATCCTCTTTGCCTATTACCTGACCCGCGACGGCGACCAGATCGCCGGCAGCGGAAAATGAAAACTGCGAATAGGGAGTAGCGAGTAGCGAATAGGGAAAACCGACAGCCAAACCCTATTCGCTATTCGCTATTGGCTACTCGCTCCTGTTTAGGGAGAACGTTAATGGACACCCAGATGCTGATCGGCTCGACCTTCGAGAAGGGCACCGAGACTGAGGAGCCGATCCTCAATCCGAAGACCGGGGCGACCATTCTCAACCTGCCTGAAGCCAGCCCGGCGCAGATCGAGGCGGCGGTCAGTGCCGCCGAACGAGCGTTCGTCAGTTGGTCGCGCACCACGCCGGCGCAGCGCTCCGGCTATCTCTTGAGGATCGCCGACCGCATCGAGGCCGAGGCCAAGGAATTTGCGGCACTCGAGGCACTGAACTGCGGCAAGCCGATCAACGCCGTGCTCAATGACGAGATCCCGGCGATCGTCGACTGCTACCGCTTCTTTGCCGGTGCCGTTCGCTCCATGCCCGGCCAGGTCGCCGGCGAATACCTCCCAGGTCACACCTCGATGGTCAGGCGCGACCCGATCGGCATCGTCGCCTCCATCGCGCCCTGGAACTATCCGCTGATGATGATGGCCTGGAAGCTGGCGCCGGCGATCGGCGGCGGCAACACGGTCGTCTTCAAGCCGTCCGAGCAGACGCCGCTGACGTCGCTGAAGCTGGCCAGGATCCTCGCCGAGATCCTGCCGGAAGGCGTCGTCAACGTCGTGCTCGGGCGCGGCGACAGCGTCGGCAATGCGCTGATCAACCATGCCAAGGTCAACATGATCTCGATCACCGGCGACGTCGCCACCGGCAAGAAGGTGCTGCAGGCGGCCGCCAAGTCGGTCAAGCGCACGCATCTGGAACTCGGCGGCAAGGCGCCGGTCATCGTCTTCGACGACGCCGACCTCGGCGCCGTGGTCAACGGCCTGCGCGCCTTCGGCTACTACAATGCCGGCCAGGACTGCACCGCCGCCTGCCGCATTTACGCCGGCAGGAAGGTCTACGACAGGCTGGTCGCCGACCTCTCCTCCGCCGTCTCGACCATCAAGTACAACCGCCCGGATGATACCGAAAACGAAATCGGCCCGCTGATCTCGCGCCGCCAGCGCGACCGCGTGTCGAGCTTCGTCGAGCGCGCTTCGGAGTTGAAGCACATCGAGATCACCACCGGCGGCAAGCCGGGCGAGGGCTCGGGCTTCTACTACCAGCCGACGGTCGTTGCCGGCGCGCTGCAGGAGGACGAGATCGTGCGCCGCGAGGTGTTCGGCCCGGTCGTCTCGATCACGCGCTTCACGGAAGTCGACGAAGCGGTGAACTGGGCCAATGACAGCGACTACGGCCTTGCTTCGTCGGTGTGGACCAAGGACGTCTCGCGCGCCATGGCGACCGCCGCCCGCCTGCAATATGGCTGCACCTGGATCAACACCCATTTCATGCTGACCAACGAGATGCCGCATGGCGGGCTGAAGCAGTCCGGCTACGGCAAGGACATGTCGCTCTACGCGTTGGAGGACTACACCGCCGTCCGCCATGTGATGGTGGCGTATGGCTAGCGCCGTTTGAAGGGACACCGCCGCCACCGGCAAGATTGGAAGAAGATGGCGGCGTGCCGCCATCTTTAAACTATTCAGCTCACCAGTTCACCGGCACCTCGCGCGTCGGCGCCGGCGCGGACGCCCTCCAGGCGAAATGGATTTGAGCGAGGGCCGCGAGCCGCAGGTTGGCGACAAGCTCACGGTCGTCCAGAAACCCGCGAAGGCGGGTCAGCGCACGAGTTTCGGCCGCAAGAGCTGACGACCGGACCCAAACGCCTGTCGCCCAAAACCGACAGCGGTTCCGGGCAACAGGCATGATGATTGGGACCTGCGCGGCTATTCGACGATCCGGTAGATCTCCCAGACATTGGTGCCCGATACGACAAAGGGCTCCAACGCCTTACCCCATTTGGCATGTGCCTCGATCTTGCCGAGCTTGGCGAAGAATGCCTCCAACTGGGCCAGGCTTTCGACCTCATGGTGCGACTCGATCCTCGATTCGTGCGCACCGATCGATCCGGTCATGATCTGGAACTTCAAATCGGCGATGCCGACCTGCGAGCCGACCTCGCGTTCCCATTGCCGCATCATGTCGAGCACGGTCTGCTTGTGACCGAACTTGGCGTCGATCTGCCATCTGGCGCTGAACATCGTCGTTCTCCTCCGAGGTTGCGGCCCGACCATGATCCCGAAGAGCGGAATCCGGTTTCGCAAAGGATCATGCTCCGGCACTTGAATGGAGCCCCTCCCGCTTCGATCGGGATGGACAGGTTCCGCTGTTGATCTACCCGCGCCTCACCTACTCGTCCCAGGCCTGCACGACGGTCTGCTTCGCGATCCGGCCGTTCTTCAGCTCCAGCATCGCCGCGCAGAACACCTTGGTGCCGTCCGGATAGGCGCAGGCCTGGGTGAAGGCGAGGTTGTCGCCATCGGCGATGGTGGTGTCGACCTTGTGGGTCATCGCCCGGCTGCAGATGTCGTCCCAGAAGGTGCTGATCGCGGCGCGGCCGCGGATTTCGCGCGGCTTGCTCGGCGGATTGTTGCGGTCGATCACCCGAACCAGCGCATCGTCGGTGTAGAAGCTCGCCAGCAGCTTGCCGTCACGGCCCTCGATCGCCTTCTTGATCGTCGTGCCGTCCACGATCTGTGTCTTGGTCAGCATTTCATCCTCCATGTGCCCGTCGTCTCGGGCGGTTGATGATCGAGTGCTGCCCGGCGCTCATCGCCGGGCGGCGGGTTCCTCACTGCGACTTCGCCTTGACGGCGGCGAACACGTCGTCGGTCTGCTTCTTGAAGGTGGCGAGATCGACCTGGCTGCCGTTGAGCATCGTCGACCAGTGGCGCACGATGGCCGCCATCGCGATCGTCTCCTTGATCTCCTCGTCGGTCGCGCCGTTGAGCTTGGCCGCTTCGGTGTGGAAGTAGATGCAGTACTGGCAGGGGATCTGCGAGGCCACCGCAAGGCCCATCAGTTCCTTGGTCTTGCCGTTGAGCGCGGTGTTGGGATTGAGCTGCACGCCCTTGATCTCGGCCCAGGCGCCGGCCACCGCGACATCGGGCAGCGTCTTGAACATGTCGGGCACCGAGCCGAGCGTTGCCTGGATGTCCTTGTAGGCCGCCGTCGCCGAGGCATCCTCGGCGTTTGCGGGCGCAAGAGTGAAGGTCGCGCCAAGGCTTGCCGCGATCACCAGCGATTTCAGTGTCCGGTTCGACTTCATGTCATCCTCCGTTCGCAGCGCCTTTACCGGCGACACCCGCCTGGCCTGCATGGAGAAATGGATAGCGCCGCCGTGCCCCCTGCCGCTTCCCCCTAAAGCGCCATGGCTCTCATGGCCCGTCCGAGCCAGTGTGCCTGGCGGAAAATGCCGCCGCCGCCGCCCGCGACGGCAGGTCGAGCTTCAGCAGGATGTTGGCGACGTGACGTTTGACCGTATGCTCGCTGAGGCTGAGCTCGGCGGCGATCGCGGCATTGCTCTTGCCATCGGCGATCAGGTTCACCACCTCGCTTTCGCGCGCCGTCAGCGCCGCCGGCTCGGCCGGCCTGGCCTTCTGCCGGCAGGCCGGTTCCAGATGCTGTTCCGATGTCGCGTGCACCACCGGCAGCGGCTCCTCCAGCTCGTCGAGGCTGACGCGGCCGGCGTCGACGAAATGCAGGCCCGAGCCAACCACCAGGTCGGCGACCAGCCGCGAAGCCAGGATATCGCCGCGCCCGGCAAGGCCGGCGAGCTGCATGGTCACGCGCGCCGTGAGTCCGACCGGCGGACCGCGCAGCTCGATCTCGCCGACATGGACGCCTTGCGCGCTCGCCACGCCGATCTGCTGCGCCGCCTCGCGCAGGGCCGCCGCGCAGCGCACGGCGCGCGCCGGCCCGTCGAAGCGCGAGACCATCAATTCGCCATGCGTGCCGCTCGTGCGGCCGCCGTGGCGGCCGACCAGCATCCGCCAGGTCTCCTGGTAGCGCAGACTGCGCTCGCCCCACATCCGGTCGCCCAATTTGGCGGTGTCGTAGATGCGCGTCACCAGCAGTGCGGCGAGCACACGTTCGGTGTCGGCCACGGCCGGCTCGCCGGTCAGGAACTCCTCGACCAGATCGGCCACGCGGTCGACATCGCCGGTCCACACCGGATGGTCGCGCCCAGCGATCTCCACCAGCCGAGCGCCGGGTATCTTGCGGGCAAGGAAGCGGCTCGCCTCCGGGTCGACCCGCACATCACTGCGGCGATGGATCAGAAGCGTCGGCGCACTGATCGTGCCGAGGACATCGCGCACGTCGATGCCGGCATTCATGCGCGCCAGCGCGGCCGCCGCCGTCGGGCTCGCCGACAGCCGCTCGAACCGCGCCCACCATCGCGAAAAGTGCGGGTCATCGACCCGGCCCGGCGCGAAATTGGGCAGCGTGGCGCCGGTGCCCCATGCCGTTTCCGTCGTCGCGATGAACGCCTCGAGGCGCTCCGGCGGCATCACCCATTTGTGGAAATTCGCATAGCCGCCATAGAGGACCAGCGCGCGTGTCCGCTCAGGATAGGTGGCCGCGAACAGCATCGCCATCGGTGCCCCTTCCGAGGTGCCGAAGATCGCCGCGCGGCCGCTGCCGGCGGCGTCCATCACCGCGCGCACGTCGTCCATGCGGGTTTCCAGGCTGGGCAGATGGTGGCTGTCGACGCGGTCGGAGAGACCCGTGCCGCGCTTGTCGAACAGGATCAGTCGCGAGAAGGCCGAAAGGCGTTTCAGCAGGCGGCTGTAACCCTCGTCCTCCCACTGCAGGTCGAGATTGGAGATGAAGCCCGGCACGAAGACGAGATCGAACGAGCCCTGGCCGACCACCTGGTAGGCGATCCGCACATCGCCGCTACGGGCGTATCGGGTCTCGATCGGCCTCACGCAACACCCTGCCGGCCAGACGATTTTTTCTCGTCGACCATAGCAGAGCCATGCCGCAAGCGGCAGACAAACTTTAGAGAGCTGAAATATAAGACCTTCGGCGATCGGGTGCGAAGGCCGGATTACTTGTGCAAAGCACCGCTCTCGCCTTGCGCAGGCCCGGTGTATCCGATGCTCGTGTCGGCCTGTTCGGGCGTCTTGGGCCGCTTGATCTTGGCGGCAGCCGCCACGACCAGCTCGTTGAAATGCTCGGTGCCGCCGTCAAGCATCTCGAACAGCTGCCGCCGCATCCTCGGTTCCCAGAACTTGTTGATGTGCTCGGCGACGCCGGCAATGCCTTCCTCGCGCGGCTTCGAATCGAAGAAGGTTGCGATCTGGTTGGCCATCCGCACCAGTTTTTCCCTGGTGCTCGTGATGTGATCTTCGTCATGCGACATGCTTGGCAACTCCGCAGACCACCCGGTCAGGGTGGGTGAAAATATCGAATTCCTCGCCGCGCACCAGCGCCACCAGCGTCATCCCGGCGGCCTCGGCGGTACGGATGGCAAGTGCCGTCGGCGCCGAAACGGCGATGATGATGGCGGCGCCGATGGCGGCCGTCTTCTGCACCATCTCCACCGAGACCCGCGAGGTCACCACGACGGCGCCCGTCGGACCGTCAATGCCGGCCCTGGCCAGCGCGCCGGCCAGCTTGTCCAGCGCGTTGTGGCGGCCGACATCCTCGCGCGCCATGACGATGCCCTTGCCCTGCACATAGAAGCCGGCGGCATGCACCGCGCCGGTCTCAGTGTGCAACGGCTGCACCTTCGACAGGAGCTTGACCGAGCGGACGATGTCCTCGGCCTCAAGCGTAAGCTTTGACGAACCGACCGCGTCGACCGAGCGCATCGCCTCCTCGATGGATTCGATGCCGCACAGGCCGCAGCCGACCGGTCCGGCAAGCCTGCGCCGCCGCGCCTGGAAGCGCGTATTGGCCTTGTCCTTCAACCTTATCTGGATGTCGATGCCGGCGCCGAGATCCTCAACTTCGATCGCCTCGATCTCTTGCTGGTCGGCAACGATGCCTTCGGTCAGCGAGAAGCCGAGCGCGAAATCCTCGAAATCGGCGGGGCTTGCCATCATCACCGCATGCGTGGTGCCGGCATAGGAGAAAGCCACCGGCGTCTCCTCCGGCACCATGCGGTTCGCGGCCGCGGTGCCGCTGGCGCGGTGCGCCAGCCGCGAGATTTGCGTCGTTGCTTTGCGGCGCGCGGCCAAGACTACTCCGCCGCTTCCAGCGGGGCGATGCGGCGGCTCTGGCGGGCCTGCTCGTTATAGTCCTTCTGCCAGTCGGTCGGCCCGTTGGACGGCGCCACCTGCACGGCGGTGACCTTGTACTCCGGACAATTGGTCGCCCAGTCCGAGAAGTCGGTCGTGATCACGTTGGCCTGCGTGTCCGGGTGGTGGAAGGTCGTGTAGACGACGCCCGGCGAGACACGGTCGGTGATCAGCGAGCGCAGCGTGGTTTCGCCGGAACGGCTGGTCAGCCGCACCCAGTCGCCTTCGCGAATGCCGCGGTTCTCGGCATCGTGCGGATGGATCTCCAGCCGGTCCTCGGCATGCCACATCACGTTTTCGGTGCGCCTGGTCTGCGCGCCGACATTGTACTGCGACAGAATTCGGCCGGTGGTGAGCAGCAGCGGGTAGCGCGGCCCGGTCCGTTCGTCCGTCGCCACATATTCGGTGCGGATGAACTTGCCCTTGCCGCGCACGAAGCCGTCGACATGCATGATCGGGGTGCCGAGCGGCGCCTTGTCGTTGCAGGGCCACTGCACCGATCCGACACGGTCGAGCAACTCGAACGAGACGTTGGCGAAGCTCGGCGTCGTCTTGGCGATCTCGTCCATGATCTCGGAAGGATGCTGGTAGTTCCAGTCGAGGCCGATCGCGCGGGCGAGCTCCTGCGTCGCTTCCCAGTCGGCATAGCGCGCCTTCGGCTCCAGAACCTTGCGCACCATGTTGATGCGGCGCTCGGCGTTGGTGAAGGTGCCGTCCTTCTCGAGGAAGGTCGAGCCCGGCAGGAAGACATGCGCGTAGTTCGCGGTCTCGTTGAGGAAGAGGTCGTGCACGACGACGCATTCCATCGCGGCAAGACCGGCGGCGACATGCTTGGTGTCGGGGTCGGACTGCAGGATGTCCTCGCCCTGGATGTAGATGCCCTTGAAGGAGCCGTCGACGGCGGCGTCCAGCATGTTGGGGATGCGCAGGCCCGGCTCGTCGTCCAGCTTCACGCCCCACAGGCTCTCGTAGATGTCGCGCACCGCTTCGCCCGAGATGTGGCGATAGCCGGGCAGCTCGTGCGGGAACGAACCCATGTCGCAGGAGCCCTGCACGTTGTTCTGGCCGCGCAGCGGGTTCACGCCGACGCCCGGCCGACCGATATTGCCGGTGGCCATGGCGAGGTTGGCGATCGCCATCACCGTGGTCGAGCCCTGGCTGTGTTCGGTGACGCCGAGGCCGTAGTAGATCGCGCCATTGCCGCCCTTGGCGTAGAGGCGCGCGGCGCCGCGGATGAGCTCGGGGTCGACGCCGGAAAGCTTGCCGACGGTTTCCGGGCTGTTTTCCGGCAGGGCGACGAAGGACGCCCAGTCCTGGAACTCGGCCCAGTCGCAGCGCTCGCGGATGAAGGCTTCGTCGAACAGGCCCTCGGTGACGATGACATGCGCCAGCGCCGTCAGCACCGCAACGTTGGTGCCGGGCTTCAGCGGCAGGTGATAGTCCGCTTCGACATGCGCCGACTTCACCATCTCGGTGCGGCGCGGATCGAGCACGATCAGCTTGGCGCCCTGGCGCAGCCGCTTCTTCAGCCGCGAGGCGAACACCGGGTGGGCCGAAACCGGATTGGCGCCGATGATGACGGCGACGTCGGTGAATTCGACGGAATCGAAATCCTGCGTGCCGGCCGAGGTGCCATAGGTCTGGCCGAGCCCGTAGCCGGTCGGCGAATGGCAGACGCGCGCGCAGGTGTCGACATTGTTGTTGCGGAAGCCCTGGCGCACCAGCTTCTGGACGAGATAGGTCTCCTCGTTGGTGCAGCGCGAGGAGGTGATGCCGCCGATCGCGGTGCGGCCGTACTGGTACTGGATACGGCGGAATTCCTTGGCCGTATGGGCGATCGCCTCTTCCCAGCTCACTTCGCGCCACGGATCCGAGATCTTTTCCCGGATCATCGGCGACAGGATGCGGTCCTTGTGGGTGGCGTAGCCATAGGCGAAACGGCCCTTCACGCAGGAGTGGCCGTGGTTCGCCTTGCCATCCTTGTAGGGCATCATGCGGATGACCTCGTCACCCTTCACTTCCGCCTTGAACGAGCAGCCGACGCCGCAATAGGCGCAGGTCGTGACGGCCGAGCGCTCCGGCATGCCCTTTTCCAGCACCGTCTTCTCGCGCAGCGCGTCGGTCGGGCAGGCCTGCACGCAGGCGCCGCAGGAAACGCATTCGGAAGCGATGAAATCCTCATGCATGCCGGCGACCATGCGCGATTCGAAACCGCGGCCCTCGATGGTCAGCGCGAAAGTGCCTTGCACTTCCTCGCAGGCCCGCACGCAGCGCGAGCAGACGATGCATTGCGCCGGATCATAGGTGAAATACGGGTTGGATTCGTCGCGGGCGATGTAGTCGACGGCCAGCGAGCCATGGCCAGGCGCGACGCCGTTCTCTTCCTTGACGTGGTTACGGCCTTCGACGCCGTAGCGGTTCTCGGTCAGGCCGACCGACTTCGCCACAACGTCGAACTCGCTGGCGCCGGTGCCGGCCTTTTCGTTCCAGCCAGTCGGATGGTCGGAGACGTAGAGCTCCATGACGCCGCGGCGGATGGCGTCGAGCCGGTCCGACTGCGTGCGCACAACCATGCCTTCGCCGACCGGTGTGGTGCACGAGGCCGGCGTGCCGCCACGCCCTTCGATCTCGACCAGGCACACGCGGCAGGAGCCGAACGAGTCCAGCATGTCGGTGGCGCAGAGCTTCGGGATCTCGACCCCGCCTTCCATCGCCGCGCGCATGATCGAGGTGCCTTCCGGCACGCTGATGCTGCGGCCGTCGACGGTCAGCGTGACCTGCTTTTCAGCCCTCGATTCCGGGGTGCCGTAGTCGATCTCTTCGATGAAGGTCGGGAAGTCGGCCTTGATGTTCATCTGCCAGCTCCTATTCAGCCGCAACGCGCGCCGGCGCCGGCTTGAAATCCTCGGGGAAATGCGTGATCGAGCTCATCACCGGGTAGGGCGTGAAGCCACCCAGCGCGCACAGCGATCCGAACTTCATCGTGTTGCAGAGGTCGGTGACCAGAGCGAGGTTCTTCTCCGCCTCGACCCCGGCGGCGACCTTGTCGAGAACCTCCACCCCGCGCGTCGAGCCTATGCGGCACGGCGTGCACTTGCCGCAGCTTTCGATGGCGCAGAACTCCATGGCGAAGCGTGCCTGCTTCAGCATGTCCGCGGTATCGTCGAACACGGTGAGGCCGGCATGGCCGATCAATCCGTCCTTGGCCGCGAAGGCTTCATAGTCGAACGGCGTGTCGAACAGTGCGCGCGGGAAGTAGGCGCCGAGCGGGCCGCCGACCTGCACCGCCTTCACCGGACGCCCGGAAGCCGTGCCGCCGCCGATCTCGTCGACGATCTCGCCCAGCGTCAGGCCGAAGGCCGTCTCGAACAGGCCGCCATGCTTGACGTTGCCGGCGATCTGGATCGGGATCGTGCCGCGCGAGCGGCCCATGCCGAAATCCTTGTAGAAGGCGGCACCCTTGTCCATGATGATCGGCACCGAGGCTAGCGAGATGACGTTGTTGATCACCGTCGGCTTGCCGAACAACCCTTGAATCGCAGGCAGCGGCGGCTTGGCGCGCACCACGCCGCGCTTGCCTTCCAGACTGTTCAGAAGCGAGGTTTCCTCGCCGCAGACATAGGCGCCGGCGCCGACGCGGATCTCCATGTCGAAGGCGTTGGGTGAGCCCAGCACATTGAGCCCGAGCACGCCGGCCTTGCGGGCGACCTGGACAGCCTTGTTCATCGTCGCCACCGCATGCGGATACTCCGAGCGGATATAGACGAAGCCCTTGGTCGCGCCGGTGGCGATGCCGGCGATCGCCATGCCTTCGATCAGCACGAAGGGGTCGCCTTCCATGATCATGCGGTCGGCGAAGGTGGCGCTGTCGCCCTCGTCGGCGTTGCAGACGATATATTTTTGGTCACCTGCCGTATCGAGCACCGTCTTCCACTTGATGCCGGTCGGGAAGCCGGCGCCGCCGCGGCCGCGCAGGCCGGATTCGGTGACCTGCTTGACGATGTCGGCCGGCGCCATGGCCACTGCGTTCTGCAGGCCCTTCAGCCCGCCATGCGCCTTGTAATTGTCGAGCGACACCGGGTCGATGACGCCGCAGCGCGCGAAGGTCAGCCGCGTCTGCTTGGCCAGGAACGGGATCTTGTCCGGCGCGCCCAGCCAGCGCTTGTGGTGGCCGCCCTTGAGGAAGCCGCTGTCGAACAGGCTCTTGACGTCGGAAGGCTTCACCGGCCCGTACGCGACGCGGCCCTCGGTGGTTTGAACCTCGACCATCGGCTCCAGGAAATAGGCGCCGCGCGAGCCGTTGCGCACGATCTTGGCCTCGACGCCGCGCTCCTTGAGTTCCTCCGCGATCGCCTTGGCGACTTTGTCGGCGCCCAGCGCCAGCGCGCCCGAGTCTGCGGGAACATAGATGCGCGGGATCATGAGCGTACCTCCGCGACGATCTCTTCGATCTTCTCGTCATCGAGCCGCCCGATCACCTCGCCGTCCAGCATCGCCGACGGCGAACAGGCGCAAAGCCCGAGGCAATAGACCGGCTCCAGTGTAACCGATCCGTCGCGGGTGGTCTCGTGGAAACCGATGCCGAGCAATTGCTTGACCTTGGCGGCCACCGCGTCCGAGCCCATCGACTGGCAGGCTTCCGCCTGGCAGAGCTTGAGCACATGCCGGCCGGCCGGGCGGGCGCGGAAATCATGGTAGAAGGTGACAACGCCGTGCACTTCGGCCCGGGAGAGGTTCAGCCCGTCGGCGATGACCGGGAGCGCTGCCTGCGGCACATGGCCGAACTCTTCCTGGATGCCGTGCAGGATCGGCAACAGCGGGCCATCAAGGCCCTTCAATTCCTCAACGATCGCGGCCGTGCGCGATGCGATCTCGGTACTTGCAGGCTGCATTGGCATGCAGCGCCCTCCCTGGTCGTGGCGACCTTATGTATGTCACCCAAATATAGAGCGGTTTTCGGGCAACGACATGCATAGGACGCAATATCGCTAAGTCCTTACGAAATCAGAGGAAACCTCCGAAATCAATAAAGCTGTTCCGTCGCTCGATAGAAATTTTCTATCAAGTGCGGTCCGCCTGCACTGTCTAGCCTAGCGATGGTTTCGGAAATCGTCCGCCAGCGTCATCGCCTCGTCCAGCAGCGCCTGCACCAAAGGCGTGTGCGGTTCGCCGGGAGCCGCCACCAGCCCGACCGTGTGGCTGGCATCCGGCTCGACGATCGGAATGGCCCGGATCGGCTCTGAAAAGCCGAATGTTTCCGCGAGGTTGAGCGGCATGATCGACGACCATTTGCCGGTTCGGATATGCGAGAACAGCACGATCATGGAATTGGATTCCAGCGTCGGCCGTACCTGCACGCCGGCCTCAGCCAGGTGCTGGTCGATGATGCGGCGGTTCTGCATGTCGGGCGTCAAAAGGCAGAGCGGCAGCTGGCTGATCTCCGCCCACGTCACTTTGTCGCGGTCGGAATAGGGATTTCCGACCGCGGTGATCAGCTGGTAGCGCTCGTCATAGAGCGGCACGCTCACCACCCGTCCGAGTGGCTCGTTGTCGAGATAGGTGATGCCGGCATCGACGTCGAAATTACCGAGCAGCGTCAGCACCTCGATCGAGGTGCGCGACAGCACCGAGAAGGTGACGCCCGGATGCTTTTCGCGAAATGGCGTCGTCAGCCGCGCCACCATGGCCAGCGCCGTCGGAACCGCCGCTATGCGGATGCGGCCGGACAGGCCGTGGCGGGCCGCCCGCATCTCCTCGCGCATGGTGCGGCTGTCGCCGACGATGCGGCGCGCCCAAACCAGCACCTGCTTGCCTTCCGGCGTCAGGTCCTGGAAGCGCGAGCCGCGCAGCACCAGCATCACGCCAAGCTGTTCCTCCAGCTGCTTGATCCCCGCCGAGAGCGTCGGCTGGGTTACGCCGCACACTTCCGCCGCCCGGCCGAAATGCTCCTCCCTGGCGAGCGCGATGAAGAATTCCAGCTTGTCGATCATCGGCGCAGGCTAACCGGCGTAAAGCTGTTGCGCCAGACGGCGCTGCCGCGGAACCACGAACTGGTTCGCGCCTCGGAACTTACTCGCCCGCAAGGCACAATATGTTGCCGTCCGGATCCTTGAACCATGCGACCTTCATGCCGTAGCCGGCGTGGACGTCGCCCTCCAGCGCAAGGCCCGGCATCTCATAGTGCTCGAAGGCGACACCCTTCGATTTCAGCGCCTGGACGATCGCGCCGATCTCGCTGCCGACCGTCCACGTCAACGCCGTCGCCTTGTTGGTTCCGGCGAATTCCGAACGATAGACGTTGATGACCGTGTCGCCGCTCTTGTAGACGATCAGGTCTCCGGCCATCTCGTCCACCTGCTTGAGGCCCAGCGTTCCTTCATAAAACGTCTTTGCCCTCGCAAGGTCCTTCACCGCCAGATTGGCCGTCGCGTTGCTGTTTGCGAGCATGACAGCCTCCTTCCCCGGTTGCCGTCGCTCATGGCAACCGAGATAGGGTCCGTGGATCGATCGGCCATGGCCAAGCGGTGCGTGCCGGCCAAAAACAGCGTCGGGCAAACCGACACCATCGGTCGTTTTCAGTGGCACGCGGCGCGAGCCATTGCTCCACGGCTTGGTTCTTGCCGGAAACTGCACTATCTGCATCGCCAAACCTCAAGGAAACACCATGGCCGTCACCAAGGAAACCGTCATAGAGCGCCTGAAAACGGTCAACGGGCCGGATTTCACCGGCAACATCGTCGACCTTGGCCTGGTCTCGGAGATTTTCATCGCCGACGCCAAGGTGTTCTTCTCGATCACCGTTCCCGCCGCCCGCGCGCAGGAGATGGAACCGCTGCGCGCCGCTGCCGAGCGTGTGGTCAAGGCCATTCCCGGCGTCGCCGGCGCCGTCGTGGCGCTGACGGCCGAGAAGAAAGGCGGCGGCATGGAAGCCCCGGTGCCTCCGCGTCCCGCGCCTCGACCGGCCCCGCCGGCGGCACCTTCGCGGCCCGCGCCGCAGGCGCCCGCCTCGCACAGCCACGGCAAGCGCGGCGTGCCCGGCATCGAGGCGATCATCGCGGTGGCTTCTGGCAAGGGCGGCGTCGGCAAGTCGACCACCGCGGTCAATCTGGCGCTTGGCCTTGCCGCCAACGGCCTGAAGGTCGGCGTGCTCGATGCCGATATCTACGGCCCGTCCATGCCGAGGCTGCTCAACATCCATGGCCGGCCGCAGACCGTCGACGGCAAGATCCTGAAGCCGATGCAGAACTATGGGCTGAAGGTGATGTCGATGGGCTTCCTCGTCGACGAGGAGACGCCGATGATCTGGCGCGGTCCGATGGTGATGTCGGCGCTGACGCAGATGCTGCGCGAGGTCGAATGGGGCCCGCTCGACGTGCTCGTCGTCGACATGCCGCCCGGCACCGGCGACGCCCAGCTCACCATGGCGCAGCAGGTGCCGCTCGCCGGCGCCGTCATCGTCTCGACGCCGCAGGACCTCGCTTTGATCGACGCCCGCAAGGGTCTCAACATGTTCAGGAAGGTCGACGTGCCGCTGCTCGGCATCGTCGAGAACATGAGCTACTTCCTCGCCCCCGACACCGGCAAGCGCTACGACATTTTCGGCCATGGCGGCGCGCGGCGCGAGGCCGAGCGGCTGGGCGTCACCTTCCTCGGTGAAGTGCCGCTGGAAATGGGCATTCGCGAAAGCTCGGATGCTGGCACGCCGGTGGTGGTCTCGAAGCCGGACGGGGCCGAGGCGAAGATCTATCGTGATATCGCCTTGAAGGTCTGGGACAGGGTCAATGAGGAGCGCGGCGCGGCGGAAGCCGCGGTGCCAAGCATCGTGTTCGAGTAGACTGCGGGTACGGCTCAGCCGTTCCCCACCTTGTCTCCGAAGGCGGTGAAGAACTGCCCGGCGAGCTTCTTCGACGTCGATTCGATCAGGCGGCTGCCGAGCTGGGCGATCTTGCCGCCGACATCGGCCTTGGCCGCATATTTGAGTACCGTCGTGTCGGCGCCGTCGGCGGTCAGCGTCACGTCGGCGCCGCCCTTGGCGAAGCCGGCGATGCCGCCCTTGCCCTCGCCCTGGATGGTGTAGGAGTGCGGCGGGTTGAGGTTCTTCAGCGTGACTTCGCCATTGAAGGTCGCCTTGATCGGCCCGATCTTCAGCACCACGATCGCCGCCATCTCGGTGTTGGATTTCTTTTCGAGGCTCTGGCAGCCGGGGATGGCGTCCTTCAGAATGGCTGGGTCGTTCAGCGCTTCCCATACTTTCTGCAGGGGTGCGGCAATACGTTCCTCGCCTTCGATCACCAAAGCCATCAGAACCTCCCGGAGAGACTTGTCGAAAGCCCTAGCGCAGGGGCGCACTTGTGTCTATCGCACCAAAGTGCGGGTTCGGATGGCGCGTGCCCCTTGCCTGCATCCGCGCATTGTCATATCGATTTGTCATACAAATACGGAGACCATGATGGCCGGCGCCCCCACCAACAAGAAGAAATTTCGCTCGCAGGAGTGGTTCGACAACCCCGACAATCCGGGCATGACGGCGCTCTATCTCGAGCGCTACCTGAACTACGGGCTGACGCGCGCCGAACTGATGTCCGGCAAGCCGCTGATCGGCATCGCCCAGACCGGCTCGGACCTGTCGCCCTGCAACCGGCACCATCTCGAGCTCGCCAAGCGCGTGCGCGAGGGCATCGTCTCGATGGGCGGCATTCCCTTCGAGTTCCCGTGCCATCCGATCCAGGAGACCGGCAAGCGGCCGACCGCTTCGCTCGATCGCAACCTTGCCTATCTCGGCCTGGTCGAGGTGCTTTACGGTTATCCGCTCGACGGCGTCGTGCTCACCATTGGCTGCGACAAGACAACGCCCGCGCTGCTGATGGCGGCCGCCACAGTCAACATCCCCGCCATTGCGCTGTCGGTCGGGCCGATGCTCAATGGCTGGCACAAGGGCAAGCGCACCGGCTCCGGCACCATCGTCTGGGAATCGCGCCAGCGGCTGTCGGCCGGCGAGATCAACTATGACGAGTTCATGGACATCGTCGCCTCCTCGGCGCCGTCCACCGGCTATTGCAACACCATGGGCACCGCCACCACTATGAACTCGCTGGCCGAGGCGCTCGGCATGCAGCTACCTGGCTCGGCCGCCATCCCCGCGCCCTATCGCGAGCGCGGCCAGATCGCCTACGAGACCGGTAAGCGCATTGTCGAGATGGTGCATGAGGACCTGAAGCCGTCCGACATCATGACGCGCCAGGCGTTCGAGAACGCCATCGTCGTCAATTCGGCCATCGGCGGCTCGACCAACGCGCCGATCCACCTCAATGCCATCGCCCGCCATCTCGGCGTGCCGCTCGACAATGACGACTGGCAGAAGATCGGCCTCAACGTGCCGCTCATCGTCAACCTGCAGCCGACGGGCGAATACCTCGGCGAGGACTATCACCATGCCGGCGGCGTGCCGGCCGTGGTGGCCGAACTGATGAAGGGTGGTTTGCTGCCGCATCCCGATGCCGTCACCGCAAACGGCAAGACGATGGGCGACAATTGCAAAGGCGCGGCCAACGAAAATCCGGAAGTCATCCGCAGCGTCGACAAGCCGCTGAAGGCCAATGCCGGCTTCATCAACCTCAAGGGCAATCTGTTCGATTCGGCGATCATGAAGACCAGCGGCATATCGCCGGAATTCCGCCAGCGCTATCTGTCGAATCCCAAGGATCCCGAGGCTTTCGAGGGCAATGCCATGGTCTTCGACGGGCCGGAGGACTACCACGCCCGCATCGACGATCCGGCGCAAGGCATCGACGAGCACACCATCCTGTTCATGCGCGGCGCCGGGCCGGTCGGCTATCCGGGCGGCGCCGAGGTGGTCAACATGCAGCCGCCGGCCTACCTCATCAAGAAAGGCATCCATTCGCTGGCCTGCATTGGCGACGGCCGCCAGTCCGGCACGTCAGGCTCGCCGTCGATCCTCAACGCTTCGCCCGAGGCCGCCATCGGCGGCGGCCTGGCGCTGCTCAAGACCGGCGACCGCGTCCGCATCGACCTGAAGAAGGGCACCGCCAACATCCTCGTCAGCGACGAGGAGATCGCCACGCGGCGCGCCGCGCTGCAGGGCAATGGCGGCTTCCACTATCCCCAGCACCAGACGCCGTGGCAGGAGATCCAGCGCGGCATGGTCGACCAGTTTTCCGCCGGCATGGTGCTGAAGCCGGCGGTGAAATACCAGGATGTCGCGCATACCAGGGGGGTGCCGCGCGACAACCACTGAGCGTCGGCAACCTCGCTCGCGCGAACGGCGGCTTGATCGAAGGATCAAGCCGCCGTTTTTGCTGAATGGGGCGGCTGTCTCCGGCGCCCGTTCCGGCCTTGCCGTACCTATGCATGATCGGCAGCAAGGCGGGTTCCGCTCCTGTGCAAATCGGCGCGCCCGATGCCATATGTGTGAGGCGCGGACAGGACCATCATGACGAAACGGCGTTCTTCCCTTGGCTTCCTTGGCATGTTCGGCCGATCGGGCGACCTGAGGCAGCTCGATGCCGCCCTACGCGGCGCCGACCTCCATCCCGCCCTCGTGCCGGAGGGCGTCAAGCTCACCATCGTCAATCTGATGAAGGATCACTGGCCGGACGAGCCGCCGGCACAGGCCTATTCGTCGCTCGCCGAACTGTTCGGCTATTGCGTCGCCGGGCCGGAGACGTTTGAGCAGGCCAATGGCCGCGAGCGCAGGCTGGACGCCGAACGCAGGATAGAGGCGGCGCTCGAGGCCGGCGACAGCCTCGATGCGCAGATCGTGCTGATGGCGCTGCACGCAAAGCTGATCAGCGCCCAGGTGGTGGAGCGTTATGGGCTGAGCGCCGAGTGACGGTCCGATGGAGGTCCGTCAGCCACCCATGCCGCCGCGCGGCAGCTTGATCATCTCGCCGAAGCGGGCGCGCAACTTGTCGTCTATCATTTTCGGCACATGGCGCGGGAAGCGCTCGGCAAGCACGCGCTTCTTTTCGGCGATCGCCCTTTGCAGGATATCGGGCCGGCCTTTCTCGTTCCATTCCTTGGGCGAGAAGCGGTCGCCGATGGCCGGATAGAAATATTCGGTCTGCATCAGCTTCAGCGTCTGCTCGTTGCCGAGATAGTGGCCTGGCCCCTTCAGGCAGACGTCGGCGATGGTGTCGATCGACAGCGCCTCGTCCGTCACCTCGATGCCGCGCACGCAGCGCAGGCAGTGGCCGAGCATGTCGTTGTCGATGATCAGGCTCTCCAGGCAGAAGCCGAGCAGCGAGGCATGCATGCCGGCCGACTCATAGACGAGGTTGAGGCCGGAGAGGCCGGCCATCACATTGGTGATGCCCTTCTCGTAGCCGGACTGGATGTCGGGCAGTTTTGAGTCCGTCATGCCTGCGGCGGAGCCGCCCGGCAGGTCATAGAATTGCGCCATCTGCGCGCACGCGGCGGTCAGCACGGCCTGCTCGGCCGATCCGCCTGACATGGCGCCGGTTCGAAGGTCGGAGACGAACGGCCAGGTGCCGAAGATCGCCGGATGACCGGGCTTGATGGCGTTGACATAGACGAGGCCCATCAGCACTTCCGCGACCGCCTGCACCACGGCTCCGGCAATCGCCGCCGGCGCTGTCGCGCCGGCCTGGCCGGCCGACAGCAGCAGGATCGGAATGCCGCCTTCCACGCAGGCCTCGAGCACGCCGCAGGCGTCCTCGGCGAACTTCATCGGCGGCACGACGAAGCAGTTCGAATTCGACACGAACGGGCGCGCGCGGAAATTCTCCTCGCCGCCGGCGATCGCATAAAGCATCTCCAGCGCCGGCTTGACGTTCTCGCGCACCGTGAACGAGGTGCCGACATGCTTGGAGGTTCCCATCACGCACGCATAGAGCGTGTTGAAATCCATCTCGAGCGGATCGGGAATGTCGCGCGGCACCATGGTGCGCTGGAAGAAATGGATGTTGTCGAGACCGTCGACGAGGCGGGCGGCGTCATAGATGTCCTGCAGCTGCGACTCGCGGTACTCGCGCTTTTCGACGTCGACGAGATGCACGGCGGCACCCGCCGTGCCGTAGTGCACGCGCTTGCCCTGGATCACCATGTCGTGCCTGGGGTCCTGGCCGTGCAGCGTGAAATGCCGGGCCGCGTTCTTGATCGTGTCGAGCACCAGCGCGCGGGGCAGGCGGATGCGGCCGTCGTCGCCATAGGTGGCTCCGGCCCTGGTCAGCGCCTCGATGCAGGAAGGGATGGCATTGGCGAAGCCGACCGTCTCCAGCAGCGTCAGCACCGCTTCGTGGATGCGCTCGCGGTCGTTTTCGCTGAGCGGGCCGTAGCTGCCGCCTTCGAGGCCGGGCCGCACCGGCCTGATGTCGTCTGCAAGCGGTGCCGCCCGCATCGCGCGGCGCGCTTCGCGCCCGCCGGATCGCCGCGACCGCTGGTCGGCCGGCGCATCCTGCTTCTCAAGAGCCACTGACATGGAAGCACTCCACCTTTATCTGCGAGGCGGGACGCGGCGGTTGGTCCACCATCGGCCCTGCTTCGTCCCCTTTGTGGCTCGACTATGCCGCCGGCATTGGTGCAGCCTATGAGCCAGCCAGTCCCGTCGAATATGCCAGGATGCTAAAGCGATAGAGGGTCGTGTCAAAGCAAAAGAGCCGGCGCGGGCCGGCTCTCTGTCGAATTCGGCAGGTGGATCAGGCCGCGGCGGGTCTGCGGCCGGCGGCCGTCGCGAGTTCCCGTATGCCGGGCTCGATGTGCTGAAGCGCGATCGAGGAAATGCCCAAGCGCATGAAACGCGACGGTTTTTCCGTGCGGTCGAAGAAGCGGTCGCCGGGCTCGATGATGACGCTACGCGACGCGGCCGCTTCGGCGAGACCACGCGCGTCGGTGCCGCGCGGTCCTTCGAGCCAGAGCGACGTGCCGCCGGCCGAGTCGGTCGAGCGCCACTCCGGCAGGAAAGCGGAAATCGCATGGACCAGACGCTTGCGCCGCTCGTCGAAGGCAGTGGACAGACGCCGCACCAGCGCTTCGTGATGGCCGAGCGACAGGAACAGCGCCACCGCCCGCTGGTTGTTGGCCGGCGGATGCCTGAGCATGAAGCGGCGCAGCGCGCGCAGCTCCGCGATCAGCCCGGCCGAGGCGACGATGTAGCCAAGCCGCAAGCCCGGCGCCAGGGTCTTCGACATCGAGCCGACATAGACGACGCGGCCGGAGCGGTCGAGGCTCTTCAGCGCCTGCTGCGGCGCCTCGTCCAGCAGCTGGCTGTCATAGCCGTCCTCGATGATGATCTGGTTGTGGCGGTTGGCCCGCGCCAAGAGGTCCTGCCGCCGCTCCGCCGACAGCGGCACCATGGTCGGGCAATGGTGGCTTGGCGTGACGAAGACGAAGCCCGAATCCTGCGGAATCGAGGACGTCACGATGCCGGACTGGTCGACCGGGACCGGCTGGATGTCGGCGCCCGCCAGGCGGAAGATCGAGCGCGCGTCGGGATAACCGGGGTCCTCCATCGCCACTTTCGAGCCCTTGGTCATCAGCAGCGTGGCCAGCATGTAGAGCGCGTTCTGGGCGCCGAGCGTGACGATGATCTCGTCCGGATTGGCGAAGATGCCGCGCCGCGGCAGGAGCCGCGCCTGGATCTGCTCGATCAGGAGCGGATCGTCGCGGTCGACCATGTCAGAAGCCCAGTTGCGGATCTCCAGCACCGCGAGCGCCATGCGGTTGCATTCGCGCCACTCGGCGGTCGGGAACAGCGCCGGGTCGAACTGGCCATAGACGAAGGGGTAGGACGACTTGATCCAGTTGTCGTGCTTGGCCGGCGGCGGCATGTCGCTGGCGGCGATCTGCCGGCGCGCCTTCCAATCGATCTCGTTCTGCTGGTCGGGTGCCTTCTGGTGCGGCTTGGCGGGGGTGGCCAGCACGTCCGGATTGACGAAATGGCCGCGCCGCTCACGCGCCACCAGAAAGCCCTGGTCGACCAGTTGCTGGAAGGCGAGCACCACGGTGCCCCGGGCGACGCCCAGTTTCTCCGCCAGGATGCGGCAGGAGGGAAGCGGCATGGAAGCTGCGATCTGCCGGTCTAGAATGGCGGCGACGATCGCCTGACGGATCTGCGCCTGCAGGGTCTGGCCGGATTCAGCCGAAATCCGGAACAGGCCGGACCATATGGCCGTGTCATTGCGCTGTGGCATGGAAGAGTTTCCTCGATGGCCAGCTTTTTGTGCTTGGCTGGACCAGTCGAGTGTAGGGGTGGCACAAGGGGTTGCGCCAATCAATTTTTCTGATCGCTGGGATTTATGCCAGTGATCCATCGGTCACGAAAGCGATCCAATGGCCGCGAAAACGATCGCCGCGCTGCATCATGAAAGCGTGATGCAGTGCGGCATCGCCGCCCTTGAATGAAATGGAATTCGGCTCGATAGAATGTCGCGACGACACGCGCCGGAAACATCCGGCCTGTTAGAATAGATGCAAAAACCCGCCAGGAGCCCGCATGGATCAGCCATCTTTTGACAAGCAAGTCGTCGCCATGCGCGAACATCGCGCGGCGGCCAAGGGCACCATGCGTGAGGTTTTCGCGTCCGACCCCAAGCGCTTCGAGACGTTCTCAGCCACCGATGGCGATCTCCTGCTTGACTGGTCGAAATGCGCGGTCGATGCCGACACGATGGCAATGCTGGAGAAGCTCGCCGGCGCCGCCGACCTCGCAGGCCGCCGCGCCGCCATGTTCGAAGGCAGGAAGATCAACATCACCGAAGACCGCGCCGTGCTGCACACGGCGCTTCGCAACCTGACCGGCAAGAGCGTGGTGGTCGATGGCCAGGATACCAAGGCCGAGGTTCTCGCCGTTCTCGACGCCATGGGCGCCTTCGCCGATGCTGTCCGCTCCGGCAAGGCGGCCGGCGCCACCGGCAAGAAGATCACCGACATCGTCAACATCGGCATCGGCGGTTCCGATCTTGGCCCGGTGATGGCGACGCTGGCGCTGGCGCCCTATCACGACGGCCCCCGCGCGCACTATGTCTCCAACATCGACGGCGCCCACATCCACGACACGCTGAAGGGTCTGTCGGCCGAAACCACCCTGTTCATCGTCGCCTCCAAGACCTTCACCACGGTCGAGACGATGACCAATGCCGAGACGGCACGCCGATGGGTGGAGAATGCGCTGGGCAAGGCGGCTGTCGGCAAGCACTTCGCCGCCGTCTCGACCGCGCTCGACCTCGTGGCGAAGTTCGGCATCGCGTCGGACCGCGTGTTCGGCTTCTGGGACTGGGTCGGCGGCCGCTATTCGGTCTGGAGCGCAATCGGCCTGCCGGTGATGATCGCTATCGGTCCGCGCAATTTCCGCGCCTTCCTCGACGGCGCGCATGAGATGGACGAGCACTTCCGCAGCGCGCCGTTGCAGAAGAACCTGCCAGCCCTGCTGGGGCTGATCGGCTGGTGGCACCGGGTCGTCTGCCGATATCCCGCCCGCGCGGTCATCCCTTACGACCAGCGTCTCTCCAGGCTGCCGGCCTATCTGCAGCAACTCGACATGGAATCGAACGGTAAGAGCGTGACGCTGGATGGCGGCGCGGTCACCACGCCGACCGGCCCGCTGGTCTGGGGCGAGCCGGGCACCAACGGCCAGCATGCCTTCTTCCAGCTGCTGCACCAGGGCACCGATTTCATCCCGGTCGAATTCCTGGCCGCCGCTGTCGGCCACGAGCCGGAGCTGAAGCACCATCACGATCTCCTGCTCGCCAACTGCCTGGCGCAGTCGGAAGCCTTCATGAAGGGCCGCACGCTGGACGAGGCGCGCGCGCAGATGCTGGCCAAGGGCATGAAGCCGGCCGACGTCGACAGGATCGCCCCGCACCGCGTGTTCTCCGGCGACCGCCCGTCGGTCACCATCCTCTACCGCAAGCTCGATCCGCGCACCTTTGGGCGCCTGATCGCGCTCTACGAGCATCGCGTCTTCGTCGAGGGCACGCTGTTCAACATCAATTCCTTCGACCAGTGGGGCGTCGAACTGGGCAAGGAGCTGGCGACCGGATTGCTTCCTGTCGTGGAAGGCAAGGAGAATGCCGCAAAGGGGGATGCCTCGACGGCTGGTCTGGTGGGACACATCCACCGATTGCGCGGATCGGAGTGACAGGCTTGGCGGAGATCAAAGGCATATTGTTCGACAAGGACGGCACACTTGTCGATTTCAACGCGACATGGCTCGGCATTGCCGATTTCATGGCCATGGATGCAGCCGAGGGCGATCGCTGGAAGGCTGACAGGCTGCTCGCCGCGGCCGGCTTCGATTCCGTCAGCAAGCGCTTCAAGCCCGATTCGATCTTCGCCTCGGGCACCAACATGGACGTCGTCGAGCTCTGGTTCCCCCGCCTCTCCGACGAAGACCAGATGCTCGCCGTCGCCCGCTTCAACGAGATCACCTCGGTGCAGGGCTCCAGCATGGCGGTGGCGCTGCCTGGCATCGTCGAGACGCTGGCGGTGCTGCACCGGCGATCCTACCGGCTCGGCGTCGCCACCAACGATTCGACCAGCGGCGCGGAAAAGACCCTGGCGACGCTCGGCGTGGCGCAGCTTTTCGACGCCGCCTATGGTTATGATTCGGTGGCCAGGCCGAAGCCGGCGCCGGACACCATTCTCGCTTTCTCCGACCTGACCGGGCTGAGGCCGGCCGAGATCGCCATGGTCGGCGACAACCGACACGATCTCGAAATGGCGCGGGCCGGTGGCTGCGGGCTGGCGGTCGGCGTGCTCTCCGGCACAGGCACGCGCGAATCGCTGTCGGCGATCGCCGATGTCGTGCTCAATTCGGTTGCCGACCTGCCCGATTTTCTGGCGGCGCGGGTCAAGGAGACGATCTGACGGGAAGCCTGGGCAACCAGATCTCGCGGAGACGAGAAGCGCCATGGCGACGGTCGCGCTGTTTCATTCAGTTCTCGGTCTAAGAAGAGTAGAAAGAGCGGCCGCCGGCCGAATGCGTAGCGCTGGTCATACAGTTGTTACGCCCGATCTCTACGCGGGCCTTGCAGCGAGTACGATTGAAGAAGGTTTTGAGCTCATGCGCACTGTCGGATGGGAAGCCATCTGCGGCCGTGCGCGAGTTGCGCTTGAAACCCTCCCTGAAACAGCCGTCCTGGCCGGGCATTCCATGGGCGCGGGAGTTGTGGGCAGCGTATGGCCCGATAGAGATTTATCCGCCGGCATAGTCCTCTTTCACGGACTCGCGGAGATTCCGCAAAACGTGCGTCGTGGGATTCCGATTGCCGTCCATGTCGCGGATCCGGATCAGTTCGCGCTCCCCGAAGAACTCGCCCGGTGGACGGCGATGGCAGAGAAGGCTGACGCCGTCGCTGAAGTGTTCACATATCCGAATGTGGGACACTTTTTTACCGACGAAACTTTGCCGGACTACAATGCGGCGGCGACAGACCAGACGTGGGAACGAGTGCTAAGTTTCCTGAACGCCATCACGATCACCAAGCGTCACGAAGAGCGTTAAGAGCCGGCAGCGGACAGACGGCTTGCAGGTTTAGATTTGGAAGCGGACGTTGCCGGATAGGGCATGGGCAGGCTTATGTTACAAGGACTACGTCGCTTGCTCCTGCTGGACGGGGAATCGGGCGGCGAAGACTTCCTTGGCCGCGAACAGCCCGTTGAGCGCCGCAGGGAAGCCCGCATAGACGGCCATCTGTATGATGGTTTCGATGATTTCGTCCTTTGTCAGCCCGACATTCAGACCGGCCTCTATGTGGACTTTCAGTTGCGGCACCGCGGTTCCGATCGCCGTTAGTGCCGCGATGGTCGCGATCTCGCGGGCGCGCAGATCGAGGCCGGGGCGACTGTAAATGTCCCCAAAGGAGAACTCGAACACGTAGTTGGCGAAATCGGGGGCAATGTCGGCCAGAGCCGCAATCACTTTGTGGCCGGCCTCGCCATCGATTTCAGCGAGCGCCCGCTTGCCGCGTTCCAGCCGGCTTTCGTCGACGTTCGGGGATTGATGCGTCATAGTCTTTCATCCTCTGTTCGGTGCCGGCATATCCGGCAATCTTGGTGTCGAGGACGAGAAGGCAGGCTTGCAGTTCAACCACGCGGGCACGGACACGCTCGCGATGCTGTTCGAGCAACGTGCGTCGTTCAGCTTCCGTGCCGACGCCGCGCTCCCGCAACGCTGCATAGTGCAGCATTTCCCGAATAGGCATCCCGGTCGCTTTGAGATGGTCGAGAAATTCTATCCAGGTCAGGATTGATGCGTCATAGTCACGTTGGCCCGAATGGTTCCTGTCAGCATACGGAAGCAGCCCGATTCGCTCGTAGTAGCGGATCGTGTGGGCCGATAGTCCCGAACGCTTTGCCAGTTCGCCAATCTTCATGAACACCGTTCTTTCGTCACGACGCGAATGAGGCTAGGGGTTGGAGTGCACTCTAAGTCAATCCCCAAAATGCGGATTAGCAAAAGACCCGAAACCTGCGACAGTCATGATCCAAGACAACGGCGATCTGCAGGTTTGCTTAGATGCCCTCGACTTCTGCTATGAATGGTAGAAATAGAGGCGAACTCGGTCGCTCAGAATGGTTTGGTCTGAGCCGGACTTCAGCAGTCTTCCACCTCAAACGAAAACACCCCGCTCGGCTTGGTCGCAGCCTTTGCGTCACCGAAATCTGGCACCTGATATTCGGCGAGCAGCCGTAGCCGCGACAGCGGCAGATCTGCGCGGCCGGGATCGCCGACCAGTACCTCGATGCCGGCGGCAAGGCAGCGGTCGAAGAAGGGGATGACCCGCCGGGCCACCTCGCGCCCGTAGAACACGTCGCCGGCAAGCACGAGGTCTACCGCCGGGGGCGGCCCCGTGGTGATATCCTTGTCGAAAATGATGATCTCGACGCCATTGGCCGCAGCGTTGAGGCCGATTGCGGCAACGCCGTTGCGATCGATCTCGGCGGCGATCACCGCGCCTGCGCTGGCCTTCGCCGCGGCGATGCCGACCAGGCCCGAGCCGGCGCCGAGGTCGAGCACGCGGCGTCCCGCCACCGTTTGCGGCCGGTCGAGTATGTAGCGGGCAAGGACGGTGCCGCCGGCCCATGCATAGGCCCAATAGGGCGGCTGCGGTTCGGGCGCCCCGGCATAGGGCTCTGCCTCTTCGTCCGGGTCGACAAGCCGCCGCAGCCCGCTGCCGGGATGGGCCTTGTAGAGGAGGATTTCGGGAAGTGCCGCGACCGGCGCAAGGCGCATGTTCGCCTTGATGAACCCCGCCGGATCGGGACGGCTGCCTGTGACAGTCGTCTCCCTGTCGGCAGGATGATCGTTCAAGGTCTTGCCTATCCGCGCAGCGCCCGCCGCAGGATCTTGCCCACCGGCGTCTTCGGCAGCTCCGTGCGGAACTCGATATATTTCGGCCGCTTGTAGCCGGTCAGGTTCTCGCGGCAATAGGCGGTCAGCGTCTCGATGGTCAGCGCCGGGTCCTTCCTGACGACGAAGAGTTTCGGCACTTCGCCGGAATGCTCGTCCGGCACGCCGATCGCCGCCACTTCGAGCACGCCTGGATGCTGCGCCACGACCTCTTCCAACTCGTTCGGGTAGACGTTGAAGCCGGAGACCAGGATCATGTCCTTCTTGCGGTCGACGATCTTGGTGTAGCCGCGCTCGTCCATGAAGCCCATGTCGCCCGACTTGAAGAAGCCGTCCTTGGTCATCACCTTGGCGGTTTCGTCCGGCCGGTTCCAGTAGCCGGCCATCACCTGCGGCCCGCGGATGCAGATCTCGCCGACCTCGCCGAGCGGCACATTGTTGCCGTCGTCGTCGCGGATGGCGATCTCCGTCGAAGGCAGCGGCAGGCCGATCGTGCCGGTGAAGTCGCCGCCGCTGAACTTGTTGGCGGTCGCCACCGGCGAGGTTTCCGAAAGCCCGTAGCCTTCGGTGACCGGGCAGCCGGTCAGCGCCCTCCAGCGCTCGGCTACGCCCTTTTGCACCGCCATGCCGCCGCCCAGCGTCAGGATCAGCGGCTTGAAGTCGAGTTTGCGGAAATCCTCATTGTTGAGCAGCGCGTTGAACAGCGTGTTGAGGCCCGGGAAGATGTGGACCGGATATTTCGCCAGCTCCTTGACGAAGCCGGGAATGTCGCGCGGATTGGGGATGAGCACGTTCTGCGCACCCTGCTGCATGCCCATCAGCGCGTTCACCGTCAGCGCGAAGATATGGTAGAGCGGCAGCGCGCAGATGAAGTTGGGATGCGCCGGCTTCGGCTTGACCGCATAGGCGTCCTGCAGCCAGAGCGCGTTCTGCGCGACATTGGCAAGCACGTTGGAATGCAACAGCGTCGCACCCTTCGAGATCCCGGTGGTGCCGCCCGTATACTGCAGGAAGGCGATGTCGTCGGCGCTGACGCTGGCGGGCTTGAAGGCGACGCCGGCGCCCGCCGTCAGGGCGGCGTTGAACTTGACATGGCCGGGCAGCGACCAGGCCGGCACCAGCTTCTTCACCCGGCGCACGACGAAGTTGACCAGCGTCCCCTTGAGGCCGCCAAGCATGTCGCCCATCGCGGCGACCACGACATGCTTGACCGAGGTCTTGGCGATGACCGCCTGCAGCGTGTTGGCGAAATTCTCGAGGATGACGATGGCCTGCGCGCCGGAATCCTTGAGCTGGTGCTCCAGCTCGCGCGGTGTGTAGAGCGGGTTGACATTCACCACCGTATATCCGGCGCGAAGCACCGCCATCATCGCCACCGGATATTGCAGCACATTCGGCATCATCAGCGCCACGCGCGCGCCCTTCTGCAGGCCCTTCGACTGCAGATAGGCACCGAAGGCGGCTGACTGGCGCTCGAGCTCGGCATAGGTTATGGCCTTGCCCATGCACACGAAGGCCGGCTGCCCGGCAAACTGCTTGCAGGCGCCGACCAGGAAGTCGCCGATGGAGCCATAGGGCAAGGGCCCGATCTCGGCCGGCATGTTCTTCGAATAGCTTGCCAGCCATGGCTTTTCCGGCAGGCCGGCGGCAAGCTCCGTCAGCGCCTTCGGCAGCCTCTTGGCCGGCGCCGGCTTCGCTGCCGACGCTGGCGAAGCCGCCTTTGCAGGGGCCGCCTTGGCGGTCGGCTTTGCGGCGGCAGATTTGACGGCGGGCTTGGCTGCGGCCGACGGCTTCGCCGCCGCAAGTTTGGCGGCCTTGCCGGCGGTGGCCTTGGCCTGGGGCTTTGCGGCAGCCTTCACAGGGGCGGCTGCCTTCGCCTTGGCCGCATCGTTGGCCGCGGGCGCTTTCTTGCCGGACCCGGCGGCCGGCTTCGAAGCGGCCTTCGTCTTGGCCGGAGCCGTCGTCTTTGCTGCCTTCGCCACCCTGTCCCTCCCGTCGTCGTTCACTCGTGCCGCGCGCCTCTGAATGACAGAAGCGTCCTCCGCCGCAATGGTTGCGGATTCCTCAGGAAATCCAGCTTGCCGTCTATGTATTGCGACTATCCTCGGCCGTGCAAGTCTTGCCCTTGCGGCAGAACCGGAAAGATTTGCCGTCGAAATCCTTTTCTTCTTCCGCACCCGGAACGCATCTTCCCGAGCGGCGGACCGCGCCGAGGAAGGCGATGCCGCCCCGATTTCGCGGGAGTGCCGATCAATAAAAAAATGCGATCGTTAACATTATCGTGAGCGGAAAAATCTGCTAATTTTTTCTGTCATTTTAGGAGAATGCGGATTCTTTTCCTGCTTCCCATGGGGTACGCAAACGGGGTGTTCCAAAGCCAGAAAAACGGTGCTTATATGCGCGCTTCGCGAGCCTGCTAGAGGGGCTTGGCAGAACATCAGGGAGTGCTCAATGAAAAAGAAACTGACTTTTGCGGCCGCGTTGCTGGCCGCAAGCGTCCTCGGCGGCGTGGCCAATGCCAAGACGCTGGTCTATTGTTCGGAGGCGTCGCCGGCCAATTTCGACCCGGGTACGACGACGGGCGGTAACGATTTCGACGCCTCTTCGCGCACGGTCTATTCGCGCCTCGTCGAATTCAAGCATGGCGGCACCGAGGTCGAGCCCGGCCTTGCCGACAAGTGGGAAATCTCCGACGACGGCCTGGTCTATACTTTCCACCTGCATCCGGGCGTGAAGTTCCAGACCACCGACTATTTCAAGCCGACGCGTGACCTCAATGCGGACGACGTCGTCTTCTCCTTCGATCGCCAGTTCAACAAGGAAAATCCCTGGAACGGCGACAAGTATCTGCCCAACCTGACCTGGGACTATTACACCGGCATGGACATGCCGAAATACGTCGCCAAGTGGGAAAAGGTCGATGACCTGACCGTCAAGCTGACGCTGACCGAGCCGAACGCGCCGATGCTGGCCAATCTCGGCATGGACTTCGCCTCGATCGTGTCGAAGGAATATGCCGACCAGCTTCAGAAGGACGGCAAGATGGCCGACTTCTCGACCAAGCCGATCGGCACCGGCCCGTTCCAGTTCGTCGACTATCAGCTCGATTCGGTCATCCGTTATGCGGCCAACCCCGACTACTTCAAGGGCAAGGAAAAGATCGACGATCTGGTCTTCGCCATCACCCCTGACGCCACCGCCCGCATCCAGAAGGTGATGGCCGGCGAATGCGACGTCGCGCCCTATCCGAATCCCGCCGACATCCCCACCATCAAGGCCAACAACGACGTCACCCTGATGGACCAGGCCGGCCTGAACATCGGCTATATGAGCTACAACACCACCATCCCGCCGCTCGACAAGCCGGAAGTGCGCCACGCGCTCAACCAGGCGATCGACCGGGAGGCGCTGATCAAGTCGCTGTTCCAGGACGCAGGCGCCACGCCGGCCGAAAACCTGATCCCGCCGACCATGTGGTCGTGGAACAAGGACGTGAAGTCCGACGCCTACAATCCGGATGAGGCCAAGAAGGTGCTTGAGGCTGCCGGGCTGAAGGAGATCCAGCTCTGGGCTTCCGACCGCGTTCGTCCCTACAACCCGAACTTCCAGCGCGCCGCCGAACTGATCCAGGCCGACTGGGCCAAGGTCGGCGTCAAGGCTGAAATCGTCAACTACGAGTGGACCAAGTACCGCTCGGAAGGCAAGAAGAAGGACCGCCCGGGCGCTTTCCAGATCGGCTGGACCGGCGACAATGGCGATCCGGACAACTTCTTCGCCACGCTGTTCGCCTGCTCGGCCATCGGCGTGTCGAACTACTCCAGCTGGTGCGACAAGGACTTCGAGGATCTGATCCAGAAGGCCAAGAAGACCAGCGACCAGGCCGAACGCACCAAGCTTTATGGACAGGCTCAGGTGGTCTTCCAGAAGCAGGCTCCGGCCTTCCTTCTGGCACACAGCCAGGTCTATGCGGTCGTGCGCAAGAACGTCAGCGGCTTCTATATGGATCCGCTCGGCATTCACCGCTTCGACGGCACCGACAAAGCCGAATAAGTGATGAGCGGGGCGGCGCGATAGAGCGCCGCCCCCTTTCGCCATGCTCAAATACATTCTTCACAGAATTGCACTTTTGATTCCGACGCTGGTCGGCATCACTATCTGTGCCTTCGCCTTCGTCAGACTGCTACCAGGCGATCCCATCCTTGCCATGGCCGGCGAACATGGCGTGGCGCCGGCGCGCTACGAGGAGCTCAAGCAACAGTTCGGCTACAATCTGCCAATCTGGCAGCAATATATCCGCTATGTCGGTGAGGTCGCGACCGGCGATTTCGGCGTCTCGATCTCGTCCAAGCGTCCGGTGATGGAGGAGTTCAAGACCCTCTTTCCGGCAACGATGGAACTGTCGTTCTTCGCCATGATCTTTGCCATGGTGCTCGGCATTCCGGCCGGTATCTTCGCTGCGGTCAAGCGCGGCTCCTGGTTCGATCAGTCGCTGATGGGCACGGCGCTCGTCGGCTATTCCATGCCGATCTTCTGGTGGGGCCTGCTGCTGATCATCTTCTTTTCCGGCTATCTCGGCTGGACGCCGGTTTCGGGCCGCATCGGCCTGCAGTTCTTCTTCAAGCCGATCACCGGCTTCATGACCATCGACTGCCTGCTCTATGGCAAATGGGATGCGTTCAAATCGGCGCTCAGCCATCTGGTGCTGCCGGCGATCGTGCTCGGCACCATTCCGTTGGCGGTGATCGCCCGCCAGACGCGTTCGGCAATGCTCGAGGTTCTGGGTGAGGACTATGTGCGCACGGCGCGCGCCAAGGGCCTGTCGTCATCGCGTGTCATCGGCGTGCATGCCTTGCGCAACGCGCTGATCCCGGTCGTCACCACCATCGGCCTGCAGGTCGGCACGCTGCTTGCCGGCGCCATCCTTACCGAGACCATTTTCGCCTGGCCGGGCATCGGCAAGTGGATGGTCGATTCCATCTTCAAGCGCGACTATGTCGTCGTGCAGTCAGGTCTGCTTTTGATCGCCCTCATCGTCATGGCCGTGAACCTCATCGTTGACCTGCTCTACGCCGTCATCAACCCGCGCATCAGGGCCGCGTGATGAGCCAGTCGACCGAAATCACACCGCTTGCCGCCAGTCCTGACCGGATGTTGGGGTTCAGGACCTTCTGGCACTATTTCTCGGTGAACCGCGGCGCCGTGATCGGCCTGTTCGTGTTCATCCTTCTGGTGCTGGCGGCGCTCTTTGCGCCGCTGCTCGCGCCCTATGCGCCGGACGTGCAGGACAAGACCGCGTTCCTGAGGCCTCCGGCCTGGCAGGCCGGCGGCAGCACCCAATATCTGCTCGGCACCGATCCTGTCGGCCGCGACATCCTCTCGCGCCTGCTCTACGGCGCGCGCTTCTCGCTGCTGATCGGCGCGGTCGTGGTCACCCTGGCTCTCACCGGCGGCATCACGCTCGGCCTGCTGGCTGGCTATTTCCGCGGTTGGGTCGACGTCGCGATCATGCGCATCATGGACTTGATCCTCGCCTTCCCGTCGCTGTTGCTGGCGCTGGTGCTGGTCACCATCCTTGGGCCCGGCCTGTTCAATGCGATGCTGGCGATCGCGCTCGTGCTGCAGCCGCATTTTGCCCGGCTGGTGCGGGCCGCCGTCATGGCCGAGAAGAGCCGTGAATATGTCGTGGCCGCCAAGGTTGCCGGCGCCGGGCATCTCAGGCTGATGCTTGCCACCATCCTGCCGAATTGCCTTGCGCCGCTCATCGTTCAGGGCACGCTCTCGTTCTCCAACGCCATCCTCGAGGCCGCTGCCCTCGGCTTCCTCGGCCTCGGCGCCCAGCCGCCGACACCCGAATGGGGAACCATGCTCGCGTCGGCGCGCGAATTCATCCTGCGCGCCTGGTGGGTGGTAACCTTCCCCGGTCTTGCCATCCTCATCACCGTGCTCGCCATCAACCTGATCGGCGACGGCCTGCGCGACGCCCTCGACCCGAAGCTGAGGAGATCGTGATGGCGTTGCTCGACATCCAGAACCTCGTCGTCGAGTTCCAGACCGCGTCCGGTCCGTTCCGCGCCGTCGACGGCGTCTCGCTTCATGTTGACGAGCGCGAGGTGCTCGCCATCGTCGGTGAGTCCGGCTCCGGCAAGTCGGTGTCGATGCTGGCGGTGATGGGCCTGTTGCCCTGGACCGCCACGGTCACCGCCGACCGTATGAGCTTCAATGGCCGCGACCTGCTGAAGATGAGCCCTGCCGAGCGCCGCAAGATCGTCGGCAAGGACATGTCGATGATCTTCCAGGAGCCGATGGCCAGCCTCAATCCCTGCTTCACCGTAGGCTTCCAGATCGAAGAGGTGCTGCGCTTCCACATGGGCATGGACGGTGCGCAGCGGCGAGCACGCGCTATCGAACTCCTGAAGCAGGTCGGCATTGCCGAGCCGGCGGAACGGCTGAACTCGTTCCCGCACCAGATGTCGGGCGGCCAGTGCCAGCGCGTCATGATCGCCATCGCCATTGCCTGCAATCCGAAGCTTTTGATCGCCGACGAGCCGACGACAGCCCTCGACGTCACCATCCAGAAGCAGATCCTCGATCTCCTGGTCTCGTTGCAGGCAAAATACGGCATGGGCCTGATCATGATCACCCACAATATGGGCGTGGTCGCCGAGACCGCCGACCGCGTCATCGTCCAGTACAAGGGCCGCAAGATGGAAGAGGCCGACGTGCTGTCGCTGTTCGAGAGCCCGAAGAGCAACTACACGCGCGCGCTGCTTTCGGCGCTGCCGGAAAATGCCGTCGGCGACCGGCTGCCGACGGTGTCCGACATGCTGTTCCAGCCGGCGCCCTCGGGAGCTGCCTCATGAGCACCAGGGTCCTCGAAGGCAAGAACATCAAGCGCGACTACCATGTCGGCGGCGGCCTGTTTCGCGGCGCGCGCACGGTACACGCGGTGAAGGGCGTCTCCTTCAGCGTCGACAAGGGTAAGACGCTCGCCATCGTCGGCGAAAGCGGCTGCGGCAAGTCAACGCTCGCCCGCATCATCACGCTGATCGACCCGGCGACCTCGGGCGAGCTGTTCATCGACGGCAACAAGGTCGACATCGCAAGGAGTGGTCTGACCAAGGAGATGCGCCGCAAGGTGCAGATCGTCTTCCAGAACCCGTATGGCTCCCTCAACCCACGCCAGAAGATCGGCGATGTGCTCGGCGAGCCGTTGCTGATCAACACCGACAAACCGGCCGAGGAACGCCGCGACCTTGCCATGAAGATGCTGAAGAAGGTCGGCCTCGGACCGGAGCACTACAACCGCTATCCGCACATGTTCTCCGGCGGCCAGCGCCAGCGCATCGCCATTGCCCGAGCGCTGATGCTGAACCCGAGCCTTTTGGTGCTGGACGAACCGGTCTCGGCGCTGGACCTTTCCGTGCAGGCGCAGGTGCTCAATTTGCTCGCCGACCTGCAGGACGAGTTCCAACTCACCTATGTCTTCATCAGCCACGACCTCTCGGTGGTGCGCTACATCGCCGACGACGTCATGGTCATGTATTTCGGCGAGGCGGTCGAATACGGCCCGCGTGACGAGGTCTTTTCCAACCCTCAGCACAGCTACACCAAGACGCTGTTCGCCGCGACGCCGCGCGCCGACGTGGCAAGCATCAAGGCGAGGCTGGCGAAGAAGAAGGCGGCCTGACGTCTCAGGAACGCGTCAGGCCCGGCCTATCCCTCAAGACAACTTGGCGACGATCGCCCGCAGCGTCTCGCCGAAGCGGTGCACTTCCTCCACCGTGTTGTAGTGCAACAGCGAGGCGCGGACGGCGCCGCTGTCCATCGACAGATTGAGCCGCTTCATCAGTCGTGGCGCGTACATGTGGCCGTCGCGGATGCCGATCTGCAGGTCGGCCATCTCCTCGACGATCCGCTGCGGCGACAGCTTGCCGATGTTGAAGCAGAAGGTCGGCACCCGCTCGTGGATACGGGCCTCGTCGGCGACGCCGTAGATCGTGGCGCCGCAATCCTTCAGTTCCTTCAGCATCGCGCGCGCCAGCACCAGTTCGTAGTCGCGGATGGCGTTCATGCCGGCGACGATGTTGTCGCGCCGCGAGCGGTTGTTTTCGGGCAGGAAATTGCGGCCGACCGACTCCAGGTAGCGCACCGCCGCGTCCATGCCGGAGACGTTCTCGTAGATGAAGGTGCCGGCCTCGACCTTGTAGGGCGGCTCGTCCGGAATGAAATCCTCTCGGAAGGTCGGCAACCGCTTCAGCGTCTCGAAGCGGCCCCACAGGAAGCCCATATGCGGCGAGAAGTTCTTGTAGCCGGAGCAAACGAGGTAGTCGCAGTCCCAGGCCTTGACGTCAATCAGCCCGTGCGGGCCGTAATGCACGCAGTCGAGGAACACTTCCGCACCCGCCGCATGCGCGATCTTGGCGACTGAGGCGACGTCGACGATCGAGCCGATCGAATGCGCCGTCACCGTGCAGGCGACGAGCCGGGTGCGGTCGGAGACAAGCGGCTTGAGGTCGTCGACATGCAGATTGCCGTCCTCGCGCATGCGCCACCATTTGAACTTCGCGCCGGCCTGCTCCAGCGCCAGCCATGTGGCGATGTTGGCGTCGTGGTCCATTTCGGTGATGACGATCTCGTCGCGCCCCCCATCTGTTTCATTGGCGAGCATCTGGCCGATACCGAGGCTGACCAGGCGGATGAACGAGGTGGCGTTCATGCCGAAGCAGATTTCCGACGGGCTGTAGGCATTGATCAAAAGCGCCACGCTCTCGCGCGCCTCGGCGACCGACTGGTCGACGGTGACGCTGCGGCCATAGCGGCCGCCGCGCTGCACATTGTGTCCCACCAGATGATTGGTCACCGCGTCGAGCACGCTCTGCGGGATCTGCGCGCCGGCCGCATTGTCCATGAAGATGAAGTCGCCGGCCTGCTGAAGCGCCGGGAACATGGCGCGGATCTTCTCGACCGGGAACGAAGCGGCGCCGCCCTGCGCCTTCGAGATATGGTGTTGGTTCACAGACGTCTCCTTGAGTTCATCGATGTCGTTCCAGGTGGGATCAGCGCGCGCCGGACTGAGCCTTGCCGCGCTCTTCGAGGTAGCCGACCAGCCGCACCAGCGGCCACAGGAAGGCGAGATAGATGATTGCGGCGCCGATCAGCGGCGTCGGATTGGCCATCAGCGCCTGCGCGTCGGTCGCCTGCTTCAGAAGGTCGGGCATCGCCACCACCGAGGCCAGCGCGGTGTCCTTGAACACCGAGACGCAGTTGCTGGTCAGCGGCGGGATGACGACGCGGATCGCCTGCGGCAGGATCACCTTGCGCATGGCGACCCAGAACGGCAGGCCGAGCGCTGCGGCCGCCTCGAACTGGCCCTTCGGGATGTTTTCGATGCCGGCGCGGCAGACTTCCGCGGTGAAGGCGGCGAGCACCAGCGACAGCGCCAGGGCCGCCGACACGAAGGACGACAGGCGGATGCCGACGAAGGGCAGGGCGTAGTAGATCAGGATCAGCACCACCAGGATCGGCAATGCCCGGAAGATGTCGACATAGAGGATCGCCAGCCGCCTGAGCAGCTTCGGCGCATAGAGGCGCATCAGGCAGATAGCCAGCCCGGCGATGGTGCCGAAGACGATCGCGGCCAAGCCGAGCAGGATGGTGTTGCCGAGCCCGCGGATCAGGATCGGAAACGATCGGACGAGAATGCTCCAGTTGAAGAAGGTGTCGATCAGTTCCATCGGCGTCACCGTCAAGGCAATGCCAAGCCCGCGCTTTTGCAGGCCTGAACGGGGTGGGGATCGGAGAGCGCCAGCCTGTCGCCGGCGCTCTCGCGAACGGCTATATTTAGCCGGCTTATTGCGGGATCGGTCCCGGCGTCACCGTGCTGGTGCCGGCTTCCGGATCGACGCCGAACCACTTCTTGTGGATCGCGGCCATGGTGCCGTCCTTCTTCATCGCGGTGATGGCGTCGTTGACCTTTTCGAGCAGCGGATGGCCCTTCTTGGTCATCATCGCAAAACGCTCGCCGGTCGGGATGCGCACCAGGATCTTCAGCGCCGGCATCTGCTTGATGGCGAACAGGAAGCCGGCGAGCTCGCCGGCGCCGCCATCGATGCGGCCGTTCTGCACGTCGAGCAGCAGATCCTGCTGGGCGTTGTAGCTCTTGGTCTCGGCGACGCCGAGCTTGGCGGCGTTTTCCTTCATGTAGGCTTCGCCGGTCGAGCCGGCGATGACGCCGATGGTCTTGCCCTTGAGATCGTCGAGCGTCTTGATGATCGAATCCGCCTTGCCGACGATGGTGCCGTCGCTGTCGTAATAGGCCTGGGTGAAGCTCTGGTTCTGCAGGCGCTCCTTGGTGATCGAGATCGACGACACGGCGAAGTCGATGCGGCCGGAAGCCGTCGCCGCGAACAGCGCCTGGAAGCCGAGATCCTGGAATTCGACCTCGGCGCCGATGCGCTTGGCGACGTCGTTGGCGACGTCGATCTCGAAGCCCTCGAAGCCGCCGGAATCGGTCTTGTATTCCCATGGAGGGTTGGCCGGATAGGCGCCGACCATGATCTTGTCGGCGAAGGCGGGCGCGGCGAACGCGACACCGGCGGCGATGATCACGCCAATCAGTCCTAGACGTTTGAGCATGTTGCTTCCCTCTGGTTCGGCCACTTCGCGTGGCGCATTTCGTCTTCCGCCCCTTTCAGCGTCCAGCTCCCGGACGCTGCAGGCGAGGCGGCGCCTGAAATCAGGATGCGCGGCGTCGCTTTGAGCCGATCTGGTCCCGCAGCCGCGCAATCAGCGCCTCGACGGCCGCGTCCGTCGTGACCATGCCAGGTGACAGCCGTAGCGTGGTGCCGCGGGCGTCGCAGTAGAGCCGCTCATCGCGCAGCGTCGCGACGAGCTTCGCCGCCTCGACGCCTTGCGGCAGGCCGAGCATCACGCTGCCACCACGCTCGTTGGCATCGAGCGGCGAGCGGATCGTCCAGCCACTGTCCAGCGCGGCGCCGATGATGCGCCCCGTAAGCATCGCATTGCGCGCGCGGATGGCGTCGATGCCGGTTTCCTCGACCCATTGCAGGCCGGGCAGCGAGGCAACGCTGGCCAGTATGGCCGGCGTACCATGATCGAAGCGGCGCGCATCGCTTGCATAGGTGAAGCTGTCGAGATTCCAGGAGAATGGGTTCGGCTGGCTGAACCAGCCACGCAACTCCGGGCGGCAGCTTGCGAGCAGATCCGGCGCCACTTGCAATATGCCGGCGCCCGACGTGCCGCTTAGCCATTTCAGCGATGTCGAGACGACGAAATCGACCGGCGTCCCAGCCACCGAGAAGGGCATCACGCCAACGCCCTGGGTGATGTCGACGCCGACGATGCTGCCCATCGCCCGGCCGTGCGCGGCGAGCATCGCAACATCGCAGCGATGCGACGCCGTCGAGGTGACGAAGGTGAGCACCGCGAGGCCGACATCGTCCTGCCAGCGGGCGATGAAATCCTCGTCGCGCACCCAGCTTTCGCCCGGCCGGAGCGGCACGGTATCGAGCGTGAAGCCGAAACGCTCGGCCAATCCCGCGAGCAGGAAATGCAGGCTCGGAAAACAGTCCGCGGCAACCAGCAGGCGCTTTCCCGCCAGCCGTTCGGATGGCAGGGCGCCGATCAGGCTGTAGAGCGCCGCGGTGACATTCTCGGCGGTCGTCAGCGTGCCTTCTGGAGCGGCGATCAGCCTGGTCCAGGCGTCGATGAAGCGATGCCGTGCCGCAAGTGCGGCCGGCCATTGGCCATCGTCTTCCGCCGACCAGATGCCGGAGAATTCCGCCAACGCCGCTGCCATGAGGTCGGCCTTGCCGGGGAAAGTGCCGATCGAATGGTAAAGAAAATAGCCGGACATTTGCTGTCTCGCTCCCTTGTGATCATGTGATCACAAAATAGCCCAAGGGTCAATCCTTTAAGGCTAAAGAAAGTCAGTGCGAGTGGTCGAAAATCAGGCGATCGCTTTGGTCCAGCGCGGTCGTGATGGGACCTTTCTCGGGCCTTTGGTCATGTCCGGCACTGAGAAGGTCAGGACGCTTTGCCGAAACCGGCAAAGTCGACCACCCTGGGCTCGGGCACGTCCGGACAGATCGTGCGCAGCGTCATCTGCGTCGCCGTGATGTCGGCCACCACCTCGTCCCTGGCGCGAACGAAATCCTTGTCGCGCAGTGCGGCGATGATCGCGACATGCCGGCCCGAGGGTTCCATGGTGCCGGCGCGCATTAGCGGTGCGACGTGGTTCGACAGGAGCCGCATGTAGGGCCCGAAGCGCAGCCACAGCGTCTCTATCAGTTGGAACAGCACGTCGGAACCGGAGGCACGGTAGATGGTGAAATGGAACTGCTGGTTCTTGGCGATCAGCTCGTAGATGCTGCCGTCGCGCCCGATCGCCTGCTGGTCGTCGGTGATGCGCTGCAGGCCGGCAATCTCCGCCGCGGTCAGCCGTGGCGCGCCGATTTCCGCCGCCAGCCCTTCGACCGCCAGTCGGGCCCGGCAAAGGTCGTCGAGTCGCGCACGCGTGACGACGGGCACGCAGGCCGAGCCGTTCTGGGAGATCTCCAGCGCGTTCTCCGCCGCCAGCCGGCGCAGCGCCTCGCGCACCGGCATGTTCGACGTGCCGAAGGCTTCAGCAAGCGAGGCGATGGTCAGCACCTGTCCTGGGTCGAAACTGCCGACCATCAAGGCATGGCGAAGCTGCTGGTAGACGCCATCCTGGACGGTGATGCGTGCCGATACCGGTTCAAAGCCCAGAGCCACGGTTTTGCTTTCCTTAGATGCCGACAATGTCTATGCGAAGACACGTGAAACGCGCCGGCCGAAGCAGGCATGATCATCTGATCATAGATTGAGGAAAGAGAAAAGCCAACGCGAGCCGGCTGCGGCGCTGCCGGGCGTCAAGGCGTTGCCGCTGTTGAAATCTCACTCAGGAATGACCGCCGTCGCCTGGATCTCCACCTTGGCGCGGTCCTCGACCAGCGCCACCACCTGCATGGCGGCCATGGCCGGGAAGTGGCGGCCGATGACGGCGCGGTAGGCCTCGCCGATGCCCTTGAGGTTGGCGAGATATTCGGCCTTGTCGGTGAAATACCATGTCATCGAGGTGATGTGTTGCGGCTCGCCGCCCGCCTCGGCCAGCACGGCGACGATGTTGGCCAGCGTCTGGCGCACCTGCCCGGCGAAATCGTCGGTCTCGAACCGGCAGTCTGCGTTCCAGCCGACCTGGCCGCCGACGAAAACCAGCCGCCCGCGCGCCGCAACGCCATTGGCGTAACCGATGGGCTTTGCCCAGCCTTGGGGCTGCAGGATGGTGTGCATGGCTAGACTCCCCCTAATCCAAATGCGGTTTGCAAGACATGGATCAATCTCACGCCGACCCCATCACTTGCCTGGCGATCACCACCTTCTGTACGTCGGAGGCTCCCTCATAGATGCGCAGCGCCCGGATCTCGCGATAGAGGCTCTCGACGATGTGGTCCTTGCGCACCCCGTCGCCGCCGTGCAGTTGCACGGCCGTGTCGATCACCTCCTGCGCGCGGTCGGTGGCAAACAGCTTGGCCATCGCCGCCTCGCGGGTGACGCGGACGGCACCCATGTCCTTGGTCCAGGCAGCGCGGTAGACGAGAAGCGCCGCGGCATCGACATCCAGCGCCATGTCGGCGATGTGGCCCTGCACCATCTGCAGGTCGGCCATCGGCGCGCCGAACAGTTCGCGCTCGGCAGCGCGGCTGACGCTTTCGTCCAGCGCGCGACGGGCAAAACCCAGCGCCGCGGCACCCACGGTGGAACGGAACACGTCGAGCACCGACATGGCGATGCGGAAGCCGTCTCCGGGCTTGCCGATCAGCGAAGCGGCGGGCACGCGAGCCTTGTCGAACGACAGCCGCGCCAGCGGATGAGGGGCGATCGTTTCCAGCCGTTCGGCAATGCTGAGACCGGCGGTCTTGGCCGGCACGATGAAGGCGGAAACCCCCTTGGCGCCCGGCGCTTCGCCGGTACGCGCGAAGACGACGTAGAGGTCGGCGATGCCGCCATTGGAAATCCAGGTCTTCTCGCCAGAAAGCACGTAGCTGTCGCCATCGCGAACCGCCGTCATCTCCATGTTGGCGACGTCCGAGCCCGAACGCGGTTCAGTGAGCGCGAAGGCGGCGATTGCCTTGCCCGCTCGCGTGTCGGCCAGCCAATGCTGCTGGTCCGCTGTGCCGAAGAGCGTGATCGCACCTGTGCCGAGCCCCTGCATGGCGAAGGCGAAGTCGGCGAGGCCGTCATAACGTGCCAGCGTCTCGCGGGTGATGCAGAGCGTGCGCACGTCGAGCGGTCCGGGATTGTCCGTGTCGAGCGCTGTCGGCTTCAACCAGCCGTCGCGGCCGAGCATCGCCACCAGCTCCCGGCAGGCGGCGTCGACGTCGTGATGGTCGACCGGCAGGTTCTTTGCGCACCAGGCGTCGAGCTGTTCGGCGAGCGCGCGATGACGATCCTCGAAGAAGGGCCAGTTGAGGAAGGAACGGTCAGACATTTCTGCCTCCTGTATGCTTCGAGCGTTGCGCTCTACGGCCCCGTCCCGCCAGCTTCTCTATGGAAGCGCCCATCCTCAATTCCCCTCGAACACAGGCTTTTCCTTCGCCACGAACGCCTTGTAGGCGCGCCCGAAATCAGCCGTCTGCATGCAGATCGCTTGCGCCTGCGCTTCCGCCTCGATCGCCTGGTCGAGGCCCATCGACCATTCCTGGTTGAGCTGCGTCTTGGTGATGCCGTGCGCGAAGGTCGGGCCGGAGACGATCCGCGCCGCCATGTCGAGCACATCGGCCTCGAGCGCGGCCGGCTCGACGAGGCGGTTGTAGAAACCCCAGCGCTCGCCTTCCGCCCCCGTCATGGTGCGACCGGTGTAGAGCAACTCCGCGGCGCGGCCCTGGCCGATGATGCGCGGCAGGATCGCGCAGGCGCCCATGTCGCAGCCGGCGAGGCCGACGCGGGTAAAGAGAAAAGCGGTCTTGGCCTCCGGCGTGGCGATGCGAATGTCGGAGGCCATGGCGATGATGGCGCCGGCGCCGACCGCCACGCCGTCGACCGCCGAGATGATCGGCTTGCCGCAGTTGAGCATCGCCTTGACGAAGTCGCCGGTCATGCGCGTGAAGGCGAGCAATGCCTTCATGTCCATCTTGACCAGCGGTCCTATGATGTCGTGGACATCGCCGCCCGAGCAGAAATTCCCGCCATTGGGCAGGAACACCACGGCGTCGATATCGTCGGCGTAGACGAGATCGCGAAACGTGTCGCGCAGCTCGGCATAGCTGTCGAAGGTCAGCGGGTTCTTCCGCTCGGGACGGTCGAGCCGGACCTTCGCGACCTTGCCTTCGACATCCCAGAGGAAGTGCTTCGGCTTGAGATTGGCCATGGCGCTCATTCTCGTCCCTCCCAGTTGCTGCGGAACGAAGTCAGCATGCCGGTCAGCCGGCGCGCCTCTTCCTCGCTGACAGTGCCGAGCAGCTCACCGATCCAGCCTTCATGCGCGGCGGCGATCTCGGCGAAGGCCCTCGACCCTTCCTCGGTCAGCCGCACCATCGAGGTGCGGCGGTCGCCATTGCGGCGCGCCCGAGCCACCAGCCCTTCCGAGACCAGCCGGTCGACGATGCCGGTGACGTTGCCGTTCGACACCAGGAGGAAGCGCGACAGGTCGCTCATCAGCATGCCTTCCGGCGACCGGTAGAGCGCCGCCATCACGTCGAAGCGCGGCAGCGTGGTGTTGAATTCCTTCTTCAGCCGCTCGCGCAGCTCCGCCTCGATCGTGCGCGAGGCGCGCAGCAGGCGTATCCACAGCCGCAGCCGCTCCTTGCCGGAGCCGGATCGGGTGGGCAACGGACCGGCTACCATGTCTCGCCTCCCGAGATCGAGATCGTCTGCCCGGTGATCGAGCGGGCAGCGTCGCCGCACAGCCAAAGCACCGCTTCCGCCACTTCT
Source organism: Mesorhizobium sp. 131-2-1 (assembly GCF_016756535.1). Lineage (NCBI taxonomy): Bacteria > Pseudomonadati > Pseudomonadota > Alphaproteobacteria > Hyphomicrobiales > Phyllobacteriaceae > Mesorhizobium > Mesorhizobium sp. 131-2-1. The sequence goes on along the minus strand of NZ_AP023247.1, from coordinate 102,494 downwards.
TCCGGTTGGATGAAACGTCCTTGCGGATTGATCGCGGCAAGACTCTCCCGCGCCTCCCCGGTCGAGCGGCCGGTCTTCTCGACGATGCGCTGGACGGACTCCTCCAGCATGTCGGTCTCGACGAAACCAGGGCAGACGGCATTGACCGTAATGCCGGACTTGGCGGTCTCGACCGCCAGCGCCCGCATAAGCCCGACGACGCCGTGCTTGGCGGCGACATAGGGAGCGACGTAAGCGTAGCCTTTCAGCCCGGCCGTCGAAGCGACGAAGACGATCCTGCCCGCCTTCCGCGCCGCCATCCCGGCCAGTGCCGGCTTCACCGTCAGGAAGGCGCCGGTGAGGTTGACGTCGATTGTGTGCCGCCAGTCTACGAGCGCGGTCTTGTGCGCAGGTGCGCTGCCTGACAAGCCGGCATTGGCGACGACGATGTCGATCGGTCCGCGCGCGGCTTCCGCCTTCTCATGGAGTGCAATCATGTCCGCCTCGTCGGTGACGTCTGCGACGATACCGAAGATGTGGTCATTCTCGCTCGCGACTTCGGCAAGAGCCGCCTCGCGTCGCCCGCAAATGGTGACGTTGACGCCAGCGCCGGCGAGCGCCAGCGCGATCGCCCTGCCGACACCGGAACCGCCTCCGCTGACAAGGGCATGTCTGCCTGTGATTCTCGGAGTGGCGGTCATACCTTGAACCCCGCTGCCGCATCGCGCTCGGCCAGCCGGTAGAGCTGATCGCGCCCGGGCAGATAGGGATCGGGCCATTTGACACCGCTGTCGCCGAGCGTCACTGCCGCATGCAGCGTCCAGTAGGGATCGGTGAGATGCGGCCTCGCCAGCGCCACCAGGTCGGCGCGGCCCGCCATCAGGATCGAGTTGACATGGTCGGGCTCATAGATGTTGCCGACCGCCATCGTCGCCATGCCGACCTCGTTGCGGATGCGATCAGAGAACGGTGTCTGGAACATGCGGCCATAGACCGGCCTGGCGGCAACCGAAGTCTGCCCGGCCGAGACGTCGCAGAGATCGACGCCAGCCTCGTGCAACAGCCTTGCGATCTCGACCGCGTCGGCAGGTGTGACGCCTTCAATGCCCACCCAGTCATTGGCCGAGATGCGCATCGAGATCGGCTTTTCCGAGGGCCACACGGCGCGCACCGCATGGAAGATCTCCAGCGGATAGCGCATGCGGTTCTCCAGCGAGCCGCCATATTCGTCGGTGCGCCGGTTGGTCAGCGGCGTGATGAAGGAGGAAAGCAGATAGCCATGCGCGGCGTGGATCTCCAGCATGTCGAAGCCGCAGCGCTCGGCCATTTCGGCGGAAGCAACGAACTGATCGCGCACCTTGACCATGTCGGCGCGATCCATCGCCTTCGGCACTTGGTTCTCGGACGACCAGGCCACGGCCGACGGCGCCATCACCGGCCAGTTGCCGGAGGTGAGCGGCACGTCGGTTCCCTGCCAGCCGACGCGGGTCGAGCCCTTGCCGCCGGAATGGCCGATCTGGGCGCAGATTTTTGCTTCCGTCTCGGCATGGACGAAATCGACGACGCGTTTCCAGGCCACTTCGTGTTCCGGTGCATAGAAGCCGGGGCAGCCTGGCGTGATGCGCCCTTCCGGACTGACGCAGGTCATCTCGATATAAAGGAGCCCGGCGCCCCCCTTGGCGCGCTCGGCGTAGTGCGCGAAATGCCAGTCGGTCGGGCATCCGTCGACCGCCTTGTACTGCGCCATCGGTGACACCACGACGCGGTTCTTCAGCGCCATGTCGCGCAGCCTGAACGGCGCGAACATCGGCGCGCGGCGAAGATGGTTGCTGGCGGCACCCGCCTGGCGCTGGAACCATTCCTCGGCACCGCCCAGCCATTCGGCATCGCGCAGCCTGAGATTCTCGTGGCTGATACGCTGCGAGCGGGTCAGCAGCGAGTAGTTGAACTGCACCGGGTCGAGGCCGAGGTAGCGCTCGACCTCCTCGAACCATTCCAGTGAGTTGCGTGCCGCCGACTGCAGCTTCAGCACCTCGGTGCGACGCGCATCCTCATATTTGCGGAACGCCGCTTCGAGGTTGGGCTCGGACTCTACGTAGTCGGCCAGCGCGACGGCGCTTTCCAGAGCCAGCTTGGTGCCGGAGCCGATCGAGAAATGCGCCGATGCGGCCGCGTCGCCCATCAGCGCCAGGTTCTTGTACGACCAGCGCTCGCAAAGCACGCGCGGGAAATTGATCCAGGCCGAACCGCGGATGTGGTTGGCGTTGGTCATCAGCGCATGGCCGCCGAGATGCTTTTCGAAGATGCGCTCGCAGACCGCGATCGATTCCTGCTGCGACATCGCGCCGAAGCCGAAAGCAGCCCAAGTCTGCTCGCTGCATTCGACGATGAAGGTCGCGGTGTCGCTGTCGAACTGGTAGGCATGCGCCCACACCCAGCCATGCTCCGTCTTCTCGAAGATGAAGGTGAAGGCGTCGTCGAATTTCTGGTTGGTGCCGAGCCAGACGAACTTGCACTTGCGGGTATCGATATCGGGCTTGAACACGTCGACGAAGGTGCCGCGGGCTTTCGAGTTCAGCCCATCCGCCGCCACCACCAGTTCGTGCGTTTCCATGAACGGCCTGGGGTCGGCGATGTCGGTTTCGAACTCCAGCTTGATACCGAGCTCATGTGCGCGCCGCTGCAGGAGGATCAGGAGCCGCTTGCGGCCGATGCCGCAGAAGCCGTGGCCGGAGGAGACGGTGCGCACGCCGTCATGGATGACGGCGATATCGTCCCAATAGGCGAAATGCTTCCTGATCCAGACCGCGCTGACCGGATCGTTCCGGCTGAGGTTTTCCAGCGTCTCGGCCGACAGCACCACGCCCCAGCCGAACGTGTCGTCGGCGCGGTTGCGCTCGAACACCGTCACCTCATGCGCCGCGTCGCGGAGCTTCATCGAGATGGCAAAGTAGAGTCCGGCCGGTCCGCCGCCGAGAACCGCAACCTTCATGCCTGCGATCTCCTCTTCGCTTCCGGGCCGCCATCTGCCACGGCGGTCCCCACTCACAGTATCGCGCGGGAGCAAAATTATTTCAAGCTTAAAGTTTCATGATTGAATGATTGCCTTGATCTGACCGGCTGAACGCAAACCCGTGTCACTTGCTCGAATCCTTCGGGCTCCACAGCACCGTCTCGGCGCCCTTCTCGTAGGCCATGCCGTCCGGATAGCTGATCGCTTCCAGCTGCAGGCCCCACGGCGCCTGGAAATAGAGGATGGTCTGGCCGGCGGCCGGTCCTTCCTTGACCGGCAGCGGCCCCAACCGGGTCTTGATGCCCTTGGCGTCGAGATAGGTCTTGGCCGCCGCGACGTCGTCGACATAGAAGGCGATGTGGAAGCCGCCGATGTCGCTGTTCTTCGGTTGCAGGTCCTTCTGGTCCGGCGCGGTGTATTTGAACAATTCGATGTTCGATCCAGCACCGCAGCGGACCATGGTGATCTCCTCGATCACCGCCTTTGGATCGACGCCGAGCAGGTCCTGCATGAACGTCCCCTTGTCGTCGGCGAACGGGCCGAAGGACATCGCCTTCTTGCAGCCGACCACCTCGGTGAAGAAATCGACGGCCTGCTTCATGTCGGGCACCGTTATGCCGGTATGGTCGTGCCCGCGCATGCCGGGGATCGAATCCGCCGAGGCCGTTCCCATTGAGCCGAGCAGGATAGCGGCAAGCAGCGCGCCACGGGTTGCGTAGTTCATGTCACCCTCCATTCGCGGGCTGACTTGAAAGGCGCACATCCGAGGCCCGCTGCTTCGGCGTGCGGATAGGCAGACGCATCTCATGCCGGCGCCTTCGCGGGCGGCCGCAGCCAGTCCGCGTCGATCTCGGGGAGCGGGATGGCGGCGAGCAGGTCGCGTGTGTAGGCGTCCTTGGGATTCCCGAACAGCGCGTCGGTGGCGCTCGCTTCGACGATCCTGCCTTCGCGCATGACGATGACCTGCTGGCAGAGCCGGCGGATCACCGACAGATCGTGGCTGATGAAGGCGACGGTCAGCCCCATTTCGGCCGCGAGCTTTTCGAGCAAGGTCAGGATCTGCGCCTGCGTCGAAACGTCGAGGCCGGAGACGATCTCGTCGGCCAGCACGAATTTGGGCGACAGCGCCAGCGCCCGCGCAATGCCGACACGCTGGCGCTGGCCGCCCGAAAGCTCGTGGCGATAGCGGCCGGCGAAGTTCTGCGGCAGGCCAACACGCTGCAGGGCTTCGGCCACGCGCTCCTTCAGCCTGTCGCCGAGGCCATTTTGCCTGAGCGGCGCCGCGATGATGCTGAAGATCGTATGGCGCGGGTTGAGCGACGACATCGGATCCTGGAAGATCATCTGCAGGTCGCGGCGGAGCGGCCTCAGCTCCGCTTCCGAAAGATGGCTGACGTCGCGCCCCTCAAAGCTGATTGCGCCGTCGCTCGGCTCGATCAGCCGCACCAGGGCGCGGCCCAGTGTCGACTTGCCTGAGCCGGACTCGCCGACGATGCCGGTTACCGACCCCTTCGGCAGGTCGAAATCCAGACCTTTCAGGATCTCGGCCAGCGGCGCCCGGCCGATCAGCGGCTTGCGGGTCATGTCGGGCAGCGCCACCTTCAGCCCGCGCACCGAGAACAGGGGCTCAGCCATGGCGCGGCCTCCATGCCTGGTCGGCAGCAGCGATCTCCGTCGCCAGTCCGGTCAGCACCGTTTCGTCCACCGGCTTCAGCGACGCGAATGGATCGGTGTAGCGCGGCGTCGCTGCCATCAGCGCCCGCGTGTATGGGTGCTGCGGCGATGCGAAGAGGTCGGCGGTGCCGGCCTCCTCGACCACCTTACCGGCGTAGAGCACCGACACTTTCTGGCTGATCTTGGCGACGACGCCGAGATCATGCGTGACGAACAGGATTGCCGTGCCGTGGTCGCGCTGCAGTTGCGCGATCAGCCGCAGGATCTGCTTCTGCACCGTCACGTCGAGCGCCGTCGTCGGCTCGTCGGCGACGATCAAACGGGGCTCGGCGGCAAAGGCGGCTGCGATCAGCACACGCTGGCGCATGCCGCCGGACAGCTCGTGCGGATAGCTCTTCAGTACTCTCTCGGGGTCGCGTATCTGCACCTCGTCGAGCAATTGCCGGATGCGCTGATCGGCCCGCTCTCCGCGCCAGCCGAGGATGCGCACCAGCCTGTCGGTCATTTGCGGGCCGATGCGGCGCGACGGGTTGAGCGCGGTCAGCGGATCCTGCGGGATCAGCGCCGTGCGCGCGCCGATGAGCGTGCGGCGCGCCCTGGGCTGCAGGGCGCCGAGGTCCTCGCCCTCCAGCAGCATCTCGCCTTCGACAACGCGCACGCTGGACGGCAGGACGCCGAGCACAGCCTTGCCGACCATCGTCTTGCCGGCGCCGCTCTCGCCGACCAGCGCCCGGACCTCGCCGGGCCGGACGGTGAGCGACACCGAGCGCAGCACGCGCTGGCCGTTGGGCAGCACGGCGCTGAGCGAGCGGATTTCGAGGCAGGGTTTCATGGCCGCGCTCATCGCAGCACCGGATCGAAGCGCGCCTTCAGCGCCTCGCCGAACTGGCCGAAGGACAGCACGGTCAGGATCAGCGTGACCAACGGGAATACCAGCACCCACCAGGCCTGGTGGATCGATAGCCGGCCTTCGGCGATGATGCCGCCCCATGTCGGGTCGTCGGTTGAGATCGACAAATTGACGAAGGACAGGATCGCCTCGACGATGACGGCGATGCCCATCTCCAGCGACAACAGCGCGACGATCGATGGCAGCACATTGGGCAGCACCTCGCGCAGCATGATGCCGATGCGGCCATAGCCGGCGATGCGCGCGCTTTCGACATAGTCCATGCGCGCCTGGCCCATCGCCTCGGCGCGGATCACCCGGCAGAAGCGCGTCCAGTCGATGACGGCGATGGCGATGATGACCGAGCTGAGGCCCGTGCCCAGCACCGCCACCAAAAGGATGGCGAACAGCACCGGCGGGAACGCCATCCAGATATCGACGATGCGCGAGATGACGCGGTCGGCCCAGCCGCCGAAATAGCCGGCGATCAGCCCGAGCGTCGAGCCGACGAGGCAGGCGGCCGAAGCGGCGGCGAAGGCGACGATGAAGGCAATGCGGCCGCCGAAGATCAGGCGGGACAAGAGATCGCGGCCGAGGCTGTCGGTGCCCAGCCAATAGCCGGGTTCGGCGCCATCCAGCCAGAAGGGCGGCAGGCGCTCCAGCATCAGGTCCTGCGCCAGCGGGTCCTGCGGCGCGATCAGCGGCGCGAAGATGGCTGCTAGCAGCGCCAGCAGAAGCCATCCGCCGGCCAGCCACAGCCTCGGGCGCAAGCCGCGCCCGGCGATGCGGGCGTCATCCATGGCGCAGCCTCGGATTAAGCAGCGCATACATCATGTCGACGGCAAGGTTGATCAGCACGAAGAGCAGCGCAAAGACCAGCACGATGCCCTGGATCAGCGGCAGGTCGCGGTTGATGACGGCATCGATGGCCATGTTGCCGAGGCCTTCATAGGAGAACAGCCGCTCGACGATGACCGTGCCGCCGATGAGGAAGGTGAACTGCACGCCGACCAGCGTCAGCGTCGGCAGCGCCGCGTTCTTCAGCGCTTCGCGCAGGATGACCTGCGTCTCTGAAAACCCTTTCACCCTGGCCAGCACGACATAGTCGAGGTCGAGCACCTCCTTCAGCGACTGCTTCAAGAGTTGGGCGATGATCGCCGCCAGCGGCAGCGCTAGCGCCACCGCCGGCATCAGCATGTGCTTGAGCAGGTCGAAGGTGAGATCGAGGCGGAGCCGAAGCAGGCTCTCGAAGAAATAGAACTGGGTGACGAAGGGCAGGTCGAGCTGCGGCGACACGCGGCCGGAAATGTCGAACACCGGGATCAGCACGCCAAACAAAAGGATCAGCACCAGCCCCCACAGGAAGTCCGGTATCGAAAGCGCGGTGCCGCTGGCGATGTCGATGCCGGCCTCGACCGCCGTGCCGCGCTCGCGTGCGCCGAGGATGGCCGCCGTGCCGCCGATGGCCACCGCCATCAGCAGCGCCACGATTGCCAGTTCCAGCGTCGCCGGCAGCCTGTCGAAGACCAGCCCCAGCACGTCCTGGCGCAGCGATATCGAAGTGCCGAAGTCGCCGCGGACGACGCCCGCCAGCCAGATGAAGAACTGCTGCACGATGGTCTTGTCGAGCCCATAGAGCGCCCGCAGCCGCGCGATGTCGTCATCGCTGGCGCCGGGCGGCAGCATCATGGCGATCGGGTCGCCGGGCGCCACCCGGATGACGACGAAGACGACGACGGCCACGCCGAACAGCGTGACCAGCATTGTCACAAGACGGATCAGAAATCTTTGCAGAAGCATGGTCGCCTATAGGCTGGCGGAAAGGGCGCGCCATCGACAGTGATGGCGCGCCTGAATGCTATTGCCCCGGAATGCTATGCCCCGGAATGCCGGGACACAGTCAGGCCGGGGTCATCAGCGCCGGCAGCAGCGCGCCCGACACATGTTGCACGACATTCACCTTCTTCGAGTGCACGATCGGCTGCGCATACTGCATCAGCGGCAGTACATAGGCCTGCTCGGCGACGTATTTGTCGACCGCCTTCCAGCCGGCGATGCGCTTGGCCTCGTCCTTCTCGCCCCACAGCGGGTTGATCATGTCGATCAGGTCCTGGCTGTCCCACACCGAATGCGGGCTCGGGCCATACATGGCAAAGCCGGTCGACGTCGTCGGATCGCCGATGGAGTTGCCCCAGTTGTAGAAGGCGGCCGGTGCCAGCTTGTCGGCGGCGCGCAGCTCGTAATGCTTGGCGATCTCGTAGACCTCGATCGTCGCCTCGATGCCGACCTTGCGCCACATGCCGACGATGGCCTGGATCATCTCATAATCCTTGGGCTTGAAGCCCTTGGTCGTCTGGATGGTGAACTTGACCGGCTTCTCCGGCGAATAGCCGGAAGCGGCAAGCAATTGCTTGGCCTTTTCCGGATTGTGCTCGACCTTGATCGAGGCATCGAAGGCCGCGTATTCCGGCGTCTCCAGCGTGGCGATCGGCTGGCCATAGCCGCGCAGCAGCCGCTTGACCAGAAGCTCCTTGTCCACCGCCATCACGGCTGCCTGGCGGACGTTCTTGTCCAGCATCGCCTCGATGTCGTTGAAGAAGATCATGCCGATGTCGGAGACATTCTTGCAAGAGCCCGCGAGCCCGTCCTTGGCGATCAGCCGGTCGTATTCCTCATAGGGGATTTCGAGCGTCACCTGCGAGGAGCCGGATTCGATTTCGGCGACGCGGCTCGCCGCGTCGGTGACGAACTTGATCGTCACATTCTCGAAGGCCGGCTTCGAGCCCCAGTAGTTCGGATTGGCCTTCAGCCGCAGGAAGGCGTTGCGCTCGAACTTGTCGACCATGTAGGGGCCGGTGCCGATCGGCGCCTTCTCGAAACCTTCGGCGCCGACCTTCTCGTAATAGGCCTTCGGCATGATGTAGCCGGTCAGGAACGACATCCACTTGAAATAGACCGGGTCGAACTGCACGACGTCGCCGGTGATCTTGTTGCCGTCGATCTTGAAGTTGTTGACGTTCTTCCAGACGAACTGGATCGGGTTGCCGGTCTTCTCGTCGCCCGCCCGCTGCAGCGACCACACCACGTCCTCGGCGGTGAAGGGCGAGCCGTCATGCCATTTCACGCCGTCGCGCACCGTCATCATCACCTTGGTGCGGTCGTCGTTCCAGCCCCATTCGGTGAGCAGGCCCGGCGTGAACGACAGGTCCGGCTTCTGCGGGATGATCTGGTCGAACACCGACTGGTAGAGGCCCTGGATGGTCGGGTTGACGGCCGAAGGTCCGGTCGTCGGGTCCCAGGACGGCAAGTTGACGTTGTAGGCGATGGTCAGCTCTCCCGCTGCCCTGGCTGCCTTGGGCAGGCCGATAGCGGTCGCGCCGATCGCCGCCGCGCCATATCCGAGCAAGTCACGTCTGTTGATGGTCATGGTCGTTCCCCTGTGGTTGTGTTTCTTCGCGCGGCATTCTCATTCGATCGTTGGGTTCAGGCTCCTAGGGCAACCGCGCCTTGCCCTCCTGCATCCCGGAAAGATCGTCGGTCCTACCTCCCGCCCAACTGTTCAGCGAGCATGAAGCCCGATCCGGCACCGGTGCCGGCGCCGGGCCATGTCGCGGCGCCGGTGAGGTAGAGGTTTGAGACCGGCGTGTTCCAGCGCGCAAAGCCGCGCGCCGGGCGGAAGAGAAAATTCTGGGTCAGATGATGGCTGCCGCAGATCTGGTCGCCGCCGACGAGGTTCGGGTTCTCGCGCTCGAGGTCGAGCGGCGAGAACACGGCGCGGCCGAGGATCTTTTGGCGCAGCCCCGGCGCGTAGCCTTCGATGATGTCGAGCACGCGCTCGGCATAGGCGTCCTTGACCGCGTCCCAGTGATCTGGCGCGATCTTGCCGGCCGCGTCGCCGGTGATCTCGGCCGGCAGCATGCGCACCTGCACCCACAGCACATGCTTGCCCGCCGGCGCCCGCGACGGGTCGACCGCCGTCGGCTGGCCGACGACCAGGACCGGCTGGTCGGGCAGCGTGCCCGCCATCGCCTGCTGGTAGGTGCGCGACATGGCGTCGAGAGACGGTGAAAGATGCACATAGGCGAACTGCCGGAGCTCGGCGCCGGCACGCCATTCCGGCAGATCGTCGAGCGCCAGATGGATCATCATCGTGCCCGGCGCGTAGCGGAATGTCTTCATCGCCGCATCGAAGGTCGCGTCGCCGGAGCCTTCGGGCAGGAGCCTGCCGGCAAGCGCCTTAGGCGCGACGCCGGCGATGACCGCCTTGCTGGCGACGTGGAAATCGCCGGACGCTAGCCGCACGCCGGTCGCCCTGCCGCCGGCGACCGTGATCTCGGCCACTTCGGCGCCGGTGGCGATCTTGCCGCCGGCCGCAGTCACCATGCCTGAAAGCGCGCGGATGATGGTGTCGGCGCCGCCCTTGCCCAGCACCATCCCAAAACTCTGGTTGGCCATCGATTCCAGATAGGGGAAGACAGCACCCCCGGCGATGTCGGGCGCGAAGTCGAGATGCATGCCCCAGGCTGCAAGCGTCGTGCGGACATGCGGCGTCTCGAAATTCTCTTCCAGCCACGCGCGCGGCGATGACAGCAGCAGCCGGCCGGTGTCGAGCGCGCCCGCAAGGCCCTTCTTGCGCCACAGGTTCCACGCCGTGCCGGCAAGCGCCCGGCCGCTCATCGGCGACCACAGCAGCCGGAAAAGGTGCTCGGCTTCACCTGGAAAGGCGGCGACCAGCCGGCGCCAGCTGGCCGCATCGGCGGCGGAGAAGGCGGCCAGCCGCGCGACGGTCTTCTCCAGATCGTTGCTGACGCCGAACCATTTCCCGTCCGGAAAGGCGCTGGCGAAACAGTCGGCCACGGGAGCGAATTCCAGCCCGTGGGTTTTCAATTCATTTGCATATTTTCGGTGGAAGGCCGAGCCGGCGAACAGGCTGAGATTCATCGCGCCGAAATCGTGCCGGAAGCCGGGCAGGGTGAACTCGCGGGTCTGCACCGCGCCACCGATTGCCGCGCTGCGTTCAAAAATGGCTGTTTTCCAGCCTTTGCGCGCCAGATGCGCGGCGCATGCCAGACTGTTGTGGCCTGCCCCGACAAAGATGGCGTCGAACTCGCTCACGCCCCGCCCCAATTGCTTTATGCTTAAAGATAATTGCAGATGCATATGTTTTCGTCTAGTAGGATATTAAGGGCCGAAACGAGCCTTGATGGATCACGGACAAGAGGGAACAGAAAACCATGGACACGCAAAAACTCCTCGGCGAGGTCGCCGGCCAGCTCCTTTCGGGCGCCATACGCGTGGTCGACCTGTCGGCGCCGCTCGGGCCGAACACGCCGCTGATCAAGCTGCCGCCGGAGCTCGCCGTCGACACGCCGAAGGTCGAGATCCATTCGATCTCCCGCTATGACAAGAATGGTCCGTGGTGGGCCTGGAACTGGCTGAAGCTCGGCGAACATTCGGGCACGCATTTCGATGCGCCGCAGCACTGGATCACCGGCAAGGACTATCCGGACGGCGCCACCGACACCATTCCGGTCCAGAGCTTCGTCGGCCCGGTCAACGTCATCGACTGCTCCAAGGAAGCCGCCGCCGACCACGATTTCCTGCTCACCGTCGACCACATCAAGGCCTGGGAAGCCAAGCATGGCGCCATCAATCCGGGCGAATGGGTGGTGATGCGGACCGACTGGTACAAGCGCAACGGTTCGGAAGCCGAGTTCCTCAACGCCAACGAAACCGGCCCGCACACGCCCGGCCCGACGGCGGAGGCCATCCAGTTCCTGATCAGCAAGGACATCAAGGGCTGGGGCTCAGAGACCATCGGCACCGACGCCGGCAAGGCCGGCGGCATGGAGCCGCCATTCCCGGCGCACACGCTGATGCACAAGGCCAACCGCTATGGCCTCGCCAGCCTCTGCAACCTCGACCAGTTGCCGCCGAAGGGCGCGATCCTGATCGCCGCGCCGCTCAAGATCGAGCATGGCACCGGCAGCCCGATCCGCGCGCTGGCGCTGGTGCCGGGCAAATAGGGGCGCGAGGAGGCGGTCTTCGGGAGAAGATCATGCTCGCAGGCAATGTCGCGATGGTGGGTAGGAAGTGGCAGCGTTGCAACGCTGCCGCTCTACGGCGCCGCGAAGGAACGCCAGCCCGCGCAATTGAACTCCACCGCCCGCCGCCCGGGAGCAATCATCAATGAACGCCCCCGACCACATCATCGTCGGCAGCGGCATCAACGCTCTGGTCTGTGCGGCGATGCTTGGCGCCAAGGGCGCGCGCGTGCTTGTACTGGAGCGCAACGACCGCATCGGCGGCTGCATGCGCACCGAGGAGATCACCGCGCCCGGCTTCGTCCATGACGTGATGGCGACGACCTTCGTGCTGTTCATCACCTCGCCGGCCTTTGCCGCGCTCGGCAAGGACCTGACGCGGCACGGGCTGGAATTCTGCCACACCGCGACGCCGACCGGGGTGCTGAGGCCCGACGGCAGTCACGCGGTGCTCACCACCGACCGCGCCGCCAACATCGCGGCGCTGAACAAGGTTGCCGCGGGCGACGGCGACCGCCACGGTAACGACGTCGGTGGCATCGAGCGCAATGCCGGCTTGCTGTTCGGCCTGCTCGGCGGGGCGCTTTGGTCCTATCCGACGACCAGGCTGCTCACTGGCGAGGCCTGGCGGCGCGGGCCGCGCAACCTCGCCGCCTTCCTCGGCGAGGCGCTGGCGCCGGCGCGCGGCTGGCTGGAGAGCAGCTACCAATCCGAAACCACGCGCGCGCTCTGGGCGCCCTGGGTGCTTCATGCCGGCCTCGGGCCGGAAGACGCCTTCTCCGGCCAGATCGCAAGGGTCATTGCGTTTGCGCTGGAGGCCGCGGGCGCGCCGATCGTCAAGGGTGGCGCGAAGAACCTGCTCGCCGCCTTCGAGGCGCTGATCAAGGAGCGCGGCGGCGTGATCTCCACCGAAGCGGACGTCGCCTCCATCATCCTCGATGGCGGCCGCGCCACCGGCGTGCGGCTGGCGTCGGGCGAAACGGTGCATGCGAAGAAGAGCGTCATCTGCTCGGTCACGCCGACCCAGCTCTATGGCCGACTGCTCGGCAGGGATGCGCCGGAGGCGGCTGTCGAAGCGACACACGACTATCGCTACGGCAAGGGCAACTTCCAGATCCACTATGCCCTCGACAAGCCGCCGGCATGGCGCGGCGAGGGGTTGGACAAGGTGGCGTTGCTGCATCTGACGCCTGGCCTCGACGGCGTATCGAAAGCCTGCAACGAAGCGGTGCGCGGCCTGCTGCCGGAGGTGCCGACCATCTGCGTCGGCCAGCCGCATGCGCTCGATCCGTCGCGCTGCCCGGAGGGCAAGGCGATCCTCTGGCTGCAGCTTCCGGAGGCGCCGCGCCACATCAAGGGCGATGCCGCCGGCAAGCTCGCGGCGCCGGCGGACGGGCAATGGAACGCCGAGCTACGCGAAGCCTATGCCGATCGCGTCGAGGCGATCCTCGCCAACCACATCGACGGCTTCAGCGAGAGCGTGATCGCGCGCCGCGCCTATTCGCCGGCCGATCTCGAAGCGATGAACATCAACCTGGTCGGCGGCGATCCCTATGGCGGCTCGTCGACGATCGACCAAGCCTTCCTGTGGCGACCCTTCAAGGCCAGCCGCAACCACGAAACTGGCATCAAGGCCCTCTACCATATCGGCGCCTCCACCCATCCCGGCGCCGGGCTCGGCGGCGGCTCCGGCTTCCTGCTGGCGGGGAGGCTGTGATGGAAGAGAAGGTCCAGCAGAAGCGCCAGCGCATCTCGACCTTGGGCGAGATCGGCCTGCAGCAGTTCGCGCCCTATCTGATGAACCGCATAATGGGCCGCTACAACGCCACGCTGCGCGAGGATTTCCGCAAGCAGGGCCTGACCATTCCGCAGGTCCGCACGCTGGCCGTGCTCTCCGTCGCCGACGGCGTCACTGTCAACGACCTGTCGGTCTACACCGTTATCGAGCAGTCGACCTTGAGCCGCACGCTCGACACGCTGGAGGGGCAGGGCCTGGTGCGGCGCGAGCAGGGCGTCACCGACAGCCGCATCCGCCACGTGTTCCTGACCGATGACGGCCGCGCTTTGTTCACCCGCGCCTGGCCGGCCATGCACGACGCCTTCGAGGCGATGTTCGACGGCGTCGACGATACCGAATACGCGGCTCTGATCGCGATTCTACAGAAGATGCTGAAGAACATCCGCAAGCACGACATCTAGACGTACGCGCCGCCGGATGCCGGCGGCAACGGAAGGAGGCCACCATGGCCGAACGGTCTTTTGCCAAGGAAGTTGAGAAGCTGAGACTCGGTGCCGGTGAGGAGTTCGCCGGCGAAGGCATCCTCGCCATCACCAAGGCGCTGCTGCAATGCGGCGTCGGCTATGTCGGCGGCTACCAGGGCGCGCCGATCAGCCATCTGATGGACGTACTCGCCGACGCGCAGGATATTTTGGGCGAGCTCGGCGTGCATTTCGAGGCGAGCGCCTCCGAAGCCACCGCCACCGCGATGCTTGCCGCCTCCGTGCACTACCCGATCCGCGGTGCCGCCACCTTCAAGTCGACGGTCGGCACCAATGTCGCCTCCGATGCGCTGGCCAACCTCGCCTCGGGCGGTGTCACCGGCGGTGCGCTGATCATCGTCGGCGAGGATTATGGCGAGGGCTCCTCGATCATGCAGGAGCGCAGCCATGCCTTCGCCATGAAGAGCCAGGTCTGGCTGCTCGATCCGCGCCCCAACCTGCCCTCGATCGTCAAGGCGGTCGAGGACGGCTTCGAACTGTCGGAGGCCTCCAACACGCCGGTCATGCTGCAGGTGCGCATTCGTTGCTGCCACGTCCATGGCCACTTCGTCGCCAAGGACAACAAACGGCCGCCAATGTCAGTGGCGGATGCGCTGGAAGCGCCGCGCCGCGACACCGGCCGCATCGTGCTGCCGCCCGCCTCCTTCCTGCATGAGAAGGAGAAGGTGGCGAAGCGCTGGCCAGCGGCGGTGGATTTCATCAAGAGCCGTAAGATCAACGAGATCTTCGGCTCAGATCACGGCTCCGTCGGCATCGTCATGCAGGGCGGCATGTACAATTCGGCCATCCGCGCCCTGCAGCGGCTCGGCCTCGCCGACACCTATGGCGACACCGACGTGCCGCTCTATGTTCTCAACGCCGTCTATCCGCTGATCGACGATGAATTCCTCGGCTTCTGCGAAGGCAAGCAGGCGGTTCTGGTCGTCGAGGAAGGCCAGCCCAACTATATCGAGCAGGCCTTTGCCGCCATGCTGCACAAGGCCAGCCGCGGCACCAAGCTGGTCGGCAAGGAGCATCTGCCGATGGCCGGCGAATACACCGGCCAGGTCATGCTCGACGGCATCGGCTCCTTCCTGCGCGCCAACGCCCCGCATCTGCTGCCGGGCGAGGTGAGGGCGCCGAATAAGCTCGGCGAAGGCGTCGACACCGCCGATCTCGTCAATGTCGTTCCCGGCCGCCCGCCAGGCTTCTGCATCGGCTGCCCGGAGCGGCCGATCTTCGCCGCGACCAAGCTGGTCGAGCAGGAGCTCGGCAAACACCACATCGCCTCCGACATCGGCTGCCATCTGTTCTCGATCATGCCGCCCTTCGAGCTTGGCGCCACCACCATGGGCTACGGGCTGGGACCGGCCTCGGCGTCGGCCTTCAATTCGCCGGACGCCAAGCGCCGCTCGATCTCCTTCGTCGGCGACGGCGGCTTCTGGCACAACGGGCTGACCTCCTCGATCGGCAACGCGGTCTTCAACAAGAACGACGGCGTCATCGTCATCGTCGACAACTTCTACTCGGCCGCCACCGGCGGCCAGGACATCCTGTCGTCGCGCGCCTCGAACCGTACGAAATCTACCAAGCATCCGATCACCGAGGCGGTGAAAGGCATGGGCGTGAAGTGGCTGCGCCACATCGATCGCACCTATGATGTCGGCAAGATGCAAGCGACGCTCCGCGAGGCGCTGACCACCGAGGAGAAGGGTCCTAAGGTTATCGTCGCCTCGTCCGAATGCATGCTCAACCGCCAGCGCCGCGAGAAGCCGCTGGTCGACAAGGCGATCAAGGGCGGCGAGCGCGTGGTGAAGCCGAAGTTCGGTGTCGACGAGGACATCTGCACAGGCGACCACGCCTGCATGCGGCTCTCCGGCTGTCCGTCGCTGTCGGTGAAGTCGCTCGACGATCCGCTGCGCGACGATCCGGTGGCATCGATCGACCAGAACTGTGTCGGCTGCGGCAATTGCGGCGAGGTGGCGGACGCCGCCGTGCTCTGCCCGTCCTTCTACCGCGCCGATGTCGTCCACAATCCCGGCCGCTGGGACCGCTTCCTGGAAAGCGCGCGCCGCGCCGTGATCGGCCTTTTGCAGCGCCGCCGCGAAAGCCGCAGGCTGGTGTTCGCCGATGCTTGACCAGAACACAGCCCCGCGCCCGAAGACGGACGCTGCCGGCGACGAGCGGGTGATAAAACTCGCCGTGCTTGCCGTTGGCGGCCAGGGCGGCGGCGTGCTTGCCGACTGGATCACCGACGTCGCCGAGCGCAGCGGCTATGTTGCGCAATCGACCTCGGTCGCCGGCGTCGCCCAGCGTACCGGTGCGACGATCTACTATATCGAGATGGCCCGCGACACCGGCCGGCTGCCGGTCTTCGCGCTGTCGCCCTCGCAGGGCGATGTCGACATATTGATCGCCGCCGAACTGATGGAGGCAGGCCGCGCCATCATCCGCGGCTTCGTGACGCCCGAGCGCACGACGCTGATCACCTCATCGCATCGCATCGCCGCGGTGTCGGAAAAGATCGAGCCGGGCGATGGGCGCGCCTCGTCCGAGAAGGTGCACGCCACGGCTCAGGCAGCCGCTAGGCGCTTCATCGCCTTCGACATGGAGAAGATCGCCGCCGACAACGGCACGATGATCTCGGCCAGCCTGCTTGGCGCGCTGGCCGGCTCCGACGCGCTGCCGTTCGCGCGCGAAAACTACGAGCAGGCAGTCAGTGCCGGCGGCCGTGGCGTCAAGCAGAGCCTGGCAGCCTTCGGCGCCGCCTATGATCGCGCGCGCGGCGTTGCGACCGTGCCGGCGGGCGAGAAGGCGGTGGCTCAACCTGCCGTCTCCGAAGCCAGGTCAACGGCGAAGGTCAGTGGTCCCGAAACCTTGCTGAAGGGCTGGCAGGAGCTTGCCGCCCGTGTCGCGTCGCTGCCGGAACCGCTGCGCGATATGGCCGAACGCGGCCTGAAAAAGGTCGTCGATTACCAGGACATCGCCTATGGCGGCGAGTATCTCGACCGGCTGGACAGGGCCGTCGCGCTCGACGGCCCGGATCACGCCTATGCGCTGTCGATTGCTGCCGCGAAACATCTCGCCAACGCCATGTGCTACGACGACATGATCCGCGTCGCCGATCTCAAGACCCGTTCGACCCGGGACAGGCGGGTGCGCAAGGAGGTCGGCGTCAAGGACGGAACGGTCCTGCAGGTGACCGAGTATTTCCATCCGCGCATCGAGGAATTCTGCGGCACGCTGCCGGCGGGGCTGGGTAGCTACATCGAGGACCGGCCGAAGCTCGCCGCCTTCCTCGACCGCCGCATCAACCGCGGCCGCCACATCCGCACCGACAGTTTCACCGGCTTCGCCATGCTCTGGGTCATCGGCGGCCTGCGCCGCTGGCGCCGCCGCCTGCTGCGCCACAAGGTGGAGGTCGAGCATCTGGAACGCTGGTACGACCTGGCGCTCGCTCGCGCCCGCGAAGACTACGCACTTGGCACGGAAATCCTGAACTGCCGCCGGCTGATCAAGGGCTACAGCGACACCCACGCCCGCGCCCAGTCGAAGTTCGACCGCGTGCTGTCGGCGCTCGCCATGCTCAAGGGCCGCGCCGACGCCGCCGACTGGATCAGGCGCCTGCGCGAGGCGGCGCTGAAGGACGAGAAGGGCGACATGCTCGACGGCGCGCTGAAGACGGTGGCGACGCTGGGCGATAGCCCGGCCGCATGAGCGAGCGGCCATCAGTCGCTCACACGCCTACCCATTTGCGTGGCCTATGCGGTCAGGCGGTTCTTCAAGCGGGCGTCGACAATCACGATTACGCCACGCATGTGTCGGCCCGTAGTTCGATCAACGGTAGGCCGGTGCGGAGATCACGCGGAG
This sequence comes from Mesorhizobium sp. 131-2-1, assembly GCF_016756535.1. Classification (NCBI taxonomy): domain Bacteria; kingdom Pseudomonadati; phylum Pseudomonadota; class Alphaproteobacteria; order Hyphomicrobiales; family Phyllobacteriaceae; genus Mesorhizobium; species Mesorhizobium sp. 131-2-1. Next base: position 84,766 of record NZ_AP023247.1, on the reverse strand, counting down.
CTGTCGGAGATTGACGTAGCGGGTAGAATATCGACGCCCCGCCGGGCGCGAGCCACCTTTGCAACACGCCGCGGCCGGAAAGAGAGCGACACCGCTGAGATACAAAGACCAGCGATCCCTATGCCGGCGATGATGTCTACGATGTAGTGGTTGGACACGATGGCGGCGGAAGCCGCCATCAGGATATTCAGTAGAAGGATGGGGTAGCGGAGCCATTTCATATCCCATGCAGCCCATGCGCAGAGAGCCGCGATGGCAGCGTGGACGGATGGAAAAGTCACAATTCCCGCGGCTCTGTTAAAATCGAAAACAAAGTTCGGATTTGAATGAACGCCCTTCAGCTCATCAAGGAAAACAGTCGCCAGCCCGCCGTCTATGTAGTGAAGCTTGGTGGGGTCTATGTCGTAGCTAATGTACGTGCCAAGCGCCGGATACCAGATGGAGACGACGCTGGAGATGAAGCAGATTAGAGCATAGACGATCGTCATCTGATATGAGCGCAGGATATGTCCCGTCGAAGCCAGTATCAACGGCAGCAACAGGAGCTGAGGATGGAAGCTTCGGTAGGCGATGTTCAAGGCGAATGAGAGATATTTTCGGCTGTCCACGAAAGCGATCAGGGCCGGCCAGTTGACGCCCAGCGCCTGATCCATTTGCCGCAGCTCTTCGTCGGCCCAAGGCATCTTCAGATGCGCTGCGAGATAGGTCGCGATCACGATGGGGAAGACGAGCAGCGCCCCGTAGAGGAAATTTTCCAGTGCCGCCCTGAACAGAGGTGTGGTGTTCAAAAGGCTGGAACTCGCCACAATGGCCGCAACGACCAGAAGACCCTGGGGGACGCCCAGGGCGTTCTCGATTTTCAGGCCGAGCAGGGATGCGAGTGAATAGACGGTAATGTAGGAAAAGACCGTCAGTCCGCCCAGAATATATCTTGATGTCGAGACGTCGTTCATGAGTTCCACCCAGACCGATGTCTCTATAGAAGGCAACGATTAACAGTGAATTCCAAGTCTGAAGTTATTTGAAAGTAATGACTAGAATTATGTATATCTACATTAGAAGAAACTAATATTTTATGTTTGAATTCAGAAATGATGTTGTAGACATGGAAAATTGTAGCCGCCGCACCTCTCGCAGATCATAGTGTCGCCAGGTGCTGGCGCGGTCTGCTCGGATCACGACTACCCGCAACTTTGACGTCGCCAAATAGGACTTGGCGCGCCTCAAGGACACAATTGCGTTGTATGGGAAAACTGGTGCCGCTTGCGTGACTCGAACACGCGACCCCATCATTACGAATGATGTGCTCTACCAACTGAGCTAAAGCGGCCCGGGAAGCGCTAGGCCTCCAAGATGGGCTGCGTGATAGACTCAACCCGCCGCGAATTCAAGATGGCCCAGCGACGAATTCAAATAACCAGCCGCGAATTCGAGCCGGAACCTGGCAATTCGTGTCGGCGCGGGCGGGGCTTGGAACGGCGGTAAAGGCACCCCGTCGCCCGCTTTGAGGGTGGCGCCCCGCCATCGGTGCAAGCCGGTCTTAGCGAAATATGTTGATTTCCTTGGAAAAAACCGCCGAAATCGGCCTTGTTGGGTCGAGCCGCGCAGAATGCGGCCGCCGGGCCGTTGATTGATTGGTCGCCTGCCGCTAACGATCATGGCAGGAACGTGCAGAGGGATTTGGCTTGGACGCGATCGAAAAAGCGATCCGCAACGCCCTGGAGAAGGGCAATGCCGAGGACCGCGTCTTTCGCGAGCGGGTCTATCGCTCGGCCTTTGCCGCGCTGGACCGCGTGCTGCAGGCCAATCCGAACGTGACCGTGGAGATGGCCATCAAGCGCCGCAAGGCGGTGCAGGCCAAGATCACCGAGATCGAATCGGAGTTCTTGCCGGCGGTTCCCGATGTCTCCGCGTTGGACGAGAGCGCCATAGCCTCGGCGGTGGCTGCCGAAATCGCCGTGCCGGCCGAGACCGCCGCGCCGGCGCCCGCCGTGGAGCCGCCGACCCAGGCGGCACCTGCCCAGCCATCGCCAGCGATCGTGGTCGACGGCCCGGTGCAGCCTTCGGCCTCGGACGCGCCGCGCTCGCGCGTGCTGCCTGTCGTCCCCGATATCATGCCGGGCGACCTTCCCGATGCCCCGACCCTCGATACGCCGGCAACAGCCACAGCGGAAGACGGCGGGGCGGAGGTCGCGCCAGACCGCGACGAGCGTCGGATCAGGGGGCGGCGCCTGCCGCTGACGGCAATCTTCCTCGGCGTGACGCTGCTGGCGGCCGCCGGCATCGGTATCTACTTCGCCAAGGAGACCGGCGTCTTCAAGACAGCGGCGGAGCTCGACACCGGCCCGCCCCAGGCGCCGCCGACGGTCGAGGACGACGAGGCCACCGAGCCGCCCGCCGGGTCGCCGGAAAAACAGGGCGACGCCGCGCAGCAGCGCGACTGGATCAATGTCTTCGCGCCGGCTGACCCGACCCATGTCGCCGCGCCGGCCGACGCCAAGGCCGAGGTGATGCAGGACGATACCGGCTCGTTCCTACGCATTCGCTCCGGCTCTTCCGGCTCTGCCATCGCCTTCGACGTCGGCCAGGGCGTGCTGGAAAAGCTCATCGGCAAGCATGTAATGTTCGACATCGTCGCCCGCTCGGAAGAGGGCAAGGAGACGCAGATCTCGGTCGATTGCAATTTCGGCGAACTCGGCGATTGCGGCCGCAAGCGCTACGCCGTCGGCCACGAGCGCAACGAATATCTGTTCGACGTGCAGTTCCCGGACAAGCATCCGGGCGCGGCCGGCACCATCGCCGTCAACTCCGACTTCGACAAGCAGGGCAAGTCGGTCGACATCTACGAGATACGCGTCTCGATCGCGCAGTGAGTGTCTCTCGACCCATCGACGTAGGCGCAGCACCCCACCCGCGCCTTTGGCGCGACCTCCCCATCAAGGGGAGGTAGGGGTTGGCGCGACATTCCACCTCCCCTCGATGGGGAGGTCGGCGCGAAGCGCCGGGTGGGGTGAAGCGCCTGCGTTGGATTTCCTAACTGTCGAGCAGCGCCTGCAGCGTCTCGATGCGGTCGGCCTCGGCGGCCGGCTTGTCCCAGCGCAGCCGCGAAATGCGCGGGAAGCGCATGGCGACGCCCGATTTGTGCCGGGTCGAGCGGTTGAGCCCCTCGAACGCCACCTCCAGCACCAGGCCGTTGTCGCGGTCGGCCCGCACCGAGCGCACCGGGCCGAAGCGCTCGACCGTGTTGTCGCGGACGTATTTGTCGATCTGCTTCAGCTCCTCGTCGGTGAAGCCGAAATAGGCCTTGCCGACAGGGACCAGTTCCTCGGACCCTTCCGGCCCTGACCAGACGCCGAACGTGTAGTCGGAGTAGAAGCTCGAACGCTTGCCGTGGCCGCGCTGCGCATACATCAGCACCGCATCGACCGTGTGCGGATCGCGCTTCCACTTGAACCACGGACCCTTCGGCCGCCCGGCGAGATAGGGCGAATCCCAGCGCTTCAGCATCACCCCTTCGATGATCGGGTGCGGCGGAGCCTGGCGCAGGCTTCCCAGCGCTTGCCAGTCTGGGAATTCCACCAGCGGCGAGAGATCGAAGCGGCCGGGATCGAGCGTGCCGATGAAGGCTTCGAGGTGAGCTCGTCTTTCGCGGAACGGCAGCGCGCGCAAATCCTCGCCGCCGATCTGCAGCGCATCGTAGCAGCGCATGAAGGCGGGGTATTGCTGCTGGATCTTCTGCGACACGCTCTTGCGATTCAGCCGCTGCTGCAGGTCGGAAAAGGTTCCCGTCGCCTCACGCGGATCGCCGACCAGCAGTTCGCCATCAAGCGCCGCCTCGAAATCCATTGCCGCGGCGAGGTCGGGGAAGGCGCCGGAGACGTCGTCGCCGGTGCGCGAATAGAGCCGGCGAATGCCGCCCTCGCACACCGCCTGGACCCGGATACCGTCCCATTTCCATTCAGCCGCATAGTCTGCCGGATCGAGGTTTTCGAGATCGCCGTCGCCGACCGGGTTGGCCAGCATCACCGGACTGAACAGGGCAAGCGCGGTCCGCTCCGGCTTGCCGGCCTTGCCTTCCAGCCAGGCGAACAGGCTGGTGTAGGGCGGCGTCAGCCCGTGCCACAGCTCCTCGATCTCGGTGACGTCGACCTTGCCGAGATCGGCCAGCGCTTGCTTGGCCAGCCGCGCCGACACGCCGATGCGCAGGCCGCCGGTCACCAGCTTGATGATGGCGAAGCGTGCCGAGATGCTGGCGCTGTCGAGCAGCCTTGCCAGCACCTTCGGCCCGTCGGAGCGGCTCGCCGCCTGCAGCTTGCCGACCACCTCGGCCAGCGTCGGCGCATGGTTCGGGATATTTCCTGGCGCTTGCGGCCAGACCAGCGACACCGTCTCGGCGAGGTCGCCGACATAGTCGTAGGAATAGCCGAACAGCACCGGGTCCATGCGCTCGACCACCAGCGCCCGCAGCATCGCCGGCTTGACCGCCGCGATCGAGAGGTCGCCGGTTATCGCGGCCAGCGCCAGCCCGCGGTCGGGGTCTTCGACGCTGCGGAAATAGTCGGTGAGCAGCGTCAGCTTGCCGTTGCGCGACGGCGTCAGCACGAGGCGATCGAGGAGTTCGGCGAAGCGGTTCAACTCAATCGCCCTCGTCCTCATAGCCGACAAGATGCAACGGCCGCGCCGCGATGCCCTCAAGCTCGCACCAGCGCACCAGCGCCTCCTCGCGGCCATGCGTCACCCAGATTTCGGCGGCGCCCGTCTCCTTGATCGTGGCGGTCAGCTCGTCCCAGTCGGCATGGTCAGAGATGATCAGCGGCAATTCGACGCCGCCCTGCTTGGCGCGCTGGCGGATGCGCATCCAGCCCGAGGCGAAGCAGGAGATCGGGTCGGGAAAGCGCCGCGCCCAGCGATCGGCGAAGGCCGCCGGCGGGCCGACGACGATGGCGCCGGCGAAATCGTCCTTGCCGCCGCTGTCGACGGTCGCCGGATCTAACTGGCCAAGGTCGATGCCCTGGCTCTGGTAGTACTCGCTCAGTTTCGCCAGCGCGCCATGGATGTAGATCGGCCTGTCGTAGCCGGCGTCGCGCAGCAGCCGCATGACGCGCTGCGCCTTGCCGAGCGCGTAGGCGCCGATCAGATGCGAGCGTTCCGGAAACTGCGCCGCCGATTTCAGCAGCCGTGCGATCTCCTCCGCGTCCGGCGGATGGCGGAACACCGGCAGGCCGAACGTCGCCTCGGTTATGAAGACGTCGCATCGGACCGGTTCGAACGGCTCGCAGGTGGCGTCCTTCTGACGCTTGTAGTCGCCGGACGCGACGATGCGCATGCCGCGGTGCTCGACAGCGATCTGCGCCGAGCCCAGCACATGGCCCGCCGGATGGAAGCTGACGGACACGCCGTTGAGGTCGACCGTCTCGCCGGGAACGGCGGCTTGCGTTGTCCCGGCACAGTCCTCGCCATAGCGCAGTCCCATGATGTCCAGCGTCTGCTGGGTGGCGAGCACCGAGCCGTGGCCGGAGCGGGCATGGTCGGAATGGCCGTGCGTGATCAATGCGCGGTCCACCGGTCGCACCGGGTCGATGAAGAAGTCGCCGGGCGGGCAATAGAGGCCTTCGGGGCGGGGCTTGAGCAGGTCGCTGGCACGCATGGCTCCAAGATAGTGGCTAATTCCGGCGCGGGAAGCCTGTTGCCAGAGACTGCTGACTCATCCTACAGCCCGTCCAGCCGGTCCGATTGCCGGTGGGATCCAACAAGCCATGAAACCGCTCCAGGCCTCGTCCGGCGACCTGACCGCCGACCGCCGCGCCGACTTCGCCGAGATGCTCAGTGCCTCCGGCGATCCAGCCGCGGCGGCGGAACTGTTGCTCGGCGCGCTGGAGTTGGCGCCGCACTGGGCGGCCGGCTGGTTCCGCCTCGGCGAGATGCAGGAAGCGGCCGGCCAGCCCGAGCAGGCCGCCCAGGCCTGGACGATGGCATTGCGGCTGGAGCCGGTGGACCGGCTGGGCGCGGCGCTGAAGCTGCAGCTCGCCGGCAAGGCGCCGGCCGCTGCCGCCCCGCCCAGCGCTTTCGTCGAGACCCTGTTCGACCATTATGCCGAGAGCTTCGAGGAGTCGCTCGTCGGCAAGCTCGGCTACCGGATGCCCGAATTCCTCGACCAGGCCATTCGATCGGTCCGGCCGTGCCACTTCTCTCTGGCGCTCGATCTCGGCTGCGGCACCGGCCTGATGGGTCAAAGGCTGCGGCCGATCGCCGACCGGCTTGAGGGTTATGACATCTCCGCTGCCATGCTGCGGAAGGCGCGGGCCAAGGGCGTCTACGACCGGCTCGTCAAGGCCGACCTGCAGGATTTCGCTTATGCCGGGTCGAAAGCCGATCTCGTGGTTGCGGCCGACGTCTTCATCTACGTCGGCGCGCTTGAAGGCATTGTGAGAGCCGTCGCCGGCATGCTTGCCGAGGATGGGTTGTTTGCGTTCTCCGTCGAGACGCTGACTGATGGGGAACAGGCCGGCGGCGATGGCTTCGCGCTGCGCCCGTCCCGCCGCTACGCCCATTCCGAGGCCTATGTGCGGAGCGTTCTGGCCGCCAACGGATTTTCGGCCCGGTGGCTTCAAAGTGCGGTCATCCGGCACGACCGCCGCGAGCCGATAGATGGCCTGGCCGTGGTGGCGGGCAAATCACCTGCGCCGTGATCCTTCCCACCCCCTTGTGTCTCGCCGACCCTCCGTCTGCTGCGAAAAAGCCCGAATCGCGTGTCGGGGTTGCGCCGGGCGGATACCGAAAGAGAGGGACATACCATGCGCTGGAACATCATGGTTTTGGCCTCGTGCCTGGCAATGGCCGGCTGCGTCGGCGGCACCTCGATGGCGGAACGTCAGGACGAGGACGTGCAGTCCTCGCTGCAATACGACAGCGTGCCTTGCGATCAGCTGATTGCCCAGCGCAACGCGTTGGCCGAGCAAAACAACCTGCCGACCGCCGCCAAGACGACCTTCTCCAATCCGGCCATGGGCTTCGGCCCGTTCACGCCGGATATGCGTTCGAAGGCCAGGCGCGACGCCGACCAGGCGGCGGGCCAGATCGACGCCATGAACCGGTCGATCGAGCGCCGGGACTGCGGCAAGCCGGCGAAGAAGAACAAGTTCGAGCTGCCTGGGTCGAAACCTTCTTAGTACCCCGCCTCGCGATCGACCAGATTGTCGAGCTTCTCGCCGCGCTCGTAAGCCGCCATCTGCCGCAGCATGATCGGCACCAGGTGCACGGGGTCCGAGGTCGCCGCCGCATGCGGCGTCACGAACACTTTCGGATGCGCCCATAGCGGGCTGGTCCTCGGCAGCGGCTCAACCTCGAACACGTCGAGGCTCGCTTCTTTCAGCGTGCCGTCGTCCAGCGCGCGTAGGATGTCGGCGTCCTTCTGCAGGCGCCCGCGTCCCGCATTGATCAGCACCGCGCCGCCGAGCCCGTTGCGCCTGCGCAGCTCCTTCAGCAGACTGTAGTTGACGATGCCCTGTGTCCGGGCCGTCAGCGGCAACAATACCACCAATATGTCGGTGGCGTTGAGGAAGGGGATCAGCCCGGCTTCGCCGGCATAGGTGGAAACACCTTTCATCGGCCGCTCCGTGCGCGACCAGCCATTGACCGCGAAGCCGAGCGACAACAGCACCGACGCCGCGGCACGGCCGAGATTGCCGAGGCCCATGATGCCGACCGAGATGTCGCCGGCCGGCCGCTGCGGCGGCTCGTGCCAGGTCTTCTTCTTCTGCTGCGCCTGATAGAGCATGCCCTGGCGGTGATGGTCGAGCACGCGCCAGACTACGTATTCGGTCATGTATTGCGTGAGATTGTCGGCGACCACCTTGACGATCGGCACGTCGGGCAGGCCGGGATCCGCGAAGATGTGGTCGACGCCGGCGCCGATCGAAAAGATGGCGCGCAGATTGGGCAGGGACGAAAGCAGATTGGGCTTCTGCTTCCAGACCACCGCATAGGTGATCGAGGGATCGCTGGCGCCGTCCGGCTCCAGCACCACCTCGCGCTCGGCCGACAGCAGCTCGCGCCAGCGCTGCGGGTGAAAGCCGGTGACGGCAAGCAGGACGCGGCCTTTTTCCATGTGCGGATTTCTCTTCCCTGTCATTTCAGCTCTGGCCTTGGGCTCAACCTACTCGCTGACCACGCCGGTCGGCGCCGTCTCGATCCGGAATGCGGCCGAGATCAGCGCCCGAGTATAGTCCGTTTGCGGGCTGCCAAAAATCTGTTCGGAAGGCCCGGCTTCGACGATCTGGCCATTGCGCATGACGATGACGTCATTGGCAAGCGCGCGGATGACTTTCAAATCGTGGCTGATGAACAGATAGGCGAGATCGTGCTTGGCCTGCAGGCTGCGCAACAGGTCGACGACCTGCGCCTGCACGCTCATGTCGAGCGCCGAGGTCGGCTCGTCCAACATGACGAAGCGCGGGTTGAGCACCATGGCGCGCGCGATCGCCACGCGCTGGCGCTGGCCGCCGGAGAATTCGTGCGGATAGCGGTTGCGCGTCTCGGGATCGAGCCCGACCTCCTTCAGCACGTCGACGACCTTGTCGTCGCGCTCGTCAAGCGACAGTTTCGGCTCGTGGATCTTGAGCCCTTCCTCGATGATCTCGGCGATCGACATGCGCGGGCTGAGCGAGCCGAACGGGTCCTGGAAGACGATCTGCAGCTCGCGCCTCAGCGGCCGCATGGCGTTGAAGGAGAGCTGGTTGATGTCGCGACCGTTGAAATTGATCGCGCCGGAGGACGAGATCATCCTGGCCAGCGCCAGCCCGAGCGTCGTCTTGCCAGAGCCGGATTCGCCGACGACGCCGAGCGTCTGGCCAGCGCGCACGGTGACGTCGATGCCGTCCACCGCTTTCACATTGTCGACGGTGCGACGGAAGAAGCCGCGCCTGATCGGGAACCAGACCTTGATGTCCTTGCCGCTCATGACCGCCTTGGCGTCCGCGTTGGCGGCCGGCGGCTTGCCCTTTGGCTCGGCGGCCAGCAGATGCTTGGTATAGGCATGCTGCGGATTGGCGAAGATGTCCCTGGTCGGACCGGTCTCGACGATCTTGCCCTTGGTCATCACGCAGACGCGGTCGGCGATCTTCCTGACGATGCCGAGATCATGCGTGATGAACAGCATCGACATGCCCTTGCGGGCCTTCAGCCCGGCCAGCAGTTCGAGGATCTGCGCCTGCACGGTGACGTCGAGCGCCGTCGTCGGCTCGTCGGCGATCAAGAGCTCCGGCTCGTTGGCCAAAGCCATGGCGATCATGACGCGCTGGCGCTGGCCGCCGGAAAGCTGGTGCGGATAGGCGTCGAGCCGCTTTTCCGGATCGCGGATGCCGACCTCGTTGAGCAGTTCCAGCGTGCGGGCGCGGGCCTGCCGGTCACCGAGCCCCTGGTGCAGCTTCAGCACCTCGACGATCTGCTGCTCGATCGTGTGCAGCGGATTTAGCGAGGTCATCGGCTCCTGGAAGATCATGGTGATCTTGTTGCCGCGCACGCGCCTGAGGGCTTTCTCGTCCATGGACAGAAGGTCGGCGCCCTGGAACAGGATCCTTCCGGATGGGTGGCTGGCTGTCGGATAGGGTAGCAGCTTCAGCACCGACAGCGCCGAGACGGACTTGCCGGAACCGGACTCGCCGACCAGCGCCACCGTCTCGCCCTTGGCGATGTCGAAGGAAATGTGATCCACGGCCAGCGATTGCTTGCCGCCTTGCGCGAAGGCGACGCTTAAATCGCGGACGGAAAGCAGGGGCTCGCTCATTTGAACGTCTTGCGCGGATCGAAGGCGTCGCGTGTCGCCTCGCCGACGAAGACCAGCAGCGACAGCATCAGCGAGATGACGATGAAGGCGGAAATGCCGAGCCACGGCGCATTAAGGTTGCGCTGCGCCTGTTTCAGCATCTCTCCGAGCGACGCGGAGCCCGGCGGCAGGCCGAAGCCGAGATAATCAAGCGAGGTCAATGTCGAGATCGAGCCTGAGAGCAGGAAGGGCAGGAAGGTCAGCGTCGCCACCATGGCGTTGGGCAGAAGGTGCCGGAACATGATGGTCAGGTTGGGCACGCCAAGAGCGCGCGCTGCATTGACATATTCGAAGTTGCGCGCGCGCAGGAATTCGGCGCGCACCACGCCGACCAACGCCACCCAGGAGAAAAAGAGCATCAGCCCGAGCAGGATGAAGAAGCCGGGCGGCAGGATGGCGGCGACGATGAGCAGCAGGTAGAGCACCGGGATCGCCGACCAGATCTCGATGAAGCGCTGGAAGAGAAGGTCGGTCCAGCCGCCGAAATAGCCCTGCATCGCGCCGGCGGCCACGCCGATCAGCGATGATCCCACGGTCAGGATCAGGCCGAACAGGACGGAGATCCTGAAGCCGTAGATAAGCCGCGCCAGCACGTCGCGCGCCTGGTCGTCCGTGCCCAGCCAGTTCCAGTTGCCGACGGAGCAGTTCGGGTCGGCCGCACCTTGCGGATACTGGTTGCACAGCGTCTTCTTGTCGTAGAGCCAGGACGGCTTGGTCGGCGCCGCCTCGGGAATGGCATTGTTGACCGTCTGATAGGAGTAGCGCACCGGCGGCCAGATCATCCAGCCATTGGCGTTGATCTCGTCCTGGATGACGGGGTCGCGATAGTCGGTCACAGCATAGAAGCCGCCGAACTTCTCTTCCGGATAGGCGACCAGCACCGGAAACAGGATCTCGCCCTTGTAGGAGGCGATGATCGGCTTGTCGTTGGCGATGAACTCGGAAAACAGCGACAGCACGAACAGGACGAGAAAGATCCACAACGACCAGAAGCCGCGCCGGTTCGACTTGAAGTTCTGCAGGCGTCGCTGGTTGAGCGGCGACAGCCAGGGGCGGGCGATGCGGGGCGGCGTCGTTACTGCAGCGGCTTCCGCCATCAGACATCCCTCCGCTCGAAATCGATGCGCGGATCGACCCAGGTGTAGATCAGGTCGGACAGGAGGTTAACGAACAGGCCGAGCAGCGAGAAGATGTAGAGATTGGCGAACACCACCGGATAGTCGCGGTCGACGACGGATTTGAAGCCGAGCAGGCCGAGGCCGTCGAGCGAGAAGATGTTCTCGATCAAAAGCGACCCGGTGAAGAAGGCCGAGATGAAGGCGCCGGGAAAGCCGGCGATGACGATCAGCATCGCATTGCGGAAGACGTGGCCGTAAAGCACCTTTCGCTCCGAAAGGCCCTTGGCGCGCGCCGTCACCACATACTGCTTGCGGATCTCCTCGAGGAAGGAGTTCTTGGTGAGCAGCGTGGTCGTGGCGAAAGCCGACAGCACCAGCGCGGTGAGCGGCAAGGTCATGTGCCAGAAATAGTCGACGATCTTGTCCGGCCACGACAACTGGTCCCAATTATCCGAAACGATGCCGCGCAGCGGGAACCAGTCCCAGAACGAGCCGCCGGCAAACAGCACCATCAGCAGGATGCCGAACAGGAAGCCGGGGATGGCGTAGCCGACGATGACGACGCCGCTGGTCCAGACGTCGAAGGCCGATCCGTCCTTGACCGCCTTGCGGATGCCGAGCGGGATCGAGATCAGATAGGACAGGAGCGTGATCCACAGGCCGATCGAGATCGACACCGGCATCTTTTCCAGGATCAGGTCGAGCACCGAGATGTCGCGGAAATAGCTGTCGCCGAAATCGAAGCGGGAATAGTTCCACAGCATCATGCCGAAGCGCTCCAGCGGCGGCTTGTCGAAACCGAACTGCTTTTCCAGCTTCTTGATGAATTCGGGATCGAGCCCTTGCGCGCCGCGGTATTTCGAGCTGACGTCGCCGGCGACATCGATATTGCCCCCGCCACCACCGGCATCGCCACCGCCGCCGCCGAGACGGTCGGTGCCGCCCTGGTTGGTGAGCCTGGCGATGACCTGCTCCACCGGCCCGCCGGGTGCGAACTGGATGACGGCGAAGGAGATCGCCATGATGCCGAACAGGGTCGGGATCATCAAAAGGATGCGGCGCAGGATATAAGCGCCCATCAGGCCGCCCGTCCTGAGCGAACGGAGATTTCAGGCTTTGCCAATCTTTGCCGCCTTGCCCTTGTCGACCCACCAGAGCGTCTCGACCGGAAAGCCGAAATCGGGTTTCTGTTCCGGAAAGCCGAACATGTCCCAATAGGCGCTTCGGTGATTCGCCAGGAACCAACTTGGAATCCAATCGCGCCGCGCGCGCAAGACCCGATCGAGCGCCCGCATTGCGACGGTCAGGCTTTGGCGGTCCTTGGCGGCGCCGACCGTATCGATCAGCGCGTCAATGGCCGGGCTCTTTATGCCCGGCAGGTTGCGCGAGCCGGTGACGGCTGCCGTGCTCGAATGGAAGAAGATCTCGACATCGTCGCGGGTCGGCGTCGCCGAAAAGGAGAAGGCGGCCGACAACAGGTCGAAATCGAAGGTCGACTGCCTGAGCTCGTATTGCGCAGAATCGACCAGCCTGATCGTGGCGTCGATGCCCACCGCCTTCATGTTGGCGATCCAGGGCGAATAGACCTGGACGAAGGTTTCGTCATCGACCAGGAACTCGGCCGACAGCCGCCCGCCCTTGTCGTTGACGACGAAATCGCCGGACCGTTTCCAGCCGGCCTCGGCGAGCAGCTTCGCCGCCTTGCCCAGCATTTTGCGGTCACGCCCCGAACCATCCGAGGCCGGCTGCGTCACCGCCTCGCCGAAGGCCCCCGGGGGCAGCTTGTCACGCAGCGGTTCCAGCAGGGCAAGTTCTTCCGGCGATGGCATGCCTTGCGCGCGAAAATCCGACTTCTCGAAGCAGGATTGTGAGCGTTCATAGGAACCGTAAAAGAAGTTTCGCCGCGTCCATTCGAAGTCGAAACAGAGCCCGATCGCCTGCCGCACGCGCGGGTCGCGGAACTGTTCGCGCCGCTGGTTGACTGCGGTTGCTTGCATCGAGGGCAAGCTCTCAGCCGGGAATTCGTGCTTGACCACCTTTCCGGCGGTGAAGGCCGGAAAATCGTAAGCCGTCGCCCAGACGCGCGAGGTGAACTCCTCGCGATAGAGGATCTCGCCTTTCTTGAAGGCTTCGAAGCCGGCGGTGCGGTCCTGGTAGAACTCGATGCGGATGCGCTCGAAATTGTTCTGGCCGAGATTGACCGGAAGACTTTTGCCCCAGTAGTCGGCCACCCGCTCATATTCGATCCAGGCCCCGGCCGACCAGCGTCCGACCTTGTAGGCGCCGCATCCGAGCGGTGGGTTGAGTTGCGAGGAATCGAACGGGTTGGCCGTGTAAAAGGCCTTCGACAGGATCGGGAATTCAACGATGTTGAGGATCGTGCGGGCGGACTGCTTGCCGGAAAAGCTCAGCCTGAGCGTGCGCGGGTCGACGGCGACGGCATCCGCAAGATGCGTGAGCGAAAGCGACAGGTCGGGATGGCCCTTCTCCTTGAACAGCTTCAGGGAGAAGGCCGCGTCCTCGGCGGTCAGCGGCGTTCCGTCGTGGAAGCGTGCCTCGGGCCTGAGCGAAAAGGTGAAGCTGTTGCGATCGTCGGAAATCGTCACGCCGACGGCGACGAGTCCGTAGACGGCGTCCGGCTCGTCCAGCGCCCTGGCCATCAGCGAATCGAAGCACAGCCCCATGCGTGGCGGCGCATCGCCCTTTGGCGTGTAGGAGTTCAGCGTGTTGAAGGTAAGCGGGTTCTGGTTGTAGCCCCAGTTGGGCGGCGAGAAGTTGAAGGTCCCGCCTTGCGGAGCGTCGACGTTGACATAGTCGAAATGCGCGAAATCCGGTTTGTACTTCAAGTCGCCGAACGCCGACAGGCCGTGCACCTTGACGCCGGTCGGAATGGCGGCAAAGGCGCGGCCGGGCAGCAATGTGCTGGCGGTAGCCGCGACGCCGAGCGCCAGGACGTCGCGGCGGGAAAGCGCCATCGTCGGTTGCCGCCCCATCAGTTGCTGCCCTTGTATTTGGCGGCCAGCGCCTTTTCCTTCTCGGGATCGATCCACCAGGAGCTCTGGTCAGCGCCGCTATAGCTCGGCTGCTTTTCCGGGATGCCGAACTTGTTCCAATAGGCGAGCCACACCACGGCCCGGTAGTATTGCGGCACCACATAGTAGTTCCACAGCAGCACCCGATCGAGCGCGTGGGTGGCGGCGACCAGGTCGTCCCGATCGGTGGCGAAGATGATGCGGTCGACCAGCGCATCGACGACCGGGTTCTTGATGCCGGAATAGTTGCGCGATCCCGGCGTATCGGCGGCCTTCGAGCTCCAGAAGTCGCGTTGTTCATTGCCGGGCGATTCCGACTGCCCAAGCTGCCCGATGATGACGTCGTAATCGAAATTGTTGACGCGATTGACATACTGGGTCTGGTCGATGATGCGCAGCGTCGCATCGACACCGATCTTGCGCAGATTGGCGATCCAGGGGCTGGCGATCACCTGGTCAGTGTCGTTCCAGCCCAGGATCTCGAACTTGAACGGCGCGCCGGTCTTGGCATTGACCATCTTGCCGCCCTTGATCACCCAGCCGGCCTGCGCGAACAGGTCGACAGCCTGCTTCAGGTACTTCCGTTCCGCCTGAGGCGAGTCGTAGACCGGCAGCTTGAATTCCTGGGTGAACAGTTCGGGCGGTAGCTTGTCGCGGTACGTTTCCAGGATTTCCAGCTCCTTGCCTTGTGGCAGGCCGCTGGAAGCAAGTTCGGTACCCTGGAAATAGCTCTGCGTACGGGTGTTGAAGCCGTAAAAAAGCGTTCGGTTCATCGTCTCGAAATCGAACGGATAGGTCAGCGCTGCGCGGGCAAGGCGATCCTGGAACAGCGGCCGCCGCTGGTTGAGCATGAAGGCCTGCATCGGCTCGGGCGAGGTGGTCTTGAATTCCTGTTTGATCACGTCGCCGGCCTGGATCGCCGGGAAGTTGTAGAATGTCTTCCAGCGCTTCGAGCTGTTTTCCGGCTTGATGTCGTCCAGCCCGCCCTTGGTGAAAGCCTGCCAGGCGGCGTTGTCGTCCAGGATGTAAGTGAAACGCTGCGTGTCGAAATTCTCGCGGCCGATCTTCACCGGCAGCTTGGCGGCCCAATAGTCCGGCACGCGCTGCCAGACGATCTCCGACCCCGGCTTGAAGCTGGCGATCTTGTAGGCGGCGGACCCGAGCGGCGGCTCCAGCGTCGGTCTGGTCACGTCCCGCTTCTTGCCATTGGCGTCGCTGCCTTCCCACCAGTGCTTCGGCAGCACGGCGAGGTCGCCGATGATCTTCGGCAGCTCGCGGTTGCCCTTCTGGCTGAAATGGAACTCGACCTCACGGTCCGAGATGGCGACCGCGTCGGTGACGTTCTCGAAATAGCGGCTGTATTGCGGGCTGTTCGCCTTCAGCACCTGGAACGACCAGATCACGTCGTCGACGGTGATCGGCTGGCCGTCGTGCCATTTTGCCCTCGGGTCCAGGCGGTAGGTCGCCGAGGAATAGTCGGCCGGAAATTTGTAGGCGTCGGCGATCAGCGGATGGCTGGTGCTGCCTTCGTCGGTGGATTGCTCCATCAATGTGTCGTAGAGCAACCCGCCGCCGAACCCGACGAGCCCCGCTGCCGGGGAACCCTGCACGATATAGGGGTTGAAGCTGTCGAAGGTGCCGAGAACGACGGAATTGTAGGCGCCGCCCTTGGGCGCGTCCGGATTGACGTAGTCGTAGTGCTGGAAATTGTCGCCGTATTTGGAGGGGCCGATCAGCGATGAGGTGGTGCGCCATTCATCCGCGAAGGTCGCTTGCAGGCCGCCGGCAAGGGCGGCTGCGACCAGTACGGATTTGAGAAGCGTTCGGCCAACCGTCATGCGTTCTCCTCGTGCACGTCCTCGGGCAATCTAGATCATTTGACGCCCGTGAAAACCGCAGCAGGACGGCTTTATCGCCGCATATGCGCTTTCCCAACAAAAAAGCCGGGCTGAACCCGGCTTTTGTGTGATCTGTGCATTACAAATTGGTTATTTGGCGGGCGCGGCGCCCTCGGCCGGCTTGGCGGGTGCCGCACCTTCGGCCGGCTTCGCTTCGGCCGACGCACCCGGCGCAGGCAGCGGCTTCGGGCTGTCCGACAGCGTGCGCAGATAGGCGATGACGTTGGCGCGGTCCTCGTCCTTCGGCAGGCCGGCAAAGCCCATCGCCGTGCCCTTCACGAACTTCTTCGGCGAAGTGATGAAGTGGTTGAGGTTGTCATAGGTCCACTTCTCGGCGCCGCCCTTGGAAAAATCCTTCATGCCGGCCGAATAGGCGAAGCCCTCATGCTCGGCGACGGGGCGGTCGACGATGTCCCACAGATCGGGGCCGACCTTGTTCGGGCCACCCTTCTCGCCGGAATGGCAGGCCTGGCATTTCTTGAACACGGCAGCACCCGCCTCGACATTGGCGGTGGCGAGCAGATCGGCGATCGGCTTGGCTTCCGCGGCAGGGGCGGCGCCGCCGCCTTCGGCGGGCTCAGCCGCCTCGATGGCGAAGCCGGGCTTTTCGGGGGCAGGCGAGGCAAACAGCGAGTCGGAGACGATGCCGACCGAGAAGACGACAAAGACGGTGCCAAGGAGACCGGCGAGCAGCTTGTTGACTTCGTTGGAATCCATACGCCCCTTGCTCCCTTTTCCGGCGGACCGAACCGTCCACTCCGTCCGTCGGTATCGCGAAGGCCCCGCGGGGCCAGTCAAATCGGGCGGAAACTAGGTCTTTTGCTCCGGCGTTGCAACACCTATAAGGGCGCTTCCAGTGAGACCTTTTGCCACTTTCTCCAGCCTCCTTTCGAACGCCCCATCGCACCGATGTCAACGCTCATCCTGATCCCGGCCCGCATGGCCTCGACCCGCCTGCCGGGCAAGCCGCTGGCCGACATCGCCGGCGCGCCGATGATCGTGCATGTCGCCCGCCGCGCCGCCGAGGCCGCCCTTGGCCGGGTTGTCGTGGCGACGGACACCGAGGCGGTGGCCGAAGCGGTGCGTTCGCACGGTTTCGAGGCGGTAATGACCCGCGCCGACCATGAATCGGGCTCCGACCGCATCTTCGAGGCGCTGACCATCCTCGACCCCGCCGGCAAGGTCGAAACCATCGTCAACGTGCAGGGCGACCTGCCGACCATCGATCCAGAGGTCATCGGCGCGGCGCTGAGGCCGTTCGAGGACAGATCGGTCGACATCGCCACGCTCGGCGTCGAGATCGTCCGCGACGAGGAGAAGACCAACCCGAACGTCGTCAAGATCGTCGGCTCGCCGCGTTCCGCGACGCGGCTCAAGGCGCTCTATTTCACCCGCGCCACCGCGCCCTGGGGCGAGGGGCCGCTCTATCACCATATCGGCCTGTACGCCTATCGGCGTGCTGCGCTGGAGCGCTTCGTCGCTCTGAAGCCGTCGCCGCTGGAACGGCGCGAGCGGCTGGAGCAGTTGCGGGCGCTGGAGGCCGGCATGCGCATCGATGCCGAGATCGTGCAATCCGTGCCGCTCGGCGTCGACACGCCCGACGACCTGGAACGCGCCAGGGAAATCCTTTCAACCTGAGATTTTGTGCATGCCTGAAAAGACCAACAGAATATCCTTCCAGGGCGAGCCGGGCGCCAATTCCGACACTGCTTGCCGCAACATGTTCCCGACGATGGAACCGTTGCCGTGCCCGACTTTCGAGGATGCCTTCGTCGCGGTCGAGACCGGCAAGGCCGAGCTCGCCATGATCCCGATCGAGAACACGATTGCCGGCCGCGTCGCCGACATCCATCATCTGCTGCCGGAGTCGAGGCTGCACATCGTCGGCGAATATTTCCTGCCGATCCATTTCCAGCTGATGGTGCTGCCGGGGGTGAAGCGCGAAGAGATCAAGACCGTGCACAGCCATATCCATGCGCTCGGCCAATGCCGCAAATACATCCGCAAGAACGGCTGGAAGCCGGTCGTCGCCGGCGACACGGCGGGTTCGGCGAAGATGGTCTCCGAGGTCAAGGACCGCACCATGGCGGCGCTCGCGCCGGCGCTCGCCGCGGAGCTTTACGGCCTCGACATCATCGAGAAGAACGTCGAGGACACCGACAGCAACGTCACCCGCTTCGTCGTGCTGACCAAGAACAAGCAATGGGCCGAGCGGCCTTCCGCCGAGGCCAAGATGATGACCACCTTCATCTTCCGCGTCCGCAACGTCCCGGCCGCTCTCTACAAGGCGATGGGCGGCTTCGCCACCAACGGCATCAACATGACCAAGCTCGAGAGCTACCAGCTCGGCGCCTTCACCGCGACGCTGTTCTACGCCGATATCGAGGGCCATCCCGACGATCCGCTGGTCAAGCTGGCGCTTGACGAGCTGCGCTTCTTCTCGCGTGAGATGCGCATCCTCGGCGTCTATCCGGCAAGCGCGTCGCGCGAGCAGTGGAAGGTGGCCGACTAGCCCTAGAATCCGAGCGGCACGTAGTCGATTTCGAGAAACGCCTCGACCTCCGGCACCCAGCGATCGCGGACGAAGGCGACGTGGTCGGGGTGCTCGTTGTACCGTGTGTAGGCAGCCTGGTCGGCGAACTCCATCGAGAAGCCGAAGCGGTAGTCGTTCTTGGGGCTCACCTGCCGCAACTGCTCGAAATGCGTCACCCCCTTGATCCCGGTCAGGATCTTCTTGGCGTCATGGAGGAAGCGCTTCTCCTCCAGCGAATGCTGCGCATGCTTCAGCGTGAACACGACGGTGTGACGGATCATTCTTCTGCTCCTATTCGCTGTCGACCCAGGCGCGGATGAGATGGTGCGCGATCGCACCCTTGGGCGGCGTGACCAGATTGCCGGGATGCGTCCTGTCCAGCATCAGGCGCACCTCGTCGCGCAAGAACCAGCGGCAGTCCTCCAACTCGTTGAGATCGGCCTGGATGTCGTCGTTGAGCGGCTCGCCGAAGCAGCCGATCATCAGCGAATAGGGAAACGGCCAGGGCTGGCTGGCGTGATAGACGACGCGGCCGAGCCGGATGCCGGCTTCCTCTAGCGTCTCGCGGCGCACCGCGGCCTCGATCGTCTCGCCAGGCTCGATGAAGCCGGCTAGCGCCGAATACATGCCCGGCCCGAAATGCCGGCCGCGCCCGAGCAGGCACTTGTCCGCCGTCACCGTCAGCATGATCGCCACCGGGTCGGTGCGCGGGAAATGGTCGGTGCCGCAGGCCGGGCAGTGCCGCCTGTAGCCGCCGGCGCGCATTTCCGAGCGGTTGCCGCATTTGCTGCAGAAGGCATGGCTGGCGTGCCAGGCAAGAAGGGCGGCCCCTTGCGCCAGCGCGCCGGCCGCCGCCTCGTCGATCAGGCCTTGCATGTAGACGGAGCGGTAGTCGATGGCCTTGATGGTTTCCGGAAGCTGCTCCGGCTCGACGCCCGCCGGCACCGCCAGCACCGGGCCGGCCTCGGAAAAGCCGAGCAGCACGCCGCGGTCGAGCGAGACGTCGAAGGTCTGGCCTTCGGCCGCACTGAACCAGGGGTCGAAGCCGCCGTCCTCGAGCTTCAGGTAGAGCCGGCCGCCATGCATCAGCAGGAGCCGCGTCGAGGCATCGGCGAGCGCCTGTTCGACGGAATCGTCGGCGCGAGTCTCCGACTGCCGGTCGATCGTGTTGCCGGCGAAGCCGACGAACTGGCTGGGCTCCCGCAAGGGCGCGTCAAACAGGCGGAAGGTCATGTGGACTCAGAGCTTTGGGATGGACACGGGGGTCAGCTTATAGCGCCGCCTTGATCGTTTCGGCAAACCGGCGGATCTCCGAACTGCTGTAGGGTTCGCGCAGGCCGTGTCCCCAGACCGGCCCCGGCCAGGCCGGATCGCCTTCCGATCGCGCGATGACGTGGACGTGCAACTGCCGCACGATGTTGCCGAGCGCGCCGGTGTTGATCTTGGTGCAGCCGGTCGTCTTCTTCAGCGCCTGCGCAACCATGTTGGTCTCGAAGGTCAGCATCGCCTGATCGAGCGGCGTCATGTCATGGATTTCCTCCACGCCCGGCCGCTGTGGCACCAGGATGAGCCATGGCCAGCGGCAGTCGTTCATCAGCCTGAGTTCGCACAGGCCGAGCCACATCAGCTGCTCGCTGTCCGCCTCCAGCCTGGCGTCGAGCGTGAATCCGGCCTTGAGGCCCGGCAGCATTGGCGTTTCCCTCACTTTTTTGGACTTTGCACCGTTTTTTTGACCGATGAACGCTAGAGCGGCTGCAAAGGGGCTGCAAGCGAATCATTGGCCGGAATTGCGGATTTGAAGGCCCTGCCGCCAGTGCGCTACGAACGACCCGCGCCGCCGCTTCCGCTCCGCCCTTGCATTTCATCGCCGAATTGCCGATATGGAGGCCGGGAGGTTGGTGGTGGACGATCCACTCGCCAACCGGGTCAGGTCCGGAAGGAAGCAGCCCTAACGAGCCCGGAACGGGTCATTGTTCCAGCCTCCCACCTCTTCGCCTTTCTCTCGCGACATTGACGGCGCCAAGCCGTGCGGGCGAAACTATGCGCAGGAAACGGCCGCCTTCCGTCGCGGTCCTGGGAGCTTTGACGGCGAATGAGCGAAGCCGGAAATTTGGGGACGGAAAGCCTGGTGACAGGCAAGGCCGGCGCCTATCGCGTTCTGGCACGCAAATACCGCCCTGCGAATTTCTCCGAACTGATCGGCCAGGAGCCGATGGTCCGCACGCTGACCAACGCCTTCGCTTCCGGCCGCATCGCCCAGGCCTGGATGCTGACCGGCGTTCGCGGTGTCGGCAAGACGACCACAGCCCGCATCCTGGCCCGGGCGCTGAACTACAAGACCGCCACCGTCGATCAGCCCTCCGTCGACCTTTCCATCCCTGGCGAGCATTGCCAGGCGATCATGGAAGGCCGTCATGTCGACGTCATCGAGATGGACGCCGCCTCGCACACCGGCATCGACGACATCCGGGACATCATCGAGCGCGTGCGCTACGCGCCGGTCTCGGCCCGCTACAAGGTCTACATCATCGACGAAGTGCATATGCTCTCCACCCAGGCCTTCAACGGCCTGCTGAAGACGCTGGAAGAGCCGCCGCCGCACGTCAAATTCATCTTCGCCACCACCGAGATCCGCAAGGTGCCGATCACGGTCCTGTCGCGCTGCCAGCGCTTTGATCTCAGGCGCATCGATGCCGGCGCCCTGGTTGCGCATCTGTCGGCGATCGCCGCCAAGGAAGGCATCTCGGTCGATGACGACGCGCTGGCGATGATCGCCCGTGCCGCGGAAGGCTCGGCGCGCGATTCGCTCTCCATCCTCGACCAGGCGATCGCCCATGGCAGCGGCGCGGTCAGCGCCGAGGCGGTGCGCGCGATGCTCGGCCTCGCCGACCGCGCCCGCATCGTCGACCTGTTCGAATATGTCATGAAAGGCGACGTCGCGGCGGCGTTGGCCGAATTCCGCGCCCAGTACGACACCGGCGCTGATCCGGCCGCGGTGCTCACCGACCTTGCCGAGTTCAATCACCTCGTCACCAGGCTGCGCTTCGTGCCGACGGCCGCCGACGATGCCTCGCTGTCGGAGGATGAGCGCCGGCGCGGCGGCGATTTCGCCAGGGCGCTGTCGGTGCGCGTGCTGTCCAGGACATGGCAGATGCTGCTGAAGGGCATCCCCGAGGTGCAGTCCTCGAACCGGCCGGTAAGCGCCGCCGAGATGGTGCTGATCCGGTTGGCCCATGCCGCCGACCTGCCGACGCTGGACGAGGCGCTGAAATCGTTGGAGGGGGCCGCGTCCGTCCCGAACGGCGCGCCACGCGCCAACGGAGCGCCGGCAAGCTCCGGCAATGGCGGCGGCGCAAGTGCCGTGGCGCAGGCGCGCATGCCCTCCGCCGGCGGTAGCGCGCAGACGATGCGGCTTGTCGAGGCCGAGCCGGCGCCTGCGGCCTTCGTTGCCGCACCGGAGCCGGTCGTGGAAGCACCCGCCGTGCCCGTCAAATCGCTGGCCGACATTGCAGCCCTCGCCGATTCCAATCGCGACATCGCTTTCAAGGTGCTGATCAAGCGCTGCGTGCGGCTGGTGCGCGTCGAGCCCGGCCGCCTCGACGTCAGCCTGACCGAAGACGCGCCGAAGATGCTGCTCAACGACCTGACATCCAAGCTGCGCGCCTGGACCGGCCGCAACTGGCTGGTGTCGCTGTCGAAGGAAGATGGCGGCCAGACGCTGGCGGAGATGGAGACGACGAAGCGCGAGAACGCCTTCCTCGACGCCAAGAGCGACCCGACGGTTGCCGCAATCCTCGCCCGCTTCCCAGGCGCCAAGATCATCGATGTGCGCATTCCGGACGTGCCGGAAGTGGAAGAGGCCGAGGCCGACCTGCCGGTCGAGCCGGCGGCGGATGACGACGAAATCTGAAGAACTGAAGAGGACATTGGGATGAAGGATCTTCTCGGCCTGATGGGCAAGGCGAAGGAAATGCAGGCCAAGTTCCAGGCCATGCAGGATGAGATCGCCACGCTCGAAGCCACCGGTCAGGCCGGTGGCGGCCTGGTCAGCGTAACACTCACCGGCAAGTTCGAGATGAAGGTGCTGAAGATCGATCCGTCGCTGTTCAAGGAGGACGAGGCCGAGATCCTCGAGGACCTTATTCTCGCCGCTCACAATGACGCCAAAAATAAGGTCGAGCAGGTCATGCAGGAAAAGACCAAGGCGCTCACGGCAGGCTTGCCGATCCCGCCCGGAATGAAATTGCCGTTCTGAGCCGGCTGCCGCCAGTTAATTGATTATGAATGAAAATCGGACACCGGGGCGGTTGTTAAGACTTTCCCCGGCTATGTTCACGCAGTCATTTCCAGCCATTCATAAAGTTTTACCTATGCTGCACGAATGCTAATCCTTTAGCCATCTTTTTGCCTTTAAGAGTCTCATTCTTGCCACATCTCGGGGCGGGCTGGCATCTGGAAATGAGGCAATTTTGTTGATCGCGACGCGATGGAAAACGCCGCTGCTCATCGGCATCGTCTTCTCTCCCCTGTTCCTTGCCGGATGCAGTCAGACCACCTCTTCGCACGGCATGTCGGTCGCGAGCCTGACCGACGCCATCACGCCGAGCTTCCTCAGCACACGCGCCAGCCACACGCCGAAGGACAGGGAATGTCTTGAACGCGCGATGTTCTTCGAGTCCAACCGCTCGAGTCGCGACGGCATGATCGCCGTCGGCACCGTCGTCATGAACCGGCTGCGCTCGGGCCAGCACGGCGGCACGATCTGCGAGGTCGTCGGCGAGCAAGGCCAGTTCGCTCCGGGCGTGATGACCCGGCCGATGAATTCGAAGGCGATGCCCGACGTCGAAGAGGCCGCCGACGCCGTGCTCAAGGGCGAGCGCAAGGCCAAGCTCAAGAACACGATGTACTTCCACACCGCGGGCCTGCGCTTCCCCTACAAGAACATGCACTACACGATGGTCGCCGGCGGCAATGCCTTCTACGAGAAGCGCGGCCGCAACTGGCAGCCGCTGCCGGACGAGCCAATGGTCGCCGTTGCCTCGGCCACGCCGCGACAGGCGGCGCCCGCCGCTCCCGTGCTCGTGGCGTCCGCCGAGCCGGTGGTCAAGACGATTGTCCATCCGGACCCCGCCAAGCAGGCCGATACGACCGCGGCCCCCGAGCAAGAGACATATGTCACGGCTGCGGTGGCGCCTGCGTCAAAGGCTGGCCGTGTTACGGCGAAGCCGGTGGTGGTGGCGATGCAGGAGCCGATGGCGGAGCCGGATGCCTCGCGTTTCGGCGGCGCCCTGAACAGCCGCACCATCACCTCGGTGCCGAGCGCGCCGCAGGAAGCGGCGATGGGTTTCCAGTCGACGCCCGAGAACACCGATGCAATCGGCGCGATGATCGTCAGCCAGAGCCGGCCGCTCGAAGCCTACTGAGTTGACCCGCAATCGATGGTCCGCCCTGTCAGCATGGCGGATCATGCCTGGACGCCGCATGTCCCAAAGCGCGCGGAAAAATCCTGGATCAGTTGACCGTTTCACGGAAACGGCGAACTGCTCCAGCTTTTCGTCTTCCAATTCCGGACGGAAAACCGCTTCGCACTTTTCCAGGAATTGCTCTAGATCAGTGCGATGTCGAAACGAATCGCCGGTCCAGAGATCGAACGCCTGATCCAGCTCCTGGCCAAGGTGCCGGGGTTGGGGCCCCGTTCGGCCAGGCGCGCCGCGCTTCATCTCATCAAGAAGAAGGAGCAGCTGCTGCAGCCGCTCGCCGCCGCCATGGGCGAGGCGGTCGACAAGGTGCGCATCTGCTCGACCTGCGGCAATGTCGACACCTCCGATCCCTGCATGATCTGCACCGACCCGCGCCGCGACGCCGGCACGCTGATCGTCGTCGAGGATGTCTCCGATCTCTGGGCGCTGGAGCGGGCGGCGGCGATGAATGTGCGCTACCATGTGCTCGGCGGCACGCTGTCGCCGCTTGACGGCATCGGCCCCGAGCAGCTCAACATCCGCTCGCTGGTCGACCGCGTCGCCGGCGGCGAGGTCAAGGAAGTGATCCTCGCCGTCAACGCCACGGTCGAGGGCCAGACCACGGCGCATTACCTCACCGACCAGCTTTCCGGCTTCGAGGTCAAGGTGACAAGGCTGGCGCATGGCGTTCCGGTCGGCGGCGAGCTCGACTATCTCGACGAAGGCACGCTGGCCGCCGCGCTGCGCTCGCGGACGGCGTTTTGAGCGGATTGGGGAGGGAAGCTTGGAAATGTCGGCATTCCTTCGCGCCCCCCTCTTCGCGGCCTTGGCCATTTTCCTCTTCGCCATCCCCGCCTCGGCCGCGCAGATCGATGACCAGTTCCGCACCTGGTTGCAGAACGATCTCTGGCCGGAAGCCGAGGCCAAGGGCATCTCGAAGAAAACCTTCGACGAGGCCTTCATCGGCGTGAAGCCGAACCTGAAACTGCCGGACCTTGTCATGCCCGGCGAGAAGCCGACGACGCCTGAGAAGCAGCACCAGGCCGAGTTCGGGCCGCCCGGCGCCTATTTCGCCGAGAAGACGGTTCGCGCCGTCACTTCTGGCGGACGGACGCGCGACAGCGCCAACGCAAGGGTGCTGGGTTTGATCGAGAAGCGCTACGGCGTGCCGGGCGAGATTGTGCTGGCGATCTGGGGCCGCGAAACCGGCTTCGGCGCGGCCAAGATGCCCTATGATGCCTTCGAGGTGCTGGGCACCAAGGCCTTCATGTCGACAAAAAAGGATTTCTTCCGCACCGAGGTGCTGGCGGCATTGGAGATCGTCGAGCGCGGACTGGCGCCGGTCAATGCGATGAAGTCGTCCTGGGCCGGCGCGCTCGGCCAGCCGCAATTCATGCCGACATCCTTCCTCAAGCACGCCGTCGATTTCGACGGCGACGGCCGGCCCGACATCTGGAACTCGACCCCCGACGTGCTCGCCTCGATCGCCAATTATCTCGTCCATTATGGCTGGGTGAGGGGTCGCGGCTGGGGGACCGAGGTGATCGCGCCGGCCAATGTTTCCTGCTCGCTCGAAGGGCCCGACCAGGGCAAGACGATTGCCGACTGGGTGGCAATGGGCATCAGGCGCGCCGACAACAAAGCGTTCCAGGCGAGTGAGCTCAAGGCCGAGGGCTTCCTGCTGATGCCGGCCGGCCGCAGCGGTCCGGCCTTCATCGTCACGCCCAATTTCTATGTGCTGAAAGAGTACAACACCAGCGACCTCTACGCGCTGTTCATCGGCCATGCCGCCGACCGCATCGCCAAGGGTGACACCACCTTTACTGCAAGCTGGGGTCCTGTCGGCGATCTCCACCGCTCCGACATAGCCGCCCTGCAGCGGGCGCTGGAGGCCAAGGGCTACGACGTCGGCAGCGCCGACGGCCTGCCGGGTTTCAAGACGCGCCGCTCGATCGGCAACTGGCAGGAAAAGAGCGGCCGCGCCGCCACCTGCTTCCCCGACGCCGCCCTGGTTGGTGTGCTGAAGTAGCTAAAAGAACAGCAAAATTTTCCCGATTGGCGGCGTCGATTAGCCGGCGCATCGGTCGACTCGCCATGGCTCGTTCTGGTCCAATACGTTGTCTGGCAAATGCGCGTTGCCGGCATGCGGGCCGCCGGATATGGTGTTGACCAATTGGACAAAAACCACGACGGTAAGTGGCCGGGGACACGCGCGCGACCCGATGGAATTTCTGCAATCCTGAGCCGGGAACTCAGGTCAACAAACAACAAAACAGGGAACGATCACCATGATGCTGGAAAAGTTTGCTCTTCGCTCTCGTGCCTTGCTTGCGGGCGCGGCGCTGTCCGCGCTGCTCGTCGCGCCGGCCTTCGCCGTAACGCCTGCCGATACGCTGGTCGAGGGCTTCGCCATCGACGACATCATCTCCATGGACCCGGGCGAGGCGTTCGAGCTGTCGACAGCCGAGGTCACCGGCAACACCTATGATCTCCTGGTCCGCCTCGACCTCAGCGACACCTCCAAGGTCAAGGGCGACCTCGCCGAGAGCTGGAGCGTTTCGGACGACGGCCTGACCTACACCTTCAAGCTCAAGCCCGGCATGAAATTCGCCTCGGGCAATCCGATCACCGCGGCAGATGTCGCCTATTCCTTCGAGCGCGCCATCAAGCTGGACAAGAGCCCGGCCTTCATCATCAACCAGTTCGGCATCAGCGGCGACAATGTCGCCGAAAAGGCCAAGGCCGTCGACGACACCACCTTCCAGTTCGTCGTCGACAAGGCCTATGCGCCGAGCTTCGTCTTGAACTGCCTGTCTGCCACCGTCGCCTCGGTTGTCGACGCCAAGCTGGTCAAGGAACATGTCGCGGCGGTCACGCCGAGCGCCGACTACAAGTGGGACAATGATTTCGGCAATGCCTGGCTGAAGACCGGCTATGCCGGATCCGGCCAGTTCAAGCTGCGTGAATGGCGTGCCAACGAGGCCGTCGTGCTGGAGCGCAACGACAATTACAACGGCGAGAAGGCCAAGCTCGCCCGCGTCATCTACCGCAACATGAAGGAAAGCTCCGCGCAGCGCCTGGCGCTGGAGGCCGGCGACATCGACGTCGCCCGCAACCTCGAGCCGAACGACCTCGACGCCATCGCCAAGAACGCCGATCTCACCACGACCAGCGCGCCCAAGGGCACGGTCTATTACATCAGCCTCAACCAGAAGAACGCGAACCTCGCCAAGCCCGAGGTTCGCCAGGCCTTCAAATATCTGGTCGACTATGACGCCCTGAGCTCGACCATCCTCAAGGGCATAGGCGAGATCCACCAGTCCTTCCTGCCCAAGGGCGATCTCGGCGCCATCGACGACAATCCGTTCAAGCTCGACGTCGCCAAGGCCAAGGAACTGCTGGCCAAGGCCGGCCTGGCGGATGGCTTCAGCGTGACCATGGATGTGCGCACCGGCCAGCCGACCACCGGCATGGCAGAATCGATCCAGCAGACGCTCGGCCAGGCCGGCATCAAGCTGGAGATCATTCCGGGCGACGGCAAGCAGACGCTGACCAAATACCGCGCCCGCAACCACGACATCTATATCGGCAACTGGGGCCAGGACTATTTCGACCCGAACTCCAACGCCCAGACCTTCGCCTCGAACCCCGACAATTCCGATTCCGCCAAGATCAAGACGCTGGCCTGGCGCAATGCCTGGGACATTCCGGACCTGACCAAGGAGACCGAGGCGGCGCTGCTGGAGAAGGATTCGGGCAAGCGCGCCGACATGTACAAGGATCTGCAGAAGAAGATCCTCGACACCAGCCCCTTCGTCGTCATCCACCAGCAATTGGAAGTGGCGGGGCTGCGCAAGAACCTCAAGGGCTTCGCGCTTGGCCCGAGCTTCGACACCAACTTCGTCGGGGCGGTCTCCAAGGAATAGTTCCGGCGGACGCGCCGCGTGAGCACAATTGAGAATCAGGCGGCGGCCGGGCGCGGCAGCGCCCGCTCCGCCGCTGTTCTATCGTCGATCGGCCGCTTCCTGGTCATCGCGGTGACGACCTATCTCGGTCTTCTCGCGGTGACCTTCTTTATTGGCCGCGTCATTCCGATCGATCCGGTGCTGGCCGTGCTCGGCGACCGGGCGCCTGCCAATGTCGTCGAGCGCACGCGCCGCGAGATGGGCCTCGACCTGCCGCTGATCGAGCAGTTCTACATCTACGTCAAGAATGCCCTCCATGGCGATTTCGGCACCTCGGTGCTGACCACCAATCCGGTCATGACCGACATCCGCCGTGCCTTCCCGGCGACCATTGAGCTCGCCACATTGGGCACGCTGATCGGCGCCGTCATCGGCGTGCCGCTCGGCGTCCTGGCCGCCGTCAGGCGCGGCAGCCTCATCGACCAGATCGTGCGCATCATCGGCCTGATCGGCTATTCCGTGCCGATCTTCTGGCTGGGACTGCTCGGGCTCGTCCTGTTCTACGCCAAGCTGCAATGGGTCGCCTTCCCGGCGCGGCTCGATGTCGTCTACGAATACACCTTCACGCCGATCACCGGCTTCTACCTGCTCGATGCGGCGATGCAGGGCCAGTGGGATGTCTTCTACGACGCCTACCGCCACATCATCCTGCCGGCCTCGCTGCTCGGCTATTTCTCGCTCGCCTATATCAGCCGCATGACCCGCTCCTTCATGCTGAACGAACTGGCACAGGAGTATATCGTGGCGGCGCGCGCCAAGGGCCTGTCGGAAACCCGCATCATCTGGGCGCATGCGCTTCGCAATGCCGCCGTGCCGATGGTCACTGTCATCGCGCTGTCCTATGCCAGCCTGCTCGAAGGCTCGGTGCTGACCGAGACGGTGTTCTCCTGGCCGGGCATCGGGCTCTACATCACCAATTCGCTGCAGAACGCCGACATGAACGCCGTTCTCGGCGGCACCATCATCATCGGCTCCGTCTTTATAGGCATCAACCTTCTCTCCGACCTGCTCTACCGCGTGCTCGATCCGAGGACCAAGGCCGCATGAGCGCCGAGACCATCCAGAGCCGGCGCGACTGGCTGCTCAGCGATCGGCCGGCCTCGCGCATGCAGGCGAGGCTAGGCCGTGGCTATGTCGCGTGGCGGCGCTTCTCCGCTAACCGGCTGGCGTTTCTCGGCCTGCTGATCATCATCGGGCTGTTGGCGGTCGCGGCCCTTGCCGATGTGCTGGCGCCCTATTCGCCGACCGTCGGCGACCTGAAGAACGCGCGCCTGCTGGCGCCGAGTGCGGCGCACTGGTTCGGCACCGACGATCTCGGCCGCGACATCTATTCCCGCATCGTCTATGGCTCGCGCTGGACGCTCTATGTCGTCATCCTCGTTGCCGTCATTGCTGCGCCGATCGGTCTCCTGGTCGGCACCGTCGCCGGCTATGCCGGCGGCTGGATCGATGCCGTCCTGATGCGCATCACCGACATCTTCCTCGCCTTTCCGAAGCTGGTGCTGGCGCTGGCGTTCGTCGCGGCACTTGGCCCCGGCATCGAGAACGCGGTGCTGGCGATAGCCATCACCTCCTGGCCGCCTTACGCCCGCATCGCCCGTGCCGAAACGCTTACCGTGCGCAATTCCGATTACATCAAGGCGGTGCAACTGATGGGCGCCTCGCCCTTCCGCATCGTGCTGCGCCACATCATGCCGCTCTGCATCTCCTCGCTGATCATCCGTGTGACGCTCGACATGGCAGGCATCATCCTCACCGCCGCCGGCCTCGGCTTCCTCGGCCTCGGCGCGCAGCCGCCGCTGCCCGAATGGGGCACCATGATCGCGTCCGGCCGACGCTTCATCCTCGACCAGTGGTGGGTGGCGGGTGCGCCGGGCTTCGCCATCCTCATCGTCAGCCTCGGCTTCAACCTGCTCGGCGATGGCCTGCGTGACGCACTCGATCCAAGGAGCGGCGACCAGTGAGCGGCGACCAATGAGCGGCAATAAGAGCGACAAGGGCCTGCTTCTTGAGGTCGACGATCTGCGCGTCACCTTTCCGACCCGCACCGGCCTGGTCAAAGCGGTGCGCGGCGTCACCTTCTCGCTCGGCCGCGAGCGGCTAGGCATTGTCGGCGAGAGCGGCTCCGGCAAGTCGCAGACCGGCCGCGCCATCATGGGCGTCACCCCGCCGCAAGCCGAGGTCTCGGCGAACAAGCTCGCCTTCGACGGTATCGACCTGCTCTCCATACCGGCGCGCCAGCGCCGGGCGTTGCGGGGAAACCGCATCGCCATGATCCTGCAGGATCCGAAATATTCGCTCGATCCGGTGATGAGCATCGGCCGCCAGATCGTCGAGACGCTGCGCACGCATGAGAGGGTCTCAAAGGCCGAGGCACGCGACCGTGCCCTTGCGATGCTGGAAGCGGTGCAGATCCGCGACCCGGCCCGCGTCTTCGACCTGCATCCGCACGAGGTTTCGGGCGGTATGGGCCAGCGTGCCATGATTGCCATGATGCTGATCGCCGGCCCGGAGCTGATGATCGCCGACGAGCCGACCTCGGCGCTCGACGTCACGGTGCAGCTCGATGTGCTGAACATTCTCGACAGGCTGGTCGCCGAGCGCGGCATGGGGCTGATCTTCATCTCGCACGATCTGCGCCTGGTGTCCTCCTTCTGCGACCGGGTGATCGTCATGTATGCCGGCAAGGTGGTCGAGCAGCTCAAGGCGTCGGAATTGCGCGACGCCCAGCACCCCTATACGCGCGGCCTGCTCAACTGCATGCCGAGGATAGGGTTCGAACGCCACCCGCTGCCGGTGCTCGACCGCAAGCCGGAGTGGGCGGCATGAATGCGGCCATTGCCATCGAAGGGCTGGAGGTGATCTTCGACCGCTTCCGCGCGCTGAAAGGCGTCAGCCTCGAGGTCAGGGAGGGCGAGTCCTACGGGCTGGTCGGCGAAAGCGGCTCCGGCAAATCGACGCTGCTCAAGGCAATCACCGGCCTGGCGCCCGTTGCTTCGGGCACCATCACCGTCAACGGCAAGACCTTGGGCAAGAGCCGCGACAAGGCCTTCTACCGCGAGGTGCAGATGGTCTTCCAGGATCCCTACGGCTCGCTGCACCCGCGCCAGACCGTCGACCGGCTACTGCAGGAGCCGCTCGCCATCCACGGCTTTGCCGACGGCGAGAAGCGCATCGAGCGCGCGCTGGACGAGGTAGGCCTCGGCAACGGCTTCCGCTTCCGTTATGCGCACCAGCTCTCCGGCGGCCAGCGCCAGCGTGTCGCCATCGCCCGCGCGCTTATCCTCGAACCCTCGATCCTGCTGCTCGACGAGCCGACCTCGGCGCTCGATGCCTCGGTGCAGGCGGAGGTGCTCAACCTGCTGGAAGAAGTGCGGCGGCGGCGCAAGCTGACCTTCCTGATGGTCAGCCACGACCTCGCCATCATCACCCATATGTGCGAGCGGCTGATGGTGATGCAGAACGGCGAGGCGGTCGAGACGCTGACGGCGAGCCAGTTGATCGGGCATCGCGTGGCCGAGGATTATACGCGCAACCTGCTCAGGGCCAGCGAGGGGTTTGTGAGGGCGTAATTCGGGAAGTCGCGATCCTTCGCACCCCCTTTGTCCTGCCGGACATCTCCCCCGCAAGGGGGAGACTGGCAGCTTCGTCGGCCGCTCTCCTCCTGCACCTTTGGTGATTGGCGAAAGCGATGGAGACATCTGATCTCCCCCCTTGCGGGGGAGATGGCCGGCAGGCCAGAGAGGGGTGGGCGGGAACTCGGCGATCGAACTTTGCCGGTTAGGCCGCCCCGCCTTCCGACACCGTTTCTGTTTGCACGCTGTCCTGCCCCCGCTTCGGCTCCTTGATCCGGAACCACGCCACGTAAAGCGCCGGCAGGAACAGCAGCGTGATCGCGGTGCCGGCGATGATGCCGCCCATCATGGCGTAGGCCATCGGCCCCCAGAACACTTCACGCGCGATCGGGATCAGCGCCAGGCTGGCGGCCGCCGCCGTCAGTGCGATCGGCCGCATGCGGTGCTCGGTCGCCTCGATGACCGCCGCCCACCGGTCCTTGCCCTCGGCGACGAGGTCCTCGATCTGCACGATCAGGATGACCGAGTTGCGGATCAGGATGCCGATCAGCGCCAAGACGCCGAGGATGGCGACGAAGCCGAGCGGCGCGCCGCTGGGCACCAGCGCCGCCACCACGCCGATCAGGCCGAGCGGCGCTACCGCCACCACCAGGAACAGGCGCTGGAAGCTTTGCAGCTGCACCATCAGGATGGTCGCCATGATGAACAGCATCAACGGCACGACTGCCGCGATCGGCCCCTGGCTTTTGGCGCTTTCCTCGACCGAGCCCGCGGTTGCGACCGAATAGCCCGGCGGCAGCTTGGCGATGAAGGCGTCGACCGACGGCTTCAATTCGTTGACGACAGTGGCCGGCAGTACGTCGCCGACCAGACCGGCGCGCACGGTGATGGTGGGTATCCGGTCACGGCGCCACACCGTCGGCTGTTCGAGCTCGTAGCGGAAGTTCGCCACCGCCGCGAGCGGGATCGCCTCGCCGGTGCCGGTCGGCAATTGCAAGTTCTGCAGCGTGCCGATCGAGCCGCGCTCGGCCTCGCGCGATCGGGCCACGACATTGATCAGATAGGTGGCGTCGCGCAGCTGGGTGATCGTGGTGCCGCCGACCGTGCTGTTCAGCGCGCTGGCGATGTCGGATGAGGTGATGCCGAGCTGCCGCGCCTTGTCCTGCAGCACGTCGACCCTCAGCACGCGCTGCGGCTCGTTCCAGTCGAAAGTGGGCGCCGCCAGCTGCGGGTTGGCCGAAATCATGCCGGCAAACTCCTGCGCCATGTCCCGCACCGTCTGGATGTCTGGACCGCCGACGCGGTACTGCACCGGGCGTCCGACCGGCGGCCCGAGCTCGAGCGGCTTGACGAAGGCATCGGTGCCGATGAACTCCTCGCGCAGCAGCTTTTCCAGCGCCGGCTTGACCCGGTTGCGCGCTTCTATGCTCTTGGTGACGATGACCGTCTGGCCGAAATAGGGATTGCCCGGCTGCACGTCATAGGCAAGCAGGAAGCGCACCGCGCCCTGGCCGATATAGGAGCTGAAATGGTCGATGTCGGGATTGCCGACCAGCGCGCGCTGCTCGAAGCGCTCCATCTGGTCGCGCGTCTCGGTGATCGACGAATTCTGCGGCAGGTTCCAGTCGACGACCAGCTCCGGCCGGTCGGACGGCGGGAAGAACTGCTGTTGGACGAGGCCGAAGCCGGCAATGGAGGCCGCAAACAGAAGCACCGTCGCGATGATGGTCAGCCAATGCCGGCGCACCGAAAAGACGAGCACGCTGCGGAACAGCGACGTGAAGCGCCCGGGTTGGTCGTGATGCTTGGCCTTCATCGTCGCTGGCAGGATGGTGACGCCGAGCAGCGGCGCGAAAAGCACCGCGACGATCCATGACACCAGGAGCGATACGGCGATGACGACGAACAGCGTGAAGGTGTATTCGCCGGCGGCGCTGTTGTTGAGGCCGATCGGGATGAAGCCGGCGACCGTTACCAGCGTGCCGGTCAGCATCGGGAAGGCGGTCGAAGTGTAGACATAGGTCGCCGCCTTGCGGAGGTTGTCGCCGACCTCCAGCCGCGCCACCATCATCTCGACCGCGATCATCGCGTCGTCGACCAGAAGGCCGAGCGCGATGATCAGCGCGCCCAGCGAAATGCGCTGCAGCGAGATGCCGAGATAGGCCATGACGGTGAAGGTGATGGCGAGCACCAGCGGGATCGACAGCGCCACGACGAAACCGGCGCGCATGCCGAGGCTGATGAAGGACACGGCAAGCACGATGGCCACCGCCTCGAACAAAGCGCGGGTGAAGCCCGACACCGCTTCCTCGACGATGACAGGCTGGTCGGCGACCAGATGCACGCCGACGCCGACCGGCAGGTCGGCCAGCACCTTGTTCATCTCCTCGTGCAAGGCTTCGCCGAACTGCAGCAGATTGGCGTTGGGCTTCATGCCGATGGCCAGCGCGATGGCGTCCTGCCCGTTGAAGCGGAACAGCGACGTCGGTGGATCGACATAGCCGCGCCTGATCGTCGCCACGTCGCTCAGCCGGAAGAAACGGTCGCCAACGCGCAGGTTGATGGCGCGCAGGCTCTCTTCCGAGGTGAACTGGCCGCTGACGCGCACGCTGATGCGCTCCGGCCCAGACTGGATGACGCCGGACGGCGTGATGGCGTTCTGCGCCTGCAGGCTAGCCACGATCGCCTGCTGGTTGAGGCCGAGCGCCGCGATCTGGCGGGTCGAGAATTCGAGGTAGATCGCCTCATCCTGGGCGCCGACCAGATCGACCTTGCCGGCGTTCGGCACGGTCAGGATCTTGGTGCGGACATCCTCGACATAGTCGCGCAGCTGGCGCGGCGTCAGCCCGTCGGCGGTGAAGGCATAGATGTTGCCGAAAACGTCGCCGAAGCGGTCGTTGAAGAACGGTCCCTGCACCCCTTGCGGGAACTGCGACCAGATATCGTTGACCATGTTGCGCACCTGAATCCAGTTCGGCACGACATCGCGCGCCTTGGTGGTGTCTTTCAGGTTGACGAAGATGACGGTCTTGCCGGCGGTGGTGACGGATTTGGTGTAGTCGAGGCTGTCGAGCTCCTCGAGCTTCTTCTCGATGCGATCCGTCACTTGCGTCACCGTCTCGTTGACGGAGGCGCCGGGCCAATTGGCCTGGATCAGCATGGTCTTGATGGTGAAGGCGGGGTCTTCCTCGCGGCCGAGGTTGAGATAGGAAAACACGCCGGCCACGACGAAGACCAGCATGAAGTACCACACCAGCGAGCGATGGTTGAGCGCCCAGTCCGAGAGGTTGAAGCCCTTCATATGGCTCCTCCTTCCGGTATCTTTACCTTCTGGCCCTCGGCGAGGCTGTGGACGCCGGCGGTGACGACGCGCATGCCGGCCTCCAGCCCTTCGGCGACGGTGAAGGTGTCGGCGCCCTTAGCGGACACCTTGACCTCTTTCGAGCTAACGCTCGATGTTTGCGGATCGACGATCCAAACTCTGTCGGCACCGTCCTTTTCAAGCAGCGCAGACAGCGGCAGTTCGATCGTCGGCGTGATCTTGGTCATGCGCGTCGCCGTCACCGTCGAGCCGAGCCGGAAGGCTATCGGCGGATCGGTGAGCGTTAAGCGGACCCGGCGGGTGCGGGTCGAGCCCTCGGCCTGCGGCGCGATCTCGCGCAGCTTGGCCTCGGTCTGGATGGTCGGCAGCGACTGCAGGATGACCTGGAACGGCGTGCCGGCGGCGAGGTCGCCGGTCAACTGGTCGGGGATGTCGACCACCGCCTCGCGCAGGTCCGAGCGCGCCACGGTGACCACCGTCTGGCCCGGCGACACCGTCTGGCCGACCTCGGCGCCGACTGCGGTGACGACACCGTCGAAATCGGAGAACAGCCGCGCATAGCCGAGCTGCTCCTGCGACTTGGCAAGCGATGCCTTGGCCCGCTCGACGCCGGCCTCGGCCGCCTTCCGCGCCTGCTGGGCGGCATCGAAGACGGCCTGGGAGGTGTTGGCGGCGGCCAGCAGCTGGCGCTGGCGCTCCTCGCTGGCGGCAGCGTTGGCGAACTGCGCCTCGGCATTGGAAAGCTCGGCCTTGGCCGCCTGCACCGCAAGTTCCAGCGCCGTCGGGTCGAGTGCGGCGATCGTCGTTCCCTTGCTGACGATGTCGCCGACCTTGACGTCGCGGGCGACGACGCGGCCGAGCAGGCGGAAGGCAAGGTCGGCGCTGACTTGCGGCTCGATCGAACCGGCGAAGCCGAAGGTCTGCATGGCGCGAGGCTCGATCACCATCGACAGCACCGGGCGGGTGATCTCCGGCGGCTTCTCTTCCGATTGCGAGCAGCCGGCAAGCGGCGCAAGCGATAGCAGTGCGGGCAAGAGCAGTGCGCGCGGCAGCCGGTTCATTGGCCTGCCCCCGCGATCTCGATCGCCTGTCCGGGACTGAGCAGCTGGCCGCCATTGGTGACGACGCTCTGGCCCGCTTCCAGCCCCTTGCCGATGATGACCACGCCGGAATCGAAGGCCAGCACCTCGACCGGCGTCGTCGCCGCCGCCTTGGCCGATGGGTCGACGACCCAGACCGCCGGCTTGCCGTCGATCGAGGTCAGCGCCTGCCATGGCAAGAGGATCGCCTTGACCGGTTTGGCGCTGGCCGAGCCGATCACGGCCGCGCCCAGCGGCATAGCGGCGGGCGTGTCGGGAATGGCGACCTTGACCCGGATCGAACCCGACGCCGGATCGACCGCCGGCGAGATCTCGCGCACCTTGCCGGTCGCCCTGACCTGTGGATCGGATAGCAGTGTGATCGTCACCGTCGGCGCATCCGGCGTCCGCGCCACCAGCGTTTCCTGCACGTTGAACACTGCGTCGCGATCGCCGTCCTCGGCGACGGTGAAGACAGTCTGCGCCGCCTGCACCACTTGCCCGGCCTCGACCTGGCGGGCGGTGATGACGCCGGCGGCCCCGGCCCTGAGCTCGGTGAAGGAGAGGTTCTCCTTGGCATTTGCGAGCGCGCTTTGCGCGGCATCGAGGCTGCCTTGCGCCACCTTCAGCGTCTGGTCGGCCGTGTCGTAGTCGCGCCTTGTGGTGTAGCCTTGGGCAAGCAGCGTCTTTTGCCGCTCGAAGGCGGCGGCGGCCTGCGTCAACTGCGCCTGCGCGGCATCGAGGTCGGCCTGCGCCGAGCGCAGGTCGGACTCCTGCTCCTGCGGATCGATGCGGGCAAGAACCGCGTCCTTGTCGACATGCTGGCCGACGTCGACAAGCCGCTCGGCGACACGGCCGCCGACCCGAAACGACAGATTGTTCAGCGTGCGCGCCGCGATCACGCCGGTGAGCGAGGTCCGCGGTGCGTAGTCGGCGATCGCCACCGTCTCGGTGCGCACAATAATCGGCAGTTTCTTGGCCGCCGCCTCCTGCTTCTGGCAGCCAGCGAGCGACAGCGCCGCCAAAGCGCAGGCGAGGATTACGGAAGTCGGAAAAGACAACGGAATGAATGGCTTGACCGGAAGCAGCGGGGCGGGCGATGTCGCGTTCCTGCTCATGGTTCCCTCAACCGTGCGGGCCGCTCCCTGCGGCGGATACCGCCAGCATTGCGAGGATAGTCGATCCCCGCAAAAAGGAAACCTCTCTCGTACGCGTATGGGCGGACTGGTTTAAATTGCGGCAACGGCAGGCCCAATCGACCAGCACTGGTGTGGGCTTGAGGAAAAGCTGAAATAGGGCCAGAACGGACTTCAACGGCATCAAACGAGAACGGGCGCAGGCCCGATGAGGGATGAGATGAAGAATTCAGCCATTTCCGAACGCAAGAACCAGTCGATCTCGCGTGGCGTCGGCATGACCACGCAGATCTATGCCGACCGCGCCGAGAATTCTGAGATCTGGGATGTCGAGGGCCGCCGCTACATCGACTTCGCGTCCGGCATCGCCGTCGTCAACACCGGCCATCGCCACCCCAAGGTGATCGAGGCGGTCAAGGCACAGCTCGACCGCTTCACCCACACCTGCCACCAGGTCGTGCCCTATGAGAGTTATGTGCGGCTGGCCGAGCGGCTGAACGGCCTGCTGCCCGGCAAGTTCGACAAGAAGACGATCTTCGTCACCACCGGCGCCGAGGCGGTGGAGAATGCCGTCAAGATTGCCCGCAACGCCACCGGCCGCCCGGCGGTCATCGCCTTTTCCGGCGGCTTCCACGGCCGCACCTTCATGGGCATGGCGCTGACCGGCAAGGTGGTGCCCTACAAGGTCGGCTTCGGCGCGATGCCGGCCGATGTCTTCCACGCACCGTTCCCGGTGGCGCTGCATGGCGTCTCTGTCGCCGATTCGCTCGCAGCCCTCGACAGGCTGTTCAAGGCCGATGTCGATCCTGCCCGCGTTGCCGCCATCATCGTCGAGCCGGTGCAGGGCGAGGGCGGCTTTTATGAGGCGCCGCGCGATTTCATGACTGCGCTGCGCAAGGTCTGCGACCAGCATGGCATTTTGCTCATCGCCGACGAGGTGCAGACCGGCTTTGCCCGCACCGGCAAGATGTTCGCCATGGAGCATCATGACGTCGCGCCCGACCTCACCACCATGGCCAAGAGCCTGGCCGGCGGCTTCCCGCTGTCGGCGGTCACCGGCCGCGCCGAGATCATGGACGCGCCCGGCCCCGGCGGACTTGGCGGCACTTACGGCGGCAGCCCGATCGGCGTCGCCGCGGCCCACGCCGTGCTCGACGTGATCGAGGAGGAAAAGCTCTGCGACCGCGCCAATGCGCTGGGCAACAGGCTGAAGCAGCGGCTTCAATCGATCCGCGAGGACGTGCCGGAGATCGTCGACATCAGGGGCCCCGGCTTCATGAACGCGGTCGAATTCAACGACGTCAAGAAGGACCTGCCCTCGGCGGACATCGCCAATGCGGTGCGGCTGAAGGCGCTCGACAAGGGCCTGATCCTGCTCACCTGCGGCGTCTACGGCAACGTCATCCGCTTCCTGTCACCGATCACCATCCAGGACGGCGTCATGAACGAGGCGCTGGATATTCTGGAAAGCTCGATCCGCGAGGCTCGCGCCGCTTAACCGGTTGCCCTGGCGGGCTCTTCCTGGAAGGCGGCGAGCGCCGCCTTCAGCGCATCGGGGCCGGCGGCAACGGCCTGTGGCGTGGGCGAGAAACCGGCACCCAGCATCTTGCGGCCAAGCATGTGATCGCCGGGCCGGTTGACGGATTCGATGCCGAGCAGCCGGCTTCCCGCATAGTGGTAGATCGAGAACTTGTTCTCGGCGAGATCGCCCAGCACGACATGGCTGTCACCGCCCGACGTCAGCCCGACCATCTGCAGCTTCATGTCGCCGATATCCGACCAGAACCACGGCACCGCTGAATAGGCGTCCGCATGGCCAAGAATGGTGCGTGCGGCAAGCCGCGCCTGGTCGGTGGCGTTCTGCACCGATTCCAGCCGCACGTCGGCGCCGGTGAACCAGTGCCGGTAGGAGGCCGCATCGCCGATGGCAAGGATATCCGGCGCCGAGGTCCGCATCTGCTGGTCGACGCGGATGCCGTTGGCGATCGTGATGCCGGCGGCCTCGGCCAGTTCGACATTGGGCACCACGCCGATGCCGATGATGACCATCTGCGCCGGAAGCCGTTCGCCGCCGGAGGTGATCGCGGCCGAGACTCGGCCCTTGTCGCCTTCGAGCCGATCGATAGTGGTGCCGGTGAGCAGGCGCACGCCGATCGCTTCCAGCCGCTGCCGAACATGGCTGGCGATGACCGGCGCCACCGCGCGGCCGAGCAGCCGGTCGACGGCTTCGACCACAGTGACATTGCGCCCGGCTGCCCTGAGCGTGGCTGCGATCTCCAGGCCGATGAAGCCGCCGCCGAGGATGACGACATCCTCGCTTTGCGCGCTGAGCTCGCGGATCGTCCGCGCATCGGCCAGCGATCGCAGCGAGACCACGCCGGACAGTTCCGAACCCGGCAGCTTGAGCAGGCGCGGTCGCGAGCCGGTCGCGAGCACCAGGCGGTCGAAGGCAAGCGTCGCGCCGCCCGAGACCTCCAGCCTGCGCGCACCGGCATCGATAGCCTCGATGCGGACGCCCGGCTGATAGTCGATGGCGCTGCCCGAATAGAAGGCCTCACCGCGCAGGGGCTGCGGCTTCGCGTCCTGGTCCTTGATGAAAGTCTTCGACAATGGCGGCTTGTGGTAGGGCAGTTCGCTCTCGTCGCCGATCAGGATGACCGGGCCGTCGTAACCTTCCTCGCGCAGGCTCGCCGCCGCTTGCACGCCAGCGTGACCCGCACCGACAATGACCACCCCGTTCTTCATCGCAATCCCGTTTTCGCTTCAAATCTAAGCTGTTCCGCCAGGTGGCGATTGTCTGCCGCCGTCGCAAGAGCCTCGGTCCGGGTCGCACCCGGAACGGTCACCTGTCAATCGCCGCCTTCCACGATTACGTCGCGCCGGGAACGTCTTAAAGTTGATAGTTCTAGTTTAGAATTATTCTAAACAGTTGTTTCAATTGAATTTTCTTGGCTGCGCCTGTTGACTTCCAACCCCTTCGCCGCTTTATGGAGGCTCGCGCGTCAAGCGCTCCCTTTGATGTCTGGGCCTTGAACCCTTTCGATTGGAGGCATTTCGGTGTCTTTCTTCCGCGAGCCGCGCATTGGCGCGGCATATCTTGTGCCCGGCGGCATGCCCATGCCTCTGCGCGGGCTGGCGCGCGCGCCTTTCAATGAATTCCCAAGGAACTGGAGAACGATGATGACAGCACGTAATGGCGGCAGGCTCGCTGCGATCTGCGCGACAGCCGCGCTGACGGCGGCGGTGTTCGTGCTGCCGGCCAAGGCCGAAACCGATGCCAAGGCGGTCATCAAGACCTATGCCGACATCGCGCTCGCCAAATACGAGGACGCGCTGACCACGGCGCAAGCCCTCGACAAGGCCGTCGACGCGCTGCTCGCCAAGCCTTCGGCGGAAACGCTGAACGCCGCCCGCGAAGCCTGGAAGGCATCGCGCGTCCCGTACCAGCAGACCGAGGTCTACCGCTTCGGCAACAAGGTCGTCGACGACTGGGAAGGCAAGGTGAACTCCTGGCCGCTGGACGAAGGCCTGATCGACTATGTCGCCAAGAGCTACGGCACCGAGTCGGACACCAATTCGCTCTACACCGCGAACGTGATCGCCAACAAGGAGATCGAGATCAACGGCAAGAAGGTCGACGCCTCGAAGCTGACGCCGGAGTTCCTGTCCGGCACGCTGCAGGAGGCCGGCGGCGTCGAGTCCAATGTCGCGACCGGCTATCACGCCATCGAGTTCCTGCTCTGGGGCCAGGACCTGCACGGCACCGGCCCCGGCGCCGGCGAGCGGCCCTACACCGACTATGACCTCGCCAACTGCACCGGCGGCAATTGCGACCGTCGCGCCGAATATCTGAAGTCGGCGAGCGACCTTTTGGTCTCCGACCTGCAGGAAATGGTCGACAACTGGAAGGAAGATGGCGCTGCCCGCAAGAACCTGGTCGACGGCGACACCAATGCCGGCATCTCGACCATCTTCACCGGCATGGGTTCGCTGTCCTATGGTGAACTTGCCGGCGAGCGCATGAAGCTCGGCCTTCTGCTGCATGATCCGGAAGAGGAGCACGACTGCTTCTCGGACAACACTTACAACTCCCACCTCTATGACGCCGTCGGCATCCGTGCCGCCTATCATGCGAGCTACACGCGCCTCGACGGCACGGTCGTTTCCGGACCTTCCGTGTCCGATATGGTCAAGGCGGACGACCCGGCGATCGACAAGGAACTGTCGGACAAGCTCGACGTCTCGGTTGCCAGGATGGAGGCGATCAAGGCGCGTGCGCTGGCCGGCGAGGCCTACGACCAGCAGATTGCCGAGGGCAATACCGAAGGCAATGCCACCGTGCAGGCGGCGATCGATGCGCTGATCGACCAGACCAAGTCGATCGAGCGCGCCGTCGGCTCCTTGAAGCTCAACAGCATCGCCTTCGAAGGCTCCGACAGCCTCGACGCGCCGGACAAGGTGTTCAAGTAGCCGTGAGCATGATCCCAAAAAGCGGAAGCCGGTTTTTGGACAAGATCATGCTCAAATAGGAAACAAGCCAAACGGCGCCGGAGCGGCGCCGTCAGCCAGGGCAAGTGAATGCTGATCTGCCATTGCAACATCATCACCGAAAAGGAGATCGAGCAGACGATCGTCGGCCTGCTGGATGAGGATCCCTGGCAGCTTATCGTGCCGGCCAAGGTCTATCATGCCATGCGCAAGCGCGGTCGCTGTTGCGGCTGCTTCCCAAATGTGGTGGAAACGATCATTCGGGTCACCGAGCACTACCACGCCCGCTCGGAGGCGAGCGGCGCCGACATCGTTTCACACCTGGACCGCGTCAGAGGCTTGCGCGGCCAATACGGGAGCAGAACCTATGAAAGGCGAAGCGCAGGTCATCGAGCGGCTTAACGAAGCCCTGTTTCTGGAGCTGGGGGCCGTCAATCAGTACTGGGTGCATTTCCGCCTGCTCGAGGACTGGGGATACGCCAAGCTGGCCAAGAAGGAGCGCGCCGAATCGATCGAGGAGATGCACCATGCCGACCGGCTCGTGGCCCGCATCATCTTCCTTGAGGGGCATCCGAACCTGCAATCGGTGGCACCGCTGCGAATCGGTCAGAATGTCAAGGAAGTGCTCGAATCCGATCTAGCCGGCGAGTACGACGCGCGCACCGCCTACAAGCGCTCGCGCGAGATTTGCGAAGAAGCAGGCGACTACGTGTCGATGAAACTGTTTGAGGAACTGCTAGCCGACGAGGAAGGTCATATCGACTTCCTTGAGACGCAGCTCGACCTGCTCGCCTCGATCGGCGAGGAGAAATACGGTCAGCTCAACGCCACATCGGCAAACGAGGCGGAGTAAGGGCATGCGGGAATGCGGCGCCGCCTAGTTTTCCTGCGCCGCTCGCGGCGGGCCGAAGGCTCGCCTTCCTCGCCTTCCAGGAAAAGCTCGCGGGCCTGGCCGCTTCGCGGGCTTTCTTTCATTCCTGTCTTGATGGCCACCGCTTCGGCGCTGGCTGGAGATCCGCTGCCCGCGGGCCTTGCCG
Organism: Mesorhizobium sp. 131-2-1; assembly: GCF_016756535.1. Lineage (NCBI taxonomy): Bacteria > Pseudomonadati > Pseudomonadota > Alphaproteobacteria > Hyphomicrobiales > Phyllobacteriaceae > Mesorhizobium > Mesorhizobium sp. 131-2-1. Next base: position 42,301 of record NZ_AP023247.1, on the reverse strand, counting down.
CCACGCGCACCGATCTGACGCCGAAGGATCTGGCGCGTGTCATTGCCGTTACCAGGCCGACCACCGACTTCTCCAAGGCCGAGCCGTTCGAGCGGATGCAGGGTGGCGCCGGCACGTCGCGCAAGGATGTCAACCGCGACGCCTTCTCGCAACCCTCGGCCAACATCACCTTCGAGGAAGAAGGCACCTTCAAGCTCGGCAATGCGCTTTTCCGCAAGAACTGGGTGTCCTCGCCCTCCTCGACCCAGGCATCGGACGGGCTTGGGCCGCTGTTCAACGAGCGTGCCTGCCAGAACTGCCATTTGAAGGATGGCCGTGGCCGTCCACCCGAAGGCAGCGCCGGCACCACCTCGATGTTCCTGCGCCTGGCGCGCGACGCGAGCAGCGAAGAAGAGAGAGCCGAACTCGCCGGCCACAGGCTGCTGAACTTCCCCGATCCGGCCTATGGCTCGCAATTGCAGGAGCTCGCGGTTCCCGGCCTCAAGGGCGAAGGCCGGATGCGCGTCGGCTACCAGGAAGAGAAGGTGACGCTTGGCGACGGCTCGGTCGTTTCGCTGCGCAAACCGAGCTACTTCGTCGACGACCCTGGCTATGGTCCGCTCGATCCGCGCACCACGCTCTCGCCGCGCCTGACGCCGCCGATGATCGGCCTCGGCCTGATCGAGCAGATCGCGTCCGCCGACATCCTCGCCCATGCCGATCCGGACGACCGCGATGACGACGGCATTTCCGGCCGCCCCAACATCGTGCGCGATGCCGCGAGCGGCGAACTCGCGCTCGGCCGCTTCGGCTGGAAGGCTCAGACGGCGTCCATCCGAGAGCAGGCGGCGGAAGCCTTTGCCGGCGACGTCGGCATCTCGACGCCGGAGGTGCCGAAACATTGGGGCGACTGCACCGAGGCCGAAAAGGCCTGCCTTGCCATGCCCAATGGTGTGCAGCAGCGGCTCGGCCCGGTCGAGGCGCCGTCGCCGGTGATGGATCTGGTTACCTTCTATTCGCAGAACCTGGCCGTGCCGGCCCGGCGCGACATCGACAACCGCCAGGTGCTCGCCGGCAAGAGGCAGTTCTACGAGATGGGCTGCGTCTCCTGCCACACGCCGAAATTCGTCACCTTGCGCGGCACGCCCAACAAGGCGCAGGCCTTCCAGTTGATCTGGCCCTATTCCGATTTCCTGCTGCACGACATGGGTCCGGGCCTCGCCGATGGGCAGGTTGTCGGCGAGGCGACGGGCAGCGAATGTCGCACGCCGCCGCTGTGGGGCATCGGCCTCACCGGGACGGTCAACGGCAACACCTTCTTTTTGCATGACGGGCGCGCCCGCACGCTCGCCGAAGCGATATTGTGGCATGGCGGCGAGGCGCAAAAGGCGCGCGACCGCTTTGCCGCTGCCGATGCGACGAACCGCGATGCGCTGGTCGAATTCCTGGAGTCACTGTGATGTCGAAGCGTCGTTTGCTTGCTCTCCTTCTTCCCTTGGCGATGTTTGGCGTTTCCCCGTCATCCGCCGAGGTGAAAGCCTCCGATGTCATCCAGCGCGCGATCGACGGCTTTGTCCGCCCGGCCTATGCCAGGCTGCACGACCATACCGGCAGCTTGACCAAGGCGATGCGGGCGCTGTGCGATGCGCCGTCACAGAGCGGCCTCGAGGCCGCGCGTGCCGAGTTTTCGGCCACGGTCGATGCCTGGTCATCGGCCGAGATCATCGCATTCGGGCCGATCAAGGAAAACAACCGGCTGGAACGCATGCTCTACTGGCCGGATCGTAAAGGCATCGGCCTGAAGCAGGTGCAGGCGGCATTGGCCGGCAAGGACCCGAGCGCCGCCGATCCGGTGCAGCTGGCCGGCAAGAGCGTCGCCATGCAAGGGCTCGGCGCGCTGGAATTCGTGCTTTACGGCGATGGCGCCGACGCTCTCGCCGGCAAGGACGATCCCTATCGCTGCGCCTATGGCGCGGCTGTCGCCGGTAACATCGAAACGATGGCCGCCGAGGTCGAAGAGGCCTGGAAGAAGCCCGACGGATTTGCCGCGCTCTGGGCCAATCCAGGACCTCAGAACGCGCTCTACCGCGACGGCACCGAAGCGGTGACCGAGCTGGTCGGCGTATTCATCAACGAACTGGAGATGGTCCGCGACGTGCGCCTCAAAGGATTCCTGGGCGGCAAGCCGGAGGGCGACAAGCCCAGGCAGGCGATCTATTGGCGCTCGCGAAACACGACGAATTCCCTGGCCGGCAATCTTTCCGGCATCGATGCGCTGTTCGAGGCTTCGAAGCTCGGCGATGCGCTTCCGGCCGATGCGCAATGGATGGCCGAGTCCATCCACATCCAGCTTGCCAACGGCGTCGCGGCCGCCAGATCCGTCACGGGTCCGATCGACAAGGCGCTTTCAGATCGGGCGCTGCGTGAAAAGCTCGACCATTTCGCGCTGATCACCTCGAGCCTGTCGACCCTGGTCGGCACCAGGCTGACCGCCGAATTCGGCCTCACCGCCGGCTTCTCCTCGCTGGATGGCGACTGATCATGGTCGGGACACGCACGCCGCTGATCGACCGCCGCGATTTCCTCAGGGCCGCCGGCGCCGGCTTCGTCGCCGCCATGGCCCCGCGAGCCTGGGCAAAGACGCTTGTTGCCGACGCGGTCTTCGCCACCGCTTTCGTCAAGCGCGACGGCAGCTATGGCGCCGCGGTGCTATCCGAGGCCGGCGACGTGCTGCACGCCATCGACCTGCCCGATCGCGGCCATGACGTCACCTTCGACCGGGTGTCGAAGCGCTCGGTGGTCTTTGCCCGGCAGCCCGGCACTTTTGCCATGGTGTTCGATCACACAGGTCGCGACAAGCCGCTGACCATCGCCAGCGTCACCGGGCGGCACTTCTTCGGCCACGGCGTGTTCTCGACCGACGGCGCGCTGCTCTACGCGACCGAGAATGATTTCGACAACGCCGCCGGCGTCGTCGGTGTCTATGACGCGCGCGCTGGCTTCAGGCGTGTTGGCGAGTTCCCGACCTACGGCATGGGGCCGCATGAGTTGCTTTTGCTCGGCGATGACCGGACGATCGCGGTCGCCAATGGCGGCATCGAGACGCATCCGGACTATGGCCGCGCCGAGCTCAACATCGCCACCATGAAGCCGTCCTATGTGCTGGTCGATCGCATCACCGGCGATCTGATCGAGAAGCACGAACTGCCGCCGGCGCTGCACCAGCTGTCGATCCGCCACATGGATTGCGACCCGTCCGGCACGATCTGGTTCGGCTGCCAGTATCGCGGCCCGGCGATCGACCGTCCGCTGCTGGTCGGCCGCGCGACGCGCGGCAAGGACCTGCAATTGCTCGACATGCCGCAGGACGTGCTTTCCGGCTTCCGCAACTATATCGGCTCGGTCGCCGCCAATCCGGCCGCCGGCACGGTCGCCGTCACCTCGCCGGAAGGCAATTCGCTCGCCGTTATCGATGCCACCAGCGGCAGAATCGTCGCCACCAAGGCCCTTGTCGAGGTCTGCGGCCTGGCGCCCGACGGCGCTGGCTTCATGGCCACGACCGGCGCCGGCGATATCGTCGAAGGCAATGGCGCCACGCGCTCCGAGCCCGACTATGTCTGGGACAACCACATGCTGCGCATCGAGCAGGCGGCCTCGGGTGTGTCGAGATTCAGGTGATGCCGGCCTGCGAATGGCGGTTTCCTGCGCTTCCGGTGCTCACGTACTTCAAGTACGCTCCGCTCCGGTTCTCGGAAACCGCCATCCTCGGCGCGGCCTGATCTGAATCTCGACATACCCAAGCTGGCGCCATCCCTCGGATCATTTCCCTGCCTCGACGAAGTGAAGCCACTTAACAATTATGCGCCATCCCCCTTGCAGGGACGGGCCGTGGCGGGCACAGGGAATTGTTTTTTCGACCCAAGGCATTAACTGGCCACCATGAAGCTGCTCGCCATCGACTGTGCCGCCGCGCTGTGCGCCGCTTGCGTCTACGACGCAGCGGCGGAGCGCGAGCTTGGCCGCCAGGTGCTCGACCTCGGCAAGGGGCATGCCGAGCATCTCATGGCGGTCATCGACGCGGCGCTGAAAGCGGCAGAGACCCGCTATGCCGGCCTCGGCGCCATTGCCGTTTCCGTCGGCCCCGGTTCCTTCACCGGCCTGCGCGTCGGCGTCTCCACGGCGCGCGGCCTGGCGCTGGCGCTGAAAATCCCGGCGATCGGCGTCACGACGCTCGAAGCCCTGGCTGCGGAGGCGGCCGCGTCCTTTCCCGGCCGCACGGTGATCGCCACCCTCGATGCCGGGCGCGAGGAGATCCACGCCGCAGTCTATGACAAAGCGTTAGCGCTGGCTTACGGTCCGGCGGTGACCACCCTCGCGCAGGCAACGGCCATGGCGGTGGACACGTCCGCCGTGCTCGCCGGCACGGCAGCGCCGAAGATCGCCGCTTCGGCCGGGCGCGCCTTCGACATCGGCCCGACCGGCGCCACGGCCGACATCGCCGTCTATGCACGTCTGGCCGCGGCCAAGGGCGCGGGCGAAAGGCCGAAGCCGCTCTATCTGCGCGGCGCCGACGCCAAGCCGCAGGCTGGCTTCATTCTCCCACGACAGGCAAGCTGATGCGCATTCCCTTCTTTCAGCCGCGCCGCAGGGACTACTCGCTCCAGCCGCTGACGGTTGCCGACAGCGCCGCCGTCTCGGCGCTGCACCAGGAGGACTTCGTGCGGCCGTGGACCGATGGCGAATTCGCCTCTCTGCTCGAGCAGGACACCGTGTTCGGCTATGCCGCGCGCGAGACCGGACAGGGCAGCAAGCCGCCGGTCGGCTTCGTGCTGGCGCGGCTGGCGGCGGGAGAGGGCGAGATCCTCACCGTTGCCGTCGCCCGTTCGCATCGCCGCCAGGGTCTGGGCTGGCAGTTGATGGACGCGGTGCTGCGCGAATTGCACGCGCAGCGCGCCGAGGCGCTGTTCCTCGAGGTCGACGAAACCAATGTCGCGGCCATTGCGCTCTACCGGCGGCTCGGCTTCCGCGAGGTCGGCAAGCGCGCCAACTACTACAGGTCGCCCGAGCGCGGCCCGACCGGCGCGCTTGTCATGCGCCGCGATCTTCGCTAGCCAAGCGTGGGATTGGGCCGGAGCGAATGATCAAGAAAATCAGGATTTTCCTGGCGCTCTGCCTGGTCGTCGCCGGCTCGCTGGTCCTCGTGCCGCTGCAGGTCCTGTCGATGAGGACGGGGCTCTGGCCGGAAACCTTCATCCTCAAGATCTGGCACCGGATGATCGCCAGGGCGCTCGGCCTGCGCATCCACGTCAGGGGCGAGCTGTCCAGCCAGCGCCCGCTGCTGGTGGCGTCCAACCACATCTCCTGGACCGACATCATGGTGCTGGGCTCCAAGGTCGACGTGAAATTCATCGCCCGCGCCGACATGGCCAACTGGCCGATGATCGGCATGCTGTCGAAGCTGCAGCGCACTGTCTTTATCGAGCGGGAACGCAAGCGCAGCTCGGGCGACCAGGCCAGCGAGATCGCCAGCCGCATGGCCAATGGCGACGCCATGGTGCTGTTCGCCGAGGGTTCGACCGGCGATGGCAATCTGCTTTTGCCCTTCAAGAGCACGCTGTTCGGCGCCGCCTCGATGGCGATTTCGGAAGGAGCGGCGCAGGAAGTGTTCATCCAGCCGGTGGCCATCGTCTACACCAGGCTGCATGGCGTGCCGCTTGGCCGCCGCCACCGGCCGATCGCCGCCTGGATCGGCGACGAGGACCTGATGCCGCATCTCAAGGTGCTGCTGGCCGAAGGCGCGCTCGACGTCGAGCTGCATTTCGGTGAGCCGATCGCATTTTCCAAGGGCTCGAACCGCAAGGAGACGGCAAGGCTGATGGAAAGCCGGGTGCGCGAGATGGTGCAAGCGGCGCTCGCCGAGCCACGCCCGAGCCGCTGACGCCGCCTTCGCGCGTTCGAGGGGCGCGGCGCCGGGGCGCAGAATCGTCTGTTTTTTGTCACCGAAAGGCGTTAGAAGCCGCCCGATGGACCTGAACACGACAGAACGGAACGATATCGCTATCGCGTCCGACAGCCTGGCGGCGCCTGCTGCGACGAAGAAAGTCTTCGTCAAGACCTATGGCTGTCAGATGAACGTCTACGACTCGCAGCGCATGACTGATGCGCTGGCGGCCGACGGCTATGTCGCGACCGATAGTGTCGATGATGCCGACCTGGTGCTGCTCAATACCTGCCACATCCGGGAAAAGGCGGCGGAAAAGGTCTATTCGGAGCTTGGCCGCATCCGCGACATGAAAGCTGAACGGGCCGGGATGGGACGCGAGTTGCTGATCGGCGTCGCCGGCTGCGTGGCGCAGGCCGAAGGCGCCGAGATCATCCGCCGCGCCCCGGCCGTCGATCTGGTCATCGGTCCGCAGACCTATCACCGGCTGCCGGACGTGCTGGCAAGGGTGCGCGGCGGCGAGAAGATCGTCGAGACCGACTATGCCGTCGAGGACAAGTTCGAGCACCTGCCGCAGCCGAACCGCGCCGAGGTCGCCAAGCGTGGCGTCACCGCCTTCCTCACGGTGCAGGAAGGCTGCGACAAGTTCTGCACCTTCTGCGTCGTGCCCTATACGCGCGGTTCGGAAGTCTCGCGGCCGGTGGCGCAGATCGTCGCCGAGGCCGAGCGCCTGGCGGAAGCCGGCGTGCGTGAGGTGACGCTGCTGGGCCAGAACGTCAACGCCTGGCATGGCGAGGGCGAAGGCGGCGAGGAGTGGGGACTTGGCCGCCTGCTGTTCAGGCTGGCCGAGATCCCCGGCCTGGCGCGGCTGCGCTACACCACCAGCCATCCGCGCGACATGGATGACGAATTGATCGCCGCCCACCGCGACCTGCCGGCGCTGATGCCCTATCTGCATCTGCCGGTGCAGTCGGGTTCGGACCGCATCCTGAAAGCGATGAACCGCAGGCATACGGCGCGCGACTATCTGGCGCTGATCGAGCGCATTCGCGCCGCGCGCGGCGACATCGCCATGTCGGGCGACTTCATCGTCGGCTTCCCCGGCGAGACGGACGCCGATTTCGAAGCGACCATGCAGCTTGTGCGCGAGGTCAACTATGCGTCGGCCTTCTCGTTCAAATATTCGCCGCGTCCAGGTACGCCGGGCGCCGAAATGGCCGGCCACCTGCCGGAAGCCGTCAAGGACGAGCGCCTGCAGCGCCTGCAGGCGCTGCTCCTGAAGCAGCAGCAGGATTTCGGCTCGAGCCTGGTCGGCAAGACCATCGGCACGCTGATCGAGAAGCCGGGCCGGCAGTCCGGCCAGAAGGTCGGCCGCTCGCCCTGGCTGCAGCCGGTTATTGTTGATGAAAAGGCCGGCGAAATCGGTGACATTATTCAGGTACGAATCACAAGGACGGGCTACAATAGCCTGTTCGCCGAATTGGCCTGACGGCCTCGGCAGATGAGGAGAGACGGTTGAGCGCTGCTGAACTGAAGAATCTGCCCCCGAGCCAGGCGTCCGGGGCCTCTGACATGGCGCACATCGTTCTGACCTTCGACAACAACAAGCTTGCGAGCGCCCTCTACGGCCAGTTCGACGAAAATCTGGCCAGGCTCGAGCAGAAGCTGGGCGTCGATATCCGCTCGCGTGGCAATCAGCTGACCATCAAGGGCTCGGCATCGGCCGCCGAGCAGGCGCGCCGCGCGCTCGACAATCTCTACGGCATTCTCCAGAAGGGCGCCGACATCGGCCAGTCCGATGTCGACGGCGCCGTGCGCATGGCGATCGCCGCCGACGACCAGCTGACGCTGCCGACCCTGGAACGCAAGGGCAAGATGTCGGCCGCTCAGATAGCGACGCGCAAGAAGACGATCTACGCCCGCTCGCTCAACCAGGACGCCTATATGCGCGCGCTGGAGCGCTCCGAGCTCGTCTTCGGCATCGGCCCGGCCGGCACCGGCAAGACCTATCTGGCGGTGGCGCATGCGGCGATGCTGCTCGAACGCGGCATGGTCGAGCGCATCGTGCTGTCGCGCCCGGCGGTCGAGGCCGGTGAGCGGCTGGGCTTCCTGCCCGGCGACATGAAGGAGAAGGTCGATCCGTATCTGCGGCCGCTCTACGACGCGCTCTACGACATGATGCCGGCCGACAAGGTCGAGCGGGCGATCGCCGCCGAGGTGATCGAGATCGCGCCGCTGGCCTTCATGCGTGGCCGCACGCTGGCCCACGCCGCCGTCATCCTCGACGAGGCGCAGAACACCACGCCGATGCAGATGAAGATGTTCCTCACCCGCTTGGGCGAGAATTCGCGCATGATCGTCACCGGCGACCCGACCCAGATCGACCTGCCGCCGAACACCAAATCCGGCCTGGTCGAGGCGCTCCGCATCCTTGACGGCGTCACCGGCATGGTGACGGTGCGCTTCAACGAAGGCGACGTCGTCAGGCATCCGCTGGTCGCCGAGATCGTCAAGGCCTATGACCGCGACGGCAAGCTGGCCAGGGGCCTCGGCGCGGAAAGCTGACGAAAAAGCCGCATGGCTGAAGACAGCAACCCCGCCGGCGGCTCGCCCGTCGACATCGATATTTCGATTGAGGCCGGCGACTGGCCCGACGAGGCGGCCCTGACGCGCCTGGTCGATCGCGCCGTCACGGCCGCTTTTGCCGAAACCGGCATCGAGGGCGCCTCCGAGCTCAGCATCGTCTTTTCCGACGACGCCCGGATCCGCACGCTCAACGCCGGCTGGCGCGGCAAGGACAAGCCGACCAACGTCTTGTCTTTCCCGGCCTTTCCGCTCTTGAAGGACGGCCCGCTGCCGCCGATGCTGGGCGATATCGTGCTGGCCGCCGAGACGGTCGCACGGGAAGCGGCACTGGAAGACAAGCCCGTGGCGAACCATATCACCCATCTCGTCATCCATGGCCTGCTGCATTTGCTGGGCTATGATCACGAGACCGACGCCGAGGCCGAGGAGATGGAAGCGATCGAGCGCGCCGCGCTTGCGAGGCTTGCCATTCCCGATCCCTACGCGTAACTAAAAAGACCAATTGACCGGACGACGATGAACGACAAACCAGAGACTGCCGCCCGCCCCGACGCCGGCAGTGCGGCCAAGCCTTCCGAAAAGACGGAAGAGGGCTCGAGTCCGAGTACCACGACCGGCAGCATCGCCAGCGAGCCATCGCCTGCCGGTCCTTCCCTGTTCGATCGCGTGCTTGGCCTGTTCAGGCAGCGCAACGGAACCAGCCTGCGCGAGGAGATCGCGGACGCGCTGGCCGAAACGGCGAGCGACGCCGGCGCCTTCTCGCCCGGCGAGCGCGCCATGCTCAACAACATCCTGCGCCTGCGCGAGGTGCGCGTCGAGGACGTCATGGTGCCGCGCGCCGACATCGAGGCGGTCGAGATCACCACGACGCTGGGCGATCTTCTCGGCCTTTTCGAACAGTCCGGCCATTCCCGCATGCCGGTCTATTCCGAGACGCTCGACGACCCGCGCGGCATGGTTCACATCCGCGACGTGCTGGCCCACATCACCAAGGTGGCCCGCGTCAAGAAGGGCCGCGCCAGCCGCAAGACGCCGGCGGCGACGCTTCTCGACCTCGCCCAGGTCGATCTCGCCCGCACCATCGGCGAGCTCAACCTGATCCGTCCAGTGCTGTTCGTGCCGCCCTCGATGCTCGCTTCCGACCTGATGGGCCGCATGCAGACGACGCGCACCCAGATGGCGCTGGTCATCGACGAATATGGCGGCACAGACGGCCTCGCCTCTCTGGAAGACATCGTCGAGATGGTGGTCGGCGACATCGAGGACGAGCATGACGACGACGAGCCGATGATCACCCAGACCGGCGAGGGCGTGTTCATCGTCGACGGCAAGGCCGAGATCGACGAGGTTGCCAAGATGATCGGCGAGGACTTCACCGCCGGCGAGCATGGCGAGTATGTCGACACGATCGGCGGCATGATCTTCAACACGCTCGGCCGGGTGCCGGCCCGCGGCGAGGTGGTGCAGGCCATACCCGGCTTCGAATTCCACGTGCTCGACGCCGATCCGCGTCGCGTCAAGCGCGTGCGCATCGTGCAGATCCAGAAGGGCGAGCGCCGCCGCCGCGCCGCCCGCGCCGAGCAAGCCTGAAATCTGCCTCATGACCCTCAGCATCGAGGGCTGGCACAGGTAACACAGATAACATCAGATTGCGCTTATCGATGTTTGGAGCGCGGACCGCAGCCTGATAAATCTTCTGGCGTGATTCGCGCGACTCGGAAGCATCGATGCAGCGCCTGGCCGGCCGGATAATTCTGCTGTGGGGGTGGCGGCGTGCGCTGGTGGCGTTTCTCGCTGGAGCGCTGGCGGTTCTCGCCCAGGCGCCATCCGATTTCTTCGCCGTCTGCTTCATCTCGTTCCCGCTGCTGGTCTGGCTGCTCGATGGCGCCACCGGCGAAGCCTCCGACGGCTGGCTGCGGCGGCTGAAGCCGGCCTTCGCCATCGGCTGGTGGTTCGGCTTCGGCTATTTCCTCGCCGGCCTGTGGTGGATCGGCCAGGCCCTCCTGGTCGAGGCCGACAGCTTCGCCTGGGCCTTGCCCTTCGCGGTGGTCGGCATCCCGTTCGCGCTCGCCTTCTTCTACGGTTTCGCCACGGTCGTGGCGCGGCTGCTCTGGAGCAACGACATCGGCCGCATCGCCGCGCTCGCCTTCGGCTTCGGCCTCACCGAATGGCTGCGCGATTTCCTGTTCACCGGCTTTCCGTGGAATGCCGTCGGCTACGCGGCGATGCCCGTGCCCTTGTTGATGCAGAGCGTCTCTGTGACCGGCATGGTCGGCATGAACGCGCTCGCCGTCTTCGTCTTCTCGCTGCCGGCGCTCGTCGCGGCGCGCCGCCAGCTTCGCCTTGGCTTTTCGCTGCTCGTCCTGCTTGTCGCCGCCCATGTCGGCTTCGGCTATGCTAGGCTTGCAGCCCCGCTCGAGCCGGCGACCCGTTCGATCGATGTCCGCATCGTCCAGCCGAATGTCGACCTCAGCGAGAAATGGGACGCTTCGGTACGCGACCGCATCTTCGCCACCTTGCTCGGCCTGTCGGGCAAGGCGCCGGACCCTGGCCACGCCAAGCCGCAGCTGATCCTGTGGCCGGAGACCTCGGTGCCGTTCCTCTTCACCGAGCGCCCGGACGCGCTGACCGCGCTGGGCGACATGCTCGGCGAGGGCCAGATGCTGATCGCCGGCGTCGTCCGCGAAGAGGGCGGCTCGGCAGCAGGTCCCGGCAGCCGCTATTACAATTCCGTGGTCGCGATCAACGACAAGGGCGAGATCACCGACGCCGTCGACAAGGTCCATCTGGTGCCCTTCGGCGAATATCTGCCTTTCGCCGGCCTGTTCGACCGCTTCGGGGTCGAGCAGCTGGTCGCCGGCCCTATGAATTTCGCCCCCGGCAACGAGCGCCATCCGATCGCGTTGCCGGACGGCGTGCGGGCGCTCCCCTTCATTTGCTACGAAGTCATCTTCCCCGACCTCGTGGCGGTTGACGCAACGTCATCTCAGCTTATTGTGAACGTCACGAACGATGCGTGGTTCGGCGACACGCCGGGACCATACCAGCATTTCAGGCAGGCCCAGATTCGCGCGGTGGAGAATGGATTGCCTTTGTTGCGCGCGGCTAACAATGGCATTTCCGCCGTTGTCGATCCGCGCGGCCGCATTGTCGACGCGCTTGCCGTCAATGCGCGCGGCGCCATCGACGCCCGTGTACCGATCTCTGGGCGCGCCCTCGTTACCGCTGATCGGCGGCGCATTAACGGATTGCTGATCATGTTCCTGTTCGCGCTGGGAGCCCTCGCATTGAATGTAAGGCAACGGCTACGGGTGAATTGACAGTCGACACATTAGAAACTCATACTGTAAGCGCCTGAAATTTCTCGAAGTCGGTTGGAGGTTCTGTTGGGGCAGTTGGCTCCGGCTTCGTTTGGGCAAGAAAAAATAGAAAAAGCCGGAAAAATTCGGCGAGGAGAAAATGACAGAAGAAAACAAGAAAAAGCCGAATCCGATCGACATCCATGTCGGAAGTCGCATCAGGCTTCGGCGCAATATGCTTGGAATGAGCCAGGAGAAGCTGGGTGAAAATCTCGGCATCACGTTTCAACAGATCCAGAAGTACGAGAAAGGCACGAACCGGGTCGGCGCCAGCCGCTTGCAGGCGATAGCGTCCATCCTCAGCGTGCCCGTCGCCTTCTTTTTCGAGGATGCCCCGGGGCAGGAGGCCGTGGGCAACCGGGGATTTGCCGAAGATGCGTCGATGGCTTTCGCCGTCGAATTCTGCGGCAGTCCAGAGGGGCTTCAGCTCAACCGCGCCTTCGTCAAGATTGCCGACGTCAAGGTGCGTCGCAGGATCATAGATCTGGTGAAATCGCTTTCTACCGACGACGCCGACTGATCCCAGGTCCTGTGCCACCTGCGGCGCCCCCGCCGCCGGTGGCACAAGACAAACTGTGCTGACATTCATGCCAGTACCGCGGCAGCGCTTGACGAGCGGCGCCCGGCACCGCTAACACGTGGCGCGCCAAAATCGGCAACCTGTCGATTTTTTTCAAGAGGGGACACCCGTGACGCGGCAGAACTACTTCTTCACCTCGGAATCCGTTGCCGAGGGCCATCCCGACAAAGTTTGCGACCGTATCTCCGACGAAATCGTCGATCTGGTCTATCGCGAGGCCAAGAAGACCGGCATGGATCCCTGGAAGGTCCGTGTCGCCTGCGAGACCCTGGCCACGACGAATCGTGTCGTCATCGCCGGCGAGGTCCGGGTTCCGGAGACGCTGCTGAAGAAAGACAAGGCCGGCAACATCCTCAAGGACGCCGCCGGTCATCCGGTCGTCAACCCGGCAAAGTTCAAGTCGGTTGCCCGCAAGGCGATCCGCGAGATCGGCTACGAGCAGGCCGGCTTCCACTGGAAGACGGCCAAGATCGAGGTTCTGCTGCACGGCCAGTCGCCCGACATCGGCCAGGGCGTCGACAACGCCGCCGACCGTCAGGGCGAGGAAGGTGCCGGCGACCAGGGCATCATGTTCGGTTACGCCTGCCGCGAGACGCCGGACCTGATGCCGGCGCCGATCTACTACAGCCACAAGATCCTCGAACTGCTCGCCGCCGCCCGTCATGAAAACAACGGCGAGGCCGGGAAGCTCGGCCCGGACGCCAAGAGCCAGGTCACCGTGCGCTATGTCGACGGCAAGGCCGCGGAAGCGACGCAGATCGTGCTTTCCACCCAGCATCTCGACGCGACGTGGGATTCCAAGAAGGTCCGCAAGGTCGTCGAGCCCTATATCCGCGAGGCGCTGGGCGACCTCAAGATCGCCGACGACTGCAACTGGTACATCAACCCGACCGGCAAGTTCGTCATCGGCGGTCCGGATGGCGATGCCGGCCTCACCGGCCGCAAGATCATCGTCGACACCTATGGCGGCGCAGCACCTCATGGCGGCGGCGCCTTCTCCGGCAAGGACACCACCAAGGTCGACCGCTCGGCCGCCTATGCGGCGCGCTACCTCGCCAAGAACGTGGTGGCCGCCAAGCTCGCCGACCGCTGCACCATCCAGCTGTCCTACGCCATCGGCGTCGCCCAGCCGCTGTCGGTCTATGTCGACCTGCACGGCACCGGCAAGGTCGACGAGGCAAGGCTGGAGGACGCGTTGCGCACGGTGATGGACCTGTCGCCGTCCGGCATCCGCCGCCACCTCGACCTCAACAAGCCGATCTACGCGAAAACCTCGTCCTATGGCCATTTCGGCCGCAAGGCCGGCCGCGACGGTTCCTTCTCCTGGGAGAAGACCGACCTCGCCAAGGCGCTGAAGGATGCGGTCGCCGCCTGACGGCGACGGCAAACCTGTCCATGGACCCAAAAGACAGGCCGAGCCGCGCGACCGAAGCTTTCTTCGGCCGCCGGCGCGGCAAGACCATCCGTCCGCAGCAGGCCGCGGCGCTGGAAAGCGGTTTTCAGACCTATCGGCTTGATCTGGCGGCCGAGCCGCCGGCGGAATTGCGCGCCCTGTTTGCCGCCGATGTTTCAGCGATTCAGCTTGAAATCGGTTTTGGCGGCGGCGAGCACTTGCTGCATCGCGCGACGGCGGCTGAGCAAACCGGCTTTATCGGCGTCGAGCCGTTCGTCAACGGCATGGCCAAACTGATGATGGCGGTCAGGGAAAAACCGCTGACCAATCTCAGGGTCTATGACGACGACGCCACGCGGCTGCTTGACTGGCTGCCGCCGGCGTCGCTCGACGGCATCGACCTGCTCTATCCCGATCCCTGGCCAAAGAAGAAGCACTGGAAGCGGCGCTTCGTCGGTCCGGTCAATCTCGACCGTTTCGCCCGCGTGCTGAAGCCGGGCGGAAAATTCCGCTTTGCCTCCGACATCGACACCTATGTCAACTGGACGCTGCTGCACTGTCGGGCACATGGCGCCTTCGCATGGCAGGCGCAGGAAGCGGCCGACTGGCATCGGCCCTATGATGGCTGGCCGGGCACGCGTTACGAGGCGAAGGCCATTCGCGAGGGCCGGCGGCCGGCCTATCTCACCTTCGTCAGGACATAGGCCCGGCGCCAATATCAGGCGCCAGGCGAACAACTGAATCAGAAGCGGCCGATCTTGGCGAAGGCGGCCGGGTCCATGCCGAGCTTGCGCAGATCGTCGGCGCGCGGCTTGCGGCCGGTTTCGACGGCTCGCGACACGGCAACGGCGCTGCCGAATGTGGTGAAGATGTTGCCAATGGCGGAAAACAGCTTGCGGCTACCCATGACTTTCAACCTCTCGCGCGCCACCGCGCGCAATTCATCTATTGTGCGATGCAGCATAGATAGGTGTGGTGCGCCCGGGATCACAGAGGCGTTACCGCATGGGCGCCATGCATCCGGCGCAGGGCTGTTTGCCCCGGCCTCCGTTCGCTGCAGATCGGCCGCGCAACCGCCGCGCTCGCGCCGCTCCCCACAGCAGGCTTGAAACGCCGGCCGGGATCGTCTATATCAGCCTCAAATTCTTGGTCGGTATGACGAAGAGTGGGTCCACCCGGTCCCGCTCTTTTTTATTACCTGCCGCTCAGCCATCAGAGAACGACAGGAACCGCATGACTGTAACGGCAAGCGAAGCCGACGACCGCATCATCCGCGAAAGCGGCATCGATGCGCGCATCGCGCTCATCGTGCAGCCGGTGCTGCGCGGCATCGGCTTCCGCCTGGTGCGGGTGCATCTGTCGGGCCAGAACGGGCTGACGCTGCAGATCATGGCCGAACGCGAGGACGGCACCATGACCGTCGAGGATTGCGAAGAGGTCAGCCGCGCCGTATCGCCCGCGCTCGATGTCGAAGATCCGATCGAAAAGGCGTATCATCTCGAAGTCTCTTCGCCCGGCATCGACCGGCCGCTGGTCCGCAAGTCGGATTTCACGACCTGGACCGGCCATCTGGTCAAGATGGAGACCTCGGTCCTCGTCGGCGACCGCAAGCGCTTCAAGGGCAAGATCGCCGAGAGCGACGCCGATGGCGTGCTGATCGCCCGCGACAAGGCGGCCTATGGCGAGGAGCCGACGGTGCGCGTGCCTTACGATGCGATCGCCGATGCGCGGCTGGTGCTGACCGACGATCTCATCCGCGACGCCCTGTCGAAGGACAACAGGGCGCGCAAGGAAGCCAAAAAACGCCGCGGCGAAGCTGAAGACGTTGCTGCGGATACGGAAAACGAACAGGAAAATTGATTTGAGCTGCCGGACTAGTCCGGCAACAGGCTCGGGAGAAAGACAATGGTTGTAAGCGCCAACAGACTGGAACTGCTGCAGATCGCCGACGCGGTCGCGCGTGAAAAGTCGATCGACAAGTCGATCGTCATCGCCGCCATGGCCGATGCGATCCAGAAGGCGGCGCGCTCGCGCTATGGCCAGGAGACCAACATCCGCGCCGACATCAACGCCAACACCGGCGAGATGAAGCTGCAGCGGCTGATGGAAGTGGTCGAGAAGGTCGAGGACTACGCCACCCAGATCGCCATTTCCTCGGCCCGCGAGCGCAACCCCGACGCCCAGCTCGGCGATTTCATCGCTGAACAGCTGCCGCCGATGGATTTCGGCCGCATCGCCGCCCAGTCGGCCAAGCAGGTCATCGTGCAGAAGGTGCGCGAGGCCGAGCGCGACCGCCAGTATGACGAATACAAGGACCGCATTGGCGAGATCGTCAACGGCACCGTCAAACGCGTCGAATACGGCAACGTCATCGTCGATCTCGGCCGCGGCGAGGCGATCATCCGCCGCGACGAGCTGATCCCGCGCGAGAATTACAAATACGGCGACCGCGTCCGCGCCTATGTCTACGACGTGCGCCGCGAGCAGCGCGGCCCGCAGATCTTCCTGTCGCGTACCCATCCGCAGTTCATGGCCAAGCTGTTTACCATGGAAGTGCCGGAAATCTACGACGGCATCATCGAGATCAAGTCGGTGGCCCGTGATCCGGGCTCGCGCGCCAAGATCGCCGTCATCTCGCGCGATAGTTCGATCGATCCGGTCGGCGCCTGCGTCGGCATGCGCGGCAGCCGCGTCCAGGCGGTGGTCGGCGAATTGCAGGGCGAGAAGATCGACATCATCCCGTGGTCGCCGTCGGCCGCTTCCTTCATCGTCAACGCGCTGCAGCCGGCCGAGGTCGCCAAGGTGGTGCTCGACGAGGACGCCGAGCGCATCGAGGTCGTGGTGCCGGACGATCAGCTGTCGCTGGCCATCGGCCGCCGCGGCCAGAACGTCCGGCTCGCCTCGCAACTCACCGGCTGGGACATCGACATCCTGACCGAGCAGGAAGAGAGCGAGCGCCGCCAGAAGGAATTCGTCGAGCGTTCGGCGCTGTTCATGGAGGCCCTCGACGTCGACGAGATGGTCGGCCAGGTGCTGGCCTCCGAAGGCTTCACCAGCGTCGAGGAAGTCGCCTATGTCGACGCCGGCGAGATCGCTTCGATCGACGGCTTCGACGAGGATACCGCTTCGGAAATCCAGACCCGCGCCCGCGAATATCTGGAGAAGATCGAGGCCGAGCACGACGACAAGCGCAAGGCGCTCGGCGTCGAGGACGAGCTGCGCGAAATCCCCGGCATCACCACCGCCATGATGGTGACGCTCGGCGAGGACGGCGTGAAGACGATCGAGGACTTCGCCGGCTATGCCGCCGACGACCTGACCGGCTGGAAGGAACGCAAGGACGGCGAGACCAAGGTCTATCCGGGCGTCCTCGCCAGCCACGGCGTGTCGCGCGCCGACGCCGAGCAGATGGTCCTGGCCGCCCGCCTGAAGGCCGGCTGGATCACCGAGGATGAGCTTGCCGCGCAGGAAGCGACGGCTGACGAAGCCGTCGGTGCGTGAGGTGAAACCCTATCGCACCGAACCCGCCCCCGGACGAGATGAACGATCGCACCTGCATCGTCACCCGCAAGCAGGCCGAACCGGATGAATTGATCCGCTTCGTCGTCGGCCCCGATTCGGCCGTCGTCCCGGACCTCAAGAGAAATCTGCCCGGCCGCGGTTGCTGGGTCAGTGCCGAGCGCCTACATGTCGACAAGGCAGCGGCGAAGAACCTGTTCGCCCGCGCCTTCAAGGCGCAGGTGAACGTTCCCGCCGACCTCGGCGACATGGTCGACACCCTGCTTTCCCGATCCGCGCTGGGCATGTTGGGGCTTGCCCGCAAGGCCGGCGCGGTCGTTCTCGGCGCCGCCAAGGTCGAGAACGCGGTGCGCGAGGGGCTGGCCTTGCTGGTGCTTCATGCGACCGAAGCGTCGGATGACGGCGTCCGCAAGATCAGCCAGGCAAGACGGGCGACCGTTCATCTCGGCGGCCCCGCCATCCCTGCCTACAAACTTTTCCCCGAGGCCGAGTTGAGCTTGGCATTGGGGGGTACAAATGTGATACATGCTGCCGTCCTCGCGCAAGACGCGGGCAAGGCGGTTGAGAAGCGCATGGTTGCGCTCGACCGGTATCGGGGCGGTTCCCCGGACGATCTGGCAATGATTGCGGACGTTGCTGACGAAGATGATGCCGCAGAGGATATCGAATGAGCGATACGAAATCGGGCGACGACAAGACGTTGAGCGTTACGCCGAAGAAGACCTTGACGCTGAAGCGGCCCGGCATGGAACAGGGCACCGTGCGCCAGAACTTCTCGCACGGCCGCACGAAGGCGGTCGTCGTCGAGACCAAGAAGCGCAAGTTCTCGCTGCCCGGCGACAAGCCGGAGCCGGCGGCCGCTCCCGTGTCCGTCTTCACGCCGAAGCCCGTTGCCGCGGCAGCGGCTCCTGCCGTCCAGGAAGCGCCCAAGGCGCCTCCGCCGCCGGCCGAGCGTGGCGGCATGGTGCTCAACGAATTGTCGCGCAGCGAAATGGAAGCCCGCCGCAAGGCGCTGGAAGGCTCCAAGGCGCGCGAGGTCGAAGACCGCCAGCGCGCCCAGGAAGAGGCCAAGCGCCGCGCCGAGGAAGAAGAGCGCCGCAAGCGCGAGCGTGAGGACTCTGCGCGCCGCCAGGCCGAGGAAGAAGCGCGGCTGCAGACCGAGGCCGAATCCCGGCGCCGCGCCGAGGAAGAGGCTCGCCGCCGCGCGCCGCTGGCCGCCGAACTGGCGACGCCGGACGAAGACGAGGACGTCAAGCCCAAGCGTGCCGGCGCCGGCGCTCCCGTGCGCCGCCTGGTCACGCCCGAAGTGGCGCGTCCGGCCAAGCCCACCAAGGGCGAGGAAGACCGCCGCCGCGGCAAGCTGACACTGAATTCGGCGCTCTCCGACGAGGATGCGCGCGCCCGTTCGCTGTCGTCGATGCGCCGCCGTCAAGAGAAGTTCAAACGCGCGATGCACAATGAGCCGCGCGAGAAGGTCATGCGCGAAGTGATCCTGCCAGAAACCATCACTATCCAGGAACTGGCGCAGCGCATGTCCGAGCGCGCCGTCGACGTGGTCAAGTTCTTCATGAAGCAGGGCCAGATCATGAAGCCGGGCGACGTCATCGACGCCGACACGGCCGAACTGGTCGCCACCGAATTCGGCCACACCGTGCGCCGCGTCGCCGAGTCCGACATCGAGGAAGGCCTGTTCAACATCGCCGACCGTCCGGAAGACCTGGTGACGCGTCCGCCTGTGGTCACGATCATGGGCCATGTCGACCACGGCAAGACCTCGTTGCTCGACGCCATCCGCAACGCCAATGTCGTCTCCGGCGAAGCCGGCGGCATCACCCAGCATATCGGCGCCTACCAGGTCGAGAAGAACGGTCAGAAGATCACCTTCATCGACACGCCCGGCCACGCCGCCTTCACGGCGATGCGCGCCCGCGGCGCCCAGGCGACCGACATCGCCGTGCTGGTGGTGGCGGCCGACGACAGCGTCATGCCGCAGACGATCGAATCGATCAGCCATGCCAAGGCGGCCGGCGTGCCGATCATCGTGGCGATCAACAAGATCGACAAGCATGACGCCGACCCGCAGAAGGTGCGCTCCGAACTGTTGCGCCATGAAGTGTTCGTCGAATCGATGGGCGGCGAGGTGCTGGACGTCGAAGTGTCGGCGACCAAGGGCACCAATCTCGACAAGCTGCTCGAGGCGATCCTGCTGCAGGCCGAAATCCTCGACCTGAAGGCCAATCCGGACCGCACCGCCGAAGGCGTGGTCATCGAGGCGCAGCTCGACAAGGGCCGCGGCCCCGTCGCCACCGTGCTGGTGCAGACCGGCACGCTGATGCCGGGCGACATCCTCGTCGCCGGCAACGAGTGGGGCCGGGTGCGTGCGCTGGTTAACGATCGCGGCGAGCACGTCAAGGAAGCGCCGCCGGCGATGCCGGTTGAGGTGCTGGGCCTGCAGGGCACGCCGCAGGCCGGCGACCGCTTCGCCGTCGTCAACAACGAGGCGCGCGCGAGAGAGATCACCGAGTACCGTCAGCGCCTGGCGCGCGAGAAGGCGGTGGCCAAGCATGCCGGCCAGCGCGGCTCGCTTGAGCAGATGATGTCGCAGTTGCAGACGAGCGGGCTGAAGGAATTCCCGCTGGTCATCAAGGGCGATGTGCAGGGCTCGATCGAGGCCATCAACGCCGCGCTCGACAAGCTCGGCAACGACGAGGTGCGTGCGCGCATCGTCCATGCCGGAGCCGGCGGCATCACCGAAAGCGACGTGTCGCTGGCGGAGACCTCCGGTGCCGCGATCATCGGCTTCAACGTCCGCGCCAACACGCAGGCACGCGCCGCCGCCGCGGCCGCGGGCATCGAGATCCGTTACTACTCGATCATCTACAATCTCGTCGACGACGTGAAGGCGGCCCTCTCGGGCATGCTCTCGCCGGAGCGTCGCGAGACCTTCATCGGCAATGCCGAGATCCTCGAGATCTTCGACATCACCAAGGTCGGCAAGATCGCCGGCTGCCGTGTCACCGAAGGCAAGGTCGAGCGTGGTGCCGGCGTGCGCCTGATCCGCGACAACGTCGTCATCCACGAAGGCACGCTGAAGACGCTGAAGCGTTTCAAGGACGAGGTTTCGGAAGTGCCGGGCGGCCAGGAGTGCGGCATGGCCTTCCAGAACTACGAGGACATGCGTGTCGGCGACGTCATCGAGTGCTTCCGCATTGAGATGGTGACCCGGACGCTCTGAGTTCGAGTAACGCGTCGAGAAGACCGGGCGGTGGTCGCGAGGCCGCCGCCCACATCACATGAGACATGCGGCGCGGTCCCATCCCGCGCATCACGATTTCAGGACCGAGGAAAATGTCCCGTTCAACCACGTCAGGCCCGTCCCAGCGCATGCTGCGTGTCGGCGAGCAGGTGCGCCACGCGCTGTCCGAAACCTTGCAGCGCGGCGAGATCATCGATCCGCTGATCGAGAACGCGGTGGTCTCGGTCTCGGAGGTGCGCATGTCGCCGGACCTCAAGATCGCCACCGCCTTCGTCTCGCCGCTGGGCGCCAGCGACGACAATGCCGTGGTCGAAGCGCTCAACAAGCATGCGAAGTTCATCCGCGGCCGAGTCTCGGGCGCGCTCAGGCAGATGAAGTACATGCCGGAATTCCGCTTCCGGCTCGACACGTCCTTCGACAATTTCGCCAGGATCAATGAATTGCTGAAATCGCCCGAAGTGGCGCGCGATCTCAGCCACGAAGACAACAAAGAAGACGAGAAGGACAGCGAATAGTGGGCCGCCGCGGCAAGAAGAAGGGCCGGCCGGTTTCCGGCTGGGTGGTGCTGGACAAGCCGGTCGGCATGGGCTCGACCGAGGCTGTCTCCAAGATCAAATGGCTGTTCCAGGCAGAAAAAGCAGGTCATGCCGGCACGCTCGACCCGCTGGCGTCCGGCATGTTGCCGATCGCGCTCGGCGAAGCGACCAAGACCGTGCCTTACGTGCAGGACGGCGCCAAGGTCTACCGCTTCACGGTCGCCTGGGGCGAGGAGCGCTCGACCGACGACCTCGAAGGCCCGGTGACCGAAAGTTCGCAGCTCCGTCCGGCCGAGGCCGAGGTGAGGGCGCTATTGCCGAAATACACCGGCGTCATCATGCAGACGCCGCCGCAATTCTCGGCCATCAAGATCGCCGGCGAGCGCGCCTACGACCTCGCCCGTGAGGGCGAGACGGTCGACATACCCGCGCGCGAGATCGAGATCGGCCGCCTCGACATCGTCGAGCACGGCGCCGATCGCACCGTTTTCGAGGTCGAGTGCGGCAAGGGCACCTATGTGCGCTCGCTTGCCCGCGACATGGGCCGCGATCTTGGCTGCTTCGGCCATATTTCGGAACTGCGCCGCGTCGAGGTCGAGCCTTTCACGCCGGAGGATTTCGTTACCATCGCCGAGTTGGAAGCCGCCCGTTTCGGCGAACGCGATGAGGCGGGGGGCGATGCCGACGCCCCGGAAACGCCCATCGACTTCGGCGCGATCGACGCGCTGCTGGTCGAGACCGCCGCCGCGCTCGACTGCCTGCCGCAGGTGGTGGTCAGCGACGACGCGGCGACCAGGATCCGGCTCGGCAATCCAGTCATCATCCGCGGCCGCGACGCGCCGGTCGAGGCCGAGGAGGCTTGCGCCACCGCGCGTGGCAGGCTGGTCGCCATCGGCGCCATCGAGCAAGGCATGTTCAAGCCCAAGCGGGTCTTTGCCGGGTGACGGCGTTCGGCTAATTTCGCGTCGACACTGCGCTTGAGGGGGACATGGCAAAGGCTGAGACGGTCAGGAAGCGCGCGCCGCTGAAAACAAGACGGCCGCCGGTCGGCGCTTCGCCGGGCACGCTGATCGCCGATCCGGCGGCGCGGCGCAGCGAGCTTCGCCTGACGCTGATTTCGCCGGAGACATACGAGACCATCGAGAACGCCAGCATCGACGATCTCAACGCCCATTGCGACCAGTGGCCGGTCGTCTGGCTGGATTGCACCGGCCTCGCCAACATCCCGCTCATCGAGGAGATCGGCCACATCTTCAGCCTGCATCCGCTGGCGCTGGAGGATGTCGTCAACACCGGCCAGCGGCCGAAGGTGGATTTCTTCGAGGATCATGCCTTTGTCGTCATGCGCATGATCGACGACGTCACGGCCCATCGCTACGAGCAGATCACGGTCTTCTTCGGCAACAACTTCGTCGTCACCTTCCAGGAGCGCGAGGGCGACCCGTTCAATCCGGTGCGCAAGCGGATCGCAAGCTCAATGCCCAACCGCTTGCGTGCGCGGGGCGCCGACTATCTCGCCTATGCGCTGATCGATGCCATCGTCGACAGCTATTTCCCGCCGATCGAGGCGGCCAGTGAACTGGTCGACAGCATCGAGGACGAGATGCTGCACGCGCCGCACAAGCAGCAGATGCGGCAATTGCACGAATTGCGGCGCGACGCCAATGTGTTGAAGGGCGTCTTGTGGCCGATGCGCGATGCGCTGGCGACGCTGATCCGCAACGACGTGCCTTACGTGAAGGCGGAGACCAAAGTCTTCTTCAACGATACGCTGGATCATTCGCTGCGGCTGATCGAGTTGGTCGAAACCCAGCGCGACATGCTGACCGGGCTGATCGAGATGCATCTGTCGCTGAGCCAGGCGCGCACAAACGACGTCATCTCCTATCTGACCATCGTCTCGGTGATCTTCATGCCGCTTACCTTCCTGGTCGGCGTCTGGGGCATGAATTTCGACCCTGACACATCGCCATGGAACATGCCGGAGCTGAAGGCCTATTACGGCTATCCCACGGCGCTGCTGTTCATGGGCCTGGTTGCCGTCGGGCTCATTGCCTTCTTCAAGTGGAAGAAGTGGTTGTAGTCGAACGCAAATCTTCGGTTTGACTGCAAAAGGCCTGCGACAAGCCGGCTTGTGAATTGGGCTGGCGTTTTCCAGGGAATTGCACTATATGCCCGGCAGCTTCGCGCCCTGACGCGTTGCTTGCACCGGCCCCTGCTGGACGACATCCCGGCTGAGGGCGTCCCGTTTCCTCCAACAGATAAGGAAAAACACGATGTCGATTACTGCCGAGCGCAAGAAGGAATTGATGACTGAATTCGCGACCGCGAAGGGCGATACCGGGTCTCCGGAAGTCCAGGTGGCCATTCTTTCGGAGCGCATCAAGAATCTGACCGACCACTTCAAGGACCACAAGAAGGATAACCATTCCCGCCGTGGTCTGCTCGCTCTTGTCTCCCAGCGCCGCAGCCTGCTTGACTATCTCAAGCGCAAGGACGACACGCGCTATCAGACGCTGATCGAGAAGCTCGGTCTGCGCCGTTGACGAATTGACCGGCGGGCTTTCCCTGGGAGAGCCCGCCGGTCGCGCATTGGTGCATCGGATATCTCCAGTGCGCCAATGAAGGAAATGAAGCGCCGCGCATCGGTTGGATGCGCAAATGGACGCTTCGCAAAGTTCGCATTTGCGCAGGGCGCGTTTCGAGAGCCGAGGCTTTCGGGGTCATGCGCAAGGCCGTTCGGATCGATCGGCCACCCGGTTTCGAGAAAGCAGAGGGCCACTCGGAACCGCCCATGGACGGTCATGGGGCAGGATTGCAGGACGCTCGTGCGGCCATCGTGCCGAGACTGACATGAGCTTCCCGTTGTCTTGCCCGTGGCTGCCCGAGAAAAGAAGCCAGGGGAAAGGGCATTCGCGCACGATCAAGCAGCGCGACCCTTTCCGCATATGAAGGACAAGATATGTTCAACTACCACAAAGTGGAAATCGAGTGGGGCGGTCGTCCGCTCGTTCTGGAAACCGGCAAGATTGCGCGCCAGGCTGACGGCGCCGTGCTCGCCACCTACGGGGAGACCGTCGTCCTCGCCACCGTCGTTTCGATGAAGGAACCGAAGCCCGGCCTCGATTTCTTCCCGCTCACCGTCAACTACCAGGAAAAGACCTATGCCGCCGGCAAGATCCCGGGCGGCTACTTCAAGCGCGAGGGCCGTCCGAGCGAGAAGGAAACGCTGGTCTCCCGCCTGATCGACCGCCCGATCCGCCCGCT
This sequence comes from Mesorhizobium sp. 131-2-1, assembly GCF_016756535.1. Lineage (NCBI taxonomy): Bacteria > Pseudomonadati > Pseudomonadota > Alphaproteobacteria > Hyphomicrobiales > Phyllobacteriaceae > Mesorhizobium > Mesorhizobium sp. 131-2-1. Next base: position 17,885 of record NZ_AP023247.1, on the reverse strand, counting down.
CTTCGCCGACGGCTACAAGAACGATACCCAGATCGTCGTCACCGTCGTCCAGCACGATCTCGAGAACGATCCGGACATCCTGTCGATCGTTGCCACCTCGGCCGCGCTGACGCTGTCCGGCGTCCCCTTCATGGGCCCGATCGGCGGCGCCCGCGTCGGCTACATCAACGGCGAGTACGTGCTCAACCCGCATATTGACGAGATGCAGGAATCCAAGCTCGATCTCGTCGTCGCCGGTACCACTGATGCCGTGCTGATGGTCGAGTCGGAAGCCAAGGAGCTTAGCGAGGAGCTGATGCTCGGCGCCGTGATGTTCGGCCACAAGGGCTTTCAGCCGGTGATCGATGCCATCATCAAGCTGGCAGAGGTCGCCGCCAAGGACCCGCGCGACTTCACCGCCCCGGACTATTCCGCGCTCGAAGGCGAGATGCTGAAGATCGTCGGCGACGAGCTTCGCGACGCCTACAAGATCATCGACAAGCAGGCCCGCTATGCCGCCGTCGACGCCGTCAAGGCGAAGGTCAAGTCGGCGTTCGCGCCGGCCGAAGGCGAGGAAGCCAAGTACACGTCCGAGCAGATCGGCACCGTGTTCAAGGAGCTCCAGGCCAAGGTCGTGCGCTGGAACATCCTCGACACCGGCTCGCGCATCGACGGCCGTGACTTGAAGACGGTTCGCAAGATCGTCTCCGAAGTCGGCGTCCTGCCGCGTACCCACGGTTCGGCGCTGTTCACCCGCGGCGAGACCCAGGCGCTGGTCGTCGCCACGCTCGGCACCGGCGAGGACGAGCAGTATGTCGACTCGCTGACCGGCATGTACAAGGAGAAGTTCCTCCTTCACTACAACTTCCCGCCCTACTCGGTCGGTGAAACCGGCCGCATGGGCTCGCCGGGCCGCCGCGAGATCGGCCACGGCAAGCTTGCCTGGCGCGCCATCCGGCCGATGCTGCCCTCCGCCGACCAGTTCCCCTACACGCTGCGCGTCGTCTCGGAGATCACCGAGTCCAACGGCTCGTCCTCGATGGCCACCGTTTGCGGCACCTCGCTGGCGCTTATGGATGCCGGCGTGCCGATCGCCAAGCCGGTTGCCGGCATCGCCATGGGCCTGATCAAGGAAGGCGAGCGCTTTGCGGTGCTCTCCGACATCCTCGGCGACGAGGACCACCTCGGCGACATGGACTTCAAGGTTGCCGGCACTGCCAACGGCGTCACCTCGCTGCAGATGGACATCAAGATCGACGGCATCACCGAGGAGATCATGCAGATCGCGCTCGGCCAGGCCAAGGACGGCCGCCTGCACATCCTCGGCGAGATGGCCCACGCGCTGTCCGGCGCCCGCGCCGAGCTCGGCGAATTCGCGCCGCGCATCGAGGTCATGCACATCCCGACCGACAAGATCCGCGACGTCATCGGCTCCGGCGGCAAGGTCATCCGCGAGATCGTCGAGAAGACCGGCGCCAAGATCAACATCGAGGATGACGGCACGGTCAAGATCGCTTCGGCCAACGCCAAGGAGATCGAGGCGGCGAAGAAGTGGATCCACACCATCGTCGCCGAGCCGGAAGTCGGCGAGATCTACGAAGGCACGGTCGTCAAGACCGCCGACTTCGGCGCTTTCGTCAACTTCTTCGGTCCGCGCGACGGCCTCGTTCACATTTCGCAGCTGGCCAATGAGCGCGTCGCCAAGACCTCCGACGTGGTCAAGGAAGGCGACAAGGTCTGGGTCAAGCTGATGGGCTTCGACGAGCGCGGCAAGGTCCGTCTGTCGATGAAGGTCGTCGACCAGGCCACCGGCAAGGAAATCGTGCGCGAGAAGAAGGCCGAAGGCGGCGAGGAAGACGCAGCCTGATTGGTCTGACCAGATAGTTGAGACGGGCGCGACCGATGTCGCGCCCGTTTTCGTTTAGGGGACTTGTTTCCCACGGGGCAAGGAAATGTCGGCAGAGCCGCTGAAGACGCTGTTCCATCCCTATGAGGCCGAGGCCCTTGCCTTGCCCGGAAAGGGCGAGCGTGCGCTTTTTCTTGGCGCAGAGCCCGGTTTCCGCTTGCCTGAAGGGTTTGCTGCCTCCCTCCATTTGGCGCAGGGCTTCCGGCCGCATTTCCGTCCGCTGAAGGCAGCAGGCTTCGATGTCCTGCCGCAAGCGCAAGGCGCTGGCTTCGACATGGCACTCGTGCTCGCCGGGCGCCATCGCGGCCAGAACGAGCTGCGTGTCGCCGGGGCGATCGAACGCGTGGCGCCGGGCGGATTGATCCTGGTCGCCGGCGGCAAGGAGGACGGCATCGCGTCCCTGCGCAAGCGCATTGATGAGCTTGTGCCGCTCGACGGCCATCTGCCGAAGCATCACGGCGTTGCCTTCTGGTTCCGCCGGCCCGACGACGCCGGAGCGGCGGCGGCGCTGCGCGCGGCCAATCCGGCCGTTCTGGTCGAGGACCGCTTCCGCACCGCGCCAGGCATGTTCTCCTTCGATCGAGTCGACGCCGGCTCGAAACTGCTGGTGCAAAGCCTGCCGGGCGACATCAAGGGCACCGTTGCCGACTTCTGCGCCGGCTGGGGCTACGTGGCGGCGGAGGTCGCGTCGCGTTTCCCTGGCCTCACCGCGCTCGATCTGTTCGAGGCGGATTTCGAGGCGCTGGAAGCGGCGAAGGCCAATGTGGGCGGCGGGTCGGCGGCGCCGCGTTTCTTCTGGGCCGATCTGCTCGGCGAGCCGGTCCAGCGGCGCTATGACGCCATCGTCATGAACCCGCCGTTCCACCGCGGCCGGGCGGCCGAACCCGAGGTCGGCGCCGGCATGATCAGGGCGGCGGGCAAGGCGCTGAAGCCGGGCGGGCGGCTGTTCATGGTGGCGAACCGCCAGCTGCCTTACGAGGCGGTGCTGGCGGCGGCCTTTTCGAGCCATGCCGAGATCGCCCGCGACGGTATGTTCAAGGTGCTTTCGGCGCGCCGGTAATCTTCACCGTCAATGCAGGTCGCCCAAAAATGTGCAGCGGTTTTGGGATAAAGCTCGTCGCACGAATCCGTTTTGCGCGGCGCGCTTTAGTGCATGCTCACGATGCGCGCCTCGCGCTTTTCGAAGCGCGCTTCGCCAAGCTCGATCTTGAGCGGCGCCGGCCGGCCGAACAGATAGCCTTGCACCACCTCGCAGCCGGCGGCCCTGAGCAGCGTCGCCTGGTTCTCGGTCTCGACGCCTTCGGCAATGATGCCGACGCCGAGCGCGCGCGAAAGTCCGACGATGGTCGAGACGACCGCGCCGGAGTTGGAATCGGTGTCGATGCGGCTGACGAAGGAACGGTCGATCTTGAGCTTGCCGAACGAGAAATCGATCAGGTAGCTCAGATTGGAATAGCCGGTGCCGAAATCGTCGACGGCCACCGAGATGCCCATCTCGGCAAGCTGCTGCAGGATGATGGCCGCGCGCTCGCGGTCCTGCATCATCGCCGTCTCGGTGACTTCCAGCTCCAGCCGCGAGGGCTTGATGCCGGTTGCGGCCATCGTCTCGCGCACGTTGCCGACGAAATCCTTGGTCATGAACTGGACCGGCGAGATGTTGATGGCGACGAAGCAATCCTCAGGCAGGTACTGGGCGTCGCTGCAGGCCCTGCGCAGCACCCATTCGCCGATCGGGTTGATCATGCCGGTCTCTTCCGCGATCGGGATGAACTCCATCGGCGGGATCATGCCACGCTCGGGATGCTTCCAGCGGATCAGCGCCTCATAGCCGATGACGCGGCCGCTCGGCAGGTCGAGCTGTGGCTGGTAGTGAAGGTCGAAATCGCCACGCTCGAAAGCGGTATGCAACTCGGATTCGATCCATTGGCGATAGTCGGCGACCCGCCCCATGTCGGTATGGAAGACCGACCAGTTGCCCACGCCGCCGGCGCGTGCGTTCTGCAGCGCCAGGTTGGAGCGGCGCAGCACCAGCACGGGGTCGACGCCGTCCTTGGGCATCGCCGCGATGCCGACTGACAGGCTGACCGACTGCTGATGCGAATTGAGCTGGTAGGGCTCCATCATGTCGTCGATGAGCTTCTCGATCACCTCCTCGACCGGGCCCTTCAGAGCGCGGTCAGCCAGCAGCACCCCGAACTCGCCGGCGCCGAGGCGCCCGATCACCGTGCCCTCCGGCATGCGGGCCTTGAGCCGCTCGGCGAAGGCGCGGATCAGATCGTCGCCATGGCTGTAGCCGAGGGCGTCGTTGATATGCTTGAAGCGATCGATGTCGATGTCGACCAGGAACACCGGTTCGCCGGTGCGGATCGTCGCCGAAGCCGCCTCGGCGATCTTGCCGACCATTGCCGGACGCGCGAGCAGGCCCGTCAGCTTGTCGAAATTGGTTTCGTTGAAGACATACTGCTCGGATTCATCGACGCCGGCGAAGAAGGACAGCGCGGCGCCCGCCGCGGACAGCGCGCAGAGCGCCGCGATGATGCCGGCCATCGTTCCCGCCGACATGCCGGCAAGACCGTCGCCGAAACCGAACTTCAGCCCCCAGATGCCGAGGATAAAGCTGCCCATGCCCGAACTGCCTATGGTCAGCAGTCGGAACAGCGGTGTTCGCTTCGGGTTGCTGGCAGCAGACATGCAGAGTCCCCAAGTTGCGGGACGTTCTAGCGGAAATCTCCTTAAAATGAGTTTCCGCCAATGGATCCAATTTTACCGGAGCTGAGTATTTCCGGCGGGATTATTCCCGGGCGCCGTCGCTCTGCTTCAATTCATCGAGCGTCGGCATGGAAACGATATGATAGCCGGAATCGACATAGTGGATCTCACCGGTCACGCCGGAGGAGAGATCGGACAGCAGATAGAGCGCCGAGCCGCCGACCTCGTCGATGGTCACCGTGCGGCGCAGCGGCGAGTTGCGCTGCTGGTAGGAGAACATGTGGCGCGCGTCCGAGATTCCGGCGCCGGCGAGCGTACGCACCGGCCCAGCTGAGATTCCGTTCACCCGGATACCGCGCGGGCCGTAGTCGTTGGCGAGATAGCGCACGCTGGCTTCCAGCCCGGCCTTGGCGACGCCCATGACATTGTAGTTCGGCATCACCCGGACCGAACCGGCATAGGTCAGCGTGATCATCGAGCCGCCATCCGTCATCAGCGGCGCGGCGTTGCGTGCGACCTCGGTGAAGGAATAGCAGGAGATCACCATGGTGCGGACGAAATTGTCGCGGCTGGTGTCGGCGTAGAGGCCCTTGAGCTCGTTCTTGTCGGAAAAGCCGATGGCATGGACGACGAAGTCCAGCCCGCCCCATTCCTTGCCGAGCGTTTCGAAGGTGGCGCTGACCGAAGCGCTGTCTTCGACGTCGCAAGGCACCACCAGCGATGCGCCGAGCTTTTCGGCCAGCGGCTTGACCCGACGCCCGAAGGCGTCGCCCTGATAGGTGAAGGCGAGCTCGGCGCCGTGCTCGGACAGTTTCCGGGCAATGCCCCAGGCGATCGAATGGTCGTTGGCGACACCCATGACAAGCCCGCGCTTGCCCTTCATCAGTCCGTCCATGACTGGCGATCCTTATGCGGAATAGCGCTGGAAAATCAGCGTTGCGTTGGTGCCACCGAAACCGAAGGAATTGGACAAAACGGTGTCGATCCTGGCGTTGTCGATGCGCTTGCGCACGATCGGCATGCCTTCGAATTCCGGATCGAGCTCGTCGATATGGGCGCTCTCGCCGATGAAACCGCCCTGCATCATCAGGATCGAGTAGATCGATTCCTGCACGCCGGCGGCGCCCAGCGAATGGCCGGTCAGCGACTTGGTCGAGGTGATGAACGGCATCTTGTCGCCGAACACCTCGCGGATGGCGCCCATTTCCTTGGAATCGCCGACCGGCGTCGAGGTGCCGTGCGTGTTGATGTAGTCGACCGGCGAGGACACCGTGGCGAGCGCCTGGCGCATGCAGCGCACCGCGCCTTCGCCGGAAGGCGCCACCATGTCGTAGCCGTCCGAGGTCGCGCCGTAGCCGACGATTTCGGCATAGATCTTGGCGCCGCGCGCCTTGGCGTGCTCCAACTCCTCCAGGATCAGCACGCCGGCGCCGCCAGCGATGACGAAGCCGTCGCGGTTGACGTCATATGCGCGGGAAGCGGTGGATGCCTTGTCGTTGTACTTCGACGACATGGCGCCCATCGCGTCGAACAGGTCCGACATCGTCCAGTCGAGATCCTCGTGGCCGCCGGCGAACATCACGTCCTGCTTACCCCACTGGATGAGCTCATAGGCATTGCCGATACAGTGCGCGGAGGTCGAGCACGCCGACGAGATCGAATAGTTGACGCCGTGAATCTTGAACCAGGTGGCCAAAGTGGCCGAGGCCGTCGACGACATCGCCTTCGGCACAGCGAACGGGCCGATGCGCTTGGGGCTGCCGTTCTTGAGCGTGGTCTCGGCCGCTTCGACGATGGTGCGGGTGGAGGGGCCGCCCGAGCCCATGACGATGCCGGTGCGCTCGTTGGTGATGTCGCTCTCGCCAAGCCCGGCGTCGGCAATCGCCTGGTCCATGGCGACATGGTTCCAGGCCGCGCCCTGCGACAGGAAACGCATGGCGCGCCGGTCGATCATTGCCGACGGATCGAGCGTCGGCGCGCCCCAGACCTGGCAGCGGAAACCGTGTTCGGCGAAGGAATTGGAAAAGCTGATGCCCGATTTGGCATCATGCAGCGAGGCCTGCACCTCATTGGCATTGTTGCCGATCGACGACACGATGCCGAGGCCCGTCACTACGACCCGTCTCATTCGCAACTCCTTCCGGCCCATGGCCCCGAAAACCGTAGTCGGTTTTCGCTGGGGCTCATACGCAAAATCAAAATGCTACGCTATCCCGCATCTCAAGGGCGCGCGGCACGACAATGGCGCCGGTCAAGCCGCCGCCGGTTGCTTGGACAGACCCACTTTCAGATCCGTCGCCGCGTATATGGGTTCGCCGTCCGCCTTCAGCCAGCCATCGGCGATGCCGAGCACCAGGCGCCCGCGCATCACGCGCTTGAAGTCGATGCCGTATTCCACCTTCTTGACCGACGGGGTCACCATGCCCTTGAACTTCACCTCGCCGGTCGACAGCGCCATGCCCTTGCCCGGCTCGCCGAGCCAGCCGAGATAGAAGCCGGTCAGCTGCCACATGGCGTCGAGGCCGAGGCAGCCCGGCATGATCGGATTGCCGATGAAATGGCAGGCGAAGAACCACAGGTCCGGCTTGATGTCGAATTCGGCGCGGATGAAGCCCTTGTCGAATGCGCCGCCGGTCTCGCTGATCTCGGTGATGCGGTCGAACATCAGCATCGGCGGATAGGGCAGCTGCGCGTTGCCCGGTCCGAACAACTCGCCGCGGGCGCAGGCAAGCAGTTCTTCATAATCGTAGCTGGACTTCGAACCCGCCATCAATTTCGTCCCCGTGATCGTCCCGGGCGGTGGGCGCCCTTGTCGTTGGCTTCCTAACACAATCTTTCCAAGGCCGGAAACCGGCGTTTGCGCTTAACCTGCCCATCTGCCCGGGTCAATGCGCGCGGGTGCACAAGCGTCTTGCTCTATTGATCGCATTCGGCCGACAGAATATATGTCGGAACGTGTCCAGTTTCGGCCGATGACGTTTTTTCGCCACTCTGGGCGTGTTTTTGGGCCGAAAGCGTGAGCTTCGACGGGATAGATGGATCAGGGCTGCCGGAAGGATAATGTCGCTGTGGACAAGCGGGTTCGCGAGGCCGGCCTGAGGCCGACACGCCAGCGCGTTGCGCTGGCCGATCTGCTGTTTGCCAAGGGCGATCGCCATCTGTCGGCCGAGGAACTGCATGAGGAGGCGATCGCCGCCGGCGTGCCGGTGTCGCTGGCCACCGTCTACAACGCCCTTCACCAGTTCACCCAGGCGGGCCTGCTGCGCATCCTCGCCGTCGAGGGGTCGAAGACCTATTTCGACACCAATACTTCCGACCACCACCATTTCTATATCGAAGGCGAAAACAGGATCTTCGATATCGCCAGCGGCCCGGTGACTGTCTCCAACCTGCCGGAGCCTCCGCAGGGCATGGAAATCGCCAATGTCGATATCGTGGTGAGGCTGCGCCCGAAGCGGCGCGACTGATCCGCTTCCGATGCGGCCTGTCGATCTCGCAGTAAGGCTCGAATGGTGTGTCGCTGCGGCGGCGGCCATCGTCCTCTATGCGATGACGGGCACGTCATGGTGGCTGTTCGCGCTGCTCATCCTGGCGCCGGATCTGTCGATGCTGGGCTACCTCGCCGGACCGCGCGTCGGCGCCATCGCCTACAACGCCCTGCACATGCTGATCGTCCCGCTTTTCCTGGCGCTGGCCGGATACGTCCTCGGCAGTTCCATGGCGATGGCGATCGCGCTGATCTGGATTGCCCACATCGCCATCGACCGCGCGCTCGGCTACGGCCTCAAGCTGCCCAGCGGTTTCCAGGACACCCATCTTGGCCGCATCGGCCGCCGCGAGGTCCCTGGACCTGCCGGGACGGACTAGTTCTTGACCCGCTCGCCCGGATAGGCGCCCCAGACGACCGACTGCTGCAGCCAGCCGGTGTGGCCTTCGAAGGTCATTTCGCACCATTGACCGTCGCACTTCTTGATCGAGCCCATGACGCCCGGCTCGAGGATGGCGACGACGCCTGCGTCCTTGTCGGGATCGTCAAGCAGGTTGATTCGGCCCCCCTTGCTGCGCTGCCAGGGCGCGACGATCGCGGTACGTCGGCCCGAAAGCAGCGACTGGTTGATCCAACCCTCCGAGCCGTCGGCATCCCGCACGCGGCGCCAGGTGTCGAACTCCTGGATGATTTCCATAGGCAGGCCTGCCTTCAAGTACATCCAGTCGACGGAATAGTTGGCGCCGGGGCCGACGCGCGAATTGACGCGGCCCGATTTCAGGCTGACGAAACGCGGCAAGGGAAGGCCGCTGGGACCCAGCGTGACCGTCTGCGCCGGGGCGGCCGCGCCCTGTGCCGCCACCTGCTGCGGAGAACAAAGGAGAGCGCCGAGAACGGCCGCGCTGACGGCCAGGCGAAGCGACGCGAAACCAGACACTTTCATTCCTTTCGGCGCCTGCCCGTCGGCACCGGCGCCCCTTTTTCTTTGTCTTCGGCGGCACCGCTTGTTACAGGAGTGGCTTGGCACCGCGACCGGCTTCAAGTTTCGCCTGTCTTGGTTAAAGAGGTCTCAACGAGATCGGGTTCGAGGAAACAATGGCAGGCAAGAAAAGGCCCCTCGTCGTCATCACGCGCAAGCTGCCCGATCCCGTCGAAACCCGCATGCGCGAGCTGTTCGACGCGCGGCTGAATGTCGAAGATCGGCCGATGACGCAGCCGGAGCTTGTCGACGCCGTCAAGGAAGCCGATGTGCTGGTGCCGACGATCACCGACAACATCGACGCCGCGCTGATCGCCCAGGCCGGCGATAATCTCAAGCTGATCGCCAATTTCGGCAATGGCGTCGACAAGATCGACGTGGCGGCGGCGGCGAAGAAGGGCATCACCGTCACCAACACGCCGAACGTGCTGACCGAGGATACCGCCGACATGACCATGGCGCTGATGCTGGCGGTGCCGCGGCGGCTGGCGGAAGGCGCCAACGTGCTCACCGGCGACAAGAAATGGGCCGGCTGGTCGCCGACCTGGATGCTTGGCCGCCGCATCTGGGGAAAACGACTCGGCATCGTCGGCATGGGCCGCATCGGCACCGCCGTCGCCCGGCGCGCCAAGGCCTTCGGCCTGTCGATCCACTACCACAACCGCCACCGCGTGCTGCCGGCGGTCGAGGAAGAGTTGGAAGCGACCTACTGGGAAAGCCTCGACCAGATGCTGGCCCGCATGGACATCATCTCGGTCAACTGCCCGTCGACGCCGGCGACCTTCCATCTGTTGTCGGCGCGACGCCTGGCGCTGATGCAGCCCTCTGCCTACATCGTCAACACCGCGCGCGGCGACATCATCGACGAGGAATCGCTGATCAAGCTGATCCACGACGGCAAGATCGCCGGCGCCGGGCTCGACGTCTACGAGCACGAGCCGGCGCTGAACAGCAAGCTGCTGAAGCTCGCCGCAAAGGGCAAGGTCGTGCTGCTGCCGCATATGGGTTCGGCGACGCTCGAAGGTCGCATCGACATGGGCGAGAAGGTGATCATCAACATCCGCGCCTTCTTCGACGGCCACCGTCCGCCGGACCGCGTGCTGCCACTCAGGACATGAGCTAGAAGTCGCGCCTCATCATAACCCATTCGCGTGGGCCGCTCCTGCCGCCGTACGCAACCCAGGGAAGCCTGTCGGCGGTGACGAAGCCAAGCCTGTCGTACACGGAGATCGCCGCAAGATTGTTGTCTTCGACGGTGAGGCAGAGGCCTTTTGCTCCGGCCGCGACAGCGAGTTCAGCGGCTTCTGCAAGCAACCGCCTTGCAAGTCCCCGGCCGCGGTATTCGGGATAGACGGCGATCGCAAGGATCAACCAATAGCCGACCAACCGCGTTTCCAGCGTGACGAGCGGCATGAGCGCGGGTGAAATTTCCGCCGCATAGTCGTCATTCCCTGTGAGCACCTCTCCAACCAGTCCGCCGGCAACGGCACCGTCGACCTCAATGAGGTGAGCTTTGGAGAAATGATAGGGCGAATTGGCATCCGCGGATGCCGCCCTGCGCGCCGCCTCCAGGGCCGCGTGATTGTCGCCGCTGTCCCTGATCCAGCTTTCGAGCTCGATGCCGTGTCCAGCGATGTCCACGATCGCGGCGACGTGAAGGGCATCATTCGTTGACGCGGGACGAATGCGGATGGTCATGACGTTTCGGCACGCAGCCTTATCGATCCATCCGCCGCAATGGTGATCACTCGGCCGCGAAAATGGTCGAATTGACCGCGCCCGAGCTGGATCGCCATCGGCGTCTCCCAGCCCATCTCCCTGGCGACGATGAGCCCGAGCAGGAGGATGGCGTCCGGCTCGTGCAGCACCAGCGCGGCAGGCGCCCGGCCATTGTGGACAAGCTCCATCAGCACGGCCGAGGCCGAGGACGAACCGATCGTGCCCGGCAGGAACAGCACCCGTCCGGAAATGGTCTCGCCATGCTGCGGATGGCGGACATCGGCGATGCGGCCGGTCTTCGGGTCGACGCCGCCCCAGAAGCTGATCGGCGCCGTCAGCACCAGCGCCTCGCCTTGCCCGGCTCGCCCCGGCACCAGTATTTCCGGAGCGGCGCTCATGCGGCAATATCCGTAAATCGTGGCTTACCAAGAACGGCGCTTTCGACGCAGTCGGCCAGGGAGGCGTAGAGCACGGAATAGCCGGTGTTGCCCGGCGCGTAATGCGCGAACTTGCCCGAGTTCGTCATCAGCACGCCGTTGCTGAGCTCCGGCATGATCGGCGTCACCACCACGCAGGTGTCGGCAACGATCACCACCCCGCTCGCCTCGAGCGCCTTGCGCCGGCCGCCCTGTTCGAGGCCGGACAGCGCATGGCGGCCGGTGCAGGCATAGATCGGCACGCCGAGCCGCCGCCCGGCGATCAGCCGCTCCAGCAAATCGAACTCGGCCAGCGACAGATGCGGGCTGCCGATTGCCACCGCGTCGATGGTTTTCGGCGCCACCGCCGTCGACAGGCCCGCACGGGCCTTCGCGGCCATTTCGGGCGTGACGCGGATCACCATTTCCGGCGCGGCGCCGGCGAGAATTGTCCCGGCGTCGGGCGCCTCCGGTGTCACGCCGGCAATGTGGAACAGGCCGACCGCCCCGGACGAAGCGGCGGCGGCACCGAATGCCTTCAGCGCGTCCTCGCCTGGATGATTGCCCACGCCGGTGACGACGCCGACGGTGTTACCCACCTCGCGGCCATAGAGGCTGCCAAGCACCGGCCAGGCGATCTCGGAGGCGAGGAAGGAAGGGGACAGGCCCGAAACATCGAACACCAGCCGCGCCCGCCGGTTCTCCGGGCGGTGCAGTCCGTAGTCCGGCGCGCGGCCGGTGATGGCGCAGGCGATGTCGAGGAAATCGCCATAGCGGTTGGTGCGCGCGCCGAGCACCGAATTGCAGAACACCACGGCGTTGGACTCGCCCCAGGCGACGTCGCTGCCCTGTGCCGGCCGGTGCCCGGCCTGATAGGGCGCGCAGGTCCAGCTCTGCTCGCAGCCGAGCTTGCGATAGGCCTCCATCATCCGCAGCGCCATGCCGCGCTGTGGTTCCTCCAGACGGATGCGCGAGCAGCCCATCAGGTCGAGCGCGCCGACGTTGAGCGTCGAGCGCACCACGACCCGCGCGCCGCCCTCGACGAGCCGTTCGGCGAACAGCGTGCCGGAATCGCCGTGATAAAGCGCCCCGTCTATGTGCGTCGAGGCGATCGGGATGAGTCGCGGCGCGCCGAGCAGGCGGGCGCTTTCGGCAACGATGCGCATCGCCATTCCCGCGCCGTCCCGACCGGCGGCGATCGCCTGTTCTTCGGCGCTGAGCGCGAGGCTCATGGCAGCACCTTGCGCATGGTGATCGAGGTCGGCCGGTCGTAGCCTTCATGTGCGGTGCGTTCGGTCTCGTCAAAGCCGAGCCGGGCGAAGGCGGTGTGATTTGCGGAAAGCTCGATGCGCGTCTGCAGTTCGATGGCGCGCTTGCCGTGGCTCACGGCAAGGTCCTCGGCGGCCCGCATCAGCAGCCTGCCGATGCCTTGCCCCCGCAAGTCCGGCGCGACGGCGAGCTTGCCGACATAGAGAATATCGGGCCGCTCCTGCGTGAAAACGCAGCCGATGATCCGGCCACCCTGCAGCGCCAGGAAGCCCGTTTCATGCCGGGCCTTTTCCTCGAGCTTTTCGGCGGTCAGCAGATGCGCCGAGGAAGGCGGATCGATGACTCCATCCATATAGGCAAAGGCGCGCATGATCAGCGAAAGCAGCTCGTCCCACTGCCCGAAACCGGGTGGAATGTGCGCGACGAGGACGCCGGTTGGCTGGTCCATGCGATCAGGCCTTCTTGTAGCGGATCGTGTCGAAGCGCGCGCCGAGCGCGTCGTAGAGCAAAAGCCGGCCAACCAGCGGCTCGCCGATGCCAGTGATCAGCTTGATCGCCTCCATCGCTTGCAGCGTGCCGATGACACCGGTCAGCGCGCCGATCACGCCGGCAACTGCGCAGGACGGCACCAGGCCCGGTGGCGGCGCTTCGGGAAAGAGGTCTCGGTAGCCCGGGTTGGGCCTGCCGTCGGCGCCGGTCTCGAACGGCTTCAGCACGGTCAGCGTGCCGTCGAAGCGACCGACGGCGGCATGCACCAGCGGCTTGCTTTCCGCCGCACAGGCATCGGCCACCGCGTAGCGCGTCTCGAAATTGTCGGAGCCATCGACCACGATGTCGTAGCCGGCAATGAGGGCGGGGGCGTTCTTCTCCGTCAACCTGAGACGGTGCATTTCGACCGCGACATTGGGATTGATGCGCGCGATTGCTGCTTTGGCACTGTCGGTCTTTGCTGCGCCGATGGCGTCGGTGCCATGGATCACCTGCCTTTGCAGGTTGGACAGCGAGACGGTGTCGTCGTCGACAATACCGAGCGTGCCGACACCGGCGGCGGCGAGATATTCCAGCACCGGCGCGCCGAGCCCGCCGGCGCCGATCACCAGCACCCGCGCGCGCTTGAGCTTCTGCTGGCCGGCGCCGCCGATTTCCGGCAGCACGATGTGGCGCGCGTAGCGCTCCAACTCTTCGTCTGAAAGGGCGGTCGTCATCAGCGGACCATATAGTGGGCAAAAATGCTTGTCAGGACACTTTGGTTGGCCCAACGGTGCCGTGATCGACGGTCAGGAACTGAGCGCGCCCCTCCAGGCTGGAAAACAGCGCCGCATCGGTTCCGGTCATGAACGCCTGGCAGTTCAATTCTTCCAGGATCGAGAACAGGGCGGCGCGCCGGCCGCTGTCCAGATGCGCGGCGATCTCGTCGAGCAGCAGGACCGGCGTCATCCCCGACATCTCGCCGGTGAGCCGCGCATGCGACACCACGATGCCGACCAGCAGCGCCTTCTGCTCGCCGGTCGAGCAGAGCTCGGCCGGCATCGCCTTGGGCCTGTGCCGCACCATGAGATCGGAACGATGCGGGCCGTCCAGCGTGCGCCCGGCGGCGCGGTCGCGGTCGCGGCCATTCGCCAGCGCGCGGCGGAAGCGCTCCTCGACATCGACCGCCGGCGCAGCGCCGAGCGCGTTTTCCAGGTCGCCGTCGAGGCTGATGTCGGCTTGCGGAAACGGCCCGCTGGAAGGCAGCCGCTCGATCATGGCGGCAAGCAGGCGCACAAGCTCGGCGCGGGCGGCGGCGATCGCCACGCCGGTCTCCGCCATCTGCGTTTCGATGGCGTCGAACCAGCCGCCGTCGCGCGATCCTTCCGTAAGCAGTCGGTTACGGCCTCGCATCGCCTTCTCATAGTCGAGCGCGCGTTGGCCATGGCCGGGGTCGATCGCCAGAACCAGCCGGTCGAGAAAGCGCCGCCGGTCGGCGGCCGGCCCGGGGAACAGGCCGTCCATCGCCGGCGTCAGCCAGACGACCCGCAGCCATTCCAGCATGTCCTCGGCCGATCGCGCGGCGGCGCCGTTGATCCGCACGCGCCTGCCGCTTTCGCCGCTGTCGCCACCTGCAATGCCGGTGCCGATCTCGACCTGGCCTTCCGGTCCCTCGATGCGGGCATGCAGCGCAAAACCGCCATCGCCGCCTTCGCGCGCCAGGTCGGCATAGGGCGCGCGGCGCAGCCCGCGCCCGGGCGTCAGCAACGAAATCGCCTCCAGCAGATTGGTCTTGCCGGCGCCATTGTCGCCGGACAGCACGACTGCTCCGGGCGAGAGGTCGACGGAAAGTGCCGCGTAGTTGCGGAAATTGGTAAGCGTGAGCTTACTTATGTGAGTTTGCTGCTGGAGCTTTGTTGCACCTGCGGTCACGGCAGCAAAATCGCCTCGTTGGCGGTCTAGACCCGCATCGGCATCAGCACGTAGAGCGCGGTCTCGTCGGCCATGTCGTGGATCAGCGTCGGCGAGCCGGCATCGGCCAGCATGAATTTCGCTTCCGTTCCGGTGAGCTGCGCGGCGACGTCGAGCAGATACTTGGCGTTGAAACCGATCTCGATCGGGTCGGACGAATAGTCGGCCGCCAGTTCCTCGGTGGCGCTGCCCGAATCCGGATTGTTGACAGCGAGCGTCACTTGGCCCTCCGCGATGGACAGCTTCACCGCCCGGCCGCGCTCCGAGGAAATTGTCGAGACACGGTCGACCGCCGCGGCAAAGCTCTGGCGGTCGATGATCAGCTTCTTGTCGTTGCCGGTCGGAATGACGCGCTGATAGTCCGGAAAGGTGCCGTCGATCAGCTTCGAGGTCAAAACGACGCTGCCGATGGTGAAGCGGATCTTGGTGTCGGAAAGCTCGGTGGTGACGGCCACATCCGGGTCGTCGACCAGCTTCTGCAATTCGCTGACCGTCTTGCGCGGGATGATGATGCCCGGCATGCCTTCCGAACCCGCAGGCGCGTCGATCTCGGCGCGCGCCAGGCGGTGGCCGTCGGTCGCCACGGAACGCAGCTTCAGCTTGCCGCCGGCTTCATGTGTGTGCAGGTAAATGCCGTTGAGATAGTAGCGCGTCTCCTCGGTGGAGATGGCGAACTGCGTCTTCTCGATGAGGCCTTTCAGGTCGACCGAATCGAGCCGGAAGATGTGCGAGAAGGAGCCGGCCGAGAGTTCCGGGAAATCGGACTGCGGCAGGCACTGCAGACGGAAGCTGGACCGGCCCGAGGTGACGGTCATCGCATTACCGTCCTCGTCGGTCTTCAGCATCACCTCCGCCCCATCGGCAAGCTTGCGCACGATGTCGTAGAGCAGGTGCGCCGGGACGGTGGTGGCTCCGCCGCGCTCGACCTTGGCGGGCGTGGCTTCGGTCACTTCCAGGTCGAGGTCGGTCGCCTTCATCTCGAGGCTGGCGCCCTCGGCGCTGAGCAGCACGTTAGACAGGATCGGTATGGTGTTGCGCCGCTCGACCACGCGGTGGACATGGTTGAGCGACTTCAGGAGATTTGACCGTTCCAGGATAACACGCATGACGAAACAGGCTCGCTTGAATGAATGAGCGGGTCTCCGGCGAGCGGCGCCCCGCGAAAGCTCTGAACAGGCTCAGAATCTGCTTAAACTGACAGGAAAAAGCCTGCAAACGCAAGCCCGCGCCACCGGTTCGGACCGGTTGCGCGGGCTTTCTGGGGATAAAGCCCGCGAAGTCCCGGTTAACGCATGTCGCCCAAAACTACGCAGCGGTTTTTGGGCAACGACACGCATCAGAAACAACAAGCTGAAGCGCGTCGCAGAGCCCGTTTCAGGCGCGACGCGCTTCAGCCCTTTCCCTGCCGCTCAAGCCTGGTCGTTGATCAGTCTTCGCAAGAGTTCCAGTTCCTGCGCCAGCGTGTTGTCGGCGCCCGAAAGGTCCTCGATCTTGCGCACCGCATGCAGCACGGTCGTATGGTCGCGGCCGCCGAACCGCCGTCCGATCTCGGGCAGCGAGCGTGGCGTCATCACCTTCGACAGGTACATGGCGACCTGCCGCGGCTTGACGATGGTGCGCGTGCGCCGGTTGGACAGAAGCTCGGTCTTCGACACGTTGTAGTGGCGGGCGACGATGCGCTGGATGTCCTCGATGCGCACTCGCTTCGGCTCGCCCGAGCGATAGATGTGGCCGAGGATCTCGTCGATACGATCGATGCTGATCTGCGGCTCGAAGGACTGCCTGAACAGGAGCTGGTTGAAGGCGCCTTCCAGCTCGCGTCCGCTGCCGGTCACCGTGCGGGCGACATGGTTGAGGATCTCTTCCGAAATGTCGAGCGAGGCGTCGTCGACCTTGGCCGTGGCGAGGCGCAGCTTCAGCATGCCGATGCGCATGGCGAAGTCCGGCGCCGACATTTCCAGCGCCACGCCGCCATTGAGGCGGGAGCGCACGCGCGGCTCCA
Organism: Mesorhizobium sp. 131-2-1; assembly: GCF_016756535.1. NCBI lineage: Bacteria > Pseudomonadati > Pseudomonadota > Alphaproteobacteria > Hyphomicrobiales > Phyllobacteriaceae > Mesorhizobium > Mesorhizobium sp. 131-2-1. The sequence continues at coordinate 980 of NZ_AP023247.1, read as the reverse complement.
GCGACTCCAGCTCCGACGGCGGCCGGTCGGCTGCGACCACCACCTGCTTGGCGCTGTCGAGCAGCATGTTGATCAGGTGGCAGAACTCATGCTGGATCGACTTGCCCTGCAGGAACTGCATGTCGTCGATGATCAGGAGATCGATATCGCGCAGCTGCTCCTTCAGCGTCAGCGCATTGTTGTCGCGGATGGCGGTGGCGAAGCGCCACATGAAATACTCGGCCGTCAGGTAGACGACGCGCGATTTCGGGTTGTGCATCAGCGATTCCGCCGCGATCGCCTGCAGAAGATGCGTCTTGCCGAGACCGACCGTTGCATGGAGGAAAAGCGGGTTGAAGCGCACCGCGCTCGACTGCGATTCCGCCACCGCCTTGGCGGCGGCGAAGGCCACCCGGTTCGACGGGCCTTCGATGAAGGAATTGAAGGTGTAGCGCGGATCGAGCGGCGACCCCAGCACATTGTGCCGGAACTCGGTTTCGGCGGGCACGCCCGGGCGCGGCGCCGGCGCCCGTTCCACCCTGCCTGTCGCGGCGGTGCCCGCGGCGAGCGCCGTCTGCGTCTGTCGGGTCATCTTACGCGCCGGCGCCACCTCTGGCTCGACGCCGTTGCGCGTCTGGCGCGTGGCGGTGCGCACGACGATCTCGATCTTGAGGACCTCGGGATCCTCGTGCTTCCACAGTTCCGCGATCAGGTCGAGATAATGGCCGTTGATCCACGAACGCAGGAAGGCCGTGGGTACGGAGATGCGGACAATCCCCCGGGACGCCTCCGCGACCTTCATCCGGCCGAACCAGCTTGAATAGACCTCGGCTCCCAGGCGTGCCTTCAGCTGGGTCTTGACGCGCTCGAACTTCTGTTCCGCGTCGCTGGAAGCCGCCATGCTGTCCCCTCCGACGAATGTTGTTGGGAATGGGAGTTCACTCGTTAGCTCCCTTTCGATGCCGCTCTGCATGATCGAGTTCCTTGTCCTTTTGTACCCT